>NZ_JBVIDR010000014.1:0-242424 GCF_055572275.1 Streptomyces sp. NPDC030798 | reverse complement strand
CCCGACGCCCGGTCGAACGCACCGAGCAACCCGTTGATCCCGTCCCCCGGATATCCGTAGACACGCTTCACGCCCCATTCGGTCAGGCGCTGCAGTACGTAGTCGGCCACCAGCGGCATGGCGCACTCCCTCGGACCCGGTCTCTGCCATCACCAGTGGGTGACCCGCAGGCGTTTTCGGTAAACGGCGCCGTCCGCGAGGCCACTCGCACGGGCGGAGCGCATGGGGCACACAGGGGTGCCGTGCCCGCGCGGACGGCGCGGACACGGCACAGGGGGTCAGTGGGCGGGGCGTCGGGCGAGGCCGACGGTGAGTCCCATGGCGGCGAGGCCCAGGAGGGCCGTGATCGCGCCCAGCACGCAGTTGTTCCAGATGATGCCGGCACGAGCGGTGTGCCCGAGGGTGACCACCCAGGGGGAGATCAGAAGCCACACGCCGATGGGGGCGAGGACCCAGGCCAGGCGGAACATCCGCTCGGGGGCGAGGGCCAGTCCGGCCCCGATGAGGGCGATGCTGATCCCGAGAATCAGGTTGTTGACCGCGATGAAGCGGTTGAGGGAGAAGTGCACGACCCAGGGCGAGATGGCGCAGTAGAGACCGGTGAGGAGGATGAGCCCCTCTACGGCGATCGCCCGGCCGCTGGAGGCCGTCCGCTCGAGTCGGTCACGCATCTCCGCGAACTCGGGATGCGTGCTCATGCTCCCGGACTGCTGGTGTGGATACGACATGGCTGTCGTCTCCTCTCCGCAAAGGAGTTCATTGCCTCATGCAAGGGTCCCCCTTTATGCCGGTCTTACGCGCACATGTCCTGATTTATCTGAATTCTTTGCGGGGTACTCGACGACCGCGGTGTTTCGGCAGGTGGGCCAGGGGATACCCCCGGCTCACCGAGTCGGCCCCCGCGTCCGCCGCCAGCGAGGTCAGTCCATGTCCCACCGTCCCTCCCCCGCAGGATCGCCGGCCCGCGCACGGACCGTGTCCACGCCCGTGCGGTTCGCGGCCGACGGGAGCGACCGCCGGCGCACGGCCCTGGTGACCGGTGCCTCGTCCGGTATCGGCGCGGCCGTGGCACAGCGGCTGGCCGCCGAGGGCTGGCGCCTGGTGCTGACGGGGCGGGACGCGACGCGGCTGGAGCGCGTGGCCGCCCGGGCATCGGCCGTCGCCTTCCCGGCGGACCTGAGCCGGCCCGGCGGCGACCACCGGCTCGCCGAGTTCGTGCTCGACCGCGCCGGCCCGGTGGAGCTACTGGTGGCGAACGCCGGCGTCGGCTGGGCCGGCGACTTCACCGCCATGCCGCGCGCGGCCATCGACGAGGTCGTGGGCGTCGACCTGCTGGCCCCCCTCCGCCTGGTGCGGCATCTGCTGCCGTCGATGGTCGCGGCGGGCTCCGGCCGGGTGGTGCTCGTCGGCTCGGTGGCGGGCAGCGTGGGGGTGCGGGGCGAGGCGGTGTACTCGGCCGCCAAGGCCGGGCTCGGGGCGTTCGCGGACGCCCTGCGCTACGAGCTGCGGGGGACCGGCGTGGGGGTCACCCATGTGGTGCCGGGCGTCGTGGACACCCCGTTCTTCGACCGGCGCGGTGTGCCGTACGTGCGCTCCCGGCCCCGGCCCGTGTCCTCGGAGCGGGTGGCGGACGCCGTGTGGCGGGCCGTCCGCAGGGGCGAGGACGAGGTGTACGTACCCGGCTGGCTGCGGCTGCCGGCCCGGCTGCGGGGCACGGCTCCGGCCCTGTACCGACGGCTCGCCGCCCGATTCGGATGAGTGGACGTGGGAGCCCTCACCATCGTTCTGTCCCTGCTGGCGGCGCTGTCCAACGCCTCCGCCTCGGTCCTCCAGCGGCGTGCCGCGACGGACGAGCCGGACGACCGCAGCGGAGCGCGGCACGCCGTGCGCTGGCTGACGAAGGTGACACGCCGGCCGCACTGGCTGGCCGGTACCTCGCTGCTCATCGTGTCCAGCGTGCTGCAGGCCTCGGCACTGGCCGTGGGCAGCCTGTCCGTCGTCCAGCCCCTGCTGACCAGTGAGCTGCTGTTCACGCTGGTGGTGGGCAGCGTGGTCTTCCACCACCGTCCCGACCGGCGTACCTGGACGGCGTTCGTGGCCCTCGGGCTGGGGCTGGCCCTCTTCCTCGGGGCGGCCGCGCCCTCCAGCGGCGTGGCCACCGCGCCCGGCGGACGCTGGCTGATGGCGGGCGGTGCGCTGCTGCTCGTGGTGGTGCTGCTGGTGCTGCTCGCCCGGACGCGGACCGGGGGGCCGCGTGCCGCGCTGCTCGGCCTGGCGTCGGCGGTGTCCTTCGCCTGCACCGCGGCGCTGATGAAGGAGGTCGTGGGCAGGATCGGGCAGGGGCTGGACGTCGTGTTCACCCACTGGTCGCTGTACGCCACGGTCGTGGTCGGGCTGATCAGCTTCCTGCTGCTGCAGGGTGCGTTCCGCGCCGGGTCCCTGACCGCGTCGCAGCCCGCGCTCACCCTCGGCGACGCGCTCACCAGCGTCGCGCTCGGGTGGGCGCTGTTCGAGGAGCACATCGGGCTGGGGGTGCGGACGGTGCCCGAGGTGATCGGCTTCATGCTCATAGGCGCGGGCAGCATCGGCCTGGCGAGCGCGCCCTCGGTCAGCGGCGCCTGGGACGCGGCACCCCGGGAACGCACGGACGCCGGTCGGGGCAATCCGGCCTGAACCGAACGGAAGACCCTAGGAGCTGGGGCAGTTCTGACGCTCGTCGCCGTCGGGGGTGCGGTGGCCGGGCATCGCGGGGTGCCGGGCCAGCAGGAAGACGCCGGCGACGATCGCCGCGAGGCCCCCGCTCTCGCCGGCCAGGGCCGCCGGGTCGGTGCTCAGCCGGTCGCCGAGGAAGCCGATGCCGCAGGCGATCCCGGCCAGCGGTTCGGCGGCCGTCAGGGTCGGCAGGGACATCCGCAGCGGCCCCGCCTCGAAGGCGCTCTGCACCAGCATCAGGCCGGTCACCGCGAGGGCGACCAGCGTGTACGGCTCCCAGCGCAGCAGCAGCGCGAGGATCCCCTCGTCGCCCAGGACGCCGGTGGACACCCGGGTCAGGGCGTCCTGCAGCCCGTACAGGATGCCCGCGGCGGCAGCCAGCAGCGGGGGCTCCTCGAACAGCGGCAGATGGCGGGCTGCGGCGATCAGCGCGAGGGCCGTGCCGATCACCAGCCCGACGACCAGCCAGTGCCGGAAGGCACCGACGTCCGCCGAGCCTCCCGTGGGCCGCCCGGCCAGGATGAACAGGGCCACACCCCCGCTGAGCAGCAGCACCCCCACCCAGCCGGAGCCGCCCAGCCGCTGCCCGGTGAGCCGGCGCGCCACCGCCATGGCGAACAGCAGATTGGTCACCAGCAGCGGCTCCACCTGGGACAGGTCGCCCGAGGCGAGCGCGACCGCGCTGAGGATCTGCCCGGCCACCATGCAGGCGATCCCGGCGAGCCACAGGCGGCTGTGGGCGAGGTCCCACAGCAGCCGGAAGTGCAGCACGTCCGCGGCCGGCGCGCGCTCGGCGGCGTGCTGCTGGAGGACGAATCCGACACCCAGCATGCATGCCGAGGCGAGGCCGAAGACGTAGAGCATGGACCGTCCCACCTGGTGCGCACCGTCCTGCCTGCTGCACCCGTTCGCGTACCGGGCACCCCGGAATACCCCGTTCCGCTCCCTTTTACTCGCCGGTGACACCGCGCCCGGCGAGGGGTTCGGCAAGGCCTAGTAGCGGTCCAGGCGGTGCGCGTACGGGGTCGGCAGGGACGCGGTGCCGCCCCCGGGGAACCACGCGGCGCACAGGTCGCGGTACCGGTCGGGCAGGACCACGCCCGCCGCATCGGCGTCATCGGCCGACCAGTGACCCAGAAGCAGCCGGACGAGCGCGGTGCCGTCGGGGATCAGATCGCCGCGCCGCAGTGCGGTCAAGGCGGTGTCGTGGCCCTGGTCCGGCCCTTGTCCGGCGGCCCGGCGGCGCAGCTCGGGCTCCAGTGTGCGCACCAGCATCGCCCGGTTCAGAACGGCCGCCATCATTCCGCCGCTCGGCCGGAACGCGCGCTGCTCGGTGCAGCCCATCCGGCGTGCCGCGCGGCCCACCGGACTGTCGGCGGGCTCCCGGACCGTGAACTCGCTCAAGCGCCTGTTCCAGCACAGCCTGGCGAGGCCGGCGAGCAGCAGGGCTGCCGCGGCCGCGTCCTCGGCCACCAGCTCGTCGGCGATCACCGATCCGATGGGGTCACCGAAGGCCCGACCCTCCAGCACCGCATAGCCCGCGAGGGCATCGTGACGGCGCAGAACCAGGGTCTGGGACCCCGGATTCCACGTGCTCCGGGGAACGAGCCGGTTCCAGCCGGCGTGCCGCTCATGGGTCCAGGGCCGCTGCGCATGAGCGGTGTTGTACAGGCGGACCATCGCCGGCAGATCTGCCGCCGAGCCACTGCGGATCCCCGGGACGGCATCCCCCGGATCGTGCCCGGTCGCACGTTCCACATGGCGCACGGGGACGACCAGGGCCCCGTCTGCGACAGCGCCGGCAAAGCCGAACTTCTCGTACACCTCCTCGATGCCCTCGGACACGAACGCGACGTCCACCCGCTGCGCCATACCGGCCAGCGCCTGGCGCAGGAGCCGGCTCATGTGTCCCCGCCGCCGGAACTCGGGCTGGGTTTCCACGCCACCGATGCCTTCCGCGGCGACGGCGACCGCGCCGAAGCGGACGCGGAAGGAGAGCGCCTCGAGCTCGGCGACCGGTGCGCCCGTCTCGGTGCGCAACCGGCAGTACCGCGTCCGCAGACTACGTACGTCCTGGTCCGCGACTTCGGTGTAGCGCACGGCCGGCTCATGTTCCGACACGGATGTTCCTCGGCCTTCGCTGTCGTACGGCATCGCGTGGCGCCGCGCCGTTCGGCGCGGATCCCAGCCAAGACCTTCACCTGCTCGCCGCCGCTGAAACCGGCGCTGCTAGGCCCTGTCGTCAAACTCCCGCCTGCCCCACAACGCCATGCACGCACTCTCGCCGCACCGGGCCCCGACCCGAGTACATCCAGTACGAGGGCCAGGACCCGGCACGCCGAGAGCACGCACCTGACGCCGCAGGGCCCGCCCTCCGGGCGGACGACGGGAGTCTGACGACAGGACCTAGTCCGGGCGGGGCGGGCGGACCCAGCCCAGGGAGCGTTCCACGGCGCGTTGCCAGTTGTCGTACTCCGCCTCGCGGTGGGCGGGGTCCATGTCGGGGAGCCACTGGGCGGCGCGGTGCCAGTTGCTGCGCAGGACCGAGAGGTCCGGCCAGTACCCGGCGGCGAGTCCGGCGGCGTAGGCGGCCCCGAGCGAGACCGTCTCGGCGACGAGGGGCCGTACCACGGGCACGTCGAGGACGTCGGCGACGAACTGCATCAGCAGGTTGTCCGAGGTCATGCCGCCGTCCACCTTGAGCTGCTTCAGGGCGACCGAGGAGTCGGCGTTCATGGCGTCGACGACCTCGCGGGTCTGCCATCCGGTGGCCTCCAGGACCGCGCGCGCCAGGTGGCCCTTGGTGATGTAGGAGGTGAGGCCGACGATGACGCCGCGCGCGTCGCTGCGCCAGCGGGGCGCGAACAGGCCGGAGAAGGCGGGGACGATGTAGCAGCCGCCGTTGTCCTCGACCGTGCGGGCGAGGGTCTCGATCTCGGGGGCGCTGCTGATCAGTCCCAGCCGGTCGCGGAACCACTGCACCAGGGCGCCGGTGACGGCGATCGAGCCCTCCAGGGCGTAGACCGGCCGCTGGTCGCCGATCCGGTAGGCGACGGTGGTCAGCAGCCCGTGCCGCGACCGTACGACGTCGTTGCCGGTGTTGAGCAGCAGGAAGCTGCCGGTGCCGTACGTGCACTTCGCCTCGCCCGGGGAGAAGCAGGTCTGGCCGAACAGGGCCGCCTGCTGGTCGCCGAGGGCGGCCGTGATGCGGACGCCGGGCAGCAGGGCGCGGGCCTCGCCGTACGTCTCGGCGGAGGACCTGATCTCGGGCAGCATCGGGCGGGGCACCCCGAAGAAGGCCAGCAGCTCCTCGTCCCAGGTGAGGGTGCGGATGTTCATCAGCATGGTGCGGCTGGCGTTGGTGGCGTCGGTGATGTGCAGGCCGCCGTCGGCGCCTCCGGTCAGGTTCCAGATCAGCCAGCTCTCGATCGTGCCGAACAGCACCTCGCCGTCCGCCGCGCGCTGCTGGAGCCCCTCCACGTGGTCGAACAGCCAGCGCAGCCGCAGGGCGGAGAAGTACGTCGAGGGCGGCAGTCCGCACCGTTCGAGGAAGAACTCCTCGCCGGGCCGCTCACTGAACTCCTCCACGAGCGGGGCGGTACGGGTGTCCTGCCAGACGATCGCCCGGCCCAGCGGGGCCCCGGTCCGCCGGTCCCAGAGCACGGTCGTCTCCCGCTGGTTGGCGACGCCCACGGCGGCGACCTCCGCCTTGTCGACACCGGCCTCGGACAGCGTCTCGGGCACGACCCGCTGGAGGGCCTGCCAGATCTCGACGGCGTCGTGCTCGACCCAGCCGGGCCGCGGGAAGTGCTGCTGGTGCTCCTTCTGCGCGACCGACACCAGCCGCCCCTGGTGGTCGAACAGGATGCATCGGGTGGAGTTGGTGCCCTGATCGATGGACATTACGTACCGTTCAGCCATGATCGGGTGTGCCTTCCGACGGATCGGGGAGCGGCGGGCCGGCCGGGGCTACCAGCGGGCGGCGCCCAGGTCTCTGGAGATCGCCCGGGCGGCCTCCCGGAGCAGGGTGATCAGATTCGGGCGGGGGTGGCCCGGGCTGTCGCAGAGCCGCTCGACCGGCCCGGACAGCCCGATGGCGCCGACGACGAGGCCGCCCTGTCCCCGGATCGGCGCGGCGAGTCCGGCCTCGCCCATGCTCATCTCCTGGATCTCGGCGGCCCAGCCGAGCTCGCGGACCTCGGCGAGCGCCCGGCCGAGCCGCTCCTGGGTGACCAGGGTGTGCCGGGTGTAGGCCTCCAGTTCCGCCTCCGGGTGCTCCAGTGAGGCGGTTCCGTAGGCCAGCAGGACCTTGCCGAGCGAGGAGGCGTGCAGCGGGAGCAGCGAGCCGACGTCCAGCGTCTGGAGCGTGTCGTCGGGCCGGAAGACGTGGTGGACGACGAGCACCCTGCCCTCCAGGGGCGTGCCGAGGCGCACCGCCTCCCCGCTGCGCGCGGCGAGGGCGTCGGCCCAGTTGATGGAGCGCGACCGCAGCTCGTTGACGTCGAGGTAGCTGGTGCCGAGGTGCAGCAGGGCGGCCCCGAGCTGGTACTTGCCGGTCGCCGCGTCCTGCTCCACGAAGTCCACGTGCTGCAGCGTGCGCAGGATGCCGTGCGCGGTGCCCTTGGCGAGGCCGAGCGAGGCCGCCACCTCGCCGAGCCCGAGGCGGCGGGGGCCGCCGGCGAGCAGACGCAGGATCGCCGCCGCCCGTTCGATGGACTGGACTGGGCCGGCCATGATGCGAGCGTATTACCGCGCGGGGCGGTTCGCTTGTGGGCAGTGCCGTGCCGGGCACCGCGACGCTGCGGGGCGTTCGACAATGCCGACCGCCATTCATTGACCCGTCCGGGTTTGTCTCCCTACGGTGCTACGAGGTCCGGAAGAGCGCCCTACGACGACGGGCGCCCGGCCGGCCGCACACACCCCAGGAGAGAACATGTCCGCACAGCTCAACACGCTGCTTCGGGAGGCCTGCGACCACGTGTGTCCGCTGCCGCCCGGCGCCGGCGGCGTCTCCGCCGTTCGCCGGCGGGCGGGGGCCGTCCTCGCGGACTGGAGCGTGTCCCCCCAGATCGTGGAGGACGCCCTGCTGGTGGTGTCGGAGCTGCTCACCAACGCGGTGGTGCACGCGCTGCCACCCGCCGTGCTGCGGCTGGCGTGGACCCGGGAGGAAGGGCGCGGCACGCTGCGGGTCGAGGTCACCGACGCCGGTCCCGCGCGCCCGGCCGGGCAGCCGCCGGCGGGGATCGACCCGGACGAGCACGGCCGGGGCGAGGAGATCGTGCACGCCCTGGCGACGCGGCACGGCCTACGGCTGCACCCCGGCGGGGTCACGCGGTGGGCGGACCTCGTGGCGGTGTGAGAGGCGCGGCCGCGAAAGTCCGCGCACGGGATGCACATACCGCCGAGTTGGGGGCACTAGAAAGGGCAGAAGCGTTGCTATCCGCAGGAGGCACGTCATGATCGCCCTCGGCATCATCCTGCTCATCATCGGTTTCCTCACAGGCCTGTCGATCCTGTGGACCATCGGCATCATCCTCGTGGTGATCGGTGCGGTCCTCTGGATTCTCGGAGCCATGGGGCACGCGGTCGCCGGCCGGCGTCACTACTGGTGAGGCTGCCCCTTCAGCCGACCGTGGGGACAGCCCCGGGCTCCAGGGTCAGGCGGGCCCGCTGACCGTGCCGGCACGGGACGATCCGATCGCCGAGGCCCAGCCGGTCCGCCTGCGCGAGGAACGCGGACAGCGGTGAGCGCATCACCGTGTAGTCGCCGTAGTGCACGGGCAACAGCAGCCGCGGGTCCAGACGCCGGGCGAGTTCCGCTCCCTGCGCGCCGTCCATGGTGACCAGGAAGCCGCCCGGCAGCAGGGTGCCGCCCAGGTGCAGTACGGCGAGGTCGGCGACCGGGAAGCGCCGGGTGATCTCGTCGAGCCCGTCGTAGAGCATCGTGTCGCCCGAGAGGTACAGGCGCAGGCGCACCGGCCCGCCGACCGGCCCGAACTCCAGCATGCTGCCCATCACGGGCGGCAGCAGGGCGCGCAGCACCGGATGGCCGGCGTGCCGGCCGGGCAGGGAGGTCACCCTGACCTGGGCCCCGCCCTGCTGCAGGGTGAGCGACTGCCAGGTGCGCAGGCCGGCGGTGCGCCGGAAGCCCTGCACCACCTTCAGCCGGCGCGCCGCGTGCGGGGTGGTCAGGATGGGCACCGTCCGGTCCAGGTGGCGGCGGGCCCGGCGGTCCCAGTGATCGCCGTGCAGGTGGGAGAGCACGATCCCGTCGAGGCGGGGCAGCTCCTCCACGTCGAGGGCCGGCTCGGTCAGCCGGCGGCTCACCAGCCCGTGTCCGAGGTAGGCGTACTCGCCGCGGTGCAGGAAGTTGGGGTCGGTGAGCAGGGTGAGCGGCCCGTGGCGCACCAGCAGGGTCGCGTTGCCGATGAAGTGCAGGTCGACCGCGTCGTGCGTGGGGTCGTCCGAGATGCGAGGCATGGGAGGCCGCCCTTCGCCGGAGCCGGGGGATCCGCTGGCCCCCGCGATGTCCGGTGACCGGGGTACCCCTGAGCGGCCGGGCCACGCGCACCGGCGAAGGGGTCACCGTGAGGGGCCGGCCAGGAGCGTTCGGCAGTCGAGCCACGCCTCGGCGGTCAGCAGGTCCCGCACGCGGGTGAACAGGGCCAGCAGGTCGGGGCCCCACCGGTCGCGGAAGGCGGGGTCGAGGCGGGCGAGGTCGAGTTCGTTGGCGGCCGTCAGCTCGGCGAAGTCCCGGCGCAGCCGCGGTACGGGGACGACGGCACGGCCGGTGAAGCGGTCGTGGAAGGGGGCGTCGGGCCGGGCGAGGCCGGGGTAGGTGGCCTTGCGGTCGCAGGCGGCGTAGAGGTGGACGATCTCCTCGGCCTCGGTGCCGATCACGGCCCGCAGATCCGCTCTGCGGTCCAGGGGCAGCAGGGCGCCGGGGAAGCCGTCGGTGCCGTAGAACGCGTGGCACAGCCCGGCGAGCTGCAGGGCCGGGCGGGCCTGCCAGAGCGCCAGCCGGTCCTGGACGCGGCGCAGATGCGCCAGGAGGGTGCCGCCGGGGTGCGGCATCTGCTCGGCCCCGAGTTCACGCAGCAGGGCCACGGCGCGGTCGGCGGTCATCGGCCGGTTCTCCTCTCAGGTCGCCGGGCGGATGCCCGGGTGGAACTTGGGGACGCGTACGGTGATCTTCGTGCCGGCGCCGACGCCGGTCTCGATGACCAGGCCGTGCTCGTCGCCGTACACCTGGCGCAGGCGCATGTCGACGTTGCTCAGACCGACGCCGCTGGAGGGTCCGCCGCCGCGCAGGATCTCGCGGAGCCGCCCGGGGTCCATGCCGACGCCGTTGTCCTCGATGACGACCCGGGCCTCGGTGCCCTCGTCCTCCGCGAGGATCGTGATGCGGCCGCGGTCCACGGACTCCTCCAGGCCGTGCTTGAGGGCGTTCTCGACGAGCGGCTGCAGGCACAGGAACGGCAGGGTGACGGGCAGGACCTCCGGGGCGATCCTCAGGGTGACCTCCAGGCGCCGGCCGAAGCGGGCGCGGGCGAGTTCGAGGTACTGCTCGATGGAGCGCAACTCCTGCGCGAGGGTGGTGAAGTCACCGCCCCGGCGGAACGAGTAGCGGGTGAAGTCGGCGAACTCCAGAAGGAGTTCGCGGGCGCGCTCGGGGTCGGTGCGGACGAAGGAGGCGATGACGGCCAGCGAGTTGTAGACGAAGTGGGGCGAGATCTGCGCGCGCAGGGCCCGCACCTCGGCCTCGATCACGCTGGAGCGGGCCCGGTCGAGGTCGGCGAGTTCGAGCTGCACGGACACCCAGCGGGCCACCTCCTCGGCGGCCCGGACGACGCCCGCCGACTCCTCGTCGGCGAAGGCGGCCAGTGTGCCCGGGGCCCGGCCGTCGACGCCGAGCGGCGCCACGACGCCCCAGCGCACGGGACAGGTCTCGTTGCCGCAGGACAGCGCGAAGGTCTGCGGGCGGCCCGTGCGCACGGCGTGGGCGAGCCGGGCCTCGGCCTCGGCGCGGTGGTGGTCGCCGACGCCGTCCCAGGCGAGCACGGACTCCTCGTCGGTGAGGGCCAGCGCGACCGTGCCGAGCAGCGGCCGCAGCCGCCGGGCCGCCTTGCGGGCCGTGTCGGGGTCGAGGCCCGCGCGCAGGGGCGGTGCGGCGAGCGAGGCGGTGTGCAGGGTGTGGAAGGTGGCCCGCTCGACCGGGGTGCCGGGGCCGGCCGGGTTCTCCTGCTGCCGGCGGGCGCCCGCGTGTCCGAGGGCCGCGCCGAGGGCGAACAGCGCGAGACCGGCGAGGGCCAGTACGGCGGCACCCAGGACACTCATGGGCGGCCCTCGTGCGGGGTGACACGGCCGGTCGGGGGTTCGGCGGCCGGGGACTCGGCGGTCAGGGTCTCGGGCAGATGGAGCCGGGCCATCGTGGCGGCGGCGCTCGCCGGTACGCGGGCGCGGGTGGCCAGCGAGACCGTCACCATCGCGGCGAATCCCAGCGGCACCGACCAGACGGCCGGCCAGGCCAGCAGGGTGTGCAGCCAGCCGGAGCGGGCCCCGCCGGCGATGGTGACCGTCACCGCGAGCAGCGCCGAGCCGCCGCCGAGGACCAGCCCGGCGATCGCGCCGGGCGGCGTCAGGCCGCGCCACCAGATGCCGAGAACGAGCAGCGGGCAGAAGGAGGAGGCGGAGACGGCGAAGGCGAGGCCGACCGCGTCCGCCACGGGCAGGTCGCTGACGACGGCGCCGGCGGCGGTGGGCACCGCGATCGCCGGCAGGGTGGCCGGCCGGAAGTGCCGGATGCCGAGGGTCGGCAGCACGTCCTGGGCGAGGACGCCCGCCACCGACATGGTGAGGCCCGAGACGGTGGACAGGAACGCCGCGCAGGCCCCGCCCGCGACGAGCGCACCGAGCAGATGGCCGCCGACGCCGCCGATCAGCCGCTGGGGCAGGACGAGGACCGCCGCGTCCGTGTCGCCGGTGAGCAGCAGATCGGGGGCGTAGAGCCGGCCGAGCGCGCCGTAGAGGGGGATCAGCACGTAGAAGGCGCCGAGCAGGCCGAGGACGACGACGGTGGTGCGGCGGGCGGCGCGGCCGTCGGGGTTGGTGTAGAAGCGGACGACGACGTGCGGCAGGCCCATGGTGCCGAGGAAGGTGGCGAGGATCAGCCCGTAGGTGGCGTACAGGCCGTGCTGCTCGCGGCCGGCCGACAGCGGCTTCGCCCAACTCGACGGTGCCGCCGGCCCGGTCTCGTCGTCGGGCAGCGGTACGGGCGTACCCGACGGGAAGCGCAGGGTGGTGCCGGCGGCGACGCGGTGGGTGCCGGGGGCGAGGGTGAGCGGGCCGCCGTCCCGGGTGCGGCCGTCGACGGTACCGGTGGCCGCGGTGACGCGGACCGGTTCGCGGACCGTGAGGGTCAGCGGGCGGTCGACGCGCACCTGGGTCGAGCGCTGGAAGACCGGCCGCTCGTCCCAGGCCGGCGCCGGGGCCGAGTCCGCGCGCCAGGCGAGCAGCAGGAACACGGCGGGCACCAGCAGGGCGGTGAGTTTCAGCCAGTACTGGAAGGCCTGGACGAAGGTGATGCTGCGCATGCCGCCCGCGGCCACGGCCCCCGTCACGACGGCGGCGACGACCAGGCCGCCGAACCAGCCGGGCGCCCCGGTGAGCAGCCGCAGGGTCAGTCCGGCGCCGCGCAGCTGGGGCAGCAGGTAGAGCCAGCCGACCCCGACCACCAGGACGCTCGCGATACGCCGCACGGCCCGGGACTCCAGCCGCGCCTCGGCGAAGTCCGGCAGTGTGTAGGCGCCGGAGCGGCGCAGCGGAGCGGCGACGAAGACCAGCAGGACCAGGAAGCCGGCGGTGTAGCCGATGGGGAACCAGAGCATGTCGGCGCCCTGGGCGAGGAGCAGTCCGGCGACGCCGAGGAAGGACGCGGCGGACAGGTACTCGCCGCTGACGGCGAAGGCGTTGAGCCGGGGCGGGACGCTGCGGGAGGCGACGTAGAAGTCGGAGGTGGTGCGGGAGATCCGCAGACCCAGCGCGCCGACGAGCACCGTGGCGAGGACCACGGCCGACACCCCGGCGATTGCGTACGTCTGGTTCAACGCCCGGTCACATCACCCTCGTTGCGCTCGGCCCGGCGGACGTACCAGGCCCCCGCGCCGAGCAGGACGGGGTACGGCGCCACCCCCAGGACGAGCCAGCCGGCGAGCGGGACGTCGGGCCCCGTACCGGCCAGAAGTACGGGCAGCAGCCCGAGCGGGACGACGAGCAGGACCACCGCCGAGAGAGCGGCACGCAACTGACGCCGCATCAGCCCTGAGACGGTCGCGCCGACTTCGGTCGCGGAGGCGGTCCCGGTCGGCGGGCGTCCGGGGCGGTGGGCGCGCGGCGCATGGGGGCCTGCGGTGACGACCTCCCGCCGCCCGGCCACGCCTTCCCGCCTCCCGTCGGCGGCTGCTCCGGCACCGGTGACCGGCTCTCCGCGCCCGGCGGCCGCCTCTTCACGCGTGGACGGCGACTGCTCGTGCGGGGCGGAATCCGGATCCATGACGCACTCCCCGACGCCGCGGTGATCACCTCGTTGCGGCGAGTGTACGCAGCGCGCCACCGGTCAGGTAGACGCGTGACAGGGTTCGGCACCCGGTCGGCGCCGGGCCTGGGGTCAGCGGGCGCGGTCGACGGCGCCGCTGGCCCGTCGGGTCAGCAGATCCCGCAGTTCGCGGGCGTTGCGGCGGCTCACGGCGAGGACGCGGTCGCCGATCCTGACGGTCAGGTTGCCGCCGTCCAGGCGGAGTTCCTCGATGCGGCCGAGGGCGACGAGCCGGCTGCGGTGGATGCGCACGAACCCCCGCGAGCGCCACTGCTCCTCCAGCGCGGACAGCGGGATCCGCACCAGGTGGCTGCCGTGCGCGGTGTGCAGGCGGGCGTAGTCGCCCTGGGCCTCGACGCAGGTGATGTCGGCGATGGGCACGAACCGGGTCACCCCGCCGAGTTCCACGGGGACCTGGTCACCGAGCGCCCCGGCCGGCTCCGGGCCGGGGCCGCCCGCCGCACGGACGGGGGGCCGGGGGCCCTGCCCGGCGCGGGTCAGCTCGGCGACGCGGCGCACGGCCTCCGCGAAGCGCTCCTTGCGCAGCGGCTTGAGCAGGTAGTCCACGGCCTTGAGGTCGAAGGCGCGCAGCGCGAAGTCCTCGTGGGCGGTGACGAAGACGATCAGCGGCGGGGCGCTGAAGCCGCCGAGGAGCCGCGCGAGGTCCAGGCCGCCGAGGCCGGGCATGTCGATGTCCAGGAAGACGACGTCGACGGCCTCGGCGGAATCCGGCCCGGCGTCCCTGGCCCGTTCGAGCCGGCGCAGCGCCTCGGTGGCGTCGAGCGCGGGCACGACCGTGTCGACCCGCGGGTCCTCGCCGAGCAGGTACACCAGTTCCTCGAGGGCCGGCTCCTCGTCGTCGACGGCCAGGGCGCGCAACGGGGCGCCCGCCGTGGTCTCCTCCGTCTCCCGCATCGTCCACTCCCCCACTCGCCCGGGCACGCATCATGCCGCATCGTCCGCTCACGCAGCCCTTTCCCTCAGTCCGGCAGCGCCATCCGCACCCGCTCGCCCGGCCGGACCCGCACCACCCGGTCCGGCAGCCGGATGTCGATCGGCGGGCGGCCGGAGGACGCCGGCACGACGGCCTCCAACTGGCCGGAACGCAGCCGCAGATGGACGCCCCAGTGGCCCTGGTAGCGCAGCGAGAAGCCGTAGGAGGAGAGCTCCGGGAGCGGGACCGGGTCGAGCCAGAGCATGCCGTCGCGGGTCTCCAGGCCGGTCAGGCAGCGCTGCACGAGGTCGAGGGTGCCGGCCATGGCGCCGAGGTGGATGCCCTCGCCGGTGGTGCCGCCCTGGACGTCGGCGACGTCGCCGCGCAGGGTCTCCTGGACGAAGGTCCAGGCACCGGCGCGGCGGGCGCGGGCCAGGATCCAGCCGTGCACCAGGCCGCTCAGGGTGGAGCCGTGCGTGGTGCGGTGCAGATAGTGGTCGACCGTCGCGCGCCAGGTGTCCTCGTCGAGCCGGTGACCCAAGTGGGCGAACAGCCGCTGGAGTTCGGCCGGGGAGAACAGATAGCCGAGCATCAGCACGTCGGCCTGTTTGGACGCCCTGTAGCGGTTGACGGTGTCGCCCTCCGCCTCCAGGATCCGGTCCAGGCGCCGGATGTCGCCGTAGCGCTCGCGGTAGCCGTCCCAGTCCAGCTCGGCGAGATGGCCGTAGCCCTCGAACTGGCTGATCACACCGTCGTGGAAGGGGACGTGGAGGGTGCGGGAGACCTCCTCCCAGCGGGCGAGCTCGTCCGGCTCCAGGCCGAGGCCCTCGGTGAGTTCGCGGGCGCGCGGCTCGGGCAGGGCGCGCAGCAGGTCCAGGGTGCGGATGAGCACCCAGGCGGCGGTGACGTTGGTGTAGGCGTTGTCGTCCAGGCCGGGTCCGGGCGCGTCGGGGTAGGCGTCGTGGTACTCGTCGGGGCCGACGACGCCCCGGATGCGGTGCCGGCCGAGATGCTCGTCGTAGCGGGCCGAGTCGGCCCAGAAGCGGGCGATGTGCAGCAGCATCTCGGCGCCCTCGGTGTGCAGGAAGTCGATGTCGCCGCTGGCCTCGCAGTATTGCCAGATGTTGTACGCCACCGCCGAGCCGACGTGGTGCTGCAGCCGGGAGTGGTCGGGCAGCCAACGTCCCGAGCGGGGGTTGAGGTGCATCTGCTGGGTCTCCTCGCGGCCGTCGCTGCCGCTCTGCCAGGGGTAGAGCGCGCCGCGCCGGCCGCTCTCGTGGGCCGCGTGGCAGGCGGCGTCCAGGCGGCGGTGGCGGTAGTGCAGCAGGGCGCGGGAGACCTCGGGCAGGTGCAGGTTGAGGTACGGCAGGACGAACAGCTCGTCCCAGAAGACGTGCCCGCGGTAGGCCTCGCCGTGCAGTCCGCGCGCGGGCACGCCGACGTCCAGGTCGGCGGTGTGCGGGGAGAGGGTCTGCAGCACGTGGAAGAGGTGCAGGCGCAGGATGCGGCCCGGGTCGCCGGGGACGTCGAGTTCGGCCCGCCGCCACAGCTGTTCCCAGGCGGTGGTGTGGGAGCCCAGCAGGTCGTCGAAGGAGGGCGCGTCGGCGACCCGGTCGACGGCGGCGCACAGCGGGTCGCTGATGGCCGGGTCGTGGGAGGTGTGCAGGGCGACCGTCTTGTCGACGGTGACCCGGCGGCCCGGGGCCAGCCGCAGCCGCAGCCGCTGTACGGCCCGCCGCGCCTCGCCGGTGTCGGAGACGGGCGCGTCGGCGGTGAGCCGGGAGGCGAGGCCGATGCCGGTGTCGGCGGTCCGGGTGCGGCAGCGCAGCCACGCCGTGCCCGGTGCGGCGCGCCCCGCCTCGACGTCGGTGAGGTGGCGGCCGTCCAGGTCCCGGTAGCGGTCCACGCCGGAGTTGGTGACGCCGCCGTCGATCGCGGCCTCGACCTCGAGGTCGCCGGTGAAGTTCTCGGCGGTGAAGTCCGTGCGCAGGGCGGCGAGATGGGGGTCGGCCATGTGCACGAGGCGGAGCTGGCGGACCAGGAGGGTGCCGCGGGGGCCGAGCCGGTAGCGGGTGCGGCGTTCCAGGACGCCGGGGTCCAGGTGGAGGGCCAGGTGGTGCTCGGCGACGGGGGCGGTGTCGGGGGTGAGCCAGTCGCGGCCGGGGACGCGGAAGCGCAGTGGCAGCCAGTTCGGCAGGTTGACGATGTCCTCGTTCTCGACCAGGCGTCCGGCGACCTTCGAGGTGAGCCGGTCGTAGCAGCCGGCGGCGTAGGTGCCGGGGTAGTGCACGGCGTCGGCGGTGCACTCGGGCAGGGCGCCGCGGGTGGCGAAGCGGCCGTTGCCCAGGGTGCACAGGGACTCCCGCAGGCGTTCCTCCGCGGGGTCGTATCCGTCGTACTCCCACAGCAGACCCGTCACCGCAGGCGGTCCTCCTTCGCGTGTGTCCGCCGGGCCGTCATCCCTCGGAGAGCAGGGCGGTGAGGAGGCGGTCGGGGGTGAGGGGCAGCTCGCGGAAGCGGATGCCGGTGGCGTGGTGGACGGCGTTGCCGATCGCGGCGGCGGTGCCGACGATGCCGATCTC
Source organism: Streptomyces sp. NPDC030798 (assembly GCF_055572275.1). Classification (NCBI taxonomy): domain Bacteria; kingdom Bacillati; phylum Actinomycetota; class Actinomycetes; order Kitasatosporales; family Streptomycetaceae; genus Streptomyces; species Streptomyces sp. NPDC030798. Next base: position 225,602 of record NZ_JBVIDR010000014.1, on the reverse strand, counting down.
GCCGATGCCCTTGCTGCCCATCGGGTTGAGGTGGGGGTCGTCCTCCTCGATCCAGTGGGCCTCGATGTCGGGCACGTCGGCGTGGGCGGGTACGTGGTAGGAGGCGAGGTCGGCCTCGGCGAAGTCGCCGAAGGGGCGGTCCAGGGTGCTGCCCTCGGTCAGCGCCATGCCGAGGCCCATGGTCATGCCGCCGACGAACTGGGAGCGGGCGGTGCGGGCGTTGAGGATGCGTCCGGCGGCGTAGACGCCGAGCAGCCGTCGTACGCGGATCTCGCCGGTGACGGTGTCGACGGCGACCTCGGCGAAGTGGGCGCCGAAGGCGTGCCGGGCGTAGCGGCTGTCGGCGTCGGCGCGCCCGGTGGTGTCGGCGCGGGTCTGAAGGCCCTCGGCGGGCAGCGGGCCGGGGTGGGCGGCGAGCCGGGTGGCCAGGTCGGTGCAGGCCTCGTGGACGGCCCAGCCCCAGGAGGCGGTGCCGGAGGAGCCGCCGGCCAGGGAGGCCGGGGGCAGATCGGTGCGGCCCACCTCGGTGCGCACCCGGTCCAGGGGCACGCCGAGCGCGTCGGCGGCGACCTGGGCGAGGACGGTACGGGCGCCGGTGCCGATGTCGGCCGCGTTGATCCGGACGACGAAGGTGCCGTCGGGCAGGGCGTCGGCGGTGGCGGTGGAGGGGAAGGCCATGGCGGGGTAGGTGGCGGCGGCGACGCCGGTACCGAGCAGCAGCGGGCCCTCGGTACGGGTGCCGGGGCGGGGGTCGCGGCGGTCCCAGTCGAAGCGGCGGGCGCCCTCGCGCAGGCACTCCACGAGGTGCCGGCTGGAGAAGGGGCTGCCGCTGCCCGGCTCGCGGTCGGCGTCGTTGCGGATCCGCAGTTCCACGGGGTCCAGGCCGAGGGCGTCGGCGAGTTCGTCCATGGCGGATTCCAGGGCGTACATGCCGGGGGCCTCGCCGGGGGCGCGCATCCAGGAGGGGCTGGGGACGTCCAGGGGCACCACGCGGTGGGAGCTGAGCAGGTGCGGGGTGGTGTACATGACGCGGGCGGGTACGGCGGCCTGCTCGACGAACTCCTTGACGTGCGAGGTGTGGGTGGTCACCTCGTGCAGCACGGCGGTGAGCCGGCCGTCGGGGGTCGCGCCGAGGCGCAGGCGGTGCAGGGTGGGCGCGCGGTGGCCGACCGTGGTGGGCATGTGGCGGCGCGGGCAGGCGACGGTGACGGGCCGTCCGGTGCGGCGGGCGGCGAGGGCGGCGAGGACGACGTCGGGGCGTGGCGTGCCCTTCGAGCCGAAGCCGCCGCCGACGTGTTCGGCGACCACCGTCACCTGGTCCTCGGGCAGCCGGAACAGCCCGGCGAGCACGGACTGCACGGTCGTGCCGCCCTGGCTGGAGGTGTACACCGTGAGCCGGTCGCCGTCCCACTCGGCGGTGCTCGTGTGGGGCTCCATGGGGTGGTTGTGCAGCGGGGGGACCCGGTAGCCGGTGTCGACGCGGACCGGGGCGGCGGTGTAGGCGGCCTCCGGGTCGCCGACCTCGAGCCGGCCGGGCTCGCCGCCGTTGGCCTCCTCGGGCTCGTAGCCGCCCGGATGGTCCGGCCGGAGGTCGGCGTCGTGCGCCTCGACGGCGTACGTGACCCGGACGGCGCGCGCGGCCTCCCGCGCCGCCTCCGGCGTCTCGGCGACGGCCAGGGCGACGCACCAGCCCCGGTGCGGGACGCGGGCGTTCTGCAGTACGGCGAGGGTGGCGTCCTCGGGTGCGGCGAGCCGGGGGGCGTCCCCCGGCGTGAGCACGTCGAGCACCCCGGGCAGCGCCAGGGCGGCCGAGGTGTCCACCCCGGTCACCCGCCCCCGGGCCACCCCGGCAGGCACCGGCCACCCGTGCACCCGCCCGCCCGGCGCGTACTCCCCGGCGTACCGCGCAAGTCCCCGCACCTTCTCGGCCCCCTCCCGCCGCCCGACCGAGGCCCCGAGCGCGGTCCCGGTACGGGGGGTGGGCTCCTGCCAGGGCCGGGCGTCCCGCACCCCGGCGGCCACGGCACCCCCCTTCCCGGCACCCTCCGTCCACCCACCCGGAGGCTCGTCCCCGGGCAGACCGCCGGGCGTCAGGGAGTCCTCACCGGCGGCCAGAGGACCCTCACCGGGCATCCCACCCGGCATCAGCGGATCCTCGCCCCCCGCCGGGCTCCCCCGCATCCCGCGGCGGCCTACCGGCCCACCGCCCGTCACACGGACCGAGTCCCCCGGCAGAGCACCGGGGAGCGAGGGGGTGCCGCCGTGCGGAACGCCGTGCGGAACGCCGTGCGGCGTCGGTTCGCCGGGGGGCGCGTCGGCTTCGGCCGTCGCCGCGTCTTCCTGCTGCCCGTGTCGGCTCGGGGAGGCGTCCCTGAGCGAGTGTCCGGGCGTCGAGGGGGCTGCGCCCGGCAGACCGCCCTGGGCCACCGTACGGCCGGCGGAGGGCTCGGCCGGATGGTCGGACGGCCGGCTCCCGCGCGGCGGCGCGGCACCTCCCGGCAGAGCGCTCCCGACCGACGCGTCGCCCCACCGGAGGCCGCCGTGGGTCGCGGGACCGTTCGGGGGCGGGGGGCTGGAGGGCATGGGGGCTCCTGGGGGTCAGGCCGGGATGGGGCTGGGGGTCAGGCGGGTCAGGGCGTCCAGGGCCAGGTTGTGAGCCAGGGGGACCTTGTAGGCGTTGTCCCGGAGGGGCTCCGCCCGGTCGAGTTCCAGGTCGATCGCGCCTTCGTAGGCCGGTCGGGTCGCGGCGGCGCCGAGGAGGGCCGTTTCCGCGTGGTGGGCCCGCCAGGGACGGTGGGCCAGGCCGCCGAAGGCCAGGCCGATCCGGTCGACGATGCCGTCCTCGACGCGCAGGACGACGGCGACGGAGGCGAGCGCGAAGGCGTAGGAGGCGCGGTCGCGGGCCTTGCGGTAGGCGGAGGGGATGCCGGCCCGGGCGGCCGGGAGCAGCACGCCGGTGATCAGTTCGCCGGGGCGGATCTCGGTGTCCCGCTCCGGGTGCGTACCGGGCAGGCGGTGGAAGTCGGTCACCGGGATGCTCCGGGTGCCCTCGGTGCCGTACAGCTCGACCCGGGCGTCGAGGGCGGCGAGCGCCACGGCCATGTCGGAGGGGTGCGTGGCGATGCAGTCCTCGGAGTGCCCGAAGACGGCGTGGTCCCGGTGGACGCCCTGCAGGGCGCCGCAGCCACTGCCCGGCACCCTTTTGTTGCAGGGTTTGTCCAGGTCCTGGAAGTAGGGGCAGCGCGTCCGCTGGAGCAGGTTCCCGCCGGTCGTGGCCGCGTTGCGGAGCTGCCCGGAGGCGCCGGCGAGCAGCGCCTGGGACAGCACCGGGTAGCGGTCGCGGACCAGTGGATGGGCGGCGAGGTCGCTGTTGCGGACGGTGGCGCCGACGCGCACCGAGCCGTCCGGCAGTTGCTCGATCCGGTCCAGCGGCAGCCGGCCGACGTCGATGAGGAGGGCGGGGCTCTCCACCCCGAGTTTCATCAGGTCGACCAGGTTGGTGCCGCCGGCGAGGTAGCGGGCGCCGGGATGGGCGGCGTACGCCTCGGCGGCCTCCTCGACGGTGCGCGGCCTGAGGTATCCGAACGCCTTCACCGGATCACGTCCTCGACGGCCTCGACGATGCGCGGATAGGCCCCGCACCGGCACAGATTGCCGCTGAGCCGCTCACGGATCTCGGCCCGGTCCAGCGGGACGGGCCGGCCGGAGGGCTCGACGGGGTCGGTGACGTGGGAGGGGTGACCGGCCGCGGCCTCGGCGAGCATGCCGACGGCGGAGCAGATCTGGCCCGGGGTGCAGTAGCCGCACTGGAAGGCGTCGCGTTCCAGGAAGGCCCGCTGGAGCGGGTGCGGCTCCTCGCCGTCGCCGCCCAGGCCCTCGATGGTGGTGACCTCGCTGCCGTCGAGGGTGACGGCGAGCAGCAGGCAGCTGTTGAGGCGGCGCCCGTCGACCAGCACGGTGCAGGCACCGCACTGGCCGTGGTCGCAGCCCTTCTTCGACCCGGTGAGATCGAGATCCTCACGCAGCAGGTCCAGCAGGACCCGCCGGTGGTCGACGAGCAGGGTGTGGGGTTTGCCGTTCACCCGGAGGGTGATCTCCGAGCGCGTACCGGGCTCGTTTTCGCTGGTCATGGCAGGGAGGGCCTTCCGCCAGGGGCCGTGACGCCGTGCACACCGCGTATCCAGGCTGCGGCGCCTCACACGTGGTGCGGCTCAGCTCCTCCCGCACCGGTGCCGCCGAGGAGACCGTCACCGTGCTCGTGAAGCGGACGGCCGGGTCGTCCGGTGCTTCGACGGCGCGGTCGGCGGTGATCCCGGGGTCGGCGTTGAAGGAGCAGTGGCTGCCGAGGCCGTAGGCCTGGTGGCCGGTGACGGAGTCCGCGACCCTGTGGGCGGCGCACCCCTTCGTGGGGCCGTTCATCCATGCGGACTGGCTCGGCGGGTCGTAGGGCATCCCGGTCCGGAAGAAGTAGGTGCGGCCGCCGTTGCAGACGACCGGGCACCACGACCTCGGCCCCACCCCGACCCGGCGAGCGCCCCTCAGCCGCCCCCTGGCCGGTGTCCGCCACCTCACCCCGACGGCCCGGCGACCCGCCATCACCCACCGCCGGGCCGGAGTCCGCGCTACGAACTCACCCCGAAGGGGCGTCGCCACGTCAGGCCGGCCACCGGCCCGGCGTCCGCGTCAGAAGCCCACCGCCGCACCGGCGCCGCCACCTCGGCCCGGCCCCCGATCCGTCACCGGCCCGGCATCCACGCCATCAGCCCGCCCTCGGGCCGCGCGTCGCCGCCTCTGCCCGGCGTCCGCGGGCTCAGCCCACCGCCACTCCGGCGTCCGGCTCCCTCCGGTGTGCGAACTGGGTGCGGTGGAGTTCTGCGTAGCGGCCGGACTCCGCGAGGAGTTCCTCGTGTGTGCCGCGCTCCACGACCCGGCCGGACTCGACGACCAGGATCTGGTCGGCGGCGCGGACGGTGGACAGCCGGTGGGCGATCACCACGGCGGTGCGGCCCTCCAGCGCCTCGGTGAGCGCCTCCTGGACGGCCGCCTCCGAGGTGTTGTCCAGGTGGGCGGTGGCCTCGTCGAGGATGACGACCCGCTGCCGGGCCAGCAGCAGCCGGGCGATGGTCATGCGCTGGCGTTCGCCGCCGGAGAGCCGGTAGCCGCGCTCGCCGACGACCGTGTCCAGGCCGTCGGGCAGGGAGCGGACGACCTCGTCGAGGCGGGCGCGGCCCAGGGCTTCCCACAGCTCCTCGTCCGACGCCTCGGGCCGGGCGAGGAGCAGGTTGGCGCGGACCGAGTCGTGGAAGAGGTGGCCGTCCTGGGTGACCATGCCCAGCGTGGCCCGCAGCGAGGCGGCGCTCGCGTCACGCACGTCGACGCCGCCGATCCGCACGGCCCCCGCGTCGACGTCGTACAGGCGCGGCAGCAGCTGGGCGATGGTGGACTTGCCGGCGCCGGAGGAGCCGACGAGCGCGACGGTCTGGCCGGGTTCGGCGCGGAAGGAGATGCCGCGCAGGACCTCGCTGCCGCCCCGGGTGTCGAGGGCGGCGACCTCCTCGAGGGAGGCGAGGGAGACCTGGTCGGCGGAGGGGTAGGAGAAGTGGACGTCGTCGAACTCGACGGCGACCGGGCCCGCCGGCACCTCGACGGCGTCGGGCTTCTCCTCGATGAGCGGCTTCAGGTCGAGCACCTCGAAGACCCGCTCGAAGCTGACCAGCGCGGACATGACCTCGACGCGGGCCCCGGCGAGCGCGGTGAGCGGGGCGTAGAGCCGGGTCAGCAGCAGGGCGAGGGAGACGACCGCGCCCGCCTCCAGGGTGCCGCGCAGCGCGAACCAGCCGCCGAGGCCGTAGACGAGGGCCAGGGCGAGCGCGGAGACCAGGGTGAGGGAGGTGATGAAGACGGACTGGGCCGTCGCCGTGCGCACGCCGATGTCGCGCACCCGGCGGGCGCGGGCCGCGAACTCCGCCGACTCCTCCTCCGGGCGGCCGAACAGCTTGACCAGGGTGGCGCCGGGCGCGGAGAACCGCTCGGTCATCCGGGTGCCCATGGCCGCGTTCAGCGCCGCCGCCTCCCGCTGCATCCGAGCCATCCGGCTGCCCATCCGGCGGGCCGGCAGCACGAACACCGGCAGCAGCACCAGCGCGAGCAGGGTGATCTGCCAGGACAGGGTGAGCATGACGGCGAGGGTGAGCAGCAGCGTCACCACGTTGGACACCACGCCCGACAGGGTGTTGGCGAAGGCCCGCTGGGCGCCGATCACGTCGTTGTTGAGACGGCTGACCAGCGCTCCCGTACGAGTACGCGTGAAGAACGCCACGGGCATGCGCTGCACATGATCGAACACAGCCGTACGCAGGTCGAGGATGAGCCCCTCCCCGAGCGTCGCCGACAGGCGCCGGCCGAGGATGCCGAGCCCCGCTTCGGCGAGGGCGACGAGCGCGATGAGCAGGGAGAGCCGGACGACCGTGCCGGAGTCGTGCCCCGCCACGATCGCGTCGACGACGCGGCCGGCGAGCACCGGGGTCGCCACCGCGAGCAGGGCCGTCACCACCCCGAGCAGCACGAACCGGGCGATGCCCGCGCGGTGCGGGCGGGCGAAGGCGGCGATGCGGCGCAGTGTGGCGCGGGCGAAGGGACGTCGTTCCGCCTGCGCGGTCATCACGCTGTGCAGCTGCGTCCATGCGGTGGTCTCCATGCTCATGGGAGAGACGGTAGAACCTCAAGCAACATTGAGGTCAATGTCCGCGCCTCTTCCCCCGCGCATCCGCGGCCCGCGCGTGAGTCTCACCCGCTGCCCGTCCGTAAGCCGCCGTCCGCGCCCGCGCCACCCGCCGTTGGCGCGGCGCGGAGAACCTCTCCCGGTGTGACAGCGCTACGACTCCCCGACGTCGCCCCGGGGCGCCACCCCCGGCGCGTCCCCGTCCGCCGGGCGCTGTGCCTGGTCCCGTTGCTGCTCGTGGCGGTGGCGGCGGCGCGGCACCGCTCGGTGCTGGCCGAGGGCTTCGGCCAGTTGCGCACCGCCTCCTGGCCGTGGCTGCTGGCCGCGGCCGGGGCCACCTGTCTGACCTGGGTCGCGGCCGCGTTCGGCCGGCAGGGCGCGGTGGTCCAGCCGCTGCCGAAGGGGCGGCTGCTGGCCACGCAGTTCGCGGCGGGTGCGGCCAACCATCTGCTGCCCACCGGGCTCGGCGCGAGCGCGGTGAACCTGCGTTTCATGACCGTGTGCGGGGTGCCGCCGGCCCGCTCCTCCGCGGCGCTCGCCCTGTATCTGCTCGCGGAGAGCGTGGGCCGGCTCGGGCTGCTGGCCGCGCTGCTGGTCGCCTTCCCGGACGCGCTGCGGCTCGGCACGCTGCTGCCCGCCACGGCCTCGCTCCCGCTGCTGCTCGGGGCGTGCGGGCTCGCGGGCGTGGCGGCGGCCGGGCTGCTTCTCGTACGACGACTGCGCACGGCCGTGCGGCGGTTCCTGCGGGACGCCCTGGACGAGGCGCGGTCGGTGCACACCCGCCCGGGCCGGGCGCTGGCCCTGTGGGGCGGCTCGCTGGCCTTCCCGGCGCTCCAGGCGACCGCGCTCGCCGCGGTGGGGCAGGCGCTGGGGCTGCCGGTGCCGCCCATGCACATGGCGCTGGCGTACCTGGCGGCGACGGTGGCGGTGGCCCTGGTGCCGGCGCCGGGCGGGCTGGGGTCGGTCGAGGCGGCGCTGATCGTGGCGCTGGTCGCGGCGGGCGGACCGGCCGCGGTGGCCACGGCGGTGGTGCTCGCCTACCGGGTCATCACGGTGTGGGTGCCGCTGGTGCCGGGGGCGCTGACGCTGGGTGCGCTGGTGCGGCTGAAGGTCGTCTGAGGCACAGTGGCCGTCCGAGCCGCGCCTGATGTGAGGAGCACCCGCCGTGTCGGTCCGTGTGGAGCGCAAGGAGCACGTCACCACCGTCGTCCTGTCCCGGCCCGGGGCCCGCAACGCGGTGGACGGCCGAACGGCATCCGAACTCGCCGCCGCCTTCCGGGAGTTCGAGGCGGACGACGAGGCGCGGGTGGCGGTGCTGTGGGGCGAGGGCGGCACGTTCTGCGCGGGCGCCGACCTGAAGGCGGTGGGCACCGAGCGCGGCAACCGGGTGGCCGAGGAGGGCGACGGGCCGATGGGGCCGACCCGGATGCGGCTGTCCAAGCCGGTGATCGCGGCCGTCGCCGGGCACGCCGTGGCGGGCGGTCTCGAACTGGCGCTCTGGTGCGACCTGCGGGTCGCCGAGGAGGACGCCGTGTTCGGGGTGTTCTGCCGCCGCTGGGGCGTGCCGCTGATCGACGGCGGGACGGTACGGCTGCCCCGGCTGATCGGGACCGGCCGGGCGATGGACATGATCCTGACCGGCCGCCCGGTCCCGGCCCGCGAGGCGTACGAGATGGGGCTGGCCAACCGCCTGGTCCCCACAGGCCACGCCCGGGCCGCCGCCGAGGAACTGGCGGCGTCCCTCGCCCGCCTGCCCCAGTCCTGTCTGCGCTCCGACCGCGCGTCGGTCCTGGACCAGGAGGGACTGACCGAGGAGGCGGCCCTGCGCACGGAACTCAGGCACGGGGCGGGCGTACTGGCCAAGGGGCTGGAGGGGGCGGCACGGTTCGCGGACGGTGCGGGGCGGCACGGGTCCTTCACGGATGTGTGAGCGGCCGCCCGGGAGACGGTCCGTGACCTCCGGGTGCGAACTGCCGTGCCGGATGCGGCAGGATGAACGGTCGCGCCGCTCGCCGCATGCGTCGGCGGGGGCGCGACGGCACATCCCGGACATCGAGCAGGTGACAACGTGACGAGACTTCACATCAGGCTCTGGGCAGCCGCTTTGCGTGCCGGAGGTGACCGGTGAACCGCGCGCTGACGCTGGACGACCTCGTCCTCGCCGGCATCGCCCTGGGCGCGGGCCTGCTGCTCGCCTTCCTGTCCCGCACGCTGCTGCGCTGGCTGGCGGGGCACGCCAAGCGGACCCGCTGGAGCGGGGACGACGTCATCGTGGACGCGCTGCGCTCCGTCGTCCCGTGGGCCGCGATCGCGGGCGGTGCCGCCACGGCCGGGGCGCTGCTGCCGCTGACCCGGACGGTCCAGCACCATGTCGACCAGATCCTCCAGGTCTGGCTCATCCTGGTGGTGACCCTTTCCGCGGCCCGGGTGATCTCGGGTCTGGTCCGCTCGCTCACCCAGTCCCGCTCGGGCGTGGCGGGCTCGGCCACCATCTTCGTCAACATCACCCGGGTGCTGGTGCTGGCGATCGGCTTCCTCGTCGTCCTGCAGACGCTCGGCATCTCCATAGCGCCCCTGCTGACCGCCCTCGGTGTGGGCGGTCTGGCGGTGGCGCTGGCTCTGCAGGACACACTCGCCAACCTGTTCGCCGGCATTCACATCCTCGCCTCCAAGACCGTGCAGCCGGGCGACTACATCCGGCTCAGCAGCGGCGAGGAGGGCTATGTGGTGGACATCAACTGGCGTCAGACGACGGTGCGGCAGCTGTCCAACAACCTGGTGGTCATCCCCAACGGCCAGCTCGCCAAGACCAACATGACCAACTACACGCGCCCCGAGCAGCAGCTGACGGTGCTGGTGCAGGTGGGCGTGAGCTACGACTCCGACCTGGACCACGTCGAGCGGGTCACCACCGAGGTGATCGCGGAGACGATGACGGAGATCACCGGCGCGGTCCCGGACCACGAGCCCGCCATCCGGTTCCACACCTTCGGGGACTCCCGGATCGGCTTCACGGTGATCCTCGGGGTCGGCGAGTTCAGCGACCAGTACCGCGTCAAGCACGAGTTCATCAAGCGCCTGCACCGCCGCTACCGCGAGGAGGGCATCCGCATCCCGTCCCCCACCCGCACGGTCGCCCTGCAGCAGGGCACGGTGGTGATCCCGCATCAGCGGAACGGGGAGGAGGCCGCGCGGGGCGCGGTGACCGACTAGGGCCCGGGAGGCGGGCGGAGCCGGGGTCGGGTCCGCCCGCCGGGTTGATCAGAGGGTGGCCGAGTTCTCGTGCCAGTGGCCGCCGCGCTTGCTGTGCGGGGCCGCGAAGGAGGAGGCGACCGGGTTCACGGTCCAGTCCGGGTGGCCGGGCATGCGCGGGGTCTTCGTGCCGTAGAGCCAGTCGCGCAGGAAGCCGGACTGGTCCTGGCCGGAGACCTCGGAGGCGACCGCGATGTAGTCCTCGGTGGCCGCCGAGGAGTTGCGGAAGCGCTCCAGGAAGCGGCGCTCGACGGCGTTGAAGACCTGCTCGCCGACCTGCTGCCGGAAGGCGTACAGGACGAGCACGCCGCCCAGGTAGCGCTGGCTGTCGAAGAGGTTCGTCGCGTTCGGGGCCGCCACCGGGCCGGAGTCGCGGCGCCACTGGTCGCCGCGCGCGTAGGTGTCCTTCATCCGGGCCTCCATCGTGGTCAGGCCCAGGGAGTCGGCCCAGCCCCGCTCGTAGCGGTAGAGCAGCCCGTAGAAGTCCGCGTGGCCCTCGTTGAGCCACAGGTCGGCCCAGGTGGCGGGGCTGACCAGGTTGCCGAAGTAGGAGTGGACCAGCTCGTGCATCATGTGCGAGCCGATGCTCTTCTCCGGCTGGAGCAGGAAGTTCGGCTTGTACAGGGTGAGGGTCTGCGTCTCCAGGCCGGTGAAGTCGAAGGCCTTCGGGTCGTCGGAGTTGCACGGCAGCAGGCCGTACGTCTCGAACGGGAAGGCGCCCAGCCGGGACTCCAGCCACGTCACCAGGTTCGGGGTGAGCGCGAGCGCCGGCTCCAGCGCGGCGGCCCGCGCGGACGGGACGACGTCGCGCAAAGGCAGGCCGTGCGGGCCCTGCCGGTCCTTGACGACGTAGTCACCGACGGTGATCTGGACCAGCTCGGTGGCCATCGGGGACGCCGAGCGGTACGTGTACGCCGTACGGTCGCCGGACAGCGCCTCGGTGCCGGTGAGGTTGCCGTTCGCCACGCCGCGCAGCCCGTTCGGGACGGTGATGCGGAAGGTGAAGTCCGCCTTGTCCGAGGGATGGTCGTTGCACGGGAAGACGGTGTGCGCGGAGTTGGGCTGCGGGCAGATCGCGAAGCCGTCCGGGGTGGGAACCCAGGCGGTGTGGGCGAGACTGCGGCGCGGGTCGGCGGAGTAGGTGACGCGCACCTTGACCTTGGTCCCGGACGCCAGCTCCTTGGCCGGCGTGATCCGCAGCTTCTCCCCCACCTGCTCGAAGGAGGCGCCGGCGCCGTCGATGGTCACCGAGCGTATGTCCAGGCCCAGAGCGTCGAGCGAGAAGCGGTTCAGCGCCCGGTCGGTGCGTATGCGCAGGGTCGCCGTCGCGTTGACCGTCTTGGCCGTCGCGTCGTAGGTGAAGTCGAGGGCGTAGGAGGAGACCCGGTAGCCCTTGTTGCCGAGGGTGGGGAACACGGGGTCGCCGAGGGTCTCGGCGCCGGGGCCTGCCGTCTTGCGCCGGGCCGCTCCCCCGGGCGCGGCCTGGGCCGGGGAGCCCGCCGTGAGCGCCGCCGCGGTGCCGATCAGGGCGGCCACCGGGGCCGTCACTCTGGTGCGATATCTCATGGTTCGCTTTCGCTCGGGCGGCCGGGTGGTCGGGTCGGCCGCCGGTCAGTTGGGCGATCGCTTGTCATGACCACGAGATCGTGGATTCGGTTGCACTCGATCGGCACCTTTTCGAACGAGGTCCCTGTCGAGCGGATCCCGGGCACGAGATATCTTGATGTCGAGCAATGTTGCAGACGTGGAGCGGAGCACCCGGTGACTGACTCGACCATCATCTACACCTACACAGACGAGGCCCCGGCCCTGGCGACGCATTCGTTCCTGCCGGTGATCCAGGCGTACGCCTCGCAGGCCGGTGTGCCCGTGGAGACCCGCGACATCTCGCTGGCCGGGCGCATCATCGCCGTCTTCCCGGAGTACCTGAACGAGGACCAGCGCATCCCGGACGCCCTGAGCGAGCTGGGCGAGCTGGCGAAGACGCCCGCCGCCAACATCATCAAGCTGCCGAACATCTCGGCGTCCATCCCGCAGCTCAAGGCCGCCGTCGCCGAGCTGCAGGGCAAGGGCTACGCGCTGCCGGACTACCCGGACGACCCGAAGACCGACGAGGAGCGCGAGATCCGCGCCCGCTACGACAAGGTCAAGGGCTCCGCGGTCAACCCGGTGCTGCGTGAGGGCAACTCGGACCGCCGCGCCCCCGCGTCGGTGAAGAACTACGCCAAGACCCACCCGCACCGCATGGGCGCCTGGAGCGCCGACTCCAAGACCAACGTGGCCACCATGGGCGCGGACGACTTCCGTTCCACGGAGAAGTCCGTGGTCATCTCCGAGGCCGGCGCGCTGCGCATCGAGCTCAAGGGCGACGACGGCTCCACCACCGTCCTGCGCGAGTCCGTGCCGGTCCTCGAGGGCGAGGTCGTCGACGCCTCCGTGATGCGCGTCGCCGCGCTGCGCGAGTTCCTGACCGCCCAGGTCGCCCGCGCCAAGGAGGAGGGCGTCCTGTTCTCCGTGCACCTGAAGGCCACGATGATGAAGGTCTCCGACCCGATCGTCTTCGGTCACGTGGTGCGCGCGTTCTTCCCGAAGACGTTCGCGAAGTACGGCGAGACGTTCGCCGCGGCCGGCCTGACCCCGAACGACGGTCTGGGCGGCATCCTCAAGGGCATCGAGGCCCTGCCGGAGGGCGCCGAGATCAAGGCCTCCTTCGAGGCCGAGCTGGCCGAGGGCCCCGCGCTGGCGATGGTCGACTCCGACAAGGGCATCACCAACCTGCACGTGCCGTCCGACGTCATCGTCGACGCCTCGATGCCGGCCATGATCCGCACCTCAGGCCACATGTGGGGCCCGGACGGCCAGGAGGCCGACACCCTCGCGGTGCTGCCGGACTCCTCCTACTCCGGCGTCTACCAGGCCGTGATCGAGGACTGCCGTGCCCACGGCGCCTACGACCCGTCGACCATGGGCTCCGTCCCGAACGTCGGCCTCATGGCGCAGAAGGCCGAGGAGTACGGCTCGCACGACAAGACCTTCGAGATCCCGGTCACCGGCACGGTCCGCCTGGTCGACCAGGCCGGCAACGTCGTCCTGGAGCAGACCGTCTCCGCCGGCGACATCTTCCGCGCCTGCCAGACCAAGGACGCCCCGATCCGCGACTGGGTGAAGCTGGCCGTCACCCGCGCCCGCGCCACCGGCGACCCGGCCGTGTTCTGGCTGGACGAGACCCGCGCCCACGACGCCAACCTGATCGCCAAGGTCCGGCAGTACCTGCCGGAGCACGACACCGAGGGCCTGGACATCAAGATCCTGTCCCCGGTCGAGGCCACCAAGCTGTCGGTGGAGCGCATCCGCCGCGGCGAGAACACCATCTCGGTGACCGGCAACGTGCTGCGCGACTACCTCACCGACCTGTTCCCGATCCTGGAGCTGGGCACCAGCGCCAAGATGCTGTCGGTGGTCCCGCTGATGGCGGGCGGCGGCCTGTTCGAGACGGGCGCCGGCGGCTCCGCGCCCAAGCACGTGCAGCAGCTCGTCAAGGAGGACTACCTGCGCTGGGACTCCCTGGGTGAGTTCTTCGCCCTGGTGCCGTCCTTCGAGCAGTACGCGGCGGCCACCGGCAACACGCGCGCCAAGGTCCTCGCCGACACCCTCGACAGGGCCACGGCGACGTTCCTCAACGAGGACAAGTCCCCGACCCGGCGCCTGGGCGGCATCGACAACCGCGGCAGCCACTTCTACCTGTCCCTGTACTGGGCGCAGGAGCTGGCCCGGCAGACCGACGACGCCGACCTGGCGAAGGCCTTCGCGCCGCTGGCCGAGAGCCTCGCGGCGAACGAGCAGAAGATCGTGGACGAGCTGATCGCCGTCCAGGGCAAGCCGGCCGACATCGGCGGCTACTACCAGGTCGACAAGGCGAAGGCGGACGCGGTCATGCGCCCGTCGGCCACCTGGAACGAGACGCTGGCGTCGCTCGGCTAGCACCCGCGGCGCCTGCGCCGTCACCGCAAGTGCCTCCGCCCCGGCCGGACTTCCCCGGCCGGGGCGGTCGCATACCGGGGGCCGGACGACCGTCGGGGAGGCGCCGGCCGGGCCGCGCCCCGCGGGGTCCCGCAGCGCTTCGCCGCACGGGGGGCCGCGCCGCGTGCCGGGCGCCGTGGGCCGCGCTCCGCCCGCAGTCGCGGGGGCCGATCGCGGCCTCTCCCCCTTCGTTGTCAGTGGCGTGTGGCACCTTGATCCTTGTCAACGCCCTCGACCACGCCTCGGAGCCGCCCGTGTCCTCCTTCGCCCTGCTGCCCGGTGCCGCCGACTCCCCCGTGCTGCTGCATGTGCCGCATGCGGCCCGGGACATCCCCGGTGAGGTGCGCGCGGGCATCGTGCTGGACGACGTGGCGCTGGAGCGGGAGCTGGACCACATCACCGACGCGCACACGGCGGACATCGCCGAGCGGGCGGCGGAACTGGCCGGGGTCCGGCCCTGGCGGTTCGTCAACCGGCTGTCGCGGCTGGTGGTGGACCCGGAGCGGTTCCCGGACGAGCGGGAGGAGATGCTCGCCGTGGGCATGGGCGCCGTGTACACACGGACCACGCACCGGGGCGAGCTGCGGGCCCCGGACACCGACCCGCACCCCTTGCTGGAGCGGTACTTCCGGCCGTACGCGCGGGCGATGAGCGAGGCGGTGGCGGAGCGGCTGGCCGCGACCGGGCGGGCGGTCGTGATCGACGTCCACTCCTATCCGAGCGAGGCGCTGCCCTACGAGCTGCACGGCGCCGGACCGCGTCCGCCCGTCTGCCTGGGCACGGACGCCTTCCACACCCCGCCGGAGCTGACGCAGGCGGCGCGGTCGGCGTTCGCCGGGTGCGGGGAGACCGGGCTGGACAGTCCGTTCAGCGGGACGTACGTGCCACTGGAGTACTACGGCACGGACGCCCGGGTGAGCGCGCTGATGGTGGAGATACGCCGGGACACCTACATGAGCGAGCCCGGCGGCCCGGCGGGGCCCGGCCTGGAGCGGCTGGCCTCGGCGCTGGCCGCGCTGGTGGACGCCCTCTGAGACCGCCGGCGGATGCCGGACGAGGCCCTCCCCGGCTGGAGCACCAGCGCAGGACAGCGGGCGGCGGGTCGTACGAGGGTGGAGGGCATGACCGAGGAGACCGGCACGCTCACCGGACAGGTGCCGCCGCCCGTGCGGGACTGGCCGCCGCTCGACCTGGACGGCACCGGAACCGACCCGGTCCTCGCCGAGCTGATGCGCGAGGGCCCGCTGACCAGGATCCGGCTGCCGCACGGCGAGGGCTGGGCGTGGCTGGCCACCCGGTACGAGGACGTCCGGCTGATCACCAACGATCCGCGGTTCAGCCGCGCGGAGGTCACCCGCCGCCATGTGACCCGGATGGCCCCGAACTTCGCGCCCCGCCCCGGCTCGCTCGCCTGGGCCGACCAGCCCGACCACAACCGGCTGCGCAAGCCGGTCGCGGGCGCCTTCACCGTGAGCGCGATGAAGCGGCTGCGCCCGCGCGCGCAGGAGATCCTCGACGAGCTGGTGGACGGCGTCGTCCGGGAGGGACCGCCCGCCGACCTGGTGGAGCGGGTGCTGGAGCCGTTCCCGCTCACGGTCGTCAGCGAGGTGATGGGCGTGCCGCCCGCCGACCGGGAGCAGGTGCACGCCTGGACCCGGCAGATCATCTCCACCGCGGGCGGTCCCGAGGCCGCCGGGCAGGCGAAGACGGGGCTGTACGGCTGGATCCGGACCATCGTCCGCGCCCGCGCGCACAGCACCGGCGAGGACGTGTACGCGCTGCTCGGGGCCGCCGTGTCGCGTGGCGACATCAGCGAGGAGGAGGCCGTCGGCCTGGCCGGCCCGCTGCAGATCGGCGGGGAGGCGGTCACCCACAACTGCGGGCAGACGCTGTACCTGTTGCTGACCCGCCCGGAGCTGATGGAGCGGATGCGCGGCCGTCCGGAGGCGCGCGGTCCGGTGCTGGACGAGCTGCTGCGCTACATCCCGCACCGCAGTTCGGTCGGGCTCGCCCGGATCGCCCTGGAGGACGTGGAGATCGCCGGCCACCGCATCGCGGCGGGCGAACCGGTCTACGTCTCCTACCTCGCCGCCAACCGCGACCCCGACGTCTTCCCGGACCCCGACACCATCCACCCCGACCGGGATCCCAACCCGCACCTGTCCTTCGGCAACGGCCCGCACTACTGCACCGGCGCCGTTCTCGCCCGGCTGCAGACCGAACTGCTGGTCGGCACGCTCCTGGAGCGGTTCCCGGGGCTGCGCCTGGCCGTGCCCGCGGACCAGGTCCGGTGGCGGCACCAGACCATGATCCGCGGACCACGCACCCTGCCGGTCACCTGGTGAACAGGGTCCGGCCCTAGGGCCTCTCGTTCGGATCTTGCCGGGCTCGCGGACCCTGGCACCGCGCCTCGCGGCGTTGTCGTCGGTTGCCATGGCTCCGCCATGTCGCCCTCCTCCGCCTTGCGATGCACGGCACCAGACCCCGCTCCCTGATCCGGCCTGATCCAAACGAAAGACCCTAGGCCCGCAGCCACTCCGTGACGATCACCGCCTCGCCGGCGCGCAGGCGCAGCGCGAACGGGCCGGCGGGCGGGTGGTCGCTGGTGAACCGGCCCAGGGTGTCGACCGCGACCGGGTGGGCCGTCCGCGGGCCGCCCAGCACCTCGATGCGCGCCGGCTGCGGCGGCAGCACCTGGCCGATCAGGCCCTCGCCGGTGACCTCGACGTCGACGGTCAGCTCGCCGGCCCGGAAGGTCAGCATCCGGGGGGCGTCCGGCACTCCTCTGACCGGCAGCGCGTCCACGAGCGAGTCGAAGGTCAGCTCGGCCAGTTCGGCATCCAGGTCGTGCAACGCGTAGGCGTCGAGGGCCAGGTGCAGCAGCTCGGCCGGGACCGGGTCGAGGACGGTGGCCGCCTGGCGCAGTTCCTCCTCCAGCAGGGCGCCGTCGAACCCGGCGTCGGCGAAACCGGGTTCGGAGGCGTCGCCGGCCTCCGGCGGCTCGGGGAACCCGTGCTCGTCCATGCCGCTCATGCCGCCCCCCGCGCGTCCATCCGGGCCCGCAGCCGGCGCAGACAGCGCTGGCGCAGAGGGCCGATGCTGCCGACCGCGATGCCGAGCGCGGAGGACACCTCCCCGTAGCTGGGCGGCGGCGAGGCCATCAGCACCCGCAGCAGCTGCCGGCACCGCTCGCCCAGCGCCTCGAACTCCTGCCACAGCCGCCGGATCCGCTCGGCCTGGGCGGCCGCCTCCTCGGAGTCGATCAGCGACTGCTCCGGCGTCCGCTCATCGCTGGCCCGGTCCAGCACCTGCGGATCGTCCGTCAGCGTCAGACGCGTCAGCCCTTTGAGCACCTTCAGGCACTCGTGCCGGGCCGTGCTCGCCAGCCAGGAGCCCGCCTTGTCGGGTTCCCGCAGGCGGCCGAGGTGCTGGGCGAAACGGAACCAGACGGTCGAAAAGACCTCGTGGGCGTCGGCGTCGGAGAGCCGGTGCGCGCGCACCACCGACCACACCAGCGGACTCAGCCCCTCCACCAGCGCCTTCCAGGCCGCGGCGTCGCCCTCGACGGCGGACCGGACGAGTGCGCCGATCTCTGTACGGTCCACGGCTCCACCCCTCGTGTACGGCACGTCATCGTACGCCGTGGAGCGGAGAGTTCCGGCCCTCATGCGGACTGCGCCGGGATCACGACGGGAACCGGGCGCCAGGTCGGCGGGCGGAGCGCCGGGACGCGCGCCCCGCGCACCTCGGCGGACTCGGTGACGGAGGCGAGCAGTTGGGTGCGCGCCGCGCGCGGGTCGCGCTCCTTGTGCGCCGCCATGTGGGCGGCCACCAGGCCCGCGACGGCCGGAGTGGCGAAGGAGGTGCCGCTCCACTGCGCGAGGCCGTCGAACATCACCTGGTCCGCCTTGGCCCCGGTGCTCTCCCGGCCCTCGCTCAACGTGCCCGTGTGGCGCGGGTACTGACAGGTGCAGGCGTAGCGGAAGCCGTAGCGGCAGGTGTCGTAGGTGGAGTGCTGGTAGACGTACGGCACCGGGTCGGCGAAGCCGGTGAAGGCGCTGGTGAGGCGCTCACCCGGGGCGAACACGCGGACCCAGGGGCCGTGGTTGGTGAAGCAGGCGGCGGACTCGCCGTCCCCGCGCAGCGCGCCGACCGACAGCACGCTGTCCGCGTACTCGGGCAGGTCGGCGTAGGCGGCCGGCCAGAACGGCAGGTCGCTCGCGTTGTTGCCGGCGGCGGCCACCAGCAGGGTGCGCTGCTCGCGCAGTTCGCGCATGAACGCCTCCAGCCCGAGCAACCCGTCGGCGCGGCCGCCCGAGGTGCCGGCGGAGAGGCTGATGATGTCGGGCCAGCCGTCCTGGTCGACGGCCTCGAAGAGCCGGGCGCCGAACTCCGACTCCAGCACGGCGCCCGCGTCGGTGAGCGTGCCCCGGACGGTGATGTCCGTGCTGGGGGCGACCGCGGCGAGGATCCCGGCGATGAAGGTGCCGTGGCCGACGTACTGCCGCAGCACCCCGTCGGTGTCCGTCTCGCCGGTCTGCCGGTCGCCGGTGGTGTGGGCGAGGAGCGGGCAGGACGCGTGGTCGTGCACGAGCCCGGTGTCGATGACGAGGACGCCGACGGCGCGCTCCGGGTCGTAGGCGCCCTCGGCCGGGGCCGGGTTGGGCGGTGCGCTGCGCGGTGCGGGCACGGGCTCGTCGCCGGGGCAGGCGTTCACGGCGATGTGCACGACGTGGTTGCGGCTGACGAGCGGGCGTCCCCGGCGGCCCTCGGCCTGCCGCAGGGCGCGCAGGGCGTGCGGGACGGTGTCCTCTCCCTGGGCGGGGTCGCCGACCCGGATCCGGGTGACACCGGTGCGGCCCGCCTCGGGCCCCATCCGGCGCACGTGGTCCGGGATCAGGCCCCGTGTGTCGGTGAAGTGGGTGCGCACGGTGTCCTCGACCAGGCGGGCCTCCTCGCCGTCCCGGGCGAGGACGACGCCCTTCTCGTAGAGGAAGTGGGCGTCGTCCTGCGGCCCCATGGCGAGGGGTACGTCCGGCAGCGCGCGCTGGATGTGGTCGAACTGCTCGTGGAATCGCTGTGGAGCCATCGCGTGTCCTCCCCCTGGGCGGTGGTCGACAGTGAGAGCCGCCGGCCCACCGATTGATACACCGGGCCACTACCATGCGAGGGGTGACAGCGGGAAGCGACTCGGTGCTCGAACTGCTGCCGATGGTGTTCGCCGATCCGGGCGAGGCCCGGGCACGCGCGGAACAGGTCCTGCACACCGGTTCCCCGCCGCTGCACGCCAGCGTGGCCCATCAGGTACTGGGTATCTGGCAGCGGGACTTCGGCGATCTGAGGATCGCGCTGCGGCATCTGCGCCGGGCCCGGGACCTCGCCGCGCGCGCCGCCTCCGCCGAGCGGGAGGCCGATGTGCTCGCCACTCTGGGGGTCGCACTGGTGCACGCGGGGCGCACGCGGCAGGGGCTGGCGTCGTTCGAGCGGGGTGTCGCGCGGGGCAGCGGACACACCCGGGCGCGGGTGCTGTACCGGCGGGCGTATGTGTGGTGGGTGCTGGGGCGGCACCGGGAGGCGCTGGACGACGTACGGCGGGCGCTTCCGGTGCTGCGGCAGGCCGGGGACGACATCTGGACCGCGCGGGCGCTGACCCTGCGGGCCACGGTCCATCTGGCGCTGGGCGCCGTGGACCGGGCCGACGCCGACTTCACCGCGGCCGAACGGCTGTGGGACACCACCGGTCAGGAGCACGACAAGGCGGACGCGGTGGAGAGCCGGGGCCTGGCCGCGTTCCGCTCGGGTGACATCCCGGCCGCGCTGCGGCTCCTGGACGAGGCCGAGGAACGGTACGCCAAGCTGGGCACACCCACCTTCATGCTCTCCATCCGGCGCTGCGAGGTGCTGATGGCGGCGGGGCTCGCCCCGGAGGCGCTGGCGGAGGCCGACGCGGCGATCGCGCTGCTGGACCGGATGGGCGGGCAGTCCACGCGCAAGGCCGAGCTGCTGCTCGCCGCGGCCCGGGCCGCCCGCTCGGCCGGAGACGCGGACACCGCCATCGCCCGCGCCGCCGACGCCGTACGGCTGTTCGCGGGGCAGCGGCGGCCCTGGTGGGAGACGCACGCCCGGCTGGTGCTGATCGAGGCGCGGGCGGCGGCGGGCGGCGGGTCGGCCCGGCTGGTCGCGGACGCGGCGGCGGCCGCCGGGCGCCTCGCCTCCTTCGGCTCGCCCGCCGCGCCCGAGGCCTCGCTGCTCGCCGGGCGCATCGCCCTCTCCCTCGGCCGGACGGCGCAGGCGGAGCGGCACCTGGCGGTGGCCGCGCGCAGCCGCTACGGCGGTCCGCCGCCCGCCCGCGTGACCGGCTGGGCCGCGCAGGCGCTGCGGGCCCGGGCGGCCGGTTCCCCGCGCGGGGTGAGGGAGGCCTGCCGGCGCGGCCTGGACGTGCTCGACGACCACCGGATGACGCTGGGCGCCTCCGAGCTGCGGGCCCGCGTCACCGCGCAGGGTGCCGAACTGGCCGCGCTCGCCCAGGAGGCGAGCCTGGCGCACGGCGGTCCCCGGCGGCTGCTGGAGTGGAGCGAGCGCTGGCGGGCGACCGTGCTGTCCGCGCCGCCCGCCCGACCGCCCGCCGACCCGGCGCTGCTCGGCAGCCTGACCGCCTACCGGGAGATAGCCGCCCGCGCGGAGGAGGCCCGCATGGAGGGCCGCCCGGTCCCCGCGCTGGAGCGCGAACAGCGGCGCCTGGAACGGGAGATCCGCTCCCGCACCCACCACATGCGCGGCGACGCGCCCGGCGCCGGGGACCGGCTGGACGTGGGCCGCCTGCTGGACCGGCTCGGTCACGCGCGTCTGGTGGAACTCGCCGTGGTGGACGGCCGGGTGCACATCCTGCTGTGCGGGCAGGGCCGGGTGCGGCGGTTCGCGGGCGGGGCGCTGGCGGAGGCCGTGGCCGAGGCCGAGCATGTGCAGGCCGGGCTGCGGCGCCTGGCGCACCCGGGCGGCGAGGCGCGGCTGCCGCTGGTGGAGGCGGCGGGCCGGCGCCTGGAGGAGCTGCTGCTCGGGGACGCCGTACGGCATCTGGGATCCGGTCCGGTGGTGATCGTGCCGCCCGGAGCCCTGCACCGGGTGCCGTGGGCTCTGCTGCCCGCGTTGCGCGAGCGGGTGCTCAGCGTGTCGCCGTCGGCGGGCAGTTGGCTGCGGGCCCGGGAGACCGAGCCGCCGATGGGCGGCCGGCACGTCCTGGTGCGCGGCCCCGGGCTCGCCACCGGCGGGGCGGAGGTGCCCGAGCTCGCCGGCCGGTACGGCACGGCACGGGTGCTGGAGGGCAGGGCGGCGCAGGTCCCGCGCGTGCTGGACGAACTCGACGGCGCGGCCCTGGCCCACCTCGCCGCGCACGGCACGTTCCGCGCCGACAGCCCCCTGTTCTCGGCCCTGCGGATGGCCGACGGCCCGCTGATCGTGCACGACTTCGAGCGGCTGGCCCGCAGCCCGTACCGCATCATCCTCTCCAGCTGCGACACCGCCCGCCTGGCCTCGGTGGGCGCCGACGAACTGCTGGGCCTGGTCACGGCGTTGCTGCCGCTGGGCACGGCCGGGGTGGTGGCGAGCAGCGCGCCGGTGAACGACGCCGCCGTCGTCCCGCTGATGCTCGCCCTGCACAAGGGACTCGACGCGGGCCTCTCCCTCGCCGAGTCCCTCCGCGACGCCCGCACCACCCAGCCGGACGACCCGGTGCACCAGGCCACCGGCTGGGCCTTCGCGGCGTTCGGGGCGGCGTGAGGGGCGAGGGGCCGGGCAGCCGCCGACCGTCCGTCCGGAGAGCGTCAGCCGCCGGGCGACTCCCGACGACCCGCCCCCCCCGAAGGCCCCACCGCGGAACTCCCCCGCACCACCCAGCCCGACGACCCCGTCCACCAGGCCACCGGCTGAGCCCTTCGCGGCGTTCGGGGCGGCGTGAGGGGGTCAGGCGGGCTTCGTCGCGGGGAGGTCCGTGAGCCATGGGAGGGCGTCGCGGTCACTCGCGCCGAGCCGCGCGTAGGCGCCGTACAGGTGGTTGCCGACGGTCCGTACGGACAGGGTCAGCCGCTCGGCGATCTCCCGGTTGCTCAGGCCGGCCGCCGCGAGGGCGACGATCTGCCGCTGCCGGGCGGTGAGTTCGCCGAGCACCAGCCCGGACAGCGCCGGTGTGCGGGCACCCTGGCAGCGGCGGGCCAGGGCGAGCGCGCGGGTGCGGGAGAGGCGGGCGGCGCGCGGGTCGCGGTGGGCGCGGACGGCCTGGGCGCGCGCCTCCGCCGCGAACAGCAGGAAGCCGCGCGCCTCCAGGGCGTCGGCCACCCGGTCCAGCGCGGCCCCGTCCCGGCGGGCGAGCGCCTCGGCGTGCCGGCCGAACACCCCGTCGCCCGGCAGCCGCCCGGCGACCCGCTCGGGCGCGCCGAGCCGTACGGCGTCGTAGAGCGCGAACACGTCGTCCCCGTCGAGCGCGTCCAGGGCACCCTCGAGGTCGCCCCGGGCCGCCGCGGCCCACACGCCCGCTCCGGAGGCCTCCCCCGACTGCCCGGCCACTAAGTCGATCTCGCCGCGGCACTCCGCGTCGCCCGGCGCCGCCCGCAGCCCTTCCCGCGCCCACGCGGCCGCCTCCCGCAGCTCGCCGCGCAGCCGGGCGTACCGGGCGCGTACGACGGCGTAGCCGGCCGGGACCGGCAGGCCCTCGTGCAGCAGCCAGTCCCCGACCGGGGTGGCGACGGTCCGTACGTCGTGCCGTGCCAACCGGCGCTGCAGTGCGTTCTGTTCGGCGTCGAGGGCCGGCCGCCACTGCTCCGGGGTGCGGTGGGCGAGCCGCCGGGCCCGCAGCCGGCCGGCGGTGGCGCGCAGGGCCGGACCGTGCAGCGGGTGGACGAGGCTGACGGCACCCCGGTCGTCGACGTGGATCAGGCCGTCCGCCTCCAGACGTTCGAGGACGCCCAGGCCGGGCGCGTCGGGGGCGAGGTCGTCCAGCGGGACGGGCAGGGGCTCGGCGAAGGCCAGCCGGTCCAGCGCCTCGCGCTCGCCGGCGCCGGCGCGGTCCAGCGCGGGCGCGAGGCGGTCGCGGACGGCCGCGGTGACCGGAACGGGGCCGCGCCAGGCCCACGCGTCGGTGCCGGGCAGGCGGACCAGCCCGCCGGACCCGCGCAGCGCGTCCAGCAGATCGCGCAGCAGCCGCAGATCGCCCCGGCACACCCGGTGCAGCCGGCGCACGGTGAGCGGCTCCAGACCGGCCGGGCCGAGGAGGTGAGCGGTGTCCTCGCGGGACAGCGGCTCCAGGGCGAGGCGCGGCAGCAGGTCCCCCGTCCACAGCCGGGACACCGCGCCCGGCGCCGGTGCGCCGTCGGTGGCGGCCACGGCCAGCCGGGTGCGTCCGTGCACGGCGAGTTGGTGGACGAGCGCGGCGGAGGCGTCGTCCAGCAGGTGGGCGTCGTCGACGACGAGCAGGCGTGTGCCGGACAGGAGGTGCAGTGCGCGGTGCAGGGAGACGGTGTCGGGCAGCAGGTGCGCGAAGGCGGCCAGGCGCAGGCCGCGGGTCTCGGGGGTGCCGGTCACCCGGGCGCAGTCGGTGCCCCGGACCGCCTCGGCGATCAGGCGGGTCTTTCCGCGGCCCGCCGGGCCGGTCACCACGATGCCGGGCCGTCCGGCCGCCGACGCCCGGCGCACCAGGTCCAGTTCGGTCTCCCGGCCGGTGAACGGCCAGGGCAGCTCCAGGGTCTTCGCATCCTGTTCGTGAGTCGTCACACCATGGGGAGCGCGCCTACTCAGATCTGATACAGGGCGACTTGAGTACCCCCCGACTCAGGCGTCCGGCCTCCCGGAGCGGCACCCTGGCAGTCCAGGCCACCGTTCGGGCGCCGGGGGACGCGGTCGGGGATGCCGCCTTCGGGGGAGGGCGACATCTCCGGCCTCGCCCTGTCCGCCGGCGGCGGCCGGAGCCCGTGGGCGATGTCGGTGGCGGCCGGTGGCTTTCCGGGCACGAGTTCAGGACTGAGCGTGTATCTGCTGGACGTCGCCGCGACGCAGGCCCTGGCCGGATCGAGGACGAGCAGCTTCTCCGGGCCGTCCACGACCACTTCGGCGCCGAACCGGCCCGGGACGAGGACTACTTCCTTACCAACGGCTGTGCGAACTCACCGGCTCGTTCCTGCCCGACAGCTGCTTCATGCCGTTCCGGGGCGACTGGCTGCCGGTGGTGGACGAGGGGCTCGCGGCGCTGCGCGTCACCGCGGTGTCGGTGGCGTCGTTCGGGTACGCGGACCTGCCCGGGCCGCTGCCGTACGCCCAGGTGCCGGGCTGCGCTGCGTGGACGCCGGAGCGGATCACCGACGCGCTGGAGCAGTTCGCGGCCACCGAAGCGGCCGGTCATGCGGGTTCGTCTCCTGAGGTCCGCACGGGCGGTCGGGCGCCGGCACGAGCGCGAGGCGTGACCCCGGACTCGTGTCGGGGTCTCCTCAGCCGCTGCGGTATGTGACATAGTACTGCGCGTGGCGAACCGACTGAGCTGCGATGTCGTGGTCGTCGGAGCCGGGATGGTCGGGGCGGCCTGTGCGCTGTACGCCGGCCGTGCCGGGCTCGACGTGCGGGTGGTGGACCGGGGGCCGGTGGCCGGCGGGACCACGGGCGCCGGGGAGGGCAATCTGCTGGTCTCCGACAAGGAGCCGGGCCCCGAGCTGGAACTGGCCCTGCTGTCGGCCCGGCTGTGGGCGGAGCTGGCCGACGACGGACTGGGAGCGCCGGTCGAGTACGAGCCGAAGGGCGGCCTGGTGGTCGCCTCGGCGCCCGGCACGCTCGGCGCCCTGCGGGACTTCGCCGCCGCCCAGCGCGCCGCCGGGGTCGCGGCCGACCTCGTGGGGCCGGACGAGTTGCGGGAACTGGAGCCGCACCTGGCCCCCGGCATGGCGGGCGGGGTCCGCTATCCGCAGGACGCCCAGGTCATGCCCGCGCTGGCGGCCGCCCACCTGATCCGCGCCTCCGGCGCCCGGCTGCACACCGGCCGGACCGTGACGGGGGTGCTGCGCACGGCCGGCGGCGCGGTGCTCGGGGTCCGTACGGACCAGGGCGACCTCCATGCACCGGCGGTGGTGAACGCCACCGGCACCTGGGGCGGCGACCTCGCCGCGCTGGCCGGCGTGCACCTCCCGGTCCTCCCCCGGCGCGGCTTCGTGCTGGTCACCGAGCCGCTGCCGCGCATGGTCCGGCACAAGGTGTACGCCGCGGACTACGTGGCCGACGTGGCGAGCGACTCGGCCGCTCTGCGGACCTCGCCGGTCGTGGAGGGCACGGCCGCCGGGCCGGTGCTGATCGGTGCGAGCCGGGAACGCGTCGGCTTCGACCGCTCGCTGTCGCTGCGGGCGGTACGGGCGCTGGCGGCCGGCGCGATCGGGCTCTTCCCCTTTCTGGAGCGGGTCCGCGCCCTGCAGACGTACGCGGGCTTCCGGCCGTACCTGCCCGACCACCTCCCGGCGATCGGACCCGACCCCCGCCTGCCCGGGCTCTTCCACGCCTGCGGGCACGAGGGCGCCGGCATCGGACTCGCCACCGGCACCGGCCTGCTGATCGCCCAGGCCCTGACCGGGAAGGCGGCGGAGCTGGACCTCAGCCCCTTCCGGCCCGAGCGGTTCGCGAGCGCGGCGAACGGAGAGGACAGCCGATGAATCCCCTGGAACTGGCCCGGGCCCTGCCGGGCGCCGCCTTCACCGTCACCTTCGACGGCCGCCCCCTGGAGGCCCTGCCCGGGCAGACGGTGGCGGCGGCCCTGTGGGCGGCGGGCGTGACCTCGTGGCGCAGCACGCGCGTCGCGGGCCGGCCGCGCGGGGTGTTCTGCGGCATCGGCGTGTGCTTCGACTGCCTGGTCACCGTCGACGGCCGGGCCAACCAGCGCGCCTGCCTGGTCCCGGTACGGCCGGGCGACGTCATCCGTACCCAGGAGGGAACGGGACACGACGCGCAGGAGGGGGCCGGACACGATGGCTGAGCGACCGCATCTCGCCGTCGTCGGCGCGGGTCCGGCCGGGCTGGCCGGGGCGCTGGCGGCCGCCGCGCGCGGGGTGCGCGTGACCCTGCTGGACGCGGCCGAGCAGGCGGGCGGCCAGTTCTACCGGCAGCCGGCCGCCGCCCTCGGCGCCCGCCGCCCCCAGGCCCTGCACCACCAGTGGCGCACCTGGGAACGGCTGCACGAGGGACTGGAACGGCAGCGCGCGGCCGGACACCTGCTCCACCTGACCGATCACCATGTCTGGTGTCTCGAGGGCGACTCCGGAGCCTTTGCCGTGCACGCGCTGCGCGGCCCCGCGCAGCAGGACGGTGTCACCGTCCGTGCCGATGCCGTCCTGCTCGCCACCGGCGGGTACGAGCGGGTGCTGCCCTTCCCGGGCTGGACGCTCCCCGGGGTCGTCACCGCGGGCGGTGCGCAGGCCATGCTCAAGGGCGGTCTGGTGCTGCCGGGCCGTACCGCCGTCGTCGCCGGGACCGGGCCGCTGCTGCTGCCCGTGGCCACGGGGCTCGCGGCGGCGGGCGCCCGGGTGGCCGCGCTGGTGGAGTCGGCCCGCCCGGCGGCCCTGCTGCGGCGGGCTCCCGCGCTGGTGGCGCAGCCGGGCAAGCTGGCCGAAGGTGCCTGGTACACGGGTGCGTTGCTGCGGCACGGGATCCGCATCCTGGCCCGGCACACCGTGGTGGAGGCGCACGGCACCGACCGGCTGGAGGCGGTCACGGTCGCCGGACTGGGCCGGGACGGGCGGCCGGTGCCCACTGGCGCCCGGCGCATCCCCTGCGACACCCTCGCGGTCGGGCACGGGATGCTGGCGCACACGGATCTCGCCGAGACCCTCGGCTGCGCCCTCGCCGGAACGGCTGTCCGGGTGGACGACGAGCAGCGCACCGATGTACCGGGTGTCTGGGCGGCCGGGGAGACCACCGGGATCGGCGGTGCGGCCCTCGCGCTCGCCGAGGGGCACATCGCCGGCCGCTCGGTCGCCGCCCGCCTGCACGGCACCGCACCCGACCCGCGCCGATGGGGCGCCGCCGCCCGGGCCCGTGCCCGGTCGCGGGCGTTCTTCGCGGCGCTCGACGCCGTCTGCGCGCCGCCGGCGCACTGGGCCGAGGGCGTCACGGACGAGACGGTCGTGTGCCGGTGCGAGGAGGTCACCGCCGGGCAGGTGCGCACGGCGGCCGGCTCGCTCGGCGCGGGCGACCTGCGCACGGTGAAGCTGCTCACCCGGGCCGGAATGGGCTGGTGCCAGGGCCGGATGTGCGGCCCCGCGGTGGCGGGGCTCACCGGATGCCCGTTCACCCCCGGACGGCGGCCGTTCGCCCGGCCGGTGCCGCTCGGGGTGCTGGCGGACCTGCCCGAGCCGGACGCCGACTGACCAGGACGCCGACCGAACCGGGCGCCGACCGGCCCGGGGCGCCGACTGAACCGCAGTGCTTCGTCCGTTCGTAATATGTCACACGCTACGTGGATTGGGGACCGCTCATGACCCTCCCGGAGAACCGACCCTGGCGCGGCGTCCTCGTCGCCACCGCGCTCCCGCTGCGCGAGGACCTCTCGGTGGATCTCGACCGCTACGCCGAACACTGCGCCTGGCTGGTGGAGAACGGCTGCGACGGCGTCGTACCGAACGGCTCGCTCGGCGAGTACCAGGTGCTCACGCCTCAGGAGCGCGCCCAGGTGGTGCGCACGGCCGTGGCCGCCGTCGGCGGGGCGCGGGTGATGCCGGGCGTCGCCGCCTACGGCTCCGTCGAGGCGCGCCGCTGGGCCGAACAGGCGGGCGAGGTCGGCTGCGCCGCGGTGATGCTGCTGCCGCCCAACGCCTACCGCGCCGACGAGCGGTCGGTGCTCGCGCACTACGCGGAGGTGGCCCGGTCGGGGCTGCCGGTGGTGGCGTACAACAACCCGATCGACACCAAGGTGGACCTCGTGCCCGAACTCCTCGCCCGGCTGCACGGCGAGGGGCACATCCACGGCGTGAAGGAGTTCTCCGGCGACGTCCGCCGCGCCTACCGGATCGCGGAACTCGCCCCGGAGCTGGATCTGCTGATCGGCGCGGACGACGTACTGCTGGAGCTGGCCGTGGCGGGCGCCAAGGGCTGGGTGGCCGGTTACCCCAACGCGCTCCCCCGGGCCTCCGTCGAGCTCTACCGCGCCGCGGTGGCCGGGGACCTCACCACCGCGCTCCCCCTGTACCGGCAGCTCCACCCGCTGCTGCGCTGGGACTCGCGGGTGGAGTTCGTGCAGGCGATCAAGCTGTCCATGGACGTCGTCGGCCGGTACGGCGGCCCGGTGCGCCCGCCGCGCGTCCCGCTGCTGCCCGAGCAGGAGGCCGCGGTCCGGACGGCCACCGAGAAGGCCGTCGCCGCCGGACCGGCCTGACGTCACGACAAGGAGGCCGGACCATGCGCAGCAAGCTCGTCCTGCACGCCGTGGACTCGCACACCGAGGGCATGCCGACCCGGGTGATCACCGGTGGGATCGGCACCGTGCCCGGTGCGACGATGAACGAGCGGCGGCTGTACTTCCGCGAACACCGCGACGGCATCAAGCAGTTGCTGATGAACGAGCCGCGCGGGCACTCCGCGATGAGCGGCGCGGTCCTGCAGCCGCCGGCCCGCCCCGACTGCGACTGGGGCGTGATCTACATCGAGGTCTCGGGCTACCTGCCGATGTGCGGGCACGGCACGATCGGGGTGGCGACCGTGCTGGTGGAGACCGGCATGGTGGAGGTGGTGGAGCCGGTGACCACGATCCGCCTGGACACCCCGGCGGGGGTCGTGGTCGCCGAGGTGGCGGTGGAGAACGGCGCCGCGCGGGGCGTGACGCTGCGCAACGTCCCGTCGTTCGCGGTCGCCCTGGACCAGGAGATCGCGCTGCCGGACGGGCGCACGGTGACCTACGACCTGGCCTACGGCGGCAACTTCTACGCGATCCTGCCGCTCGACGCCTTCGGGCTGCCCTTCGACCGCGCCCGCAAGGACGACATCCTGGCGGCGGGCCTGTCCCTGATGCGGGCGATCAACGCCGCGGCGGAGCCGGTGCACCCGGAGGATCCCTCGATCCGCGGCTGCCACCACGTGCACCTCCTCGCGCCGGGTGCCACCGCGCGCCACTCACGGCATGCGATGGCCATCCACCCGGGCTGGTTCGACCGCTCCCCGTGCGGTACGGGGACCAGCGCGCGCATGGCGCAGCTGCATGCACGGGGCGAACTGCCGTTGCACACCGAGTTCGTGAACGAGTCGTTCATCGGCACCCGCTTCACCGGCCGGCTGCTCGGCACCACTCGGGTCGGCGGAGTCCCCGCCGTGCTGCCGAGCTTCACCGGCCGGGCCTGGATCACGGGCACGGCCCAGTACCTCCTGGACCCCACCGACCCCTTCCCGGAGGGCTTCGTCCTCTAGACTGACCCCGGTGATGCGTGACATGGCACAGGAAACGCGCGGTGCGGGCATGCCCGCGCTGCCCCGGCTCGGCGGTCGGCGCAGCAGCTACCGGGAGCGGGTCGGTGACGCGCTGCGCGCCGCGCTGATCGCGGGTGAGCTGCGGCCGGGCGAGGTGTACTCGGCGCCCTCGCTCGCGGCCCGCTTCGGCGTCTCCGCGACGCCGGTGCGGGAGGCGATGCTGGACCTGGCCAAGGAGGGCCTGGTCGACACGGTGCCGAACAAGGGTTTCCGGGTCACCGCCGTCTCCGACCGGCAACTGGACGAGTACACGCACATCCGCGCCCTCGTCGAGATCCCGACGGTGACGGGTCTCGCCGGCACCGCCGACCGGGTCTCCCTGGAGGCGCTGCGCCCGGCGGCCCGGGAGATCGTCGCCGCCGCGGCGGCGGGTGACCTGATCGCGTACGTGGAGGCGGACACCCGCTTCCACCTCGGGCTGCTCGCGCTGGCCGGAAACGCGCACCTGGTCGAGGTGGTCGCCGACCTGCGCAAGCGCTCCCGGCTGTACGGCCTGACCGCTCTGGTCGAGGCGGGCCGGCTGCTCGCCTCGGCCGAGGAGCACCTGGAGCTGCTGGACGCGCTGCTGGAGCGCGACGAGAAGGCCGTACACGCGATCATGACCCGGCATCTGGGCCACGTGCGGAGCCTGTGGGCGGCCGGGGACTGATCGCCGCGGCGGTGCGGCCGGCCGGAGATGCCGTGGTGAGAGGAGCGGGGGCGGGGGTTCCGGCTGCTCCGTCCGGGGTCCGGTTCGCGTCGAAGCTGATAATCTGAGGTGCCTCCGCCCCGCTTGCCGATCCACTCCAAGGACCGGTGGCGCGCGGCACTTTGACTCTCAGTCACACGTTCGACATCTCGGGGGGCACGGGTGGGCGAGGCTGTGGAATGGGCATCGGCCGTTGAACATTGGACCACGTGGCTGACGTCCGGCTCCACCGCCGAACCGGATCTCGGCACCGCCACCGCCGCCGCCCCGGTCGCCGTGGTCGTCGCCCGTCAGGCGCTCTTCCACGCCCACGCCGTCGCCCCGGAGAAGTCGCTCGCCGTGGGCCAGGTGGAGGCGCTGGCCCGGGCGTTCATCACCGAGGACCCCGACGGCGTCGGTGCCCTGCTCGACTTCTGGCACTTCGCCTGGGCCGGCCGGTTCACCACGGGCACCTTCCACAGTGAGGACGCGCTGCCGCGTGCCCTGAAGCACCTGCTGCAGCCGATCGTCCAGGCGGGCGGCCGCCCGGCCCTGTACGCCGCCCAGGGCGGGCTGCTGCGCGAGGCCCACCGGCGGCTGACCGCCGAGACCGAGGAGGCCGCGGCCGCCAACCGGGTCATGGGCCGCGACCTGTTCCTGCGTCCTCTGCAGGCCTTCCGGGACGAAGGCCCGGAGGCCTGTCTGCTGCTGACCAAGTCCTCCGCCGACGCCGTCAAGGCGGTCAACAACGCGCTGCTCAAACCACTGCCCCTGGGCGGGGTGCGCTACCAGCAGATCGTGGAGACCGCCGACCGGATCGCCGACCGGATGCGGGAGGTGGTCGCCCTGACCGACATCGTGCGCCAGTCCCCGCCGCCCGTGACGCTGCGCCTCGGCGACGACGAGACGGCCCAGCTCTCCGCTCCCGCGCGCGCCCTGCTGCCCCTCGTCCTGCTGGACCTCACCGAGGAGGACACCGACGTCTTCGACGTCGTCCCCGTCCTGGATCTGCTGGATGACCACCTGAGGCTGCTGGAACCGGAGGAGGCCCTGCGGCCCGCCCTCGTGCTCGGCGAGACCGGCCGTACGGGAGGTGTGGTCGCCGAGGCGCACGCGCAACTGGCGGCGATCCGCGGCCGGCTGGCCGGCGTCGCCCGGCACATCGGGGAGAGCCCGGAGCTGATGGCCTTCCTGGAGGAGGTCCGCGCGGAGGTCGCCCAGGGCTGGACCAGACAGGTCGACCCCTTCCTGGAGCTGGCCCGCCCCCTGGTCCTGCGCGGCAAGCGCCTGGAGCGGACCGGTGCCCTGCGCGAGCAGATCGCCGAACTGGCCGCCGGGCACGCGGGCGCCGAGGACGAAGACAGGAGCGGCGGGGAGGGCGCGGCCGCGGCCCGTCTCGCGGAGATCCTCGACACCGTGGAACGCACGGAGGACGAGGAGGCGGCCGACCAACTGCTGTCGCTGGCCGAGGAGATGGCCCAGCGGCTGGGGCCGGGCCGGTCCTCGGGCGCCGGGGCGCGCGGCCGCTCCCGCGCCGTGTCGGCCGTACGCAGCGGCGAGCCGGTGGTGATCCCGCCCGTCGTGCTGCTGGCGGAACTGCTGGCGGAGCCGCCCCGCCCGCTGCTGGTGCAGGCCCTGCGCGGGATCCGGGACCCGGAGGAAGCCGCCCAGGCCTTCGAGGAACTGGCCGGCAGCGGCTCCGGTCCGGTGCAGCGGGCCGCAGCGGTGTGCGCCGTCGGCTGGTCGGTGCTGGCCAAGCGGCCCGAGGACGCGCTGCGCCGGCACGCCCGCCTCGCCGGACCGGCGGGCCGCTCGACCGGCCGCCTCTGGAACGAGGGCTGTGCGCGCGGCGCCCTCGGTGACCTCGAGGGCGCCGCCGACGCCTTCGAGGCCGTGGGCCGCCTGGGGGACAGCCCGCCGCAGCTGGTCGTACAGCCGGTGCTGGACCTGTTCCGCGCCGTGGGACGGCCCTGTCCGTTCCGTGAGCCGCTCAAGTCCGGTCCCATCCCCGAGGTGCGGATGGACGCCTTCGTGGCCCAGCGGTTCGAGGCGACGGCCAAGCAGCTCCGGCTGGCCGGGCGCACCGCCGACGCCGAGCTGCTGCTGGAGAGCCTGACGGAGGTGCAGCCGACGGCGCCGGGCCGCTCCCTGCTGATGAAGATCTACCGGGAGGAGCACCGGCTGGCCGACGCCGAGCGGTTCGTGGCCCGGATGAGCGCCCGCCGGGCCGACGACTGGATGCTCGCCTTCGACCTGGCCCTGGTCGCCGTCGACAGCGGCGACACCCGGCGCGCCGCCGAACTGCGCGACCGGCTCGCCGAGGCCGGCGCGCCCGAGCAGCACCGGCTGCAGCTCGAGCGCCGGCTCGCCCACTCCATGGGTCTGCCGGCCGCGCCGCCCAAGCCCGCGCCGGTGCGACCCGCCGAGCCGCGAGCGGCGGTCCCGGGCCTGCCGCCGCTGCTGCTGCACGAGGATCTGCTGGCGCCGGCCTCGGACACCCTGCCGGACGGGCTGCACGCCGCGCTGGCCCGTACCGAGAGCCCGCTGGAGGCCGCGCACGCCTTCGCCGACTGGGCCGCCGACGCCCCCGGTCCCGCCGCGCCCGCCGCCGCCGTCGCGGCCGTCGGCTGGGCCTGCCGGGCGGGGGCAGCGGACCTCGCCGCCCGCTGGGCGGACACCCTGCTGCCCGCCGGCGCCTCCGGCTGGATGCTGTGGAACCGGGCCTGCGCGCAGCGTCTCGCCGGGGACACCGAGGGCGCCGCCCGCACCCTGGAGCAGGCGCTGAGCAGCGGGGACGTACCACCGCAGGCCGTCTGGTCGTCGGCGGTCGAGGTCCTCGTCGCGGCCCACCGCCCGGTGCCGCCGCACCCGTCGGGCGCCTCCGGCTCCGGTCCGCGGCCGCCCGCCCGGATCAGCAGCGCCACCGGCCAGCACTTCGAATCGCTGGCCAAGCGCCTGTACACGGTGGGCCGCCCGTCCGACGCGGAGGTACTGCTGCGCGCCCTCGTGGAGGCGGCACCGCGCAGTCCGGGCCGGCTGCTGCTGATGAAGATCTGGCGGGAGGGCCGGCGGCTGGACGACGCGCTCGCCCTGGTCTCCCAGCGCCGCGCGCTCGGCGAGGAGGACTGGCGGCTGTGCTACGAGGCGGGGCTGGTGGCCGTCGCGGCCGGGCGCCCGGGCGTCGCACTGGAGATGCGGCAGCGGGTCGCCGCGCTGGGCGGCCCGGCCGACTGGACGGCCCAGCTCGACCGGCGGATCGGCACCTCGCGGATCGTCACCCCGCCCACGCCCACCCTGCCCCAGAGCCCGCTCGGCCGGCCCGCCCCGACCCTGGAGCAGCACCTCGTCCAGCGGGCCCTCAACGCCCCGCAGAACAAGGCCGCGCTGCTCGAGCCCGCGCGTCAGCTGCTGGACGAGCAGGGGCCGTCGGCCGTGCTCGCGGTCGCCCAGCAGCTGGAGCGGCCCGCGACCTGGGCCTGTCTGACGCTGCTCGACCTGCTGATCGAGCGGGCCGCCGAGCAGCCGGACCACCAGGTGCCGGCCGGGCTCGTGGAGCAGGTCCTCGCCGGCAAGGACCCTCAGCTGGTGGGCCGCCTCGCCGTGGTCCTGGAGAACCTGGGCGACCACGCGGAGGCCGCCCGGCTGCTGTCCGAGTTCGCCGCGCTCTGCCGTCCGGCCCAACGCCCCCGGATCTGGCACCAGTTGGGCGGGCTGCTGCGCCGCAGCGGCCGGGACGAGGAGGCCGAGCGGCTCGCCGCCCGCACCACGCCACCGCTGCCCCGGCAGCCGCTGGAACCGGTGCCGGACCGGGCGGTCCCGCTGCAGCCGCGGCTCAACCCGCTGGTGCTGCCCTCGCGCGTGGGCGGCGAGGCCTCGCCGCTGCACGAGGCGCAGGAGCTCGAGCAGCTCGAAGGCCCCACGGCGGCGGCCGACGCCTGGTGCGCGGCGCTGGAGGCCGGGCATGTGATCGCCTATCCGCATGCCCTGGGCGCGCTGGTTGCCGCGGACCGGGCGGCTCAGGCGCTCGAGCTCTACCGGAGTCACAGCGGGGAGCTGTGGACCGGTTCCTCCGCCGCCTGGAACATCGCCGCCGCCTACGCCCGGCTGGGGCTGCTGGAGGAAGCGGCGGACACCCTGGAGATCGAGGCACAGATCAGCAGCTGGGCGACGCTGTCCGCCGAGGACCGGTCCCGGCTGGACGAGATCTTCCGTGCCGTGGGCCGGCCGTCGCCCGGTGGCCTGCTCACCTCGGGCAGCGCCTCCGCCGTCGCGGGATCCGCCGCACCGGCGCCCGCCGGCACCGGTCCCGCCGCGCAGCTGAGGGCCGGGCTCCCGCAGGTCGTGGCACAGGTCGTGCCCGAGCGGAGGTACTCCCGGGCCAAGCCGGCCGAGTGGGAGGACCGCACCGCGGCCCAGAGCGTGTACGACGCGCTGCGGGGCAACGAGCCGGGCTCCCCCGGCTTCGCGGAGCGGACCGGCGCCCTGCGCGCCCGGTACGGCCGGCTGATCGAGGGGCTGGCCGGCGAGGCGGAGCGGTACGTCGAGCCGGCGCTGCGGTCCGTCACCCAGGCCGACGCGGAGCGGATGCACGCCACCACGGCCCAGGCCTTCGCCGAGGGCCTGCAGGCGGCGCAGGAGGACCGCTGGCACGACACGGCCCGGGCCTGGCGCACGGCGTTCGAGGCCCAGCCGCGCAACGAGGTGATCGCCGCCAACCTGGTGCTGGCGCTGGTCCGCAGCGGCACGCCGGACGTCGCCCGCCAGCTCATCGACGGCTTCCTGTTCAGCAGTTCCTTCATCCGGCCCCGGGTCGGGGCGGCGTACGCCGTGGGAGGCGCCGCCGAGGCGGTCGCGGAGATCGAACGGAT
The DNA here is from genome assembly GCF_055572275.1 of Streptomyces sp. NPDC030798. NCBI lineage: Bacteria > Bacillati > Actinomycetota > Actinomycetes > Kitasatosporales > Streptomycetaceae > Streptomyces > Streptomyces sp. NPDC030798. Next base: position 190,600 of record NZ_JBVIDR010000014.1, on the reverse strand, counting down.
CCGCGCGCAGGACCTGGCACTCGGCCGCACCGAGCTGCCGCTGGCACAAGCCGGCCTGGAACTGCACCAGTTGTCCGACCCCGGCGCCGCCGCGCGCACCCTGCTGTCCGTGGCCACCGACCGCCCGCCGGGCCTCGGCCGGCTGTTCGCGGCGGTGGCGCTGCTGCTCGCGCAGGACGCCGACGACGACGGACTGGTCGTGGACGCCTACCGGTGGCTGATGCGTCCGCAGCCGCCGCTGCAGGAGATCGTGCAGACGGCGCTGAACACCCGGCGTCCCGACCATCTGATGCTGACCCAGGTCGCCCGGCAGATCCGGGGCACGCTGCTCGGCAAGGTGGCGAGCGCGCGCTCCGAGGAGCTGCGCCGGGAACAGCCCTCGCACCGCCGGCTCCAGCTCCTGCGCTCGCTGATCGAACAGCGGCGGACGACCTCGCCGGACGCGCGGTGGATCTACGCCCGCATGCTCTGGCAGGACGGCGAGAGCGACCAGGCCGCGTTCGCGTACAAGGAGGTGGTCCACGAGTTGTCGGTGCGCGGCCGGCCCAGGCTTGCCACGGCCGTCGAGGAGTGGATCCAGGCGGCCCGCAGCAGCGGCGACCCCGCCCTGCACCGGGAGGCCCTGGCCACCAAGCAGGAGCTGGGCCTGCCGATGCGGACCCGGGAACTGGAGATCCTGCGCGGGGACGAGGTCGCCCACGAGAGCCTGCTGCTGGACCTGAACGCGGAGGTGGTCTCCCTGGAGGCGGTCGACATGGTCGACGCCCAGTGGGAGGCGGAGCACCGGCTGGACCGGGTGGCGGAGTCGCTGCGCGCCGTGGTGCACGGCAGTCCGGACGAGGTGATCGTCGACCAGCTCATCGACGTGTGGCACCGCCAGCTCGCCCAGGACATCGACACCGAGGAGGGCCGGGCCCGCCTGATGGACCTGCGCAACCAGGCCCTCGGCCAGTGCCGGCGCGTCGCCGATCCCGCGCTGCGGACGATGACGGTGCGGGTCAGCAAGGTCACCCACCGGCTCTGGGAGGAGTCCGCCCGGCGGCTGCTGCCGCGCCACGACGACCAAGCGTTCCAGGTGACCGACGCCGAGCTGTGGTGCCACGGCGACGGCCCGCTGCACGTGAGCCTGACGGTGGAGGCGCGGCAGGACGCCGGAAGGGTGCGCGTCGGCTACAACGGCTCGCCGTACGCCGAGGTGGAGCTGCGCCGCGGTGTGCGGGAGCGGGTCGTCTTCCGGGTCGACGAGCTGCGCCAGGTGCAACGGGTGGAGCTGGACTTCTGGCGGTACCGATCGGAGGAGGCCGAGCCACAGCCCCTGAAGATCACCTATCCGGTGCAGAGCCGGTCCGAGGAAGTGGGCAACCACTCGTTCGCCAGGAGCAGTCCCGCCGAGGGCAGGATCAGGGTGCCCCGGAAGGCGGAAGTCACCCAGCTGCGGTACCAGTACGAGGGCCATCGCTCCGCCCCGGTCCGGTTCCTGCACGGTCCCCGGCAGGTCGGCAAGACGACGCTGGCCCGGTCCCTGGCGGTGCATCCGCTGCCCCGGGACCCGGCCGAGTGGCCCATTCCCGGGATGATCGCCGTGGACCTCAGCGGGGACCAGTGGAATCCGGGACTGGGCGCGCCGCCCCTGTGGGAGTGGTTCGCCGAGGAGATCGTCGATCAGCTGAACAAGTCCTGGCCGGCGGGAGCCCGGTTCTCCGAGCCGATGCCGGCCACGGGGTACGCCTTCGCCAAGTGGCTGAGGTCCATCAGGCTCGAGGACCTGCACGACTGGTGTCTGCTCCTCATGATCGACGAGTTCCAGACACTGCTGGACCAGGTGCGCGACTCGGGGGCGTCGATCCGGGACCTGGGCAACCAGCTGCGGGGCTTGATCATCGACACCGGCACACCGCTGCTGGTGCTGACGCTGGGTTCGTGCAGCTACGACAGCCTCATCAACCGGCTGGCGCCCCATGACAGCAACCTGACGAGCGAGATCTTCCCCTTCCCGGTCGGGTTCATGGAGCCCGAACAGGCCCGGTCGATCTTCCGCCGGGGTTTCGACGAGAGCGTCCACGTGCAGCAGCTGGCGATGGACCGGGTGGTGGCCTACACCGGTGGCTACCCCTATCACGTGCACTGCATGGGCGAGTACCTGGCGGCCCATCTGCTCCACCACAAGGCGTCGATCATCACCCCGGAGGACGTCGAGGTCGCCGCGCAGGCACTGGTGCAGGACCCCCAGGTCCTCCGGCCCATCCTGGACCTGCAGGACGAGCCCGGCGTGGACCGGGCCGTCGCCTATCTGCTGGAGAACGGGACGAACCTGCCGGACGAGCCCGATCCCACGATCAAGGGCGACGCGGTGGACACGCCGACGGTGGACGAGGAGGTCGAGCACGCCCTCGACCGGATCAAGGAACTCGGTCTCATCCGGCGCGACGGGCAGAGCGACTGGGTCTGGTCGAACCGGCTGGTCTGGCTGTGTCTGAAGGAGCGGCACGCCCGCCGGCAGCAGCGGGCCAAGGCGCGGGCGGCCGCGGCCCCGGCACCGGAGCCGGAGCGGGAGCGGGCGGAGGACCCGGCCGAGGCGCTGGTCCGGGTCGGTTTCGTGCTGGGTGACGGGCTGGGGCAGCAGAGGATCGGTGACTTCGCCGCCGCCCGCCAGGTGACCCTCAACGGGCGCACCGCCGTGGCCAAACTGCTCAACCCGGACGGCGACGAGGACCAGTTCCAGCTCCTGATGGCCCGGTTCGAGGCCCTGGAGCGCAGCGTGAGCGGGGGCGTTCCCCGGCTGCTTCACGAGCACCGGGTGGTGGACAACCGCTGGTTCGTCTTCGAGTGGACGGAGGGCCGACCCCTGGACCTGATCGTTCGACAGCACGACCGTCACCCGTACGCGTGGCAGGAGGCGGTCGGGTGGGTGGCCGAGGCCGCGAGGATCGTTGCGCGTGCCTACCTCGACGGTGGCCTCACCCACGGCGACCTCAAACCGGAGAACCTCCTGCTGGCGCCCGACCGCCGGGTCACCGTGCTGGACTGGGGCGGCGGCAACCTCAACGGCAAGGCCAGCCCGATCCTCCGCGACCACGCCTTCGACAACCGGTACGCCCCTCCCGAGCAGTGCGTCTACGACCTCGCGATCGACCCCCGGGGCGTGCTTCCCCAGGACGACGTCTACTCGCTCGCAGCCACCCTGTTCGAACTCGTCCACCCCGAACGGAAGGCGTTCCACGACTGTCTGGACGACGAGCAGCTCGCCTTCGGATCCGTCCTGGACAACCACTTCCAGATCGTCAGGAAGGCAACGTCGTCGCGGGCGCTGTCGAACATCCTGCGCGACGCGCTGAGCCCCGACGTCGGCGACCGGCTCGAAAGCGCCGACGAATTGGCGACCGAACTGCAGAGAGTGCTGCACACATGACCGCACCCGCCTCCCGTCCCGTGCCCGGCCCCCGCCCGGGGCCGTCGCCCGCCGCCACCGGGTGGCCGGCCCGGCTCGCCGCCGCCCTGCCGGCCCGCCCCGGCCGGATCGTGCTGCCGTACCACTCCCCGTCCGGCGAGCAGGCCTCCTACGCGTACCCGACGGAGGACGACGCCGTCGTGCTGCTGCCCGGCACCGCCGTCGTGGTCCATCTGCTGTCGGCCGCCGGGGGCCGGGTGCTGGGGCACGGCGCCGCCTATCACTGGCACCACGAGCTGGGCAGCGTGCGCACGACGGTGCCCAATCCGTTCCACCGGGTGCGGCACAAGCGGTCGGTGCTCTACAGCAAGCTGGGACGACAGGCCGACACCGTGGGCGTCGTGGTCCACCACGACGACGTGGACGTGAGCGCCGTGGAGCTGGACGCACGGCACACCCTGGTGCCGCTGAGCGGGCTCGACTCCTGGCTGGCGTCCCTGTCTCCCGGCCGCCGGACCACGGCACCGCAGGAGCTGCGCGGCCGGCTGCACCCCCGGCTGCCGCAGTCCTGGCCGGACAACGGCTACCGGCGCGGCAGGATGCTGACGTACCAGGACACCTGGGTCGTGCACGAGGGCGTCCACGTCGACCGCGCCGGGCAGCAGCAGCGGGTGGCCCTGGTGATCGGGCCCAACGACGCGAGCGCCGCGCCCGGTGCCGGCCGGGAGCACGATGTGGCCCACCGGTCGGCGTACGGGCCGGTGCTCGCTCCGTTCACGGTGGACAACGGCGCCCGTCTCGTCGTACCGCTCCCGCTGCCGCCCGGTGAGGACCTGGCGGCCCGGCTGCACGCCGGGCTGAGCACCGCAGAGGCGCTGGGGCACTCCCTGGCGCTGCTGCGCACGCTCGCCGACCGGCACGCCCGGGCCATCGTGCACCAGTCGATCCGGCCCGAGCTGGTCTTCCCGAACGAGGACGGCCGCACCGTGACGCTGGTGGGCGCGGTCCACGCCCGGGTCGGGGACCGGCGCGGCGGCACGGATCTGCTGCGCGCGGAGGTGCGCAGCGTCCATGTGGCGCCAGAGATCCGCCAGGGGCGTGTGCGCAGGGTTCCGCAGGCGGCGGACGTGTGGTCGTGGGCCTCGGTGACGGTCGCCCTGCTGCTCGGCGCGGGCGCGGTGGACCGTCCGGCGGCCGAACTGGACCGCCTGCCGGCTCAGGTGCCCGAGGTGTGGGTGCGGGCGCTGCGCCGCTCGCTCGGCGAGGAGGGTCAGCGGCCGTCCGCCTCGGCGCTCCTGACGGCACTTCAGGGGGAGCCCGCGGCCGCCGAGGGGCCGGGTACCGCCCGTCCGCGGCCCGGCACGGACCGTCCCGGTGCCGGTTCCGGGCCCGTCCCGCCCGCGCCGCGGGCCCCGGCCGACGCTGCCGCCGGACGCGGGGCACGGCTCTACCAGCTCGGCCCGTACCAGACGGAGCAGGAGCGCAAGGTCGCGTACGCCCTGGCGGCCGGCCTCGATCCGTCCGACGCCGTGATCGTGGCCGCCCGGGCCGACCGGCAGGGGCGGGACACCGACGTCGACTGCGTCGTGCTGCGCGGCGACGTGCTCATCGCCGTGGAGTGCAAGAACTGGCGGCTCGCCGACGGGCTCGATCCGGCCGCCGAGACCTGGCCGCCGCCGCCCGGCGGCACCCGCGCCTACACCAGCCACTCCCCGCTGCCCCTGCTGCGGCAGCTCGCCCCCGCCCTGAAGCGGCAGACCGGCTGGCCGGGACGGACCGCCTGTGTGCTGGTCGTCCCCCGGGTCCCCGCGCTGGCCGATCCGGGGTCCGAGGCGGCCAGGACGCTGGTCTCGCAGGATCCCGCGGAGCTGGTCGGCCGGGTCCGGGCGATCGCCCCCGGCGGCAGCCGCCCGCCCGGGTTCGAGGACTGTCTGCGGCGCCTGGTCGGCGAGATCGCCACCCCGCGGGTGCTCTCCGGTTTCCGGCTGGAGGCCCTGCAGGCCCTGGGCGACGGCTGGCAGGCCTACCGGGCGGAGGCGAACGGCCTGCCGCACTACCTGAAGGTCATCGGCGAGAACATGACCACGCTGCCACAGGCCGAGGCGGAGGACCTGCGCCGGGCCCTGAGCGACCGGACGCACGCGGTGTCCCGGGCGCTGGCGGACCGTCCCGACCTGGCCCAGCGGGTCTTCCGGCCGGTGCTGCTGCCCCGGGACACCTACGCGGTGGAGCCGCATCTGCTGGTGGCGTACGTCTGGGAGCACGACCACCCGGTGCGTTCGCTGCCGGCCCCGCTGCCCCCTGCCGAGGCCGCCGGTGTCGTCGCCGCGCTGACCGCCGCGGTGAGCGAACTGCACGCCGGCGGTGTCGTGTTGCGCCATCTGTCGCCGGACTCGGCGTACCGGTGCACGCCTCCGCCGGGCGCCCCGGACGGCCCGTACTACAAGGTGTCGATGCTGGAGTGGATGCGGGTGCCGCGCACGGCCACCGCGTCGGTCTCCCGGCTCTTCAGCCGCAACCCGTCGCCGTACGTGGCGCCGGAGATCCGGGCCGGGGACAGTCACCGCAGCCGTCAGTCGGACCTCTACTCGCTCGCGGCCGTGGCCCACTGGCTGCTCACCGGTGAGGATCCGCCCTATCAGCGGGCGCACGAGCAGGTGGTGCCACGGCTCACGGAGGTGGGCGCCGGCCCGCGGCTCGCCGCGCTCGTGTCCGCCGCGCTGCGGCCGCTGTCGGAGCGGCCGGCGTGGCCGGTCACGGACTTCGCCGTGCGTGTCGCCCGGGCCGCGGCCGACGGCGACTGAGCGGCTGCCCGCCGGAGGGGTTCCGCGCGGTGTGCGGAATCGCTCCGTCGACGAGTCCGGCGTAAGTAGGCTGATCGCCCATGAAGGCACTCTTGCTGTCCGGCGGCTCAGGTACGCGTTTACGCCCCATCACCCACACCTCGGCGAAACAGCTCGTACCGGTCGCGAACAAGCCGGTGCTCTTCTACGGTCTGGAGGCGATCGCCGAGGCCGGCATCACCGAGGTGGGGATCGTCGTCGGGGACACCGCGGAGGAGATCCGGGCGGCGGTCGGCGACGGCTCCGCGTTCGGCGTCGACGTCACCTACATCCCTCAGGCGGCGCCGCTCGGGCTGGCCCACGCGGTGCTGATCTCCCGGGACTTCCTCGGCGAGGACGACTTCGTGATGTACCTCGGCGACAACTTCGTCGTCGGCGGCATCAAGGATCCGGTGGACGCCTTCCGCACCGAACGGCCCGACGCGCAGCTCCTGTTGACGAAGGTGCCGAACCCGACCGCGTTCGGGGTGGCCGAACTGGACGCGGCGGGCCGGGTGACCGGCCTGGAGGAGAAGCCCGAGCAGCCGAAGAGCGAGCTGGCGCTGGTGGGCGTGTATCTGTTCTCCCCCGCCGTCCATGAGGCCGTGCGTGCGATCGAGCCGTCCCGGCGCGGCGAGTTGGAGATCACGCACGCCCTCCAGTGGCTGATCGACGCGGGGCGGGACGTGCGCTCCACGACGGTCTCCGGGTACTGGAAGGACACCGGGAACGTCACCGACATGCTCGAGGTCAACCGCTCGGTGCTGGAGGGTCTGGAACGCCGGATCGACGGCACGGTGGACGACGACAGCGAGATCATCGGCCGGGTGCGCATCGAGCCGGGGGCGAAGGTGACCGGCAGCCGGATCGTGGGCCCGGTGGCCGTGGGCGCGCACACCGTGATCACCGACTCCTACGTCGGTCCGTTCACCTCGGTGGCCGAGGACTGCCGGATCGAGGACAGCGAGATCGAGTACTCGATCGTGCTGCGCGGCTCCTCGGTGACCGGTGTCCGGCGGGTGGAGGCCTCCCTCATCGGCCGCGACGTCGAGGTCACTCCCGCGGCCCGCAAACCCGCCGCCCACCGGCTCGTCCTCGGTGACCACAGCAAGGTACGCATCTCGTCGTAGGGCGGCCGACCGGAGAACCCAAGAGGAGAAAGGTTTCAGCCTGTGAACGTCAAGGTCCAGCCGACCGCGCAGGTCGACGAGACGGCCGTGATCGGCGAGGGGACGACGGTCTGGGATCTGGCCCAGATACGGGAGGACGCCCGGCTGGGCAGCGGCTGCATCGTGGGCCGGGGAGCCTACGTCGGCCCGGGCGTGCGGATCGGCGACCGCGTCAAGCTGCAGAACTACGCGCTGGTCTACGAGCCGGCGGTGCTCGGGGACGGGGTGTTCGTCGGCCCGGCGGCGGTCCTCACCAACGACTCCTACCCCCGCTCGGTGGACCCGCGGGGCAACCTCAAGCGCGGCGGCGACTGGGAGGCCGTGGCCGTGGTGGTGGCCGAGGGGGCGTCGCTCGGCGCCCGTTCGGTGTGCGTGGCGCCGGTGCGTGTCGGCCGCTGGGCGCTGGTCGCGGCGGGCGCCGTGGTGACCCGGGACGTGCCGGACTTCGCGCTCGTGGCCGGCGTTCCGGCGCGGCGCATCGGCTGGGTCGGGCGGGCCGGTGTGCGCCTGGACGAGCGGGAGGGCGAGCCCGGCGTCTGGGAGTGCCCGGAGACGGGGGCACTGTACGACGAGAAGGACGACGGACTCACCGAACGCATCTGAGTACTTGATTCCGTCAAAACACGGATCCTCGAACATCTGCAGGCCTAACATGTGTGCGAACTGTGCAGGCCGGACACGGCTGACGCACAAACCGGCAGTGCCCAGGGGGGGTTACCGGGTGGGGACACCCATGCCTGATGCGAGGGGCGCGCACCGCTCCGTCGCCTGATGTCCGTCTACCGCATTCCGCCGCGTGGCCGTGCGTGCCGCGGCGGTCACGAGTCCGCGTTACCGAGGACCCAATGGGGGGTTGGTGTGCCCACACGATGACCATCACACGTCTGGCGGCGCTCGGTCGTGAGGAGCCGCCGCTGCTCGCGCTCGCCCAACGGCTGCTCACGGTCGCCGAGTCGGGATTGCCGTCGATGCTGCTCCCGGGCGGCGAGGCCTTCGCCTTCACCCTGGCCGGACGGCAGGCCCCGGACGGTTCCTGGTCCCTGGAGCGGCGCGGGACCAGCACCCGGTACGCGGCCATCACCGCGCTGGGCGTCCGGTTCCTGCCCGAGGACCGCCAGCGCGCGGTGCTCGCGGGCCGCAGCGCCGAGGAGTTCACCGGACTGCTGGTCGAGTCGCTGCCCGCGGTGACCAACCTCGGTGACGCGGCGCTCATCGCATGGGCCGCCGCCGAGACCGGGCACCCGAAGCTGTCCGACGTCCTCGCGCGGGTCGGGGAACTGGACGAGGAGGGCCGGCCGCAGTACACCGTCGAGGCGGCGTGGGTGCTCTCCGCCCTCGCGGCGGCGCGCGGCACGGTCGATGTGGAGAGACGTTTCTCCGCAGCTCGGGATCGTCTGCTGCGGGCCCGGATCGGGGACAGCCCGCTGTTCCCGCACGCCACCGGGCCCGGCCTGCTGCCCTGGTACCGCGCCCATGTGAGCTGCTTCGCCGACCAGACGTACCCGCTGCAGGCCCTGGCCCGCGCGCACGCGAGCGGCGACGGCGATCCGGAGGCGCTGGCCGCGGCGGAGGCCTGCGCGGCGCGCATCTGCGCCCTGCAGGGCGACGGCGGGCAGTGGTGGTGGCACTACGACGCGCGCACCGGTGGTGTCGTGGAGGGCTACCCGGTCTACAGCGTCCACCAGCACGCGATGGCGCCGACCGCCCTGTTCGACCTCGCCGACGCCGGCGGCACCGACTTCGGCGCGGCGGTCCGCAGGGGACTGCGCTGGATGACGGACGTGCCCGAACTGGCCGTCCGCCCGGAGAAGCGGGAGCCGATGATCCTCGACGACCTCGGCGTCACCTGGCGCAAGGTCCACCGGGGCGACCCGAAGAAGGCCGTGCGCGCCGCCCGGGGACTGGGGGCCCGGGTCTCGCCGAGGCTGCGGCTGTCGTCCCTGGACCGGGTGTACCGCCCGGTCTTCGTGGACCGCGAATGCCGGCCGTACGAGTTCGGCTGGATGCTCCACGCCTGGCAGGGGGGCCGGATATGAGAGGGCGTCAGTCCTTGTTCGGGGTCGAAGTCGACCCGCTGACCATGGACGAGACCGTGCAGCGCTGCCTGGAGGCGGTGCGGGAGGGCAGCCGGCTGGAGATCGGCGTGGTCAACGCCGCGAAGCTGGTGAACATGCGGCGGGACCCCCGGCTGGCCCGCGCGGTGTCCGGCTGCGATCTGGTCCTCGCCGACGGCCAGGCCGTGGTCTGGGCCGGCCGGTTACTGCGCGCCCCGCTGCCGGAACGGGTCGCGGGCATCGACCTGTTCCTGCGGCTGCTGGCCGAGGCGGAGTCGGCGGGCATCTCCGTGTACTTCCTCGGCGCGAGGCAGGAGGTGCTGGAGGAGATGCTGCGCCGGGTGGCGGGCCGCTTCCCCGCCCTGAAGGTGGCCGGAAGCCGCAACGGCTACTTCGACGACTCCGAGCAGGAGGCCATAGCGGACGCCGTCGCCCGCAGCGGCGCCCAGATGCTGTTCCTCGGCATGACCTCGCCGAAGAAGGAGGTCTTCACCGCCGCCCACGGCGCACGCACCGGCGCCCGCGTCGTGCACGGCGTCGGCGGCTCCTTCGACATCCTGGCCGGCGTCACCAAGCGGGCCCCGGAGTCCTGGCAGCGGCGGGGCCTGGAATGGCTCTACCGCGCGCTGCAGGAGCCGCGCCGGCTGGGCCGGCGCTATCTCACCACCAATGCTGCCTTCGCCCTCATGACGGCGCGCGAGTTCATCCGGCTCACCCCGTCGCCCGCTCCCGCGAACAGGAGTCACTGATGCGCGTCGTCGTGGTCGGACAGGGATACGTCGGCCTGCCCCTGGCCATCCGGGCCGCCGAGGTCGGACACGAGGTGATCGGCTACGACGTCGACTCCCGGCGGATCAAGAGCCTGGCCGCCGGTGAGTCCTTCGTCGAGGACGTCTCCTCCGAGCGGATCCGCGCGGCGCTGGACGCCCGCACCTACCGCCCGAGCGATTCGGCCCGGGACTGCGGCGGTTTCGACGTCGCCGTGGTGACCGTCCCGACCCCGTTGCACGAGGGCACGCCCGACCTGCGCTACATCAAGGAGTCGGCGGTCGCCCTCGCCCGCTATCTGCGCCCCGGCGCCACCGTCGTGCTGGAGTCGACCACCTATCCCGGCACCACCCAGGAGCTGTTCGCCCCGATCCTGGAGGACGGCTCGGGCCTCACCGCGGGCACCGACTTCCACCTCGGCTACAGCCCCGAGCGGATCGACCCCGGGAACGCGGTCTGGGGCTTCGAGCAGACTCCGAAAGTCGTCTCCGGCGTCAACGCCGCCTCCCTGAAGGCCGTTCAGGACTTCTACGGGCAACTCGTCGACACCACCGTGCCGGTGAGCTCGCCCAAGGAGGCCGAGCTGGCCAAGCTGCTGGAGAACACCTTCCGCCACGTGAACATCGCGCTGGTCAACGAGATCGCGATGTTCGCCCACCACCTGGACATCGACGTCTGGCAGGCGATCGACGCCGCATCCACCAAGCCCTTCGGGTTCATGAAGTTCACGCCCGGGCCGGGCGTCGGCGGCCACTGCCTGCCGATCGACCCCTCGTACCTGTCCTGGCGGGTGCAGCGCGAACTCGGCCAGAGCTTCCGGTTCGTGGAACTGGCCAACGACATCAACAACCACATGCCCGAGTACGTGACGCGCCGGATCAGCGACCTGTTCAACGAAAGACGCCGTTCCGTGAACGGCTCGCGCATCCTGCTGCTGGGCCTGGCCTACAAGAAGAACACCGGCGACGCCCGCGAGTCGCCCGCCCTGCGCATCTCCCAGCTCCTGCTCGACATGGGGGCCCAGGTCAGGGCGGCGGACCCGCACGTGGTGGAGAGCCTGCCGGTGGACACCCGGCTGGTGCGGGTCGACCTGACGACCGAGGAGCTGTCGGCCGCCGACGTGGTGGTGCTGCTCACCGATCACGACGGCTTCGACTACGAACTCGTCGCCGCACACGCGCCGTTCGTGCTCGACTGCCGCCGCCGGCTGCCGTCCGGACCGACGATCGAGGTGCTCTGAGCCATGCCACGCATCGTCTGCGTCGCCGGGGCGCGCCCCAACTACATGAAGATCAAACCGGTGATGGACGCCCTGGAGCGCCGGGGCGCCGAGGTGGTCCTGGTCCACACCGGCCAGCACTACGACCCGGCCATGAACGACGTGTTCTTCGCCGACCTCGGCATCCGGCCGCCCGACCGCTTCCTCGGGGTCGGCTCCGGCACGCACGCCGAGCAGACCGGACGCGTGATGACCGCGTTCGAGCCGCTCCTGGACGAGGTGTCCCCGGACATCGTCGTCGTGGTCGGCGACATCAACTCCACGCTGGCCTGTGCCCTGGTCACCGCCAAGGCAGGGCCGTTGCTGGCGCATGTCGAGGCCGGCCTGCGCAGCCGCGACTGGAGCATGCCGGAGGAGGTCAACCGGGTCGCCACCGACCGCGTCAGCGACTACCTGCTGGCCCCCTCCCCCGACGCCGCCGAGAACCTGCGCGCGGAGGGGTACCGGGAGGACCAGATCCACCTGGTCGGCAACGTCATGATCGACACGCTGCTGGCCAATCTGGAGCGGGCCCGCGCCTGTGACGTCCTCGCCCGGTACGGCCTGTCCCGGGGCGGGTACGGCCTGGTCACCCTGCACCGCCCCGCCAACGTGGACGACCCCGGGGTGCTCGCCGGGCTGCTGAAGGCCCTCGGCGAGATCGCCGGCCACTGCCCGCTGCTGCTTCCCGTGCACCCGCGGGCGGCCGGACGGCTGGCCGAGATCGGTGTGCCCGGCGGCATCCGGCTCGTGCCGCCCGCCGGATACCTGGACTTCATCGCCCTGCAGGACGCCGCGCGCCTCGTGCTGACCGATTCCGGTGGCATCCAGGAGGAGACCACCGCGCTGGGCGTGCCCTGCGTGACCCTGCGGGACAACACCGAACGGCCCGTCACCGTCGAGGAGGGCACCAATGTGCTGGCCGGACGGGACCCGGCGCGGATCGTGTCCACCGTGCACCGGGTGCTGGAGCATCCGCCCGCGCCGCGCCGGCCCGGACTGTGGGACGGCCACGCGAGCGACCGTATCGCCGACGTCCTGCTGGAGGGAGGGACCGCGGGCACCCGGCCGAGACCCACCGCACAAGCGTTCACCATATGATCCGCATGCCACATATGCTCGTCGAACGTCGGGTCGCGAGGGGGAACCACCATGGATCTCGCTGAGATCTTCCGGGTCATGCGCAGGCGCTGGTACGTCCTGCTGCCCGGGCTGCTGCTGACCGCCGCCCTGACGGCCGCCGTGGCCCTGACGGTTCCGGTCACCTACCAGTCGCAGAGCACGGTGGTCCTCCTCAACTCCCAGAAGGCGACCGTCGCTTACGACGGCAACCCGTTCCTCAGCACCCAGACCTCGCTCACCGGCATGGCCGACAGCCTGGCCCGCAACCTCAACTCCGACGTCTCCGTCCGGGAGCTGAAGTCCCGTGGCGCGACGGGCACGTTCGAGGCCAAGCTCGCCGACAACGCGCAGGGTCCGCTGATGTGGCTCACTGTCACCGGCTCCGACAGGTCCGCCGTCCTGGCCTCGGACAAGATCCTGACCGCCTACGCCAAGGACCGGCTGGACCAGTTCCAGAAGCAGCAGTCGGTCGCCCCCAAGGCCATGATCCGCATGACGACGATCGTGCCGCCGCAGAATCCGGTCGCGCAGACCAAGACCCGGCTGGAGTACCTGGTCATGGCCGGCGTCCTGGGCCTGGTGCTGAGCCTGGTCGCCGTCTTCTACGTGGAGGCGCGCCGCCGGTCGCGCACCCCGGGCTCACCGGAGGAGCCCGCACAGCGGCTCCCCGTCCCCGAGCCCGCTGCCGGGGAACAGGCCGCGAAGCGGGACGAGGAACGGGACGAGGAACGGGCTGCGAAGCCGGTTTCGGGGCCGGTCCCGGAACCGGTCGCGGAACAGACGATGGCCCTGCGGCCGCCGCCCAGTTGGTCGCGGTCCGCCGAGAACAGGCGCGCCGCCGAGCCGGGGGCGGGGCGGCCCGTCATGGCCGTGGCGCCCGCCGCCGAGCCGCTCGACGAGGAGTCGACTCATGGACAGCGTTCGCACACCGGACAGCGAGACCGCTGAGCCGAGCGACACCCCCGCTCCCCCCGCCCCCGCGTCCCTCGGCCGGAAGGTCCGTTCCGCGGCGCGCTGGAGCCTGATCAACACCGTGGTCATGCGCCTCGGCAACTTCGCCACCGGCATCCTGCTGGCGCGCCTGGCCCTCGGACCGGCGCAGTGGGGTGTCTACGGCATCGCCCAGACGGTGCTTCTGGTGCTGCTCTCCGCGAACGAACTGGGCGTCAGCCTGGCCATCGTCCGCTGGGACGGCGACCCCCGGCGCTTCGCGCCGACCGTCCTGACCCTGGCCACCGCCACCAGCGGCCTGCTCTACGCCGCCCTCTTCTGTGCGGCGCCGACGGTGGCCGGCCTGCTCGATGCGCCCGATGCCTCGGGCGTGCTGCGGGTGATGTGCCTGTGCCTGGTGATCGACGGGGTGGCCCAGGTGCCCGCCGGTTTCCTCACCCGGGAGTTCGCCCAGGGCAGGCGGATGGTCATCGACGCGCTCAACTTCGTGCTCAGCACCTCGGTGACGCTGGTGCTGGCGTTCGCCGGCTGGGGCGCGATGAGCTTCGCCTGGGGCGCGGTGGCCGGGAACGTCGCGGCCCTCGCCGGGTGCGCCCTGGCCGCCCCCGGCACCCTGCGGTTCGGCTGGGATTCCGAACAGGCGCGTGCGCTGCTGCGGTTCGGGCTCCCCCTGGCCGGTGCGAGCCTGCTCGCCCTCGCCGTCGTCAACGTCGACACCATGGTCGTCGGCTCGACGCTGGGCGGAGTCTCGCTCGGCTTCTACGTCCTGGCGTTCAACATGTCGGGCTGGCCGGTGCGGATCATCTCCGAGGCGGCCCGCCGCGTCTCCTTCGCCGGCTTCTCCCGCCTCGCCGACTCCCCGCAGGCCCTCGCCCAGGGCTTCAGCCGCGCCCTGGGGGTGCTGGTGACGGGCACGGTGCCGCTGTGCGTGCTGCTCGGCGGCCTCGCCGGCCCGGTCGTGCACCTGGTGTACGGCGGCAAGTGGCTGCCGGCCGCCGACGCGCTCCCCTGGCTGATGGCCCTGGGGCTGGTCCGCATCGGCTGCGAACTCGCCTACGACTGCCTGGTCGCCACGGGGCAGCGCCGCTCCCTCATCCTCGTCCAGGCCCTGTGGGTGGTCGCCCTGGTACCGGTCCTCGTCGTCGGGGCCCGTCTGGGCGGCATCGTGGGGGTCTCCCAGGGCCATGTGCTGGTCGCCGCGGGTCTCGTCGTCCCCGCCTTCCTCTACGCCCTCGGCCGGGCCGGGATCGGCCTCGCCCATGTCGCCCGGGCCTGCGCCTGGCCGTTCCTCGGCGGCGCGGTGATGACCCTGGTGGTCCTCGCCGCGAAGCGGCTCCTGGGCGACGGCACGCTCGCGCTGTCCGGCATCGGCGCCGCCGCGCTGGCCTGCTACGTGGTGTGCGTCCTGCCGAGCCGCTCGTTCCTGCTCGGCTCCCGGGCGCCGGAGGCCGCGTGAGGAGGCTCCGCCGGCTGCTCGCCGGCCTGGCCCTGCTGCTGACCGCCGCCTGTTCCGCCGGTTCGGGTGGTTCCTCCGGCTCCGGGGGCGCCGGCCCCACACCGCCCTCGCACGGCTCCACCGCACCTGCCCGGCCCACGACGCCGCCCGCGCAGAGCTCCACCCCGCCCCCGAGCGGCTCCACCTCACCCGCGGCCCCCGGCCCCTCCCCCGGTACGGCTCGCGCCACCCCCTCCGCGCCCCGGGAAGCCGGTTTCCCCGACGCCCGCACCACCGGCCCCCGCATCCCGCTCGAGCCGCACGCCACCGGCAACATGAGCGTCAAGGCCGACGGGACGGTCATCCGGGGCTGGGACATCACCGGCTCGCTCGACATCTACGCGAACAATGTGACGATCATCGACTCCAGGATCACGTCCACCAACTGGTGGGGAGTCAACCTGCGCCCCGGTCACACCGGACTCCGCATCCTCCACACCACGATCACCGCCGTCCCCGGCAAGGGCCCCGACAACGGCGGTGTCGACTACGCCGTGTCCAACATGGGCACCAGCCCGGTCGAGGTCGGCTGGTGCGACGTCTCCGTCTTCGGCAACGCCCTGTCCATGGGCCAGGGGTACATCCACGACACCTACGTCCACGGCCTCGTCCCCTTCCGCAACGCCGGCGGGGAGTGGCAGCACACCGACGCGGTGATCAGCGGCGGCGGCAACAAGGGCCGGCTGGTCATCCGCCACAACACCCTGCTCAACCCCGTCGCCGTCGACCGGGGGGCTTCCGCGAGCATCGGCCTGTTCTCCGACACCGGCACCGTCAGCAACACCGTGATCGACGGGAACCTGCTGGCCGGCGGAGCGTACGCCCTCTACGGGGGTGGCACGGGCGCCACCGGCATCACGGTCACGGACAACGTCTTCTCCACCCGGTACCACCGCAATTCCGGCGTATACGGAGCCGTCACCGCCTGGAACGAGGGCTCCGGGAACGTCTGGCGCGGCAACCGGTTCTCCGACGGCACCCCGATCAGCCCCGCGCCGGCCGGCTGAGGAAGAGGTTCTACGGATCATGCGACGCATCGCCCGCGCCCCCTGGGAGCTGTTGAAGCACGCCTTCGGCTGGCTCGTCCTGTTCGAACTGCGCAACAAGGTGCTGTTGCTGCCCTCCGCGCTGCGGCTGCGCCGCTTCGAGACCGCCGAGGTCCGCCGCCTCGCGGCTGCCGCCGCCGTGCCGCCCGCCGCGCTCGTCGCCACGGTCATCGCCACCCACCGCCGGCCCGAGGAGCTGCGGGCGGCCGTCCGCTCGGCTCTGGCGCAGACCGTGCGCGATCAGGTGGTCGTCGTGGTCGACGACGGCGCCGGGCTTCCCGAACTGCCGGAGGATCCACGGCTGTTCGCCGTCTCCCTGGCCCGGAACACCGGCGTGGCCGGCGTCGTGCGCAATGTCGGTGTCCGGCTCACCCGGTCGCGGTACGTGGCGTTCCTGGACGACGACAACCTGTGGGAGCCCGACCACCTGGAACGGGCGTTGGCGGTCCTGGAGGAACCCCAGGGGCCCGACGGCGTCTACACGGCGCTGCGCCGCGTGCTGCCGGACGGGACGGAACGGGACGTGCTGTCCGTGCCCTTCGACCGGCGCCGGGCCGCCCGCGAGTCCTTCCTGGACACCAACGCGTTCGTCGCCCGGCGCACCGGGTCGCTGCACTTCAGCCGTCTGCGGCGGACCCCGGAGGTGCTGCCGCGCGAGGACTGGGAGCTGGTGCACCGCTACAGCCGCCGCCACACCGTGCGCCACGTACCGCACGCCACGGTGCGGTACCTGGTGAACCCCGGGAGCTTCTACACGACGTGGTCCGGCTGAGCGGACTCAGGGCCCTGGCGCGGCCCGCAGCGCGCCCGGCCTGAGCAGGGCGCCCGCCGCCGCGCGGCTGGCCTTCCTGCCGAGCGCGGCCCGCGACGCCTCGCGCAGGAAGACGGCGCCCCGGAAGCAGGCGGTGGCGGCGGCCCCGTGGCGGCGGCCGTACAGGCGTACGCGGTTGAGCGTGAGCAGGGTCCACAGCCGGGGCGAGACCTGCGAGTCGCCCCCGAGGTGGACGGCCTCGGCGGCCGGCTCCAGCCGCGTGACGTGTCCGAGGTCCCGGGCGCGCAGGCAGTACTCGGTCTCCTCCGAGTAGAGGAAGAAGGACTCGTCCCACCGGCCGCAGGCGGCCAGGCAGTCGGCCGAGATCGCCATGAGCGCTCCGGTCGCCCAGTCGGCGCGCGTGGGCCGCCGATAGGCGTCGGGGTCGGTGACCAGCTCGCTCAGGGCGGGGAAGCGCCCGGCGCGGCGGTTGCCGATGACGGCCTCGCCGAGGGCCCGGAGCACGCTCGACTCGCGGCGCAGCGAGTAGTGGGGCGTGTCCCGGCCCTCTTCGTACAGCAGGGGTACGGCGATCCCGACGCCGTCGCCGAGGCTGTCGACGAGGCGCTTGGCGCAGCCCTGCCGCATGCGGATGTCGGGATTGCAGATCAGCACGGCCTCGTGATCGCCGGCCGCGGCCAGGGCGGCGTTGACCCCGGCGGCGTACCCGGCGTTGCGGCCGGTCTGGACGACGGTGGCGGCGGGGGCCAGTGTCCTCAGGACGTCGACGGTGTCGTCGGCGGAGTCGTTGTCGGCGACGACGAGCCGCCAGTCGAGGCCGGCCATGCCCTCCGGCAGCGCGGCGAGGAACCCGGGCAGCACCGAGGCGCTGTTCCAGGTGACGACGAGGACGGCGACGGTGCTCAACGGGACTCCACGAGGTCGGGAAGCCGGGCTTCGGAGGCGGTGGGGGGATCCGGGACGGCCGCGGGGGCCGCGTCGCGCCGGAGGAGGCCGAGGTAGCTGCCCCCCGCCCCCAGCAGCAGGAAGAACAGGCCGGCGAACATCGGGAAGCTGAGGGAGTCGAAGGTGGCGCTGATGACCAGCGCGACCAGCGACGAGGCGAAGAACGCCTGCCCCAGTTCCCGGTCGGCCTCGGTACGGGCCAGCCGCCGCACGGCGCCGCCCTGATGGATGCCGGTGACGAACAGGACCAGCAGGGCGACCAGCCCGAGCGCGCCCATCTCGGCCAGGCCCAGCATGTACTGGTTGTCCGTGAAGAAGTACAGGTCGGGTGTGAAGGTGCCGAAGCCCCGCCCGAACAGCGGATGCTCCTTCAGATAGGGCACGATCGCGCTGTACTTGACGGTACGGGCCTGGGTGCTGCTGTCGGAGTTGGACAGGAACGAGGCGAACAGGCCGGTGATCGTGCCGATCAGCCCGGGGACGAGCACCTTGAACACGGCCACCGAGGCCGTCATCACGCCGATCGCGGCCCAGCGCCGGGCCGGTTTCCAGCGCGGCACCATCACGAGGGCCACCAGCAGCAGGCCGATGATCGAGGTCCGCGACACGGACAGGGGCAGCGCACCGGCGATGAGCACCACCGGGCCCCAGCGGCGCGGCGCGGAGAGGTGCCGGCGCACCGGGTCGAAGGCCTGCTGCACCGCGAAGGGCAGGAGGATCGCCAGCATGCCGGCGAACTCCAGCGGCTGGGCCGTGGTGGCCCGGGGCCGGGTGAAGGCGCCGCGGTCCATGACGGACACCTGGGCCACGCTGGTCTGCAGCCCGGGGATGTGGATGGAGTCGGCGATGTTGGTGGCCGCGAAGAAGTCGTAGAAGCCGATCGCGGCGACGACGGACCCCATGACGACCATCCGGCGCATCAGTACGTCCAGCCGGCCGCGTTCCTGCACCCCCGCCGAGGTCAGGACGACCAGCGACACCCACACCAGGAACCCGATGAGCCCGCGATCGGCGCCGAGGACCTCCTCGTGGGAGCTCTCGCGCATCGCGTCCGAGACGTACGCCGCCAGGACGGCCAGCCCGAGCACGCACAGTGCGACCCTGACGAGCCGGGTCCCCGGTGCGGGCAGGATGCGGCCGCCGAGCCAGGTCGCGAGGTACCACAACAGGCCGAGCAGGGCGAAGACGTTGGCGGGGGTGCCGACGCCGCCGAGCGCGGGCAGGGCCAGGTTCGAGGGGATGAAGAAGGCGAGCACCAGGTAGACGGTGAGGATCGCGGTGGCGTCGACCCTCCGGGTCAGCGGGCCCGCCCCGACCCGCTTCGGGGCGCGGGTCCGCCGCGGCCCTGCGGCGCGCTGCCGGCGGCGGACGACGGCCACGCCCTCCATCAGGATCGACAGCAGGAAGGCGCTGACGACGCCCAGGATGACGACGGCCGCGATGTCCTGGTAGCGGTTCTTCGACTTGGCGACCGGGGTCTGCGGCAGGACGACGGGCGCCGTCTGCACGAAGTACGCGGGCGGGACCTTCGCGGCGGCCTGCAGGGCGCTGAGCTGTTCGCCTGCGAAGGTGGTCAGGGTGTTGGTCTCCTCGAGCACCTTCGCCCGGTCGGTGCCGGTGACGCTGAGCACGAGCAGCGGGCTGTCGCTGGCCGGCGCGAATCCGGCCGTGTACGCGTCCGTGACGCCCCGGCCGCGCAACTCCTTGGCGGCGTCGCTGGATTCGAGGGTTCTGATCAGCACGTCGGCGGTGACGATGAGCGAACCGCCCGCGTTGGAGATGGGGTTGCCGAAGGTGGGGGCCAGCCGGGCGACGGCCGAGGAGTCCAGCAGCGCGACCGAGCTCTGCGACTGGTACGAGACGGGGACGGTCGCGTACAGATAGCCGCCGCCGAGCAGGCTGAGCACGGTGAAAGGCACCATGAAGTACCAACGCCTGCGCAGAATCGCCCATATCTCACCGAGGCTCATGAGCCGTCCCCCCGTCGTTCGGTGGCATCCCGCCGTGCCTCCTGCCAGTATCGGCAGGGACGGAAGGAACTCACATGTCGCCCGGGAACGTCGCCGACGCGCTGCTGCGCCGCTGGTACGTCGTGGTGCTCGCGCTGCTGCTGACGGCCGCCGGGGCGTACCACGTGGTGCGTCCCGCCCCGCAGTTCACCGGCTCGGCGGTGGTCGTCCTCAAGCCGCCGGTGACGCAGAACCAGCCCAACCAGCTGACCAATCTGCAGCCGCCGCTGGCCGTGGTGTCCTACGCGGTCGTCCAGCAGCTGCAGTCCCCGGCGGGCGCCGCGGAGCTGACGGCGGCGGGCGTGCGGGGCACCTACCACCTCGTCCCGCGCAACAGCGGCACCAGCGCGACGCCCCGCTATCTGATCCCGTCCCTGCAGGTGCAGTCGCAGGCGTCCGGGCCCGACGCGGCCGTGACGGCGGTGCGCCGCATCATCGACGTCTACGCCCGGCACGTGGAGGCGCTGCAGACGGCGCAGGGCGTCCCGGCCGAGGCGCGGATCACCGCCTCCGTGCTGACCTCCCCGAGCGTCGCCGAGGTGCGGGGCAACAAGAGCCGGGGCCTGGCGGGGACGGCCCTGCTGGGCCTCGCGGCCGGCGTGCTGGGCGCGCTGTGGCTCGACCGGTACGCGATGAGCCGCCGCAAGGCCCCTCCGGGCCGCCGCCGGCTCGCCGGCCCGGTGCCCGTGGCCGACTGAGCCGAACCGGTGCCGCATCAGATGCCCCGGCGCTTCCAGGACTCCCACCACAGCCGCTCCCGCCCGCGTTCGGCGACGGCCGACCAGATCAGCGGCTGCAGATAGGGCATGGCCTTCGGGCCGATCCGTCTGCGCAGCCGCAGCGCGCGGTACTCGGGCAGCGCCTCGTATCCCGGCAGGCACTGTGCGGCGAAGGCCACGCAGTCGTCGACCGGCACGACGTCGGTGCGCCCCCGGTCGTAGGCCCGGTAGGCCCGGCGCAGTGCGTAGCGGGCGAGCCGGGTGTGGACCTGCTCGGCCAGACGGTCGGCGTGGGGCAGCCGGTCGGCGCACTTGACGAGCACGGAGTCGAACGCGACGAGACGCTGGCGCAGGTCGTCGAGCTGGCCGCCGAAGTCGGTCGTGGACATGTTCTGGCCGTGCACGCGGTAGTAGGCCTGGTCGGCGCCGCGGACGTAGCCGACGTCGGCGTGGGCGGCGAGCCGCATCCACATCTCGATGTCGCCGGCGTGCGGCAGGGCCGGGTCGTAGCCGCCGACCGTGCGCTGGAGGCTGGTGCGGACGACGACCTCCGGCGAGGTGATGCAGCCGGTGCCCTCGCGGAAGCGGCGCTCCAGCCACCACGGCCCGGGATACACGACCGAGCCGGTGCTGTGCGTGCGGGCCGGGGGCAGCGGGCCGCCGTGCTGGAAGCGCAGGGGGCGCCCGTAGGCGAAGCCCGCCTCCGGGTGGGCGTCCAGGAGCGCCGCGGCCCGCACCAGCGCGCCCGGGACCAGCCGGTCGTCGGCGGAGAGCAGGGCGACGTAGTCGCCGTCGGCCCATTCCAGCAGGCCCTCGTTGTAGGTCGCGATGTGGCCCATGTTGGTGTCGTGGACGCGGACCTCGATGCGCGGGTCGGCGGCGGCCAGCTTGTGCGCGGTCTCCGCCGAGTCGTCGGGCGAGGCGTCGTCGATGATGAGTACCCGGACGTCAACGCCGTCCTGCTCGTCCAGGACGCTGCTCACGCAGTCGGCGAGGAAATGGCCGTACTTGTAGCACGGGATCACAACACTGACGGTGCTCATCGATGAAGGAAGCCAATCCCCGGTGGTGGTCCGTGCCGGGCGCGGCGCGGACCACCACCGGTGGGTTCTGGTCGGTCAGTTCTTGTTCTTCTTGCGGACGGTCTTGCTGGTCAGGGTCCAGCTGCGGGACTTCACCGTGTGGTGGTGCCTGTCCCGGGCCGTGACCGTGACCCTGAACCGTGTGCCGTCCGGCAGCGGGGCCGACAGATGGACGGACACCTTGTGGGTGGCCCGGTCGTAGGAGGTGACGGCCGTGACGTGGAGTTTCCTCGCGCCGGCCGCCCTGGACCCCGGCAGGATCGTCACGGTCGCCTTGACCGCCGCCGGCTCGGCCGTGGCGGGCAGGGTGGTGACGAGGGGGCTGTTCACGTCGGCGGTGTGGGTCACCGAGGACGTGTTCTCCTCCGAGGCACCGGCCGTCGACAGCATCGCGCTCGGGTCGTCGGCGGTGAAGACGGGGCCGACCCAGTAGTTCGCGGACCCGTAGGAACCGCTCGGGAAGGCCGGGGCGGTGCCGTACCGGTAGAGCCCGTTGTGGTGCGTAGTGGTGTCGGCGGTGGCGGTCAGCGGATACGACTGGTGGGCCGCCGTGAAGTAGCCCCCGTCCACCGCGTAGTTGCCGTTCGGCGCGTGGTAGGAGACGACGTACGGGGTGTCCGCCGAGATGGCCACCGGAGTGGCGAAGGTCAGCTGCTGCCAGCCGGAGGCCGTCTCGTTGGTGAAGGTGCCGCTGGCGAGCAGCGTGCCGCTGTCGGACCACAGGCTGCCGGTGTGGGTGCCGGTGTTGCCGGTGCCCTTGTAGAACGTGACTCCCGTGACCCAGCCGCTCGTCGAGGACGTGAACCGGGTGCCCAGCTCGACGGAGTTGGTGTCGCCGGTCATGTCGGTCGTGGCCGGCACGGCCGAGGAGGGCCACAGCGTGCAGGGGCAGGTGACCGCGGGCGGGGTGGAACTGGTGGTGAAGGACCAGGTCACCGGGTCCGCCATGGCGTTGCCCCACACGTCGGAGGCCTTGACGGAGACGGTGTACGTGGTGTGCAGCTCCAGCTCCGTCGACGGGGTGAACGTCGCCTTGTTCGACGCGGGGAGCGTGACGGACCCCGGCACGGTGGTGCCGTCGGGGTCCTTGACGGTGAACGTCAGGCTGTCGGGGTCGACGGCCGCGCTGAACGTGGCCGACACCGGTGCCGTGATCGACGCGCCGGTCGCGCCGGACGTCGGGGAGGTCGAGGTGACGGTGGGCGGGGTGGTGCTGGCCGCCGAGGTGTCCAGCACCACGTCGACCCAGTAGTTGCTGCCGGAGGACTGCGAGGACGGGAAGGCGCTGGTCGAGCCGTAGTGATAGACGCCGTTGCCGCCGTCGGTGCCGGACTTCAGTGCCGTGAGCGGCGCGAGGCCCGCGTCGCTGTCGGTGAAGTAGCCGCCGTCGTAGGAGTATCCGCCGTTGGGGGCGAAGTACGAGGCGACATAGGTGGTGTTGGCCTTGACGCTCACCGGGGTGGCGAAGTTCAGCTGCTGCCAGCCGGACGCCGTCTCGCCGGTGAAGGTGCCGGTGGCCAGGCGGGTGCCGGAGGCGCTCCACAGGCTGCCGGTGTGGGTGCCGGTGTTCGCGGGCGACTTGTAGAAGCGCACACCGGTGATCGAACCGGCCACCGTGGTGCGGAACTTGACGCCCAGCTCCACCGAGCTGCCGTCGCCGCCGTTGACGGTGCCGGGCACGGCCGAGGCCGGCCAGATGGTGCAGGGGCAGGCCTGGGGGCCGACGGTCACCGGGACGGTGGTGACGGCGCCGATGTTGACGCTGTCGTCGACCGCGCGGACCTTGAGGGACGCCGCGCCCGGGGTCGTCGGGGTCCAGCTGTAGGTCCAGGAGGTGAGGCCGGTGGCGGCGTTCCAGGTCTTGCCGCCGTCCGTGGACACCTCGACGCGGGCCACCACGCCGCCGGAGTCGGTGGCGGTGCCCTTGATGGTGACCGGCTTCAGCGCCGGGACGGTGATCCCGGAGGCCGGGCTGGTCACGCTGACGGCCGGGCCGGTGGTGTCGGTGGAGGCCGTGGCGGAGGTGAGGTTGCTCTGCAGGGTCTGCGGCTGGACGCCCATGTCGGCGAGGATGTTCACGGTCGCCTGCTGCATCCGGGAGTCCTCGGTGACCACGGTGTCATCGGGGTTGTACGTCGGGATGTTGGTCAGGCCCCACGACCACTGGACGGTCCCCGCCCCGAACACCAGGGCCCCGGAGTCCTGGTCGCGGAACTCGACCAGATGGTGCGTGGCGGTGCCGTTGCCGTAGACGTTGCCCCAGTCCATGCGGAGCTTGCCGTCGTTGATGTCCACCGTCGTGGAGGACACGTCGATCGCCCCGGCGGGCCGGGTGCTGTTGTCGAGGTCGCTGTCCCACTCGTAGCCGAGGGTGCCCGTCGGGAAGGTGGCGGTCTGGCCCGAGGTGAGGTTCGCGATGGAGGTGCCCCGCCAGATCCGGTTCTTGCCGTACGAGCCGGGGACGGTGATGGCGTCGCTGCGGTAGCCGTTCACCTGGAACATGGAGCCGGTGAGGATGTTCGGCGGCTGGTAGTCCTGACCGTACTGGGTGCTGGTGGGGTCCATCCAGGTGCCGGTCCAGACGCCGCTGGGGTCGGCGATGCCGTTGTTCTGCGCCATCTTGGTCATCTTGTAGCAGACCAGGGTGCGGTCGGCCGTGCTCGTGCCGTCGATGCTCGGCGCGAGCCGGGTCTTCCAGAAGACCTCGTTGCCGCTGAAGAAGGCCTCCCGCACGCCTGCCTTCCGGGCCGCGAGGACATGGGAGTACTGGCTCTGCGTCCAGTACTCGTCATGGCCGGAGGACAGGTACACCTTGTGCTTCTCCAGCAGGGTGGCGCCGTTCGCCGACGACACGTCCACGCCCGACGTGTAGCTGACGTCGTAGCCGTTGCGCTCCAGCCAGGACAGCATCATGTACTCGGAGCCGTAGATGCCGTTGTCGCCGCCGATGTCCAGCGGACGGTTGTAGCTGACCTCGTAGGCGCGTCCGTCGGGCGCGGGCCCGGCACCGCCGTAGAGGTCCTGGCCGCCGTAGTCGTTGTAGGCCTGCCAGGTCTGGTCGCTGGTCTGCACGACGACGTCGGAGGTGCTGGAGTCCTTGCGGACGACGAACGGGTACGGCATCAGGCCGTCGCCGTCATTCTGGGTGAGGTTCGCGATGTACAGACCGGACACGGCGTCGCTGGGCACCGTCCAGGTCGCGGTCACGGGCCAGTTGCCGCAGTCGACCAGGCCCGTCGCGCTCTTGGTGGTGCAGCCGGCGGGCTTGGTGCCGTAGTTGGCCGGATAGGTCACGGCCGCCTGGGCCGCGGTCGACATCTCACGGGCGCCGTCGCCGCCGTACCAGCCGAGGCGGTAGATCTCGATGTGGTAGGGGACCTTCGACTGGACCTTGAACTGGACGGTGTCACCGGCCTGGACGCTCTCCTTGGTGGAGAAGCCCTTGATGTCACCGTAGGCGTTCGGCGAGAACCAGTCGGACTTGGGGCTGCCCGGCTTGGAGTTCTCGCAGACGATGGGGTTCGAACCCGCCCCGCACGGATCGGATGCCGCCCGGGCGGGCACGGCCGCCGGGAGCACCGCCCATATCAATGCTGCTACGACGGCGAGGCGGCCGCCTCGGATCCGTCTGCTCCATCTTTTCATGTGTACCTCTCAGCGGTGCTGTGCAGGCCCGGCCCGTGCGGTCGGGGTGGAGCGGTGGGACTGTGGGGCGCCGGTCAGCCGCGCAGCGCGTG
Source organism: Streptomyces sp. NPDC030798 (assembly GCF_055572275.1). Classification (NCBI taxonomy): domain Bacteria; kingdom Bacillati; phylum Actinomycetota; class Actinomycetes; order Kitasatosporales; family Streptomycetaceae; genus Streptomyces; species Streptomyces sp. NPDC030798. The sequence continues at coordinate 165,263 of NZ_JBVIDR010000014.1, read as the reverse complement.
GACGAGGGCGTCCACGACGCGCTGCTGCCGGCCGGGGGTGATCTGCGGGTAGAGCGGAAGCGACAGGATCCGGTCCGCCGCCTTCTCGGCGTGCGGGAAGTCGCCCGGGGAGTACCCGAGATGGCGGTAGGCCGGGGTGAGGTGGACCGGAGTGGGATAGTGCACCCCGGCGCCGATGCCCTCGGCGCCCAGCTTGCCGACGACGGCGTCGCGGTCGGCGTCGGTGACCTGGATGACGTACAGATGCCACACGTGGGTGTTGCCGGCCGCGGTCGTCGGGAGGACGACCCGCCCGGCGGCGGCCAGGTCGGCGAGCAGCGCGTCGTAGCGGGCGGCGGCCGCGCGCCGGGCCGCGTTGCCGTCCGCCAGCCGCGCCAGCTTGGCCCGCAGGACGACGGCCTGCAGTCCGTCCAGGCGGCTGTTGAACCCGGGTACGTCGTGGCGGTACTTGGCGGTGCCGCCGTGGTTCGCGATCGCGCGTACGAGGCCGGCGAGTTCCTCGTCGTCGGTCAGCACCGCGCCCGCGTCGCCGTAGGCACCCAGGTTCTTGCCCGGGTAGAAGCTGGTGGCCGCGATGCCGCCGCTGCCCGGCGTCCGGCCGTCGCGGGTCGCGCCCTGGCACTGCGCGGCGTCCTCGACGAGGCGTACGCGCTCGGGGAGCTGGGCGGCCAGCGCGGTCACGTCGGCCATCTGGCCGTAGAGGTGTACGGGTACGACCGCACGGGTGGCGGGGCCGACCGCGTCCAGTGCGGCCCGGGGGTCGAGCAGGTAGGTGTCGGGCAGGCAGTCGGCGAGGACCGGCCGCGCGCCGATGCGGGCGACCGCGCCCGCGGTGGCGATGAAGGTGTTCGCGGGCAGCACGACCTCGTCACCGGGCCCGACCCCGCTCGCCCGCAGGGCGAGTTCGACGGCGTCGGTGCCGTTGGCGACGCCCACGCAGTGCGCGACCCCGCCGAAATCCGCGTACTCCCGCTCGAAGAGGCGGACCTCCTCGCCCCCGATGAACGCCGTCCCGGCCAGCACCCGTTCAAATCCGGCCCGTACCTCGTCGGCGACCTCCTCGTGAGCCGCCTTCAGGTCCACCAGCGGAATCTGGTTCATGTGACGGGTCCCCCCATGGTTGGTGTCACCAGTTCGTCCAGCGCCGGGGCGGCCGCCTCGCGCAGCCGCCGGGCCGGGCTTCCCGCCCAGACCTCGCCCGGCGGCACATCGCCGAGCACGATGCTCCCCATTCCGGTCAGCGACCAGGCGCCGACCGTCGTGCCCTCCCTGACCAGGGCCCCGGAGCCCAGATAGGCGCCCCGCTCCACCCGTACTCCGCCGCCCAGGCGGACGCCGGCGGCGAGTGTGGCGAAGTCCTCGACCACGTCGTCGTGGGTGAGGACGACGTGCGGCATCACGGCGACGTGCGCGCCCACCCGTACGGCCGCGGTCAGGGCGCAGTGCGCGAGCAGCACCGAGCCCGGGCCGACCTCGGACGTCTGCGACACGGCCGCGGTCGGGTGGATCACGGTGGCGTAGCGGTCCGCGGGCAGGGCGAGCCGGCGGACCAGGCGGGCGCGGGCCGCGTAGTCGCGGGGGTTGCCCACGCAGATCACCACCCGGACGCCGGGCATCCGGTGGGCCAGGTCGCAGCCGCCCAGGACGGGCACACCGTCCACCTCGGTGCCGTGCAGCGCGGGGTTGTCGTCGAGGTGCCCGAGCACCTTCGACTCCCCCGCGTCCCGCACGGCCTGGACGGTCTCCCGGGCGAAGCCGCCCGCGCCGATGACCACGAGTTCGTTCATGCACGGGCCTGTTCGCGCAGGACGGCCACGACGCGGTCCTGCTGGGCCTCGGTCATTGTGTGGAACAGGGGCAGGATCAGCGAGTCGCGGCTGATCCGCTCGGTGACCGGCAGCGGCGCGCCGGGGTGGCCCGCGTAGGCCGGTTCGAGGTGGGCGGCCATGATCCCGCGCCGGGCGGAGACGCCGGCCTCGGCGAGCGCGGCCAGCAGATCGTCCCGGCCGACGGGGAAGTCCTGGTCCAGCAGCACCCAGTAGGACTGGAAGTTGCTCTGCCCGTGTGCGGGGTCGCGTACGGGGGTGAGGCCGGGGACGCCCCCGAGCAGTGCGTCGTAGCGCGCCGCCAGCTCGCGGCGGCGGGCGATCATCGTGTCGAGCCTGCCGAGCTGGACCAGGCCGACGGCGGCCTGGACGTCGGTCATCCGGTAGTTGAAGCCGACCTCCAAGTAGCTCTCCAGCACCGGCCTGTCGCTCGCGTGGCGCTCGGCCGCCGAGGCGTTCATGCCGTGCTCGCGCAGCCGGCGCAGGCGCGCCGCCCAGTCGGCGTCGTCGGTGGTGATCATGCCGCCCTCACCCGTGGTGACGACCTTGCGCGGGTGGAACGACCAGGCGGCGATCAGCGCGCCGTGCCCCACGGGCTTGCCGCCGACCGTCGAACCGATGGCGCAGGCCGCGTCCTCGACCAGCGGCAGGTCCCAGTCGGCGCACACGGCGCGCAGGGCGTGCACATCGGCCGGTACGCCGCCCTGGTGGACGGCGAGGACGGCCTTGGTGCGCGGGGTGCGCACCGCGTCCACGGTGGCCGGCGTCAGGTTGCCGGTGGCGAGGTCGACGTCGGCGAACACCGGCTCGGCGCCGACGTAACGGACGGCGTTGGCGGTGGCGATGAACGACAGCGAGGGCACCACGACCTCGTCGCCGGGGCCCAGCCCGAGCGCGACGAGGGAGAGATGCAGGGCGGTGGTGCACGAGCTGACGGCGATGCCGTGCTCGGCGCCCACCCGCTCGGCGAAGGCGCGCTCGAAGGCGGCGACGCGGGGCCCCTGGGCGACCCAGCCGGAGAGCACGGCGTCGGAGGCGGCGCGGGCCTCCTCCTCGCCGAGCCAGGGGATCATCACCGGGATGCGGTCGGTGCTCACTTCGCCGCCTCCCGCTCCGCGCGCCACCACTCCACCAGGTCCCGGAGTCCCGTCCGCAGGTCGATCCGCGCCGTGAAGCCGAGCCGTTCGGCGGCCCGCGAGGTGTCCGCGAGGCGCCGGGTCACGCCGTTGACGGTGCGGGCGGGTCCGTGCACCGGCTCCAGGCCCGTCGCCCCCATCGCCTCCAGCAGGCCGTCGGCGAGCTCCTTCAGCGAGGTCTCCGTGCCGCTCGCGATGTTGAACACCTCGTCGGTGAGGTCCGACTCGGCGGCCAGGACGTTGGCGCGGGCGATGTCGCGGACGTCGACGAAGTCCATGGTCTGCGTGCCGTCCCCGAGGATCAGCGGCGGCTCGCCCGCCTCGATGCGCTCCATCCAGCGGATCAGCACCTCGGTGTAGAGGCCGTGGATGTCCATCCGGGGGCCGTAGACGTTGAAGTAGCGCAGGGCCACGTAGTCCAGCCCGTACATGGCGTGGAAGCTGCGCAGCATCGCCTCGTTGAAGGCCTTCGCGGCGCCGTAGAAGGTGTCGTTGTTGTACGGGTGGTGGCGCTCGGTCGTCGGGAAGGTCTCGGCCAGGCCGTACACGGACGCCGAGGAGGAGGCGATCACCTTCGCGACCCCGGCCTCGGCCGCCGCCTCCAGCACGTTGAAGGTGCCGTCGACCAGGACCTCGTTGGCCAGCCGGGGCTCCTCCGCGCACTGGGTGATGCGGATCGCGGCCAGGTGGAACACCAGGTCGGCGCCCTCGGTGACCTTCCGTACGGTGCCGGTGTCCCGGATGTCGCCCTCGACGACCTCCACCACGCCGCTCGGCAGAGCCTGGGCGAGGTTGGCCCGCCGTCCGCGCACGAAGTTGTCGAGGACGACGATCTCCCGGGCGCCGCCCTCGGCCAGGAGGTCGACGAGGTGGGAGCCGATGGTGCCCGCTCCCCCGGTGACCAGGATCTTCTTGCCGCGTACGCTGCTCAACTGCTGTGCCTTTCCCATGGATTGACCTCGCTCAACGCCCGGCGCGCAGGCCGACGACCGCGCCCTTGAACTCCAGGCTCCGGGATGCCGCCTCGAGGATGTCCAGCACCCTGAGGCCCGCCCGGCCGTCGGTCAGGGGAGCCCGGCGCTGTGCGATCGCGTCGCCGAACTCGTCGACCATGCTGCGCAGCGCCTCCTTCTCGCCGATGGCGGGCGCGACCATGTCGCCGGAGCGGTACGAGACGAGCATCTCCCGGCGCTCGTCCGCGCCGATCTCCTGTGGTGCGGCCATGTCCACGCCCCGGTCGTAGAGGGCCACTCGCTGCAGGGGGTTGAGGTCGTCCCAGAGCAGGGTGCGCTTGGAGCCGCCCACCATGGTGGTGCGCACCTTCGTCGGGGACAGCCAGTTGACGTGCACGTGGGCGATGGCGCCGGTGTTGAGCTGGAGCGTCAGATAGGCCACGCAGGCCTGCCCGGCGCCGATCGGGTCGGCCCCGTGGGCGGCGACGGCGACCGGCTCGACGGTGTCGGGGAGGATGAAGTCCAGGATCGACAGGTCGTGCGGGGCCAGGTCCCACATCACGTCGATGTCCTTCTGGACGAGCCCGAGGTTGATGCGGACCGAGTCCACGAAGTGGATCTCGCCGAGTTCGCCGGAGCGGACGGCCTCCCGGATCCGGCCCACGGCGGGCGTGTAGCAGTAGGTGTGGTCGCACATCAGCGTGAGCCCGCGCTCCTCGGCCTCGGTCACCAGGCGCATCCCGTCGGCGTACGTCGCCGCGAGCGGCTTCTCGACCAGGACGTGCTTGCCGGCGCGCAGGGCGGCCAGGGCGATGTCGAGGTGCGTGCCGGCGGGGGTGGCCACGGCGACGGCGTCGACCGACGGGTCGGCGAGGACGGCCGCGTAGTCCGCGGTGGCCTCGACCGTCGAGTAGCCGCCGAGCACCCGCCGGGCCCGGCCCACGTCGAGGTCGCAGAGCCATCGCAGCCGGAACCGGTCACTGGCCTGGAAGTTGCGGACGAGGTTCGGGCCCCAGTAGCCGGCCCCGACGACGGCGACACCCAACGGCTCGCTGGTCTGCGTCACTTGGCTCCTCTTCTCCTGGCCCATCAGTAAGCCCCCGTTCCCCGCACCACGGCCGTGCCGGTGCGCAGCAGGATCGACAGGTCCAGGCCCATCGACCAGTTGTCCACGTATCCGAGGTCGAGCCGGACCGCCTCGTCCCACGGCAGGTCGGAACGGCCGCTGACCTGCCACAGTCCGGTGAGGCCGGGCTTCACGAGCAGCCGGCGCTTGATGTCCGGCGTGTACTCCTCGACCTCCTCCGGCAGCGGCGGCCGGGGGCCGACGAGCGACATGTCGCCCCGGACCACGTTGATCAGCTGCGGCAGTTCGTCGAGCGAGCTGCGGCGCAGCAGCGAGCCGACCCGGGTGATGCGCGGGTCCTCCTTCACCTTGAACAGCAGCCCGTCGCTGTTCTGGTTGAGGTGGGCCAGTTCCGCTCGGAGGGCCTCCGAGTCCGGGCGCATCGTGCGGAACTTCAGCATGGTGAAGTGGTCGCCGTACCGGCCCGCCCGCTGCTGCCGGAACAGTGCGGGTCCGGAGCTGTCCAGCCGGACGATCAGGGCGATCAGCAGCATGGGCAGGGCGAGGAGCAGCAGGAGCGCGGCGGCGAGCGCGCGGTCCAGCAGTTCCTTGGGCAGCCGGGAGGTCCGGGAGAGGTCCGGCGCCTTGACGCGCAGCAGGGGCACCCCGTTGGTGGGCCGTACCGCGAGCCGGGAGGCGGACACGTCGGTCAGCAGCGGTGCCAGCAGGAAGTCGGCACCCTGCACGGCCGCCGTCCAGGACATCCGGCGCAGGTCGCAGGCGTCGAGCCCGGGCGCCGGCAGCACCACCACGGTGCTGATGCGTACGGCTCCGAGGACGTCGTTGAGGTCGGCCACGCCGCCGAGGACGGGAAGACCCAGCTTGCGCACGGTCGAGGCGTTCTGAGGATCACTCAGGCAGACGCCGGCGACCTGCAGTTCCTGGACACCGCCGCGCCGCAGCACGGCGACCAGCTCCGCGACTCCGCTTGCGGGCCCGATCAGGAGCGTCGAGCTGCGGTCCCGGCCCCGGGACCATCTTCGGTGCAGCCGGCGGCGCAGCGCGTACCGCGCCAGCAGGGCGATCGCGGCGGCCGGCCCCGCCGCCATGATCATGTCATGAAGAAGGCCGGAATCGTGCGTGAACAGCCAGTACGCGACGACGGCCAGGGCCGGCAGCGCGAGGGTGCCGCGCAGTACCCGCCGGTACTCCTCGGTGCCCAGCCCCAGCGCGCTGCGGTCGTAGGAGCGGTGGGCGAGCATGGCCACGATCCACGTCGGGGGCAGCACCAGGGCCACCGCCCAGCGGCCGTACGCCGCGTGGATCAGGAAGGCCGCGGCGGCGGCGGCGAAGCCGTCGGCGACCAGCAGGACGGTCCGGTACTTCTGTTCCCACCGTCTTCGGCGAGTACGTGGACTCCTGCGTTCCACAACGAGTTGCTCATGCGTGACCTCAATGGTCATGCCCCCCCCACATGCGTGGCTACCCCTGACCGAAGTGCCCTCGACACGGCGGCACCGGAAAGCGAAGGGGCGTCAGCGGTTCCCCAACCGCGTCGAGCCCCCAGCATGCTGGTTGCTGTACGAACCAAGACCGTTCACAGTGCCGCACCATGACATGCAGTCAAGAACAAGTTCCCCACCCAACCGGTACGGCGGTCCTCAATCTAGACCACCCGGCGCAGTCGCGGGAACGGTTGGACGAAACACATGTCGCAATAGTGACAGCAACGGCATACTGCCCACGTGACGAGCATCGTGATCCCGGCCCACAACGAGGCGCGCGTCATCGGCCGGCTCCTCGACTCCCTGCTGGCCGGCGCCCCGGAGGACGAGACCGACATCGTGGTCGTGTGCAACGGCTGTACGGACGACACCGCGCGGATCGCCGCCGCGCGCGGCCCCCGGGTACGGGTGGTGGAGATCCCGGCGCCCTCCAAGCACGCGGCCCTCAGGGCGGGCGACGACCACGCGCGCGGCTTCCCCCGCGTCTACGTGGACGCCGACGTCGTGATCGGGGACGCCGACGTCAGGGCGCTGACCGAGCCCCTGCACGACGGGACCTCGGGCATCCTCGCCACCGCACCGGAGAGGCAGATCCCGCTGGCCGCCTCGGCGTGGCGGGTGCGCGCCCACTACCGGGTGTGGCAGCGGCTTCCCGCCGTGCGCGAGGGGTTGTTCGGCCGGGGCGTCATCGCGGTCTCCAAGGCGGGACACGACCGGATCGCCGCGCTGCCGCCGCTGATGGCGGACGACCTGGCCGTGTCCCTGGCGTTCGCCCCGGAGGAACGGCTGGTGATCGACGCCGCCCGCGTGGTGATCCAACCGCCGCGCACCTGGCGGGACTTGATCAGGCGGCGGATCCGGGCGGCCGTGTCCACCGCCCAGGTGGAACGGCACCGCGGGCCGGAAGAGGCGTCGGCGCGCACGAGCAAGGCGGATCTGATCGCCCTGCTGCGCAGGGATCCGAGGCTCCTCCCGGGTGTCGTAGTCTTCGTCGCGGCGGCGGTGGCCGCCCGGCGGGGGGCCGGGAAGGCCATCCGGGCACAGGACTTCGGCACCTGGCTACGGGACGAGAGCAGCCGGCAGAACTGACCGCACCGCACCTGGAGTTCGTGTCTTGTACCTCACCGACCGGTCCGCGCCGCCGCAGGCGGACAGCGGGCGAAGACGCGGTTTCGGAGCCGGGGTCGCCCCGGTGGTGCTCGTGCTGGGCGCGGTCAGCCTGATCACCGACATCTCCTCGGAGATGGTCACCGCTGTACTCCCGCTCTACCTCGTCAGCACGCTCGGATTCAGCCCGCTCGGCTTCGGCACCCTCGACGGCGTCTACAACGGCGTCGGCGCGCTGGTCCAGCTCACCGGCGGCCACCTCGCGGACCGGGCGCGGGGCCACAAGCTGATGGCCGGGCTGGGCTACGGCCTGTCCGCGCTGTGCAAGCCGCTGCTGCTGCTCGCGAGCGGCTTCGGCGCGCTCGGCACGGTCCTCGCCCTGGACCGCACCGGCAAGGGTCTGCGCACCGCGCCGCGCGACGCGATGATCTCCCTGTCGACACCGGCCGCGCACCAGGGCCGGGCCTTCGGCGTGCACCGGGCGATGGACACCACCGGCGCGATGCTCGGCCCGCTGGCGGCCTTCCTCATCCTGCGCGCGGCGGCCGACGGTTACGACGCGGTGTTCGGCGTGAGCGCCTGTGTGGCAGCGCTCGGCGTGCTCGTCCTCGTGCTGTTCGTACCGGGCAGGCGGCGGGGCGGGCCGGCGGCCGGCGCGGGCGTCACGGACGTACCCGCGGACGACGGGCAGCCGGCACAGACGCCTGTCACCGGCGCGTCCGTATCCGCCGGGCAGCCGGCGGAGGCGGGCCGGGACGTGGCGGCCGGAGGCGTGGACGCGCTCGGCGCGCTCGATCGCGGCCGGGGAGAAGACGCCGAGGCGGGCGCGCCGCACGGCAGACCCCCCGTGCGCGTCCGTGAGGCGCTCGCGCTGCTGCGGCTGCCGCGGCTGCGTGCGCTCGCCGGATGTGCGGCGCTGCTCGGGCTGACCACGGTCAGCGACGCCTTCGTCTATCTGCTGCTGCAACGGCGCGCGGGCATCGGCGAGGAGTGGTTCCCGCTGCTGCCGCTGGGCACCGCCGCGGTGTTCCTGCTGCTGGCGCTGCCGGTCGGCACGCTGGCGGACCGGATCGGGCGGCGCACCGTGTTCCTCGCCGGGCACGTGGGCCTGCTCGCCGCCTACGCCCTCCTCCTGTGGGCCCCGGCCACGCCGGTCCTGCCCCCGCTCGTCCTCGCCCTGCACGGCACGTTCTACGCGGCCACCGACGGGGTCCTTCCGGCCGCCCTCGCCGACCTGGTCCCCGAGCAGCTGCGGGCCAGCGGTCTCGCCGTCGTGGGGACCAGCCAGGCGCTGGCCCGGTTCTGCTGCTCGCTGGCCTTCGGCGCCGCCTGGACCGCGTGGGGCGACGGCCCGGCGCTGGCCGGCGCGGCGGCGGGGCTGCTGTGCTGCGCGACCGTCGCGGGCAGGGTGCTGCGGCCGGCCGACGGGACCCGATGACGACCCCGGCGAACAGAACGACCACCGTGACGGGAACAGTGACAGGAGCAAGGAACCGATGACATCGCTGCACCGCCGCCTGCTCGTCCTCGTCGCGGCGGTCCTGCTGCTCGCCGGCGTGGGAACCGGCATCGTCCTGCACGCCGCCTCCCGCGCGGACCGGGCCGACCGGCCGAGCCCGGGCGGACCGGCCGTCAGCGCCGGCCGGCTGCGGCTCGACCAGAGGGGCCGCCTGGCGTTCGTCAACGCGGCCCCCGGCCCGCACCGCACCGCGGTCGCCGCGGTCCCCTCCGCCGACCCGAAGGCCGGGCGGACCGCCTCGGACCTGACGTGCGCGCGCTTCTACGCGGCAGCCGGAACGGGCGTCTGCCTCCAGTCCAACCCCGGCGTCCTGAAGCAGAGCAACCGGGCCCTGCTGCTGGACGCGAACCTCCGCACCCGGCGCACGTTCCCGCTCGCGGGCGCACCCAGCCGGGCCCGGGTCTCGCCCAGCGGCCGCTTCGCCGCCTGGACCGTCTTCGTCTCCGGCGAGTCCTACTCGTCCGCCTTCTTCTCCACCCGGACCTCCGTCCTGGACACCCGCACCATGCGGCTGACGCCGAGCCTGGAGACGTTCTCCGTCGTCAAGGACGGCAAGCCCTACCATGCCTCGGACATCAACTTCTGGGGCGTCACCTTCGCTTCCGACGACGACACCTTCTACGCCACCCTCAACACCGCCGACAAGACCTACCTGGTCCGGGGTTCGCTGTCCCGGCGTACGGTCACCACCCTGGTCGAGAACGTGGAGTGCCCCTCCCTCTCCCCCGACGGAACCCGGGTCGCCTTCAAGAAGCGGGTCCTGTCCCGCACCAACCTGTGGCACGAGTACGTCCTCGACCTGCGCACGCTCAAGGAGACCCCGCTCGCCGAGCGCCACAGCGTCGACGACCAGGCCACCTGGCTGGACGACCGCACCGTCGCCTACGCGCTCCCCGCCGGCGGCCAGGTCGGCAGCAGCGACCTGTGGAGCGTCCCCGCCGACGGCACCGGCACCCCGCGCCTGCTGATCCACGGCGCCTCGTCCCCGGCACCGCTGTAGCCCCCCGACCGGCGCACCGCCGGGTCTCTGCCGCGGGGACCCGGCGCCGTACTGTGTCCGCGTGACCAGTCCCGTGCCCCGCCCGCAGTCGCTCCTGCTCAGCTTCCTCGGCGACGAGGTGCTGGGCCGCGGGGTGTGCGTGTACACCGGCAGCGTCATCGAGGTGTTCCGGCGCGCCGGCATCGGGGAGCAGGCGACCCGGTCCACGCTCACCCGCATGGTCGGCCGGGGTCTGCTGAGCCGCCGGCGCGAGGGCAGGCGGACGTACGTCGGCCTCACCGACCGCTCGCAGGCGATCCTGCGCGACGGCGGGCGGCGCATCTGGACGACCGGCGCGGTCAACCGGGACTGGGACGGCACCTGGACCCTGCTGGGTTTCTCGCTCCCGGAGTCCTGGCAGCGCCAGCGGCACGACCTGCGCTCCCAGCTGACCTGGGCGGGCTTCGGGGCGCTGTTCAGCGGGCTGTGGATCGCGCCGGGCGAGGTCGATGTCTCCGGGATCGTCGCCGAACCGAGATGATCGACGACACCTGGGACCTGCGCGAACTGGCCGGTCAGTACCAGGACTTCGAGGCGTCCTGGCGCCCGTACGCCTCGGGCGGCGCGGACCTGGCCGCCGAGGACGCGCTCGCGCTGCGCCTCCGGCTGACCGCCGAGTGGCTCCAGGTCATCCGCGGCGATCCCCGGCTGCCCGTGCGGCATCTGCCGGCCGACTGGCCCGCGGCGCGGGCGGAGGAGACGTTCCGCACGGTCCATGCCCTGCTGGAGTCCGACGCATCCGCCGCTCCCCGCAGTTCCCTCCCCCTCGGTACGCTCGTCGCCGGCTGTCTCGCCGTCTGCCTGGCCCAGATCGGCCTGGCCATACCGGCCACCCTGAACGGCCTGTTCCAGGCACACCTCCACCCCGTCGGCTCCCAACTCACCTGGATCTCCGACGCGTTCCTGCTGCCCGTCGCCGTGCTCGAACTGTCCTTCGGCGTGCTCGGCGATCTCTTCGGCCGCAAACAGCTCCTCGTCGGCGGGGCCGCGCTGCTGTGCGCGGGCGAGGTCGTGGCCGCCGGTGCCTCCGGCATCCATCAGCTGTGGGCGGGGCAGGCGCTCGCCGGCCTGGGCGCCGCGGCGCTCTTCCCGACGTCGCTCGCGATGATCGCGGCCGGCACGCACACCGGTGCACAGCGCGCCCGCGCCATCGCCCTGTGGGCGTCGAGCCTGTCCGCGGGCGGCTTTCTCGCGCCGCTGCTCGGCGGCATCACCGGCACCTACGGCTCGTGGCGCTCGGCGTTCGCGGTGGTCGCCGTGCTGGCCGCGGTCAGCGCCGGGGTCAGTCTGTGGCTGGCGGTCGACTCCCGTGCTCCGGAGGGACGTTCACTGGACATCGGCGACCGCGACCGAGGGCTGGTGGTGACGGCGCTGCGAGGACGCGAGGCGGAGCGGAGCGCCTCACCGGCGCGGGACGACACGGAGCGCACCGCCCTCGCCACCTGATGTCCGTGGCTCGTGGTCACCGGGGCTGGTAGGCGGTGGCCAGCACGGAGACGGTGACCCGGTCGGGCAGGCGGCCGCGACCGTCCAGGGCCGCCGGGTTCACGTGGCGTGCACTCGGCGTCATCCCCACCAGATCCCGGGCCACTGGCCCGGCCAGGGCCAAGGAGTACTCCACGCGCTCGGTGACGACGGCCTCGAAACAGGGGTTCAGGGCCCGGTGCAGGCGCTGTTCCTTGGCCGGGTCGACGGTGACCATCGCCGGTACCGCGCCGCGCAGTTCGGCCAGGTGCCGCTCGGCGGGACGGACCACGATCAGCCGGCCGGCCGGGCGGAGCACTCGGCGGAACTCGGCCGGGTTGCGCGGGGCGAAGACGTCCAGCACCACGTCGGCCACCTGATCGGCGAGCGGGAAGGGACGGAAGACGTCCCAGGCCGCAGCGGCGGCTCGTTCATGGGATCGGGCCGCCGAGCGCAGCGCGCGCACCGACGTGTCCAGGCCCAGACCCCGGGCGCCGGGCAACTGGTCGAGCACGCCGGCCAGGTAGTAGCCGGTGCCGCACCCGACGTCCACGACCGTGCCCCGCTCGGGGGCCGAGTCGGCCGCCAGGCGGGCCACGGCCCGGCGGATGGGCGCATACCTGCCGGTGGCCAGGAAGCGGTCCCGAGCCCGGACCATGGCCGCGTCGTCGCCGCTGGTGGCGCGGGTGCCCGTCAGCAGACCGGCGTAGCCGTGACGGGCGACGTCGAAGGTGTGGCCCGCCGGACAGCGCAGTGCACCGCGACCGGGGTGCAGGCGGCGCGTGCGGCACGTCGGGCAGCGCAGCAGGTCGAGGATGAGTCCGAGGGCAGGGGGAAGCGAAGCGGGCACGAGGCACTCCTGGCAGGCGGAAGGGAAGAGACCGTGCCCGCACGCGCACAGAAGGCCGCTGCCTCGGAGACGAACAGGCAGCGCCGGCAAGGTGCTTCACGTGACAGGCACACCAAGGAGGGCGACGCCGTCCGACATCGCCCTCAACGCCTTCCCGTCACAGAAAACAGCAGTGCGGGGTGCTCATGAATGCCACTCGGTGAGTGTACGAGCCCCGCCGCAGCGCATCACTCTCGAGGTCGCCGGAGGCGGTGGTGGGCGCACCGCCGGGCACCCCAGGTCTGCAACGCCGAAGGGCCCGCCGACCCGGTTTCCCGGGTCGGCGGGCCCCTGTGTGCGTCGGGACGACAGGATTTGAACCTGCGACCCCTTGACCCCCAGTCAAGTGCGCTACCAAGCTGCGCCACGTCCCGTTGCGGGTCACGCGGTGGTGTTGCCGCGTGATCACGCAGGTCAACCCTACCGCACCCGGGCGGGTGTCCGTGTCTGTCCCGTCGCGGCGGGAGCGGGGGTACGGGCGGTGCGGCGGACCGGGACGAGCAGGGCGGCGCCGGTCGCGGCCAGGCAGAGCAGGGCGAGCAGGGCCCAGGCGTGGGTGTAGCCGGAGGCGTAGGGCAGGCCGGAGGGCTGGAGGCGGCCGGTGACCAGGACGCTGGTGAGCGCTGCGCCGATGGAGCCGCCGATGGTGCGGATGTTGGCGTTCATGCCGGTCGCGGCGCCGGTCTGCTCGGGCGGGACGCTGCCGACGATGAGGTTGGCCATGGCGGCGAAGGCCAGTCCGATGCCGAGGCCGAACAGGCCTGCCACGACGGCTGTCTGCCACGGGGCGTCGTGCCAGAGGGTGAGGAACCCGCAGGCGAGCGCACCGAGCGCGGCGCCGGTGGTGAGCAGCGCCTTGGCGCCGACGCGGGGTTCGAGGCGGCCGGAGAGGACGCCGGAGAGGAACATCGCGAGGAGCATCGGCAGCATGAGGAGCCCGGAGGCGGTGACGCTCGCGCCGAAGCCGTAGCCGGCCGCGGACGGGGTCTGGACGAAGCCCGGCAGGAAGGACCAGATCGCGTACATGCCCGCACCGAAGAGCAGGGCGGCGGCGTTGGTCGTCCACACCGCGGGCAGCCGCATCACGCGCAGGTCGATGAGGGGGCTGCGCGAGCGGGCCTCGGTGGCCAGCCACAGTGCGAACAGCACGACGGCGGCGGCGAACAGGCCGAGCACCTTCGCCGAGCCCCAGCCCCAACGCACGGCCTGGCTGAGCGGCAGCAGCAGGGCGACCAGCCAGGCGGAGAGCAGCCCGGCGCCGAGCCAACTGACCCGCCCCTCGGCGCGGACCGGCGATTCCGGGACGTAGCGCAGCGCGATCAGGACGGTCACGGCGACGACGGCCACCGGGATCCAGAACAGCCAGCGGTAGTCGAGGGCCGAGACGACGGGGCCGGCGGCCACCATGCCGACGCCGCCGCCCGCGGCGATCACGGCGGACAGGTTGCTGATGCTGCCGCTGACCTCGGAGGGCGCGAACTCGTCGCGGATGATGCCGAAGGAGAGCGGGAAAAGGGCGCCGCCGGCGCCCTGGACGACCCGGGCGACGATCAGGACGCCGATGCTCGGGGCGAGCGCGGCGAGAAGGCAGCCGGCGAGGACGGCGACCAGGACCGCGACGAGGGTGCGTTTGCGGCCGGCCAGGTCGCCGACCCGGCCGAGGATCGGGGTGAAGACCGAGGCGGACAGCAGATAGGCCGTCATCACCCAGGTCGCGGTGGACTGGGAGGTGTGCAGCGCGTGCTGGACGGTGGGCAGGGCCGGCGCGATCAGCGACTGCAGCATGGCGAACACGCCGGCACCGGTCGCGAGGACCGCGAAGGTGAGGCGATGGGACGTGCGGGGCATGAAGGAGCCTCTCCGGATCGAGCGGAGGGTGGGTGTCGTGGGGAGGGGCGGGCAGGGTCGCCCGGGCCTCGTCGGTGCGGGTGGCCGATGCCCGGGGCGCGTCCGTCACGGCGTGGCCGTCCCCGCACTGGTAAAGTGGAGGTACCCCTCCACTGTAGCGGAGGTGACCCTCCACTTCAACTAATCGGAGGAACCCCTCCGGTTAACCGGCTCCCGGGAGGCAGCAGTGACGGCCACGCCGTACCCCGTCAGCGAGATCGTGGCGACCCGCCGGCCGCACCGCAAGGACGCCGCCCGCAACTACGACGCGCTGCTCGCCGCCGCCCGCGAGGCGTTCGCGGCACACGGCGCGGAGGCCTCCCTGGAGGACGTCGCCCGCCGCGCCGGCGTCGGCATCGGCACCCTCTACCGGAACTTCCCCACCCGCCGCGACCTCTTCGAGACCGTCTACGCGGACGAGGTGAACGCGCTGTGCCAGGCGGCCGTCGAACTCGCCGACCGGGAGCCCTGGGAGGCCCTGACGGCCTGGCTGGACCGGTTCGCCGGCTACATGGTCACCAAGCGCGCGGTACGCGAGGCCCTGGACGACGCCTCGGACATCTTCATGGCCTGCCGCGACTCGATGTACGCGGCGGGCGGCCCGCTGCTGGAGCGCGCACAGAAGGCGGGCGTGGCCCGGGCCGACATGGACTTCGGGGACCTGCTGCGGCTGGTCGCCGGCATCACGGCGACGGCCTTCGAGGACGACGCCCAGCGCGACCGGGTCCTGTCCATCGCCCTGGACGGCGTGCGCATCGCCCGCTGACGCCGGTCTACTTGATGAGCGCGTTGGCCACCACGACGATCACCCCGAGCAGCGCGTCGACCAGGCCGATCAGGGCGGCGACGAGCCAACCGCGCCGCGCGCGGCGGGCGGTGACCAGCCCGAGGACGAACAGGATCGCCATGTTGAGGCCGAACGCCGGGTACTCCACGCCGGTCGGCGACCACCAGCCCCAGCCGGCTCCCGCTAGCAGGAACACCGTCGGCAGCACGGCAGTGACCAGCGGCCACTCGTCGAGGAGGGCGCGCAGGGCGACCCGGCGGCGGTGCGGGGCGCGCTCGGCGATGGAGTGGGCGTAGCCGTGGGCCAGGGCGGAGGCGAACGCGGTGACCAGCAGCCAGAGGGCGTCGTAGCGGCGGCTGGCGGCGGAGTTGTGGCCGTACTGGGTGAGCGCGGCGACCATCGAGCTGGCGAGGACAGAGCCGTAGACCCCGCCGAACAGGACGGCCTCGCGGGTGCCGTGCGTCCGGCGGGGCGCACCGGCCGCAGCAGTCGCCGTGGAGTCGGCCATGCACTCCACGATCACGCCCCTCCGCCCGGCCCGCTACTCGGCCTGGCCCGACGAAGTGTCCTCCCACCAGGCCCGATGCCGCACACACTGTCGACGGCGGCGCCGACCGCGCGCCGACTAGGGTCGGCGCATGACGCACAGCTTCGCACTCCACATCCCCGACGCCGACCTGGAACCCGAGCCCCTCGACCCGGAGCAGGTCCTCTCCGGGAACCCCGAGGTGACCGGGAAGGTGGTCTGGCAGTCGGCGGACGGCCGGCAGATCCGGGGCATCTGGCAGATCACCCCGGGTGTGGTCACCGACACGGAGGCGGACGAGCTGTTCGTGGTGATCAGCGGCTCGGCGACGATCGAGGTCGAGGGCGGGCCGGTGCTCCGGGTGGGGCCCGGTGACCTGGCCGTCCTGCGCGAGGGCGACCGTACGACGTGGACCGTGCACGAGACGCTCCGCAAGGCCTACGCGATCACTCTCTGAGGTCGATCACCCTCTGGCCCGGCTCCCCCTCTGAGGCCGCTCGCCCTCCGAGGCCGATCACCCTACGAGGGCAGGAGGCGGCGCCGTCGTCCCGCGGATCTCCAGCGTCGGTACGGCGAGCCGCACGCGCCCCTCGCGCCCGGGCCGCTCGAACCGGTCCAGCAGACAGCGGGCGGCGCGCCGGCCCAGCTCGTGCGGCGCGGTGTCGACGGTGGTCAGCCACACGTGCCGCAGCCGGGAGATGCTGGTGTTGTCGTAGCCGGCCACCGACAGGTCGTGCGGCACCCGCAGGCCCAGTTCCCCGGCGGCGGACAGGGCGCCGACGGAGGCCATGTCGTTGACGGCGAAGAGGGCCGTGGGCCGGTCGGGGCGGCTGAGCAGGCGGACCGTGCCCCGGTAGCCGCCCTCCTCGGTCAGATCGCCGGGTTCGGTCAGCGGTTCGCCGCCGTGGGCCCGCATCGCCGCCTCGTAGCCGCGCCGGCGCAGCTCGCCGACGGCGCCGTGGCCCGCGAGATGGGCGATCCGGCGGTGGCCGAGGCCGAGCAGGTGCTCGGTGACGAGGCGGGCGCCGTGCTCGTCGTCCCCGGCGACGACGTCCACGCCCGGCGGCTGCGGCTCGCGCGCGCCGGCCACGACCACCGGCATCCGCCGGGCCAGTGCGCCGAGTGCGCCCGCGTCCGGGACCGTGCCGACCACGACCAGGCCGTCCGTGCCCAGGTCGAGGAAGGGTTCGGCGAGGTCGTGGCCCAGCCGCCGGTTCAGCCGGGCGTCGGCGAGGAGCATGTGCAGGCCGGCCGCGTGCAGCAGGGAGTTGAGGCCGTCGAGGAGGTCGACGAACCAGGGGTTGCGCAGGTCGTCCAGGAGGACGCCGACGGTGCGGGTGCGCTGTTCGCTCAGGCTGCGGGCGGCGGCGTTGGGCCGGTAGCCGAGCTCGGACACGGCTCTCAGCACGGCGTCGCGCTTCTCCGTGCGGACCTGGCCGGACCCGCGCAGCACCAGGGAGACCAGCGACTTCGACACCCCCGCCCGTTCGGCGACGTCGCGGATGGTCGGCGGTCTCATGGCCTGGACCGTTCCACATGGCTCTCGGCCCTGTCAAAGGGCGGGACGACACTTGACACGCTGGGTATGTCCGCACAAAGGTGGCCCGGGTCAGCGGATGGACCGGTCCAAAAAGGGGCTGTCATGGTGGATGCGCTCGGTGTCGCCGTCGTCGGGTTCGGATGGATGGGCCGGGTGCACACCCAGGCCTACGCCCGCGTCCGGCACCACTATCCGCAGCTCCCCCTGCGTCCGGAGCTGGTCGTGGTGGCCGAGGAGGTGCCGGGCCGGGCCGAGGAGGCCGCCGAACGGTTCGGCTTCGCCTCCGCGACCCGCGACTGGCGGGAGGTGGCGGCCGACCCGCGCGTGCGGGCCGTCAGCGTGACGGCGCCGAACTTCCTGCACCGGGAGATCGGCGTGGCGATGGCCGAGGCGGGCAAGCACCTGTGGATCGAGAAGCCGGTCGGCCTGACCGGCGAGGACGCCCGCGCGGTCGCCGACGCGGTCGCCGGGGCGGGCGTGCAGGGCACGGTCGGCTTCAACTACCGCAACGCGCCCGCCGTGGAGGCCGCCCGCGACCTGATCGCCTCGGGCGGGATCGGCACGGTCACCCATGTGCGGATCCGCCTGTTCAGCGACTACGCGGCCCACCCGGACTCCGCCCTGACCTGGCGCTACGAGCGTGAGCGGGGCGGCAGCGGGGTGCTCGGCGACCTGGCCTCGCACGGCGCCGACCTGGCCCGCTTCCTGCTCGGCGACATCGCCTCCCTCATCGCGGACACGGCCGTCTTCGTCCCGGAGCGGGCCCGGCCGGCCGGTGCGACCGCGGGCCACGCCCTGGCGTCCGGCGGCGAGCCGGGCCCGGTGGAGAACGAGGACTACGTCAACTGCCTGCTGCGCTTCGCCTCCGGCGCCCGCGGTGTCCTGGAGGCCTGCCGGGTCTCGGTCGGTGAGCAGAACAACTACGGCTTCGAGGTGCACGGCACCAGGGGCGCGGTGTCCTGGGACTTCCGCAGGATGAACGAGCTCGCGGTCAGCCGCGGCACGACGTACCAGGACCAGCCGGTGAGCACGGTGTACGTCGGCCCGGGCGCCGGTGAGTTCGCCGCGTTCCAGCCGGGCGCGGCCAACGCGATGGGCTACGACGACCTCAAGGTCATCGAGGCCTACCGCTTCCTGCGCTCGATCGCGGAGGGCAGGCCGTACGGCACCACCCTCGCGGACGCGGTGCGCAGCGCCCAGGTGCTGGACGCCATGATGGTGTCGGCGCAGAGCCGCGCCTGGGTCAGCCTGCCGGGGTCGTAGGCATGTTGTAGGGCGTGACCACCTGGATCGCGGACGGCAGGACCGGTCCGGCGGGCGGCAGGGCGCCGTGGTGGCGCATCACCTCGTGGCAGGCCTCGCGCAGGTCGTGCCGCAGGTCGTGGTGGAGCACGGCGGACAGCCGGTGCTCGCGCAGCAGGCGGGTGTTGTCGTGGTCGAGGTCGTGCGCGACGAACACCGCGCACTCCCGGCCGGCGTCGGCGAAGGCGCGCAGGGTGGCGTTGTTGCCGCCGCCGATGGAGTACACGGCCCGGATCTCCGGGTCGCGTTCCAGGGCGGCGCGCACGAGGTCGTACTGGGTGGCGTCCAGGCCCTGCCCCTCGGCGATCTCGACCAGGGTGCGCTGCGGGTGCCGGGCCCGCATGACGCTGCGAAAGCCCATCTCACGCTCCTCCTCGTTGCGGAAGAAGCCGCTGCTGAGACTGGTGAGGACGTTCCCCGGCCGGTCGCCGAGCCACTGGCCGGTCAGGTAGGCGGCGGTGGCACCCGCGGCCCGGTTGTCGATGCCGACGTAGGCGATACGGCCGCTCGCGGGCAGGTCGGTGACGAGAGTGACGACGGGAATGCCGGCCGCGGTGAGCCGGCCGACGGCGGCGGTGATCTCCGGGACGTCCGGCGCCTTGAGGATCACGCCCTGCGAGCCCCGGCGGGCTATCCGGTCCAGCGTCCCGACCTGTTCGGCCGCGGGTCCGGTCTCGCGGAAGTGGAAGCGGGAGCGGACCACCGCCGGGTGCAGCGAGGGCAGTTCGGCCTCCAGGGCGGCGCGCACGGCGGTGGTGAACCGCTCGGGCGCCTGCACCACGATGTCGACCATGAAGGTACGGCCGACCAGCCGGACCTGGGTGCGCTGCCGGTCCAGGTCGGCGATGGCGCGGTGCACCTCCCGCGCGGTGCTCTCCCGCACGCCTCCCCTGCCGTTCAGCACGCGGTCCACGGTGGCCTCGCTGAGTCCTGCCTGACGTGCGATCTCCCGGAGGGGGAACGGGTGGCCCATCGACCGGCTCCTTGAGGGGTTTTTGATGGCTGCCTGCTGGTTGTTCGAGGGGTTTGTGCTGACAAGAATGACAGGGCCGCGTCGCGCGCGTGGCCGCAGTGTCGCTTCCGTGACCGAAAGAAGGACACCGATGTCCCGCACCGCCGCATCCGGCCCCGCCTGGCTGTCCGAGCAGGACTGCGACCTCGACGCGCTGCGCGCGCTGGTCGAGCGGACCACCGACCTCGCCGACTTTCCCCACGCGGCGTCCGTGGAGCGGGGCGTCCTCTGCTACGACGCCGAGCGGCTGCGTGCCGCCGGCGACCGTCGTGCCGTCCAGGCCGAGCTGGTGCGGGCGCTGGCCGACGGCCCCGGCGTCGTGGTGTTCAAGGGCGCGTTTCCCGATCCGGAGGTCGTCGACCGGGCCACGGCGGTGTTCGACGCGCTGATCGCCGAGCAGCGCGCCTCGGGCGCGGCGGCCGGCGACCACTTCGCCAGGCCGGGGGCCAACGACCGGGTGTGGAACGCACTGGAGAAGAGCGCGCTGTACGACCCGGAGAGCTTCGCCGACTACTACGCGAACGACCTGCTGGCCCTCGTCGCCGAGGCCTGGCTGGGACCCGGCTACCAGGTGACCTCGCAGATCAACGTGGTCAACCCGGGCGGCGCCGCGCAGACCGTGCACCGCGACTACCACCTCGGGTTCCTGACGAACGAGGTCGCGGCCCGCTACCCCGCCCAGGTGCACCGCCTGTCCCCGATGCTCACCCTGCAGGGCGCGGTCGCGCACTGCGACATGCCGGTCGAGTCCGGTCCCACGCTGTACCTGCCTTACTCCCAGCTCTACGAGCCGGGCTATCTGGCCTGGCGGCTCCCCGCGTTCCGGGCCTGCTTCGAGGCGCGGCACGTGCAGCTCCCGCTCGCCAAGGGCGACGCGGTGTTCTTCAACCCGGCGCTGTTCCACGCGGCCGGATCGAACCGTTCGGCGGACATCCGCCGGATGGCGAACCTGCTGCAGGTCTCCTCGGCGTTCGGGCGGGCGATGGAGACGGTGGACCGGGAGGCCGTCGCGAACGCGGTGTTCCCGGTGCTGCTCAAGCGCAAGGCCGAGGGGGCGGGCGAGGCGTGGCTGGCGAACGTGATCGCCGCGAGCGCGGAGGGCTACCCCTTCCCCACCAACCTCGACAGCGACCCGCCGGTCGACGGTCTGGCCCCGCCCTCGCAGGCGGATCTCGTGCGGCGGGCGCTGCGCGAGGAACGGACCCCGGAGGCGCTCCGCGAGGAGCTGCGCGCCGGTGCGGAACGACGCGAAAGCTGAGGGACACCATGGGACTTCTCGACGACAAGGTCGTCCTGGTCAACGGCGGCAGCCAGGGGGTGGGCGCCGCGATCGCGCGGGCCGCCGTCCGGGCCGGTGCGGTCGTGGCCTTCACGGGCCGGCGCACCTCACCCGGTGAAACGCTGGTGGCCGAGCTGGCGGCGGCGGGCGGCAAGGCGATGTTCGTCCGCGCCGACCTTTCGGACGCCGAGCAGGCCAAGACGGCGGTGGCCGAGGTGGTCGACGCCTACGGCCGGATCGACTGCCTGGTGAACTCCGCGGGGCTGACCTCGCGGGGCACGCTGCTGGACACCACGCCCGAGCTGTTCGACGCGCACATCGCGATCAACCTCAGGGCGCCGTTCTTCGCGATGCAGGCGGCCGTCGCCGACATGGTGGCCCGCAAGGCGCCGGGCACGATCGTCAACGTCATCACCTCGTCGGCGCACGGCGGCCAGCCGTTCCTCGCGCCGTACGTCGCCGCCAAGGCCGGGCTCGCGGGCCTGACCCGGAACGCGGCGCACGCCCACCGCTGGGACCGGATCCGGATCAACGGCCTGAACATCGGCTGGACCGCCACGGAGGGCGAGGACGCCACCCAGCGCGCCTTCCACGGCGCCGGCGACGACTGGCGGGAGCAGGCGGCCGCGCGGCTGCCCATGGGCAGGCTCGGCCGGCCGGACGAGATCGCGGACTTCGTCGTCTTCCTGCTGTCCGACCGCTCGGGCGTGGTCACCGGATCGGTGATCGACTGGGACCAGAACGTACTGGGCGGCCTGGACTAGCTCTTCCCCCCTCCCCCGCACCACCGCACTTAGGAGCTGCACCACTCATGCGCATCGGAATTCTCGGCCTCGGCCGCATCGGCGCCTTCCACGCCGAGACCCTTTCCGGACTGGACGCCGTCGACTCGCTCGTCGTCGCCGACCCGTTCGCGGACGCCGCGAAGGCCGCCGCCGAGCGGTTCGGGGCGGAGGTCGCCGACTCACCGGAGGCCCTGCTGGCGGCCGGGGTGGACGGCCTGGTCGTCGCCGCGGCCACGGACGCCCACCCGGCGCTGATCCTGGCCGGGGTCGAGGCGGGTGTGCCGGTCTTCTGCGAGAAGCCGGTCGCCCGCACCATGGCGGAGGGCGTCGAGGTGCTCAAGGCCGTGCAGGGTCGTGACGTGCCCATCCAGATCGGCTACAACCGCCGCTTCGACGCGGGCTTCGTCGCCGCGCGGGCCGCCGTGCAGGCCGGTGAGCTGGGCAAGCTGCACACGGTCCGGTCCACCACGCTGGACCCGGCGCCGCCGCCGGCCGCGTACGTCGCCGCCTCCGGCGGCATCTTCCGGGACTGCTCCGTGCACGACTTCGACATCATCCGCTGGGTGACCGGCCGCGAGGTCACCGAGGTGTACGCGGTGGGCGGCAACCGGGGCGCCGACTACATCAAGGAGGCGGGCGACGCCGACACCACCGGCGCGATCCTCACCCTGGACGACGGCACGATCGCGCTGGTCTCCAACTCCCGGCACAACGCGCGCGGTTACGACGTCCGCATGGAGCTCCACGGCTTCGCGGACTCCATCGCCGTCGGCCTGGACGACAAGCTCCCGCTGCGCTCGGTCGAGCCCGGTGCGACCTTCCCGGCCGGCACCCCGCACGACTTCTTCATGGACCGCTTCACCGACGCCTACCGCGCCGAACTGACCGCCTTCACCGAGGTGGTGGCCGGCACCCGCCCCTCCCCCTGCACGATCGAGGACGCCCTGGAGGCGGGCTGGATCGCGGACGCCTGCACCCTCTCTCTGCACGAGCACCGCCCGGTGACGGTGGCGGAGGTCCGGGCGGTCTGAGGCACACGCGAGACGGCGCCGGGCAGGAGCCCGGCGCCGTACGCATGCCGCGTCAGCCGCAGTACCGCACCAGCCACTCGTCCGCGTGGTACCGGTCGCGGGCCGGGTCCGGCAGGGTCGCCGGGCGGGTCTCCACGGTGTCCTCCGGGCGTATCCGCTCGGGCAGACGGCCGAAGCGGTGGGTGCGGGCGGCCGTGGCCGCGTCGGTGGTGTCCTGGGGTGTCGTGGTGCGGCGCTGTGCGCGGTGTGCCATCTCGTCCTCCCGTCGTCGCGGGCGTTCCCCCGTCGACAGTGGAACGCGCGCGTGCCCCCGTTGGTTCCCGGCCGGGGCCGGGTCGAACCCCTCAGGCGCCGCACGACCTCAGGAATCCGCGGGTCCGCACCGCGATCGGCAGGAGCTTGTCCGGTTCGCAGGGGTACATGTCCTGCTCGACGATCGCGAACAGCTCGACGCCGAGCCGCTGCGCCGCCCGGAGCACCGGCTCCAGCTCGGGGACGCCGGCCGGCGGTTCGCACATCACGCCCCGCTGCACCGCCGGCCCGAACGGCACCCCGTTCGCGACGACTTCGGCGAGGATCGCGGGGTCGACCTGCTTGAGGTGCAGATAGCCGATGCGCTCGCCGTAGGTCTCGATCAGCTTGACGCTGTCGCCGCCGCAGTAGGCGTAGTGCCCGGTGTCCAGGCACAGGTTGACCAGATCGGTGTCCGTGGAGTCGAGGAACCGCTCGACGTGGTCCTCGGTGTCGATGTGGGTGTCGGCGTGCGGGTGGACGACGATGTCGAGACCGTAGGTCTCCTTGACCTCGTGGCCCAGCCGCTCCATGCCCTTGGTCAGGTGCGCCCACTGTTCGGCCGTCAGCTCGGGCGGCTCGAGGATCTCGGCCGTCCTGTCGTCCCGCCAGAAGGAGGGGATGACGACCAGGTGCCGCGCGCCCATGGCCCGGGTGAGCGCGGCGACCTGGCTGACGTGCGCCCAGGTGGACTCCCAGACCGACGGGCCGCGGTGCATGCCGGTGAAGACCGTGCCGGCGGACACCTTCAGGTTCCGCCGGCCCAGCTCGTCGGCCAGCCGGGCCGGGTCGGTGGGGAGGTAGCCGTACGGGCCCAGTTCGATCCAGTCGTATCCCGCCTCGGCGACCTCGTCGAGGAAGCGTTCCCAGGGCACCTGCCTCGGGTCGTCGGGGAACCAGACGCCCCAGGAGTCGGGGGCCGAGCCGACCCGGATGCGGTCCAGCGGGGGCGGGCCGGCCATGTCAGGGGGTCCCTTCGGGGGAGGTTCCCGCGGGCGCGCCGAGGTCTCCCTCTTCCGGCAGTTCGTCGGTGTCGACGCCGCGGACCTGGGCCAGTTCGTGCTTGAGCGCGGCCAGTTCGGCGCCGCCGGCCATGTGGTTGGTCAGTTCCTCCAGGCTGACCTCGCTGCGGTCGGCGGACAGTTCCAGGGTGCCCAGGCGCAGCACGCTGAAGTGGTCGCCGACCATGTAGGCGTGGTGGGGGTTGTGGGTGATGAAGATGACCCCCAGGCCGCGGTCGCGCGCGGCGGCGATGTACTTCAGCACCACACCCGACTGCTTCACGCCGAGGGCGGCGGTCGGCTCGTCCAGGATGAGGACGCGGGCGCCGAAGTAGACGGCGCGGGCGATGGCGACGCACTGGCGCTGGCCGCCGGAGAGGGTGCCGATGGGCTGTTCCAGGTCGTCCAGGACGATGCCCATGTTGCGCAGTTCCTGATCGGCGGTGGCCTTCATCCGGGCGATGTCCAGGCGGCGGACGGGCCAGGGGCCCTTCGTCATCTCCGAGCCGAGGAAGAAGTTGCGCCACACCGGCATGAGGGGGACGGTGGCCAGGTCCTGGTAGACGGTGGCGATGCCGCGGTCGAGGGCCTCGCGGGGGGTGGAGAAGCGCACCGGGGTGCCGTCGACGAGGAAGTCGCCCTCGGTGTGCTGGTGCAGCCCGGAGATGATCTTGATGAGGGTGGACTTGCCGGCGCCGTTGTCGCCGAGGACGCAGGTGACCTTGCCGGGATGGACGGTGAGGTCGACGCCGTGCAGGGCGCGGACGTTGCCGTAGGACTTGCCCGCGCCGCGCAGTTCGACCAGGGGGCCCCGGCCGGTGGGCGGGGTGTCGGCGAGGACGGCGCCGTGGGGTGCGGCCTTGTTCGTGGTCATCGCAGGTTACCTCCGGGTCGCGGTGCGCTGGACCCACAGATTGATCAGGACGGCGCCGAGCAGCATCACGCCGAGGAAGGCCTTGAACCAGTCGGGGTTCCAGCCGGCGTAGACGATGCCCTGGTTGACCATGCCGAACATGAACGCCCCGAACACCGGGCCGATGGCGGAGCCGTAGCCGCCGGTGAGCAGACAGCCGCCGATCACGGCCGCCGCGATGTAGATCAGCTCCTGGCCCACGCCCTCACCGGACTGCACCGTGTTGAAGGAGAACAGGTTGTGCATGCCGATGAACCAGGCGCCGAAGCCGACCAGCATGAACAGCGTGATCTTGGTGAACTTCACCGGGACACCGACGGCCCGGGCGCTGTCCTTGTTGCCGCCGACGGCGAAGATCCAGTTGCCGTACTTGGTGCGCAGCAGCACCCACGTCGCGAGGGCGGCGAACACCAGCCACCACACCACCGTGATCTTGACTTCCACGCCCCCGACGTCGAAGGAGGACGCGAAGATCTTGCGCGCCTGGTCGAAGCCGTCCATGTCGCTGATGTCGTCGGTGGCGACGTTGCCGGTGACCAGCTTGGTCACCGCGAGGTTGACGCCCTGCAGGATCAGGAAGGTGCCCAGGGTGACCAGGAAGCTGGGCAGCCCCGTCCTCATCACCATCCAGCCGTTGAACGCGCCGATCCCCAGCGAGACGATCAGGGCGACGATCACGCCCACCCACACGTTCAGCGTCAGCTGGTAGCTCAGCATGCTCGCGGTCAGCGCGGAGCTGATCACGGCGACGCCGGAGGACAGGTCGAACTCGCCGCCGATCATCAGCAGCGCGACCGGCAGGGCCATGATGCCGATCGTCGAGGACTGGTAGAGAACCGTGGCCATGGAGCTGCCCTGGCGGACCGTGGGCGCAGCGATCAGGAAGAAGACCAGGACGGCCACGGCACCGAGGAAGACGCCCACTTCGGGCCGGGCCAGCACCCGGAGCGCCAGCGGGCGCCGGACGGTGCGGCCGTCGGTCTCCTTGGGGCCGGGGGCCGGCGGTGTGTTCACCGCCGGCCCGGCATGCTGGGTCATGCTCATCACCGGGTGCCCTTCGCGGCGAACTGGGCGATCCGGTCGACGTTGGACTTGTCGACGAAGGCCGGGCCGGTGAGCACCGGCTGCTCGCCGCCGCCGCTGTAGTTGCCGTTGTTCTTGTACAGCCACAGGGAGTCGATCGCCAGGTAGCCCTGCAGGTACGGCTGCTGGTCCACGGCGAACTGGATGGTGCCCTTCTGGATGGCACCGGTCAGCTGCTTGTTGAGGTCGAAGGTCGCGACCTTGGCCTTGCTGCCCGCGTCGGACACCGACTGCACGGCGGTCAGCGCGTAGGGGGCGCCCAGCGTGACCACGTAGTCGATGCCGGTGTCCTGCTTGAGCTTGGCCGTGATCGTCGACTTCACGGACGGCATGTCGGTGCCGTTCACGTACAGCGTCTCAGTCGTGCCGGAGAACGTCTTCTTCACGCCGTCGCAGCGCTGGGTGAGGCCGATGTTGCCCTGCTCCTGGATGACGCAGACGGCCTTCTTGGCGCCGACCGCGTTCAGCTTCTTGCCGAACGCCTCGCCCGCCACCGTCTCGTCCTGCCCGAAGAACTCCATCAGGCCGAGCTTCTTCCAGTCGCTGAGGCCGGAGTTCAGGCCGACGACGGGTATCTTCGCCGCGGTGGCCTTGGCGATCACACTCTTCATGGCGTCCGGCTTGGCCAGGGTCACCGCGATGCCGTCGACCTTCTGGTCGACCGCGTTCTGCACCAGGTTGGCCTGGGTGCCGGCGTTCGGGTCGGCGGAGTAGACGAGCTTGATGTTGTCCTTCGCGGCCGCGGCCTCGGCACCCTTGCGGACGATGTCCCAGAAGGTGTCACCCGGCGACTGGTGGGTGACCAGGGCGACCGTCATCCGGGGGGTGTTCGCCTTGCCCGCGGAGGCGTTCGACCCTCCCTCTTCGGCCTTCTTCCCCCCGGCGCTGCTGGAGCAGCCGGCGAGAGTCAGAGCTGCCGCAGCGGCCACGGCCACGACGGGGGCCAGTCTGCGGGAGCGGGAGTGAGAAGAGCGGTCCATCGTTCCTGCACCTCACTGTGCTACGGGGGAGAAGGGGCGCTGTTGCGTTGGCACGGGATCCAAGTCCCTGTGGAGCCCGCTGTCAATACTTTGTTAAGACATCATTTCAGGCAGTGGTCCGAATGTAAGTACAAACCATTGACACGCCTGCTCACCCCGCTTACACCTGGGGGCCATGAGCCACCCGACGCGAACCGACGGCCCGTCCGACCGTATCCCAGGCAAGGAGGTGCCCCGTGGCCAGGACCGGTGACGCCGCCCGTCCCGCCGCCGGCGCGCTGGACTTCGCCCTGGACCGTACGAGTCCGGTGCCGCTCTACTACCAGCTCGCCCAGCAACTGGAGGCGGCGATCGCACACGGGGTCCTCGCCCCGGGGAACCTCCTGGGCAACGAGGTCGACCTGTCGGTGCGGCTGGGGCTGTCCCGGCCCACCGTGCGCCAGGCGATCCAGTCCCTGGTGGACAAGGGGCTGCTGGTGCGCCGCCGCGGGGTCGGCACGCAGGTGGTGCACAGCCAGGTCAAGCGGCCACTGGAGCTGAGCAGTCTCTACGACGACCTGGAGGCGGCCGGACAGGGACCGACCACCCGGGTGCTGCGCAACGAGCGGTTCCCGGCGACCGCGGACGTCGCCGCGGCCCTCGGCCTCGCGGAGGGCGCCGAGGTGACGGTGCTGGAGCGGTTGCGCTGCACGCACGGCCAGCCGGTGGCGTTCCTGCGCAACCACCTGCCCGCGGCGCTCCTCGACCTCGACACCGGGCGGCTGGAGTCGACGGGCCTGTACCGGATGATGCGCTCGGCGGGCATCACGCTGCACAGCGCCCGCCAGTCCGTCGGCGCCCGCACCGCCGGCACCGACGAGGCCGCGCTCCTCGACGAGAAGAAGGGCGCGGCCCTGCTGACCATGCAGCGCACGACCTACGACGACACGGGCCGGGCGGTGGAGTACGGCAGCCACGTCTACCGGGCGTCCCGGTACGCGTTCGACTTCCAGCTGCTGGTCAGACCCTGAAACGGAACCACCTGTTTCGCACAGCCCCCACCGCCCCCGCGCGCCGTGGGGGCTCCTCGCTGCACCCCTCGGCAACGGTGCAGGTAGCCGTGACGGTTACGTTTCGGGCAAGACACACGTCAGAGCGCCCGGAGCTATTGACGCATGAGCGGATATGGGGCTGTTATTACGCCCACGATGTTCGGTCGAGTTGGTTTCTGATCGGTTTCGAAGACCTTTCGGGCTCCAGCTCATCCCCTTGACCGACCCTGGATGCCTCAGGAGCCGCCATGCGCCTCTCCCCTTCCGGTCTTCACGTTCCGGGTCCCAGCCGCCGTTCCGTGCTGCGCGGAGCCGGCAGTGCCGCCCTGCTCGCGGGTGCCGGCATACCCCTGCTGTCCGCCTGCGGCGGCAGCGGTTCGTCCTCCGACCCGAAGACCGTCTCCCTCGGCTCCAACGCCTCGGACGCGGTGCCGAAGAAGGCGTTCGCGGAGATCTACGCGGCCTTCACCAAGAAGTCCGGCATCAAGGTCGATGTGAACACGAAGGACCACAACACCTTCCAGGAGCAGATCAACTCCTACCTCCAGGGCACGCCGGACGACGTGTTCACCTGGTTCGCCGGGTACCGCATGCAGTTCTTCGCGGCCAAGAACCTGGCCTCGCCGATCGACGACGTGTGGGCGAAGATCGGGGACAACTTCCCCGACGCGATGAAGAAGCTCAGCAAGGGCGAGGACGGCAAGTACTACTTCGTGCCGCTCTACACCTACCCGTGGGCGCTCTTCTACCGCAAGAGCGTGTTCCAGCAGCACGGCTACAAGGTTCCGACCACGTGGGACCAACTCGTCGCCCTGTGCAAGAAGATGAAGAAGGACGGCCTGGTCCCGATCGCCTTCGGCGACAAGGACGCCTGGCCGGCGATGGGCACCTTCGACCAGATCAACTTCCGCCTCAACGGCTACGACTTCCACAAGTCCCTGATGGCGGGCAAGGAGTCGTGGACCGACCCGAAGGTGAAGGCCGTCTTCGACCACTGGGCCGAGCTCCTCCCCTACCACCAGGACGGCTTCATGGGCCGCACCTGGCAGGACGCCGCTCAGACGCTGGTGTCCAAGAAGGCCGGAATGTACATGATCGGCTCCTTCGTGGCGCAGCAGTTCACCAACAAGGCCGACCTGGACGACCTGGACTTCTTCGCCTTCCCGGAGATCAACTCCGCGTACGGCCAGGACACCGTCGAGGCGCCCACCGACGGCTTCATGGTGAGCAAGTCCCCGAAGAACCACGACGGCGTCGTGAAGCTCATGGAGTTCCTCGGCACCCCCGAGGCGGAGGCGACCTACCTCAAGGCCGACTCCAGCGTGGTGGCCGCCTCCAGCAAGGCCGACACCTCGTCGTACACCGCGCTGCAGAAGAAGGCGTACACGATGATCAGCGAGGCCAAGAGCCTCACGCAGTTCATGGACCGCGACTCCCGCCCGGACTTCACCTCCACGGTGATGCAGCCCGGCCTGCAGAAGTTCCTGCAGAACCCCAAGGGCGTGGACAGTCTGCTGTCCTCCATCGAGCGCCAGAAGAAGACCATCTTCGCCTCCTCGTGAGCAGCCCGATGACGACGGATACGACGACGAAGTCCCCGGAGGCGGCCGCCGTGCCGCCTCCGGGCGCCGCGCATGTGAAGAAGCGGGTCGCGCAGGGCCACAAGCGCCTGCTGACCCGCCGTGACCGTGTCACGCTCGCCGTCATGGCGGGCGTGCCCACGCTCCTGCACGTGGCCCTGGTCTGGCTCACGGCCATCGCCTCCATCCTCCTCGCCTTCACCACCTGGGACGGCATCGGGTTCGACTCCATCAAGTGGGTCGGCCTGGACAACTTCAAGCAACTGTTCACCGACAACCCGCAGTTCTGGCCGGCGGTCCAGCACAACGTCATCTGGTTCGTGGTGCTGATCCTGATCCCGACCCCGTTCGGCCTGTTCCTGGCCGTGCAGCTGGACAAGAGGATCCGCTTCACCCGGATCTACCAGACCGCCTTCTTCCTGCCCGTCGTCATCTCGATGGCGTGCATCGGCTTCGTCTGGCAGCTCGTCTACAACCCCGACACCGGCCTGATCAACAGCATCATCGGGGCCAACAAGCCCGGCCACTACATCGACTGGATCGGCGACCCGCACCTGAACCTGTGGGCCGTCCTCATCGCCGCGTCCTGGCGGCACGCCGGGTACATGATGATCCTGTACCTGGCCGGTCTGAAGGGTGTCGACCCCTCGCTGAGGGAAGCCTCCGCCCTGGACGGCGCGAACGAGTGGCAGACGTTCAAGAACGTCATCTTCCCCACCCTGCGCCCCACCAACACGGTCGTGCTGGTCGTGACCATCATCGAGGCGCTGCGCGCCTTCGACCTGGTCTTCGTCTTCAACAAGGGCGCCCAGGGCACGGAGTTGCTCTCGATCCTGGTGACCAACAACATCATCGGCGAGTCCAGCCGGATCGGCTACGGCTCGGCCATCGCCGTCGTCCTGCTGGTGATCTCCCTCGCGGTGATCATCCCCTACCTGATCGCCACCTTCCGGAAGGAGCGGCGCGCATGAGCAGCACCACCGTCGGGGCGCCGCTGAAGCAGCGCACCCCCCTGCGCCCCGCCCGTATCCTGCTGCACGTCTTCCTGGCGGGCGCGGCCCTGGCGTGGCTGGCGCCCCTGCTGTGGGCGATCTTCTCCGCCCTGCGCCCGTACAGCGAGACCAGCGCCAAGGGGTACGTCTCCTGGCCCGACAAGCTCAGCTTCGACAACTTCACGAACGCGTTCGAGCAGTCGGACATGATGCACTACTTCGGCAACACGCTGCTCATCGCGGTGCCGGCCGTGCTGCTGACGCTGTTCCTGTCCTCCTGCGTCGCCTTCTACGTCAGCCGCTTCGACTTCCGGGTCAACCTGGCGCTGCTGCTGGTCTTCACGGCCGGCAACCTGCTGCCGCAGCAGGTCATCATCACCCCGCTGTACCGGCTGTACCTGCTGACGAACCTGCCGGGCATCACCGCCAGCGGCAAGCTGTACGACTCCGCGCTCGGCCTCGTGCTGATCCATGTGGCGTTCCAGTCCGGGTTCTGCGCGTTCGTGCTGGCCAACTACATGCGCTCGCTGCCGCACGAGCTGACCGAGGCGGCGCTGGTGGACGGTGCGTCGGTGTGGCGCCTGTACTGGCAGATCACCCTGCCGCTGTGCAAGCCCGCGATGGCGGCCCTGGCGACGTTGTTGTCGATCTGGATCTACAACGACTTCTTCTGGGCGCTGGTGCTGATCTCCACCGGTGAGAACATGCCGATCACCTCGGCGCTGAACAACCTCTCCGGCCAGTACTTCACCGATCCCAACCTGGTGGCCGCAGGCGCCCTGCTCACGGCGATCCCGACGCTGGTCGTCTACTTCGTCCTGCAGCGCCAGTTCGTCAGTGGTCTCACGCTCGGCGCCAACAAGGGCTGACGCGTCCCCATCCGAAAGAGAAATCCGTGAACCGCACCCTGTCCGTCCGCGGTCTCGCCTACGGCGGCGACTACAACCCCGAGCAGTGGCCCGAGGAGGTGTGGGCCGAGGACGTGCGCCTGATGCGCGAGGCCGGGGTGAACCTGGTCAGCGTCGGCATCTTCTCCTGGGCGCTGCTGGAGCCGGCCGAAGGCGTGTACGACTTCGCGCGCCTGGACAAGGTCCTGGACCTGCTGCACGAGAACGGCATCGCCGTCGACCTGGCCACGCCCACGGCGGCCCCGCCGGCCTGGTTCTTCCGGGCCCACCCCGAGGCGCTGCCGGTCGACCGCGACGGCCGCACCCTGTCGTACGGCAGCCGCCAGACGTTCTGCCCGTCCTCCCCCGCCTACCGGGAGGCCGCCCTGCGCATCGCGCGCGCGGTGGCCGCGCGCTACGCGGACCACCCGGCCGTCGTCATGTGGCACGTGCACAACGAGTACGGCTGCCACAACGCCGCCTGCTACTGCGACACGAGCGCCGCCGCCTTCCGCACCTGGCTGCGCGCCCGGTACGGCGACGATCTGCCGGCCCTCAACCACGCCTGGGGCACCGCCTTCTGGTCGCAGTGGTACTACGACTGGCAGGAGATCCTGCCGCCGCGGGCGACGGGCGCCGTGCCCAACCCCGCGCACCTGCTGGACTGGCGCCGCTTCTGCTCCGACGAACTGCTGTCGCTGTACGTGGCGGAGCGGGACGTGCTGCGGGCCGCGGCTCCTTCGGTGCCCGCCACCACCAACTTCATGGTGAACTTCAGCTTCGAGGCGCTGGACTACTGGCGCTGGGCGCCCGAGCTGGACATCGTGTCGAACGACCACTACCTGCGGTCCACGGACCCCGAGTCGGAGATCGACATCGCGCTGAGCGGCGACCTGGTGCGCTCGCTCGCGGGCGGCCCCTGGCTGCTGATGGAGCACTCCACCGGCGCGGTGAACTGGCAGCCCGTCAACCGGGCGAAGGACCCGGGTCAGTTGCGCCGCAACGCGCTGGCCCATGTGGCGCACGGCGCCGACGGCATCGCCTACTTCCAGTGGCGCCAGTCGAAGGCGGGTGCCGAGCAGTGGCACTCGGCGATGCTGCCGCACGCGGGCACGGACAGCCGGATCTGGCAGGACGTGGTGCGCCTCGGCGCCGATCTGGAGGCGCTGGCCGAGGTGCGCGGCAGCACCTCCCCCGCCGAGGTCGCGATCGTCTGGGACTGGAACGCCCACTGGGCCCTGGAACTGCCCTCCCAGCCGAGCGAGGAGCTGCGCTTCCTGGACCTCGTCCGGTCCTGGTACGAGCCGCTGTGGCGCTCGGGCGTCGCCGTGGACTTCGTACGGCCGGACGCGGATCTGTCGGCGTACCGGCTGGTGCTCGCGCCGAGCCTCTACCTGGTCGACGACGCGGGCGCGGCGAACCTGGCCGGGTTCGCCGAGCGGGGCGGCACGCTCGCGGTGGGCTTCCACAGCGGGGCCGTGGACGAGAACTGCCATGTGCGCCTGGGCGGTTACCCGGGCGCGTTCCGGGACGTGCTGGGCGTGCGCTCCGACGAACCGTTCCCGCTGCTGCCCGGCACTCCGGTCGGGCTGAGCGGCGCGGTGCCGCAGGGCGCCTCGGGTGCACTGTGGTCGGAGCGGCTGCGGCTGGAGGGTGCCGAGGCGGTCGCGTCGTTCGCCGACGGGCCTCTGGCCGGTGTCCCGGCGGTGACCCGGCACGGGTACGGCGCCGGTGCCGCCTGGTACCTGGCGACGCTGCCCGACCCGGAGACGCTGGCCGCCCTGCTGGACCGCGTCCGCGCCGAGGCGGGGGTGGAGCCGGTGCGCTCCGCCCCGCCCGGGGTGGAGGTGGTCCGCCGGCGCGGTCCGGAGGCGGACTACCTGTTCGTCATCGACCACACCGGGCAGGGCGCGTCGGTGCCGGTCGCCCAGGACGCGACGGAGCTCCTCACCGGCAAGGACACACCCGGCTCGGTCACCGTGGCGCCCGGTGACGTGGCGGTGGTGCGGGAGCCGCGCGGTCAGTGAGCCGCGTCCAGGCGGGCCCGCTGCTCCTCGGTCAGCTCCAGGTCCACGGCGGCCAGGTTCTCCTCGAGCTGGGCCACCGAGGACACCCCGACGAGGGGGACGACCGGCAGCGGCCCGCCCAGTTGCCGGGCGAGGACGACCTGGTTGACGCTCGCCCCGGTCTCCCGGGCCACCTCGCGCAGCACCGCGAGGCGGGCCGCGGTGCCGGGGTGGTCGTACTCCGGCTGGAGGGGCTTGTCGGGGCGGGTGTAGGCGCCCTTGAGGAGCGGTGAGTAGGCCACCAGGGTCAGGCCCGGCTCGGCCCGCAGGTAGTCCAGGAGCTGCGCGTCCGCGCCGCCCAGGCTGCCGTCCGGGAAGATCTCGCCGGGTATGTCGGTGCGGGGCCCGAGGTAGCTGTGCTCGTACTGGAGCACCTCGTAGCCCGGCAGGCCCGCGGCCGCAGCGAGGGCGCGGGCCCGCTCGACCCGCCACACCGCGTGGTTGCTGACCCCGAGCAACCCGACGGTGCCCTCCTGGACCAGCTCGGCGAAGGCCCGGACGGTCTCCTCGAGCGGGACGGTCCGGTCCTCGATGTGCGCGTACAGCAGGTCGAGCCGTTCCACGCCGAGCCGTTCGCGGCTGCGCTCGGCCGCCTCGCGCACCACCTCGGCGGACAGGCCCTCGGCGTTGTCGGTGTAGCTGGTCCCCGGGGCGAGGGGCCGCGCGCCGAGCTTGGTCGCGATCACGACCTCGCCCCCGATCCCGCGGCTGCGCCGCCACCGCCCGAGCAGTTCCTCGCTCTGGCCGCCCTGGCCGCCGTCCTCCCAGAACGCGTAGTTGTCGGACGTGTCGATGAAGGTGCCGCCGGCCTCCACGTACCGGTCGAGGACGGCGAAGGAGGTCTTCTCGTCCGTGCGCGAGCCGAACAGCATCGCGCCGAGGGCGAGCACGCTCACCTCGCGGCGGGTGGCGGGGTCGGTGCCGATGGTGCGGTACTTCATGCGGTCCTCCCGTGCGGTTTCTGCCTGATGCCGGGAGTCTTCGTCCTGGAGCGCACGCGAAGTCAAGGGCTGTCGCCCGACCCAGGGGCGGCAGCGGGCCAGAAAACGGAAAGGGCCGTGCCGGATTCCTCCGACACGGCCTCTGACCTGCGTCTTCGCAAGTCGGGACGACAGGATTTGAACCTGCGACCCCTTGACCCCCAGTCAAGTGCGCTACCAAGCTGCGCCACGTCCCGATGCGCTTGCTCGCGGTGATCCGCGTGATCGCGCGAACAGCACTTTACCCCACGCGCGGGGGTGTGCCGAAGTGGGCCGGGTGCGGGCCGGGGACAATCGGTCGTATGGGCGGACGGACAGGAAGCGCAGACGCGGCGGCGGGTGGCCGGGACCGGGACGAGGAGGGGCGGGCGCGGAACGCGCGGCCGCGGGACGGGCTGGGGCGGCCACTGCCGTACGGCTCCACCGGGGTCGACCGGCAGCCCGAGGGCGTCGTACGGACGCCGCAGGAGACGGTGGCCGAGGCGCAGGCGCTGCTGGACGCGGGCAGGCCCTTCCACGCGCACGAGGTGTTCGAGGACGCCTGGAAGTCGGGTCCCGAGGACGAGCGCACCCTGTGGCGGGGCCTGGCCCAGCTGGCGGTGGGCCTCACGCACGCGGCCCGGGGCAACGCCACCGGCGGCGCGCGGCTGCTGCGGCGCGGCGCGGGCGCGGTCGAGGAGTGGGAGCGTGACCGGGGCGAGGACCGGCCGTACGGGGTGGACCTCGCCGCCGTCGCCGTCTGGGCCCGCGAACTGGCCCACCGGGTGGAGTCGGGCACGGAACCCGTCGACGCACGGACGGAGGCACCCCGGCTGACGGGGGGCGGGGCGCCGTAGTCCGGGCGGTGGAGTCACGGTCGGTGGCATGCGGCAGACTCGGGGTGTGCGAAAGATTCATGTCATCGGTATCGGCGCGGGCGACCCCGACCAGCTCACCCTGCAGGCGGTCAAGGCGCTGCGGAGCACGGACGTGTTCTTCCTGCTCGACAAGGGCGAGGTGAAGAGCGATCTCACCCGGTTGCGCCGGGACATGCTGGACGCACACCTGCCGGAGGGGTCCTACCGGGTGGTGGAGGCCCGCGACCCCGAGCGGGACCGCAGGGCGGGCGGGACCTCCTACGCGCCGGCCGTGGAGGACTGGCGCGCCGCACGGGCCGGGATCTACGAGCGGCTGATCGCCGAGGAGCTGGGCGAGGAGGACACCGGGGCCTTCCTGGTCTGGGGCGACCCGTCGCTGTACGACAGCACGCTGGGCATCCTGCAGGAGGTGCTGGAGCGGGGCGCGGTGGCGTTCGACTACGACGTGGTGCCCGGCATCAGCAGCGTCTCCTCGCTGGTGGCCCGGCACCGCACGGGGCTGAACCGGGTGGCCCGGCCGGTGCAGATCACCACCGGGCGGCGGCTGGCCGAGGGCTTCCCCGAGGGCGTGGACGACGTGGTGGTGATGCTGGACGCGCACCAGGCGTTCCGGCGGTACGCCGACCAGGACATGGACATCTACTGGGGCGCGTACCTCGGCACCCCGGACGAGATCCTCGTCTCCGGCCCGCTGGCCGAGGCCGGTCCCCGCATCGAGCGGCTGCGCGCCGAGGCCCGCGAGCGCAAGGGGTGGATCATGGACACCTATCTGCTGCGCAGAGACCCCGACGGCGGCGCCTGACCGGGGCCGCCGAGCCCGAGCCGGTCCAGGACGGCCGCGACGTCGGGCACCGCCGTCACGCCCTCGGGCAGCGGGGGCCGGCGTACGACGAGCACGGGCAGGGCGAGTTCGCGCGCGGCCGTCAGTTTCGCCGCCGTGGCCGCGCCGCCGCTGTCCTTGGTCACCAGGACCTCGATGCGGTGGGCGCGCAGCAGCTCCCGCTCGCCGGCGACGGTGAACGGGCCGCGGGCGAGGAGCACCTCGGTGTGCGGCGGCAGCGGCGGCTCGGGCGGCTCCACCGAGCGGACGAGGAAGCGCAGGTCGGCCAGGTGGGCGAAGGCGGCGAGGCCGAGGCGCCCGGTGGTGAGGAACACCCGGCGGCCGAGGCCGGGCAGGGCCGCGGCGGCGTCGGTCAGGGAGCCGGCCTCGTGCCAGCGGTCGCCGGGGCCGGGGCACCAGCCGGGGCGGCGCAGGACGACCACCGGCACTCCGGTGGCGCTCGCCGCGCGGGCGGCGTTGGCGGTGATCGTCCCGGCAAAGGGATGGGTGGCGTCCACGACGGCGTCCACCCGGTGCGCGCGCAGCCAGTCGGCGAGGCCCTGAGCGCCGCCGAAGCCGCCGGTCCGCACCTCGCCCTCCAGGGCACCGGGCCGGGACACGCGGCCGGCGAGGGAGGTGGTGACCCGGACGCCGGGCCGGCCGGCGAGCTCGGCGGCGAGACGACGGGCCTCGGTGGTGCCGCCGAGGATCAGGACGTGCGCGGGCATGGGGGTGAGCGTACGAGGTCGCGCGGGCCGGTCCGGAGCCCGGGTGGCTCCCGGGTGACTAGGGTGCGGTCCATGGAAGGCGTACGTGCCGTGCTCGTCGACATCGACGGTGTGCTCACCGTCTCCTGGAAGCCCCTGCCGGGGGCGGTGCAGGCGCTGCGGTCGGTCCGCGCCGCCGGGCTCGGGGTGGCCCTGGTGACCAACACGACCTCCCGGACCCGGGCCTCGATCGCCGCGACCCTGTCGGCGGCCGGCTTCGAGGTGGACGCCGAGGACGTGCTGACCGCGCCCGCCGTCACGGCCGCACACCTCGAGGAGCACTTTCCCGGCGCCCGGTGTGCCCTCCTCAACAGCGGGGACATCACGGAGGACCTCGCCGGGATCACCCTGGTGGAGGACAGCCCCGACGTGGTCGTCGTCGGCGGTGCCGGGCCGGAGTTCGACTACGGGGCGCTCAACCGGGCCTTCGGGCACCTGCAGCGCGGGGCCCGGCTGGTGGCCATGCACCGCAACCTGTACTGGCGGACCGACGCCGGGCTGCAGCTGGACTCGGGCGCCTTCCTGCTCGGGCTGGAGCGGGCGGCGCGGGTCGAGGCGGAGGTCACGGGCAAGCCGTCCCCGGCGTTCTTCGCGGCGGCGCTGGCCCGGCTCGGTGTGCGCGCGGACCAGGCGCTGATGGTGGGCGACGACATCGAGTCGGACGTGCTCGCGGCGCAGCGGGCAGGGATCACGGGCGTTCTGGTGCGCACGGGGAAGTACCGGCCGCAGACCGAGGCGGACGCGAGCGGCACCCCGGACCATGTACGGGACGCCTTCGCGGACCTGCCGGCGCTGCTGGGGCTAGCGCAGTAGCAGCTGGAGGCCGCCCACGACGGTGGCCGCGATCACGAGTTGTTCGAAGAGTCGCTGGTTGATCCTGCTCACAGCCCATCTGCCGAACAACGCGCCGGGCACGACGAACACCGCGAGCGCGGCGTCGAGGAGCAGCGAGCGGCCGTCGATCAGGCCGAGACCCGCGCTGAACGGCACTTTGGACACGTTCACGATGAGGAAGAAGAACGCCGACGTGCCGAGGAACCCGAGCTTGCGGAAGCCGGCGGACAGCAGGTACATGGACATCACCGGGCCGCCCGCGTTCGCGACCATCGTGGTGAACCCGCCGAGCACGCCGTAGGAGCGCGCCTTCATCCGGCCGGCCCGGGTGGTGACCGCGTCCGGCTCGTCCTCCGCCGCGGTCCCGCGCCGCCGCCACACCGTGACCCCGGCCATCAGCAGCAGGATCGCCCCGATCGAGGTCCGTACGACCCCGTCGTCGGCCCACACCAGGAACAGCGTGCCGGCCACCACGCCCACCGCCACCGCCGGGAACAGCCGCCACAGCGTGGGCCAGTGGGCGTGGCGCCGGTAGGTGAGGACGGCGAGCACGTCGCCGGCGATCAGGACCGGCAGCAGGACGCCGGTGGAGGCGCGGGCGGGCAGCACCGCCGCGAAGATCGCGAGGCTGACCGTGTTGGCCCCGCTGACGGCGGTCTTGGAGAAGCCGACGAGGAGCGCCGCGCAGGCGAGAGCGGCGAACCCCCATCCGGACAGGTGCCAGAGTGTCATCGTGTTCATGCCGGGACCGATGCTAGGCACCTGCACCGGCCGCCCCCAGCACCGTCTCACGGGCCGGTCCCCCGGCGCCCGCCAGGTGCCCGGCCCTTCCGGCGGCCCCGGCGGTCAGTGCCTCTCGACGAGCACCGCGCTGCCCTGGCCCACGCCGACGCACATGGTCGCCAGCCCCCGCTCCGCGCGGGTGCGCCGCATCCGGTGCAGCAGCGTCGTCAGGATGCGGGCGCCGGAGCAGCCGAGGGGGTGACCGAGGGCGATGGCGCCGCCGCTGGGGTTGACCAGGTCCGGGTCGATGCCGAGCTGGTCGACGCAGGCGAGCGCCTGGGCGGCGAACGCCTCGTTGAACTCGGCCTCCTGGACGTCGCCGATGTCCCAGCCGGCCCGGGCGAGCACCTTGCGGGTGGCGGGGACCGGGCCGATGCCCATCACGTCGGGGTGGACGCCTGCCGAGGCGCCGGCGACGTACCGGCCGAGGGACTCCAGGCCCAGCTCGTTGAGCGCCTCCTCGCTGACGAGCAGGAGCCCGGCGGCGCCGTCGTTCATCGGCGAGGCGTTGCCCGCGGTGACCGTGCCGTCCGCGCGGAAGACCGGCCTGAGCCGGGACAGCTTCTCCAGCGAGGTGTCCTCACGGACGCACTCGTCCTGCTCGACCACGATGCCGTCCGGGCGCTCCACGGGCAGGAGTTCGTCGTCGAAGTGGCCGTTCTTGCCGGCGGCGGCGGCGCGTTGGTGACTGCGCAGGGCGAACGCGTCCTGCCGCTCGCGGGAGATGCCGTACCGCTCGGCGACCTCCTCGGCGGTCTCGCCCATCGACAGCAGGCCGTGCAGCTCCTTCATCGCCGGGTTGACCAGGCGCCAGCCGAGCCGGGTGTCGTACGTCTCGATGCGCGGGGGCAGCGCCTCGTCGGGGCGGGGCAGGACGAAGGGGGCGCGGCTCATGGACTCGGAGCCGCCCGCGATCACGATGTCCGCCTCGCCGGCGGCGATGGTGCGCGCGGCGGTGGTGACCGCCTCGAGGCCGGAGGCGCACAGCCGGTTGACGGTGGCTCCGGGCACGGACTCGGGCAGGCCGGCCAGCAGCGCGGCCATGCGGGCGACGTTGCGGTTGTCCTCGCCCGCCTGGTTGGCCGCGCCCCAGTACACGTCGTCGATCCGGGCGGGGTCGAGGGCGGGCACGTCGGTCACCAGGTGGCGGATCACCCGCGCCGCGAGGTCGTCGGGCCGTACGGAGGACAGGGCTCCGCGCAGCTTGCCGATGGGGGTGCGGCGGGCGGCCGCGAAGTGGACGGGACGCACGGCTTGGGACTCCTGACCGACGACGCTGTGGATCAGCACGAGTGGGGGTGTTCCGTGGCAGCACGGACCTAGCTGGTTAGCACTGCTAGTTTTGGACTATAGACCGCCGGGCGGCCCCCTGGGAAGATCTCCCGGCACCCGTCCCCGAGCAAGCCGGAGGAGCCATGCCCGAGGCCCGCGAGCACGACCTCGACGGCAGAACCGTACGCGAGTGGCCGCACCCGCACCCCCGCTTCCTGGCCCTCGTGGTCCACGGCTACGGCGAGCACGCGGGCCGGTACGCGGAACTGGCCGGCGTGCTCACCGGGCACGGGGCGGCGGTGTACGGGCCCGACCACGTGGGTCACGGGAGGTCGGCCGGCGAGCGCGTGGTGATCGAGGACTTCGAGGACGTGGTCACCGACGTGCACCGGGCCGCCGGGCTGGCCCGCGCCGCGCACCCCGGGCTGCCGCTCGTCCTGGTGGGCCACTCCATGGGCGGTCTGATCTCCGCCCGCTACGCCCAGCGGTACGGCGACGAGCTGAGCGCCCTGATCCTGTCCGGCCCGGTGATCGGGGTGTGGGAGCTGCCCGGACGGCTGCTCGCACTGGACGAGATCCCGGACACCCCGATCAGCCCCGCGGCGCTCTCCCGGGACCCGGCCGTGGGCGCCGCGTACGCCGCCGATCCGCTGGTCTGGCACGGGCCGATGAAGCGGCCGACGCTCGAGGCCTTCGTGCGGACCCTCGAGGCCGTGGCGAAGGGCGGTGCCATCGGCGGGCTGCCAGTGCTGTGGCTGCACGGGGACGACGACCGGCTGGTGCCGCTGTCCGGGAGCCGGATCGGGGTCGAGCGGCTCAGCGGCGGCCGGGCGACCGAGCGGATCTTCCCGGGGGCGCGGCACGAGGTGTTCCACGAGACGTGCAGGGCGGAGGTCTTCGCGGAGGTGACCGGCTTCCTGGACCGGACGCTGCCCCGCTGACCAGCCCGGTTTTGCCGCCCGGGACGCGGGCACCCGCCCCTTCGTACCCACAAGGATGACGAAAGGGGACGGACCCGCCATGACCGTGGTGAAGAGCACCCTGTCCGACGAAGCCCTCGGGGTCACGGGGGCCGCGCTGCAGGACACCCTGGTGGACCTGCTCGGGCTGTCGTTGATCGGGAAGCAGGCCCACTGGAACGTCGTGGGCCCGCGGTTCCGGTCCATCCACCTCCAGCTGGACGAGGTGGTCGCCACGGCCCGCGCCCACTCCGACACGGTCGCCGAGCGTGCCGCGGCGCTGGGCGTGCCGCCGGACGGCCGGCCCGAGACCGTCGCCGCCCGCTTCGCGCTCCCCGGCACCAAGGAGGGCTGGCTGCGCGACACCGACGTGGTGGGGCTGATGGTGTCGGCGCTGGAGACGGCCATCGGCCGGCTCCGGGAGCGGATCGCGGCCACCGACAAGCCCGACCCGGTCACCCAGGACCTGCTGATCTCCATCACGGCCGACCTGGAGAAGCAGCGCTGGATGTTCGAGGCCGAGAACGGCCCGCGCGACGACGTCGCCGGCTAGCCACCGCTCGCACGGAAGGGGATGACACGCCATGGCCGACGCACTCGAACTCGACGCGCTGTGGGAGGACTTCCACCGCGCGGTGAACATGACCTCGGCGGAGCTCGCGGCCTGGCTCCGGGTCCGGGACGCCGAGGAGGAGACGGAGCCGCTGCCGGAGCAGGCGGGCACGCCCACCGGGCAGCACGTCCTCGCGATCCTGCAGAAGCGGCGCACCGACCTCACCGAGGACGACGTCCGGGTGATGCACCAGGTCGTCGACACGGTCGAGGATCTCGCCGACCCGGAGAACGAGCCCGAGCCGGAGACCACCGCGGAGGACACCCGCCGCAGGCACCGGCTGATGACACTGGGCCACGACCCGCTCAAGCCCTGAGCCACGGCCATGAACCGCGATGAACGCGTCGTGCGCGAGCTGGTGTCCGCGCACGGGCGGACGTACGCCGAGGAGGCGGGCATCCGGCTGAAGGACACCCCGCAGCCGCTGTACCGGCTGCTGGTGCTGGCCCTGCTGCTCAGCGCCCGGATCCGGGCCTCCGTCGCGGTGGCCGCGGCCCGCGCCCTGCACGAGGACCACCTCGACAGTCCGCGCCGGATGGCCGAGGCCGACTGGCAGCGGCGGGTGGACGCGCTGGGCCGCGGCGGCTACCGGCGCTACGACGAGCGGACGGCCACCCAACTCGGCGCCGGGGCCGAGCTGCTGGACGAGCGCTGGGGCGGGGACCTGCGCCGGCTGCACCGGGAGGCCGGCGGCGACACGGACGAACTGCGGCGCCTGCTCCAGGAGGAGCCGGGCATCGGACCGGCCGGCGCCGACATCTTCCTGCGCGAGGCGCAGCGAGTGTGGCCGGATGTCGCCCCCTACCTGGACGACAAGGCGCTCGCCGGCGCCGGGCGGCTCGGGCTGCCCAGGGAGCCGAAGGCGCTGGCCGGGCTCGCCCCGGACACCGAACCGGCCCTGCTGGCGGCCGCGTTGGTGCGGGCCGCCCTGGACAAGCAGGTGGCCGAAGACTGTCTCCGCCGCGCGGCATGATCGTGTCAGACTGCTGACACGCCCCCGGATGACCACCGGGGCCTGCCGAGCGGAGGAGCAGCACGTGACGGGGACCGGGCCGGACGCCCAGCGGATCGACACCACCCGGCCCCATCCGGCCCGGGTCTACGACTGGTTCCTCGGCGGCAAGGACAACTACCCCGTCGACGAACAGCTCGGGCGGCAGATCACGGCCATCGACGAGGGCGCCCCGAAGGCCGCCCGCGCCAATCGCGCGTTCATGCGCCGGGCCACGCGGGCGCTGGCCGAGGAGACCGGAGTCCGTCAGTTCCTGGACATCGGCACCGGCATACCGACCGAGCCCAACCTGCACCAGATCGCCCAGTCCGTCGCGCCGGACGCGCGCGTGGTCTACGTCGACAACGACCCCATCGTGCTGGCCCACGCGAACGCGCTGCTGCGCGGCACCCCCGAGGGCGTGACCGAGTACGTGCAGGCGGACGCCCGCGACCCGCAGGCCATCCTCCGGCAGGCAGCCGAGGTCCTGGACTTCGACCGCCCGGTCGCCCTCTCCCTGATCGCCCTGCTCCACTTCATCGCCGACGAGGACGGCGCCCACGACCTGGTGACCACCCTGCTCGACCCGCTCGCCCCGGGCAGTTGCCTGGTCCTGTCGACGATGACCGCCGACTTCGAGCCGGAGAACGTCCGGCGCGGCATCGCGGCCTACGCGGCGGGCGGAGTCACCCTGGTCGCCCGCTCCCGCACCGAAGTGGGCGCGTTCTTCAAGGGCTTGGACCTCCTGCCCCCGGGCGTCGTCCCGGTGGCCGACTGGCGCCCGGACACGGCACCCGAGGGACCGATCTCGCTGTACGGCGCGGTCGGCCGCAAGCCCGCGTAGCGGCCGGCTACAGCCCGAGCATGTGCGCCAGGGTGCGCAGGACGCCGTTGTCGTTGTTGGACGGCGCGAGGTGGCGGGCCCGCCGGCGGACCTCGGGGTGGGCGTTGGCCATGGCGAAGGACCAGTCGGCGGCGTCCAGCATCTCCAGGTCGTTGAGGTAGTCGCCGAAGACCATGGTCTGGGCCGGGGTGATGCCCAGCCGGCGCTGCAGGCCGCGCAGGGCGGCGCCCTTGTTGGCGGTGCCGTTCATGACGTCGACCCAGTGCTCGCCGGAGACGACGACCTGGTGGGTGCCGGCGAAGGCGCCGAGGGCCGGGGCGGTGGTGTGCTCGGCGGAACCGAAGTCGTACAGCGCCACCTTGAGGACCTCGTCGTCGACGGCGGTGACGTCCTCCACGATGCGGTGCTCGACGTAGTAGGGCCGCACCTGGGCCAGGAACGCCTCGTCGGTCCGCTCCACGTACGCCGCCCGCTTGCCGCAGACGACGGCGCCCACGTCGACGCCGTCCGCCACGAGCCGCCGTACCGTCCGGGCGACGTCGGCCGCGGCGGAGCCCGCCATCGGGTCGGAGTGCAGCTCCACGCCGTCGCGGGCCACGTACGTCCCGTTCTCCGCGATGAACACCATGCCCTCGGCGACGTCCGCGAACTGCCGGGCCAGCGTGGCGTACTGACGGCCGCTGGCGGGGCTGAACAGCACGCCGCGGCGGCGCAGTTCGGCGAGCATCGGCCACAGGCCGCCGGGGATGCGCTTGGCGTCGTCCAGCAGCGTGCCGTCCATGTCGGTGACGACGAGCCGGATTCCGGCGGCGCCGGCGGGCGGGGTGGGGACCTCCAGCAGGGACGCGGGCGTGGCGGGCATGGGCTTCTTCCGGTCGGGGGCGGGGTACCGCCTCCAGTGTCCCTCATCCGGCGCAGCGCGCCGGTGGGTGCCCGGCCCGTCACGCTGCGCGGTTTCCCGGGACAGCGCGATCAAGGAGCGGCACAATGACGGCGGGCAACCGCACATGAGAAGGGCGGCGACGTGAGCGAGGGTCATTCCCCGACGGCCGGATCGGCACGGCTGAACACCTCGGTGGCGCACAACGCGCGGGTCTGGAACTACTGGATCGGCGGCAAGGACAACTACGAGGTCGACCAGCGGGTCGGCGAGCACGTGGCCGGAATGTTCCCGGTGATCCGGGCGGTGGCCCGCGCGGACCGGGACTTCCTCGGCCGGGCGGTGCGCTACCTGGCCGCCGAGAGCGGCATA
Source organism: Streptomyces sp. NPDC030798 (assembly GCF_055572275.1). NCBI lineage: Bacteria > Bacillati > Actinomycetota > Actinomycetes > Kitasatosporales > Streptomycetaceae > Streptomyces > Streptomyces sp. NPDC030798. The sequence goes on along the minus strand of NZ_JBVIDR010000014.1, from coordinate 120,814 downwards.
CGCCAGTTCCTGGACGTCGGCACGGGCCTGCCGACGGTGGACAACACGCACGAGATCGCCCAGCGGATCGCGCCCGATTCGCGGATCGTGTACGTGGACAACGACCCCATCGTGCTCGTGCACGCCCGGTCGCTGCTGACCAGTTCCCGGGAGGGCGTCACCGACTACATCGACGCCGACGTGCACGACCCGGAGGCCATCGTGCGGCGTGCCGCCGACACCCTGGACCTGGACCGGCCGGTCGCGGTGATGATGCTGGGCATCCTCAACTTCGTGCTGGACACCGGCGAGGCCCGGGAGATCGTGCGGCGGATCATGGCGGCGGTGCCCTCGGGCAGCCACCTGGTGCTGACCCATCCGACGTCCGACGCAGAGGTGGGCGGCGAGGGCAACCTGGCCGCGATGGAGTTCTGGAACGCCAACGCCACCCCGCCGATCACCGCCCGGTCCGGCGCCGAGATCGCCGCGTTCCTGGACGGCCTGGACCTGGTCGAGCCGGGCCTGGTGCCCTGCTCGCAGTGGCGCGCCCCGTCCGAGGCCGCCGCGGTGCCGCAGTACGGGGCGGTCGCCGTGAAACCCTGACCGCGACCGTCCCCCGGCCCCGGTCGTGCGGGGCGGCGGAGCCTTGTGAGGAGGACGTATGACCACGCTTGCCGACCCCGTGCCGGGCGGCCGTCCCGGGGATCTGCGGCGGGTCGACCGGATCACCGCCGACCTGACGGCACAGGGTGTGCACGGGATCGTCCTGGCGTACGTGGACACGGCCGGCATCGGCCGGGTCAAGGCGGTCCCGACGGGGCGGCTGGAATCGGCCGTGCGGTGGGGCGTGGGGATGTCACCGGTCTTCGACACCTTCCTCGCCCATGACTCGATCGTCACCACCGACGTCCTCGGCTCCCCCGACGGCGACCTCCGGCTCTACCCCGACCTCGACCGGCTCACGGTGCTGGCCGGGCAGCCGGGCTGGGCCTGGGCGCCGGTTGACCGGATCACTCAGGAGGGGGCGCGGCACCCCGGCTGCTCCCGTACCTTCCTGCGCCGGATCGTCGGGGACGCCGCCGAGCGGCACGGCCTCGCCTTCAAGGCGGCCGTGGAGGTCGAGTGGGCGGTCGGGCTCGGCTCGGCGCCCGCCGGGGAGTTCGTCCCGGCGGTCTCCGGCCCGGCCTACGGCGCGGTCCGGCAGGTCGAGCTGAGCGACTACACCGCCGACCTGCTCGCGGCGTTCGCCGCCCAGGGCGTGGAGGTGGACCAGATCCATCCCGAGTACGCGGCCGGGCAGTTCGAGATCTCGGTGGGCGCGCTGGACCCGGTGGCGGCGGCCGACCGCAGCGTGCTGGTGCGGCAGACGATCCGGGCGGTGGCCGGGCGCCACGGCCTGCGGGTGTCGTTCGCTCCGGCCGTGCTCGCCGAGGGCGTGGGCAACGGCGGCCATCTGCATCTGTCCTGCTGGCGCGGCGGGGTGAACCTGCATGCCGGCGGCGAGGGCAGGTACGGCATGACGGCCGGCGCGGAGGCGTTCGCGGCCGGGGTACTCGCCCACCTGCCCGCGCTGACGGCGGTGACCGCGCCGAGCCCCGCCAGCTATCTGCGGCTCAAACCCTCCCAGTGGGCAGGGGTGTTCACCGCCTGGGGCCGGGAGACCCGCGAGGCCGCGCTGCGGATCGTCACCGGCACGGCGGGCCGGCGGGAGCAGGAGGCCAACATGGAGATCAAGCCGGTGGACCTGGCCGCGAACCCCTACCTCGCGCTCGGCTGTGTCATCGCCGCCGGGCTCGACGGGCTGGCCGCGTCCCTGTCGCTGCCGCAGGAGATCACCGGGGACCCGGCCCGCTACGGCCCGGACGAGGCCGCCGCGCTCGGGGTGCGGCGGCTGCCCGAGTCGCTGCCGCGGGCGGTCGAGGAGTTCCGGGCCGACGGGGTGCTGCGGGACGCGCTGGGCCCGGTCCTGGCGGACGCCGTGATCGCCGTACGGCTCGGGGAGGCAGCCGTCGCCGACGGGCTGGACGACGCGCAGGTGGCCGCGGCCTACCGCTGGACGTACTGACCATGCCGGCCCCCGGTCCGGTCCACGAGGCCCTCGACGCGCTCCCGCTGGTGGACCACCACTGCCACGGCGCGGTGACGGCCGACCTCTCCCCCGCCACTCTCGCGTCCCTGATCACCGAGGGCGAGGCCTGGCCCGGCGTGTCGCCCTTCGACAGCCCGGCCGGCGTGGCCGTACGCCGGCACTGCGCGCCCCTGCTGGACCTGCCCCGGCACGCGGCCCCCGAGGACTATGCCGCCCGCCGCTCGGCGCTGGGCTGGCGGGAGGTCAACCGGCGTTTCCTCAGGGCCGCCGGTGCCGAGACCTTCCTGGTGGACACCGGTTACGCCCCGCATCCCATCACCTCCCCGGCGGCCCTCGCCGAGGCCTCGGGCGCCGTCGCCCACGAGGTCGTACGGCTGGAGCGGATCGCGGAGGAGGTGGCCGCGCGGGGTGTCGAGGCCGGCGAGTACGCGGCCGTGTTCCGGACGGCCGCCGAGGAGGCGGTGCGACGGCCGGGCGTCGTGGCGGTGAAGTCGGTGGCCGCCTACCGCACCGGTTTCGCCCTGGACCCGGCGCGCCCGGCGGACGCCGAGGTCACCGAGGCGGCCCGGCGCTGGCTCGCGCGGGGCGGCCGGCTGGCCGACCCGGTGCTGGTCCGGCACCTGCTGTGGACGGCCGTCGATCTGGGACTGCCGCTGCAGTTGCACACCGGCTTCGGTGACGCCGACCTGCGGCTGCACCACGCCGACCCCGCGCTGCTGACCGACTGGCTGCGCCGTACGGCCGGGACGGTCCCGGTGCTGCTGCTGCACTGCTGGCCCTACCACCGCCAGGCCGCGTACCTGGCCGCGGTGTTCGAGCAGGTGTACCTGGACGTCGGCCTCGCCCTGCACCACACCGGACCGGCCCGGTGCCGGGCGGTGCTGGAGGAGGCACTGGAGATCACGCCGTTCCGCAAACTGCTGTACAGCTCCGACGCCTATGGTGTGGCCGAGTTCCACCACCTGGGCGCGCTGTGCTTCCGGCGGGGCCTCGCCGGTCTGCTGCAGGACCGGGTGGACGCCGACGAGCTGAGCCTGCCCGACGCCCTGCGCATCGCGGCCTGGACGGGCCGTGACAACGCCCGCCGACTGTACGGACTGCCCGTATCCGAAACGGCCCGTGACCGGAGCGGGCGCCCCACCCGGAAAGTATGATCAAGCAATGTCTGACATGACCGAAACCACGCCCGGCTGGCTGACCACGGACGAGCTGGAAATGGCCAGGGCCCGGATGCCGATCCTGTACGTCGAGGCCGTGCCCGTGCGCGTGGACGACAGCGGCGAAGTCACGAGCATCGGGCTGCTGCTGCGCATCGGCCCGGACGGCACGGTCAGCCGGACGCTGGTCTCCGGCCGCGTGCTGCACCACGAGCGGGTCCGCGACGCCCTGCTGCGCCACCTGGAGAAGGACCTCGGCCCGGTCGCGCTGCCCCGGGTGCCTGCCTCGCTGCAGCCGTTCACGGTCGCGGAGTACTTCCCGACGGCCGGCATCACGCCGTACCACGACCCGCGCCAGCACGCGGTGTCCCTCGCCTACGTCGTCCCGGTGACCGGCGATTGCCGGCCCCGGCAGGACGCGCTGGACCTGGTGTGGTTCAGCCCGCAGGAGGCGGCTTCGGCGGCCGTGCAGAGCGAGATGCCGGGCGGCCACGGGGCGCTGCTGAAGCAGGCCCTCGCGCACGTGGGGGTCGTGGCCTGACCCCGGCGCCGCTCCGACCGGCCTGTCTATCAGGCCGGTCGGAGCGGTGACCAGGGCTTCTCGCCCCGCGTTCAGGTTGCGGTCAGGCTCGCACGGGCCCCGGGCAACAGCTGCACCAGAAGCCCCAAAACAATGGCAAAGGGGTCTGGGACCAGGGCAGTTGATCATGCGAGGGTGCGGGCCATGAGCACAGAGCACGTCCTCGGCCGACGGCCCCTCGGCCACGCGCGCGTCCGGCTGCGCGAGAGCGCGAACAAGGTGCCCGAGGTCACCGTCTACTTCTGGATCGTCAAGGTCCTCACCACCGGGATGGGCGAGACCGCCTCCGACTTCCTGGCGCACCTGCTCGGCCCCGTCCCCGCGGTCGGCCTCGGCGGTCTGGCCCTCGCGGCCTCGCTCGTGCTCCAGTTCGCCGTCCGCCGGTACGTGGCCTGGGTCTACTGGACGGCGGTCGTCATGGTCAGCGTGTTCGGCACGATGGCGGCCGACGTCCTGCACGTGGGGCTCGGCGTGCCCTACACCCTCTCGACGCCCGTCTTCCTGATCGCCCTGGCCGCCGTCTTCGCCCTCTGGTACGCCAGTGAGCGGACCCTGTCGATCCACGGCATCCGCACCCGCCGCCGCGAGGTCTTCTACTGGGCGGCCGTCCTCGCCACCTTCGCGCTCGGCACCGCCGCGGGCGACCTCACGGCGAGCATCGGCCTGGGGTATCTCGGCTCGGTCGTCCTGTTCGCCGTCGCGATCTGCGTGCCGGCGCTCGCGCACCGGTCGGGCACGCTCGGCGCGGTGACCGCGTTCTGGGCGGCGTACGTCATCACCCGCCCGCTCGGCGCCTCGATCGCCGACTGGATGGCGGTCGCGCCGCACCGGGGCGGTCTCGGTCTGGGCCTCGGCCCGGTGACGCTGTCCTGGACGGCGGCCATCCTGGGCCTGGTCGGCCACCTCGCGGTGTCCCGGCGGGACGTCAGCGGCGTCTGAGTCGGCGGAACCGGCCGCCGGTGCAAGAATCGGAGGCGACGCAACGACAGGGATGCCGTCCGGGGCTACCGCAGAGTGGTCCGGTGGCGCCGTGCGGCGTGGCGGCCGGGCCGTTCTGTGACCGGCCCGCCGGGCCGCGCCGGGTCTCGAACCGATCGGGGTCGTGTCAGGAGGCCGCACATGCACCGCACCCCCGAGAGGCTCTCCGCGCGTGTCCGCCGCGACCGACGGGCGGATCCGACCCGAAACCGGGTCGTCCGGGGCGCGTGATGAGCGAGAAGGAGGGCAGGCAGCCGAGGCAGCCGCCCCTTCCCGACCTCCAGGCGCGCCTGCGGTCCGAGCTGGGCCGGATCGACGAGCAGGTGGCCGGTCTGCTGTCCTCCATGGACCGGCTGCAGGGCCTGCTGGACGCGGTGGTGGCCATCAGCCGCGAGGTCGAGCTGCCTGCGGTGCTGCAGCGCATCGTGACCACCGCGATGGACCTGGTCGGCGCGCGCTACGGCGCGCTGGGCGTGCTCGGCGAGTCCGGGAAGTGCCTGGAGCAGTTCATCCCGGCCGGCCTGTCCGAGCAGGAGCGCGAGGCCCTGTCGGAGACCGGCCTGCCGCGGGGTCTGGGCGTCCTCGGCCACCTGATCCGCTACCCCGAGCCGCTGCGGGTCGACGACATCCCGGGCCATCCGGCCTCCGCCGGGTTCCCGGCAGGCCATCCGCGGATGCGCACGCTGCTCGGCGTCGCCATCAGCGTGCGCGGGGAGATCTACGGCGATCTGTACCTCTCGGAGCGGCTCGACGGCCGGCCGTTCGACGCGCACGACGAGAACGTGGTCGTCGCGCTGGCCAGCGCCGCCGGTATCGCGATCGAGAACGTGCGGCTGTTCGAGCGGATCCGGGTCGGGGCCGAGCAGTTCCAGCGGCTGCTGCTGCCCACGCTGCCCGACCTGAGCCCGTTCACCGCGGCCGCCATCTACCGGCCCGCCGCCGAGCCGAGTCAGCTCGGCGGGGACTGGTACGACGCCATTCCGCTGCCCGACGGTGTCGTGGCCGTCGTCATCGGCGATGTCGTCGGCCACGATCTGCGGGCGGCCGCCGCCATGGCCGCCACCCGCAACATGCTGCGCGCCCTGCTCTTCGACCAGAGCAGTCCGCCGGGCGCGGTCCTCACGCAGCTCGACCGGACGCTGGAGAGCGTCACCGACCATCCGGTCACGACCGCCACCCTGGCCCGCATCGAACCGGACGGTCCCGGCTGGCGGCTGCACTGGAGCAGCGCCGGCCATGTCCCGCCCCTGCTGATCACCCGCGAGCGCCGGGTGGCGTACCTGCTGGCCGAGCCCGGGCTGCCGCTCGGCGTCGACACCGCCCCACCCCGCCCCAACCACTCCCGCCCGCTGCCTCCGGACGCCACGGTGGTCTTCTTCACCGACGGCCTGGTCGAACACCCCGACCGGCCCATCGACCGCAGCCTGGAGCAACTGGCCCACCTCGCCGCGACCTACGCCGGCCTCTCCCTCCCGGACTTCGTCCACGCCCTCGCCGACACCCATCCCAGCGACGGCCACGACGACATGGCCATCCTGGCGCTGCGGACTCCACCGGGGTGACGCCCGCAGGTCGGGGCGGCGGGTGGTGGCGTGGTGGATCCGGGGGTGCGGGCGGATGATGGTCTTCGGCGCGATGTCGACACGGAGGTCGTCCGATGGCTGTCGCGCGGTATGACCGGCTTCGGCGTGGCGGTGTGGTCGTCCTCGAGATCTGTGCCATCGCCGCGCTGTACTACGGCTCGGGCAGGGCAGGACTGCTCCAGCAGCTCGTGCGCGGCCAGGTCACCCCGCTGTGGCCGCCGAGCGGGATCGCGGTGGCGAGCCTGCTGCTGCGCGGCCCGCGGGTCTGGCCGGGCGTCGCACTGGGCGCGTTCCTGATCAATTTCTCGCTGGGGCCGTCGGTCGCGGCCGTCCTCGCGATCATGGCCGGGAACACCCTCGCCCCCCTGTGCTCCTACGCCCTGCTCCGCCGGGCCGGCTTCCGCCGGGAGCTGGACCGGCTCCGGGACGTGCTCGCCCTGATCCTCCTCGGCGCCTTCACCGGCATGCTCGTCAGCGCGACCACGGGCACCAGCGCCCTGGTCTTCGCCGGGGGCCTGGGCATCGACGACTTCTGGCCGACCTGGTCGGTCTGGTGGACCGGCGACGCGATGGGCGTCCTGCTGGTCACGCCGGTCCTGCTCGTCCTGCTGCGCTCGGGACGCGTGCCGCGCCAGGCTCTGTCGTCCCGCTGGGCCGAGGGGCTGCTGCTCCTGGCCGCCACGGCCGCCGTCGGTTTCGCGGAGCTCGGCAACGCACCGCTGATCTTCCTCGGCTTCCCGCTGCTGATGTGGGCGGCCTTCCGCTTCCAGCTCGGCGGCGCGGCGCCCTGCGCGCTGGCCGTGTCGGTCTGCGCGATCATCGCCGCCGCCCGCGGGACAGGTCCCTTCACCGGTCACAACCTGCTCACCAGCATGATCACCCTGCAGGCGTTCAACGGCTCCGCCTCGCTGACCGCGCTGCTGCTCTCGGCGGTCGTCAGCGAGCGCAACGAGACGCAGCGGGAGATCGCGGACGCCTGCGGCCAACTCGCCGGCATGGTGGCGAGGATCGCGACCGGCGACCACCAGCCGATGCTTCCGCGTCCGGACACCGAACGGGACAGCTCGGCGGGGACACCCCCACCGCACGAACCCCTGCACGGGCCACGACAAAGGCCGTCTCCTCGTCCGTGAGAAGACGGCCTCCGACCGGCAGAAAAGCTGGTCGGGACGACAGGATTTGAACCTGCGACCCCTTGACCCCCAGTCAAGTGCGCTACCAAGCTGCGCCACGTCCCGGTGCCGTTTGACCTGGGGTTTCCCCGGTCGAAACGCGCAGGGAAACCATACCGCACTCGGGTCGGTGATCGCGCACGCCTTTTCCCTGTTGACCTCAAGCTTGGTTGAGGTTGCAAGCTCGTCGGTATGACGATCACTGCGAACGACACCACCTCCGCCTACGGCTACGCCGACCTCCCCGGGCTGATGGGGATGATGACCGGCGACGAGAAGCACGGCCCGGCGGCCACCTCCACGCTCGACGTGCTCTGGGTGCTCTACGACCAGGTGCTGCGGGTGACGCCGGAACGGATGCGGGACCCCGCGCGGGACCGGTTCCTGCTGAGCAAGGGGCACGGGCCCATGGCGTACTACGCGGTGCTCGCGGCGAAGGGCTTCCTGCCGGTCGAGTGGCTGCCGGAGTTCGGCTCGTACGACTCTCCGCTCGGACACCACCCCGACCGGGTCCTGGTGCCGGGGGCCGAGATCGGCAGCGGCTCGCTCGGGCACGGGCTGCCGATCGCCGTGGGCACCGCACTCGGGCTGCGGGCACAGGGGCTGCACGAGCCGGCCGTGTGGGTGCTGACCGGGGACGCCGAACTGGACGAGGGCAGCAACCACGAGGCGATCGCCTTCGCCGGTCCCGCCGGGCTGGAGCGGCTGCACACCGTCGTGATCGACAACTCCTCGGCCAGTCACGCCCGACCCGGTGGCATCGCCGCCCGGTTCGGGGCCGCCGGATGGTCGGCGGTGACCGTCGACGGACGCGACCACGAGGCCCTGTACGCCGCGTTCACCGCTCCGCATCCGGGCCGCCCCCATGTCGTGGTCGCCCGCGTCGAGCCGAAGAACGCCTGACTCTCCCCCACCCACACGCTCTTTGGAAGGGCACCTTTCATGGACACCATGCGTGACCGGTTCGCTCCCGTCGTCTCCCGGCTGCTGGACGAGGATCCGCGGATCGCGGTCGTCCTCGCCGAGATCGGCCGGGCCGGCTTCACCGAGGCGGAACGGCGCCACCCGGACCGCGTGATCAACGTCGGCATCCGCGAGCAGTTGCTGGTCGGGGCGGCCGCGGGGCTCGCGCTGACCGGGCTGCGGCCCGTCGTGCACACCTTCGCCAGCTTCCTCGTGGAACGGCCCTTCGAGCAGGTCAAGCTGGACCTCGGGCACCAGGACACGGGGGCGGTGCTGGTCAGTGCGGCGGCCTCCTTCGACTGGCCGGCCGGTGGCTACACCCACATGGCGCCCGCCGACGTGGCGCTGCTCGACACCCTGGACGGCTGGACCGTGCATGTGCCCGGGCATCCCGACGAGGCCGAGACGCTGCTGCGGCACGCGGTGGCCGCCGGGGACGACAAGGTGTACGTCCGGCTCTCCGTGCAGGCCAACGGGCAGGGCCGGACCGTCGACGGGGAGCACTTCCTGACCGTGCGCGAGGGGCGCTCCGGTGTGGTCGTCGCGGTCGGTCCGATGCTGGACGCGGTGCTCGCCGCCACGGAGGGGCTGGACCTGACCGTGCTGTACGCCACGACGGTACGGCCCTTCGACACGGCCGCACTCCGCCGGGCCACCGGGGCGTCGGGCACCGACGTGGTGCTCGTCGAGCCGTACCTGGAGGGCACCTCGACGCGCGCCGTCGCCGAAGCCCTGACCGACGTCCCGCACCGCGTCCTCGCCCTCGGGGTCCCCCGCCGCGAGCTGCGCCGCTACGGCACGATCGAGGAGCACGTGTCCGCCCACGGCCTGGACGCGGGAGCCCTGCGGGAGCGGATCGCGGCGTTCACGGGCGTGGGACCGTCCGCACGCGCGTGACCGCAGTCGCCGGGGCGGTCAGTGCCCGCCCGGCGCGCCCAGATCCGGGTGGGCCTCGACGAGGCGGGGCGGGGCGGCCTGGCGCCAGGAGTCGGTGAGGATGTCGCGCAGCTCCACCTCGTCCTCCAGCGCGGAGAGTCTCGCTCTCACCCAGGCGAACTGGGCCTCGTGGTCGGCGACCCAGAACTTGCCGGGCTCGGCCAGCACCAGTTCCGCGCGCTCCTCCTTCGGACAGCGCACGGCGATGGACGTCTCGTCCTCCGGGAGCGTGGCGAACATCTTCCCGGCCACCCGGAACGTCGGCATGCTCCAGGCGATCTTCTCCGTGGTGTCCGGCAGGGACAGGGCGATACGGCGTACGTCGTCTGCGTTCGGCATGCCACGCACCGTAGCCCGTGCCACTGACAGTCACCCCGGGAGAAGGCCCACCCGCTTGTAGTAGAGGGTCGTGGGGCGCAGGGCGCCGGACGGGTTCGCCGCGTAGTCGGGGATGGTGCCCGCGCGGGTCCAGCCTGCCGAGCGGTAGAGGTGCTCGGCGGGGCTGCCGGTCTCGGTGTCGAGGTGGAGGAGCGTGATGCCGGCGGAGGCGGCGGCCTCCTCGGCGGTGCCGAGGAGCCGGCGGCCGAGGCCCTGGCCGCGGGCGGAGCGGTGCACCATCAGCTTCACGAGTTCGGCGCGGTGCGAACTGTTGGGCTTGTCGGGCAGGTCCAGGCCGACGGTGCCGGTCACCCGGTCCGTGCCGTCCACGGCCACCCACACCGCCACCCGGCCGGCCGCCACCCCCTCGGCCCGCTGCCGCCACCAGGCGGCGGCCTCGGCCCGCCCGAGCGGCGCGAGGAAGCCGACCGAGGCGCCTCCGGCCACGGTGTCGGCCAGCAGGCTTCCCAACTCGTCGCTGCCCGCGCGTACATGGCCGGCGTCCCAGCGCAGCACCCTCACGGCCGCACCACCGCCAGCGCATAGCGCGCCTCGTCGGGCCCGGGGCAGCGGAACCCGGTCGGCCCGAAGACGCGCATCCGCAGACAGTCCCCGGCGTCGAGGTGGTGGGCCGTCTGCCCGATCGTCACCTCCAGCGCGCCCGCCAGGACCCACAGGTGCTGTTCCAGGCCGGGCACGGGCGGGCGGTCGTAGGCGAGGTCGGCGCCCGGGGTGAGCCTGCCCTCGACCAGTTCGCCGCGCAGGCCCGCGTGCGGCGGGGAGACGGAGCGCCGTACGAAGCCGGAGGCGCGGTCCTGCCACACCTGCTGCTCGGCCGCCCGGACCAGCGCGGCCGGCTCGGCCTCGACCTCGCTGAGGAGCTGGGACATGGTGCGCCCGTAGACGTGGCACAGCCGGTTGAGCACGGCCGCGGTGGCGCTGGTCTCGGCGCGCTCGGCGCGGGACAGGGTGGACCGGCTGACCCCGCTGCGCTCGGCCAGTTCGCCCAGGGACCAGCCGTGCTGGGCCCGCAGTTCGGCGAGCCGGGCGCCGATGCGGGCGTCGACGGGGTCGGATTCCTCGTTTCTCATATCCGGGACGCTATCCCTGAGATGAGACGGGCAGGTTACGGAAGCCTCACGCCCGCCCCGCCCAGGCCAGGGCCTCCAGCACCGGGCGGATCAGCGGATGTCCCTCGGCTCCGCGTCGCACGGCCGCGAAGACCCGGCGGGTCGGGGCCACGCCGTCGACGGGCCGGACGACCACGCCCGTGAGGTCCATGCCGCGCAGGGCCGAACGCGGCACGAGAGCCACGCCGGCGTCGGCCGAGGCCAGCGCGACCACCGCCCGGAAGTCGTCGGAGGAGTGTTCGAGGCGGGGCTGGAACCCGGCGCTCTCGCAGGCCAGCACGACCACGTCGTGGCAGGGGTTGCCCGGGTACGGACTGATCCACGGGTCCTTGGCCAGCTCCGCCAGCGGCACCTCGGAGGCGTCGGCGAGGCGGTGGCCGACCGGGACGACCGCGTCGAAGGGCTCGGCGTAGAGCGGGACGTGGGTGAGCCGGGGGTCGTCCGCGGGCGGCGCCCCCCGGTACTCGACGGCCACCGCCACGTCCACCTGCCGGTCCAGCACCATCGGCAGGCTGGCGTCGCCCTCGGCGTCCTGCACGCGGATGCGGATGCCGGGCGCGCAGTCGGCGAGCCGCGCCACGGCCGGGGCCACGACCTGGGCGATGCCGGTCGCGAAGGCGGCCACGGTGACCGTGCCGGCCTCCCCCGAGCCGTAGGCGGCCAGCTCCGCCTCGGCCCGCTCGAGCTGGGCGAGGACCGCGTTGGTGTGGCTGAGCAGGATCTCGCCGGCCGGGGTGAGCCGCACGCCCTTGGCACCGCGTTCGACCAGGCGGTGGCCGGTCTCCTGCTCCAGGGCCGTCAGCTGCTGGGAGACGGCGGAGGGGGTGAGATAGAGCGCGGCGGCTGCCGCCGTCACCGTGCGGTGGTCGGCCACCGCACGGAGGATGTGGAGCCGCCGTGCCTCGATCATGGGGTCAATTATCGCAAGCTGTCCGCGCTGGTCAGGCCTGAAGTTCCGCGCGGGCGGCGACGAACGCGGCCACGGCGCGGTCGACGTCCTCGGTGGAGTGCGCGGCGGAGAGCTGGACCCGGATGCGGGCCTGGTTCTGCGGGACGACCGGGTAGGAGAAGCCGATGACGTACACGCCCCGCTGCAGCAGGAGTTCGGCCATCCGGCCGGCCTTCGCCGCGTCCCCGATCATGACCGGGGCGATGGCGTGGTCGCCGGGGAGGATGTCGAAGCCCTCCTCGGTCATCCGGCGGCGGAACAGCGCGGTGTTCTCGGCGAGGCGGACGCGCAGGTCGTCGGCCGACTCCAGCAGGTCGAGGACCTTCAGGGAGGCGGCGGCGATCACCGGGGCGAGGGTGTTGGAGAACAGGTACGGGCGGGAGCGCTGGCGCAGCAGGGCGACGATCTCGGCGCGGGCGGCGACGTAGCCGCCGGAGGCGCCGCCGAGCGCCTTGCCGAGGGTGCCGGTGACGATGTCGACGCGGTCCATCACGCCGTGCAGCTCGGGGGTGCCGCGGCCGGAGGGGCCGACGAATCCGACGGCGTGCGAGTCGTCGACCATGACCATCGCGTCGTAGCGGTCGGCGAGGTCGCAGATCTCGCGCAGGGGTGCCACATAGCCGTCCATCGAGAAGACGCCGTCGGTGACGATCAGCTTCCGGCGCGCGCCGCCCTCGTCCGCCTCCTTCAGCTGCCGCTCCAGGTCCGCCATGTCGCGGTTGGCGTAGCGGAAGCGGCGGGCCTTGGACAGACGGATGCCGTCGATGATGGAGGCGTGGTTGAGGGCGTCGGAGATCACCGCGTCCTCGGCGTCGAGCAGCGTCTCGAAGACACCGCCGTTGGCGTCGAAGCAGGAGGAGTACAGGATCGTGTCCTCCTGCCCGAGGAAGGCGGACAGGCGGGCCTCCAGCTCCTTGTGCACCTCCTGGGTGCCGCAGATGAAGCGGACGGAGGCCATGCCGTAGCCCCAGCGGTCCAGGGCCCGGTGGGCGGCGGCGATCACCTCGGGGTGGTCGGCGAGGCCGAGGTAGTTGTTGGCGCAGAAGTTGAGGACCTCGCCGGGGCGGCCGCCGGCGGTGACCTCGACGGTCGCGGACTGCGGGGTGCCGATGACCCGCTCGGGCTTGTGCAGCCCGGCGGCGCGGATCTCGTCGAGGGTGGCGCGCAGGTCGTCGCGGACGGAGTCGAACATGAGGGGGCTCCTGAAGGTGCTGGCGGAGGAGGGGGTCACACGGTCCAGTCGAGGATGATCTTGCCGCCGGTGCCGCTCGCCGCGTCGGCGAAGGCCGCCTCGAAGTCGCGGAAGCCGTAGCGGCCGGTGATCACGGGGGCGAGGTCCAGGCCGCCCTCCAGCAGCACCGACATCGCGTACCAGGTCTCGAACATCTCGCGGCCGTAGATGCCCTTGATGGTGATCATCGAGGTGACGACGCGGGCCCAGTCGACCGGGAACTCCTGGGCGGGCAGGCCCAGCATGGCGATCCGGCCGCCGTGCGTCATGTTGGCGATCATGTCCTGCATGGCCTCGGGGCGCCCGGACATCTCCAGACCGATGTCGAAGCCCTCGCGCAGCCCCAGTCGCCGCTGTCCGTCGCCGATCGTGGTCTCGGCGACGTTCAGCGCGAGGGTCACGCCGATCTTGCGGGCGAGGTCCAGGCGCTCCTCGCTGACGTCGGTGATGACGACGTTGCGGGCGCCCGCGTGCCGGGCCACGGCGGCGGCCATCAGGCCGATCGGGCCGGCGCCGGTGATCAGCACGTCCTCGCCGACCAGCGGGAAGGACAGCGCGGTGTGCACGGCGTTGCCGAACGGATCGAAGATCGCGGCGACGTCGAGGTCGACGGGGACGCGGTGCACCCAGACGTTGGAGGCGGGCAGCGCGACGTACTCGGCGAAGGCGCCGTCCCGGCCGACCCCGAGCCCGACGGTGGCCCGGCACAGATGGCGGCGGCCGGCCAGGCAGTTGCGGCACTTCCCGCACACCAGGTGGCCCTCGCCGCTGACCCGGTCGCCGACCCGGATGTCGCTGACGTCGCGGCCGGTTTCGACGACCTGTCCGACGAACTCGTGCCCGAGCACGAGCGGAGTGCGGATGGCCTGCTGCGCCCAGCCGTCCCAGGCCCGGATGTGCAGGTCGGTGCCGCAGATACCGGTCCGCATGACCTTGATCAGCACGTCACCGGGACCGATGACGGGCTCCGGGACGTCCGCGAGCCAGAGCCCGGGCTCCGCCTTCTCCTTGACCAGCGCCTTCAACGCTACGACTCCTGTGGGTGAGGTCCCGGCCGCGGGCACACGCAAGCAGCCCGCACCGGGTCAGAGTGGTGGAATCACCCTGCAATCTGCCGTACGCGCGCCCGGTGGTCCATCGAGCTTTTCTTAACCGCCGCCTCAGCTTTCCTTCACGCCCCGTGCCCGCCCGGGCCGGCCCGTGTCAGAGGGGCAGACCGTCGTCCGCGCTCCGTTCGATGCGTACGGCGAGGTCGGCGGCGAGTGCCTTCATGGTCTCCAGGCCGGACTTCCCCCAGGACCGCGGCGCCACGTCGGCCACGCACACGGTGCCCAGCACCATCCCTGAGCTGTCGATGAGCGGGGCGCCCAGATAGGAGCGGATGCCGTAGTCGTCGACGACCGGGTTGCCGGCGAACCTCGGGTAGTCGCGGACGTCCTCCAGGGCCAGTGCCTTGCGGCGGACCACCACATGGGGGCAGAAGCCGTGGTCGCGCGGGAGGACCCGGCCGACCTCGCGCCTGCTGCCGTCGTCCCGCACCACCGGCGCGACCGCCGGGGCGCGCAGGCCGGCGAAGAACTGGTGGTCCTGGCCGATGAAGTTGACCATGGCGTACAGGGCGCCGGTGAGCTGGGCGAGGTGGTCCGCGAAGGCGTCGAGGCCGGGCTCGGGCCGCTCGCCGAGGCCGAGCCGGCGCAGCCTCTGGATGCGGGCGGGGGCCTCCTTGTCCTCGGGGGTGAGCAGCAGACCCCGGACGGGACGTGGCGGCTCGTAGCTCATGGCCGGGCTCCGTCGCTGTGGGCGTACCTCATATACGGGCTCCGTGGCAGGTAGGGCGGGATCACATGTGGGCGCCGTGGCTCGGCGCGGGCGCCGGGGCGTGGGCGATGAGGTGGCGGACGAGGGTGAGCAGGGTCTGCACGCCGGAGCTGGAGATCCGGGCGTCGCAGCAGACGACCGGGATGCCCGGGTCGAGGTCGAGCGCGATGCGCACCTCCTCGGGGTCGTAGCGGTAACCGCCGTCGAACTCGTTGATGGCGACGATGAAGGCGAGGCCGCGCTCCTCGAAGAAGTCCACCGCCGCGAAGCACTCCTCGAGGCGGCGGGTGTCGGCGAGGATGACCGCGCCGAGCGCGCCTTCCGACAGCTCGTCCCACATGAACCAGAACCGCTCCTGTCCCGGCGTGCCGAACAGGTACAGGACGTGCTGCGGATCGAGGGTGATCCGGCCGAAGTCCATGGCGACCGTCGTCTCGACCTTGTTCTCGATGCCGTCGAGACTGTCCGTGGCCGCGCTGACCGTGGTGAGCAGTTCCTCGGTGCTGAGCGGGGCGATCTCGCTGACCGCTCCCACGAAGGTCGTCTTGCCGACCCCGAATCCGCCCGCCACCAGGATCTTCAGCGCGGTGGGGAACGGGTCAGAGCTGTCGTCGTAGTCCATCGAGCACTGCCTCCAGCAGAGACCGGTCAGTGGGGTTGTGGTGGAAGGCGGGGGGCTTGGTGGTCAGCACCCCGCAGTCGACGAGGTCCGAGAGCAACACCTTGGTCACCACCGCGGGCAGTTTGAGGTGCGCGGCGACCTCGGCCACCGAGACCGGCGCCCGGCACAGGTCGAGTGCCTGGGCGTGCTCGGGGCCGAGGTAGCCGAGCGGGGTGACACCGGTGGCCATCACCTGCGACATCAGGTCGAGGGCGATGCTCGGCTTGGTGCGGCCGTTGCTGACCGTGAAGGGACGCACCAGCCGCCCGGCCGCGTCGTCGAGCCAGGGCCCGTCGCCGGCTGCGGTCACGCTCAAGGCCTCATCGCCGTGGGTTCGACGGCGTGCTGCCGGGGCGCGGTCACCAGGTAGGGGCGGACGCTCTTGACCAGCATCGCCATCTCGTAGCCGAGCACGGCGGCGTCGGCCTCGCGGCCGGCGAGCACGGCGAGGCAGGTGCCGGAGCCGGCGGTGGTGACGAAGAGCAGCGTCGAGTCGAGTTCGACGACGACCTGGCGGACTTCGCCGCCCTCGCCGAACCGGATGCCCGCGCTGCGGCCGAGGGAGTACAGGCCGGAGGCCAGGGCCGCCATGTGGTCGGCACTGTCGGCGTCGAGGCCGTGCACGGACTTCACCAGTCCGTCGCAGGACAGGAGCACCGCGCTGGTGGTGTGCGGTACGCGCTGCACGAGGCCGCTCAGCAGCCAGTCGAGGTCGGAGGCGTGGGCGGTCGGCGCATCGCTCGCCATGGTGGATCGACTCCTTGGGGTACGAAGGTCTGGAGGAGCGCTGGGGGTTCGGTCGGGGGTGGGGGTCGGACAGGGCGTGAGGGTGGGCGCGTGGCCCGGTACGGTCATCCGGCCGGTCTGCTCCCGTCGGACCGGCCGGTGCCCTCGGGCACGGGCGCGTGGAGGTGCTGGTGCGGCAGGGGCGCGGGAAGCAGGGGGGCCGCGTCCCCGGGGTGCGGGGCCGGCCGGCTCGCGTACGTGGGGTCGGGTGCGGCCTGTTCCAGGCTCTGCTGGGCCTCGGCGAGACCGATCCCGCGCTGGAAGGCGGCCATGAGGCCGGGGTCGTGGCCGACGACGGTGTCGCCGTCCTGGCGGGGTGCGGGGCCGCCGCGCAGTTGCGGGACGATGTGCTCCTGGGCACGGCGGCGGGGCAGTTGGGGCTTGCCCATGGTGCCGCGCACGGCCCCGGCGGCACGGGGCACGGGCGCGGTGCCGGCGTGGGCCTCGACGACGCGCCGGTGCTCGGGGCTGACACCGGGCACGGCATCGGCGGGATTGGGCCGTTGCCCATGCGCTCCCCGCACGGGCAACGGCGGCGGAGCCCCTCCACCGGCCGCGCCCCCTCGCGGCGGGACATCCCCACCGGACCGCCCCGCCGCGTCTCCGCTCGACGCACCCGACGCGTTTCCGCTTGCCAGGCCCGACGCGACCCTGCGCAACAGGCCCGCCGCGTCCCGGCTCGGCACATCCGATGCGTCCCCGCCCACCGCTCCCGGGGTGTCTCCGCCCGGCACACCGGACGCGTCCCGGCCCGGCAGGCCAGACGCACCGCCGGCGGACACGCCCGACACGTTCCCGTGCCGCACACCGGCCGTGCCTGCGCCCGGACCCGACAGGCCGGTGCCCGGCACGCCCGATGCCTCCCGGCTCCGCACACCGGATGCGTCCCCGCCCGGCAGGCTCGACGTACCACTGCCTGGCACGCCCGACGGCTCTCGGGCCGACTCGCCCGACGCACTTGCGTCCGGCAGGTCCGACGCGCGCCCGTCCGGCGCTCCCTGTGCATGTCGGTGGCGGCTGGACGGGGCGGGCTGTGGGGAGTGGGCGGCGGTGGGTGCGGCGCCGGTTCGGCCGGTCGGGTTCGGGGTTCCGCCGCCCCCCGCCGCGTCCCGGGGCTGCGGTACGGCTGCCCCGGGGACGCCCGGTGCGGGGCCCAGCAGGGCCTGGGGCACTACGAGTACGGCCTGCACGCCGCCGTAGATATTGGTCTGCAGGCGCACGGTGATGCCGTGCCGGCGGGCGAGTTGGGAGACGACGTAGAGGCCGATGCGGCCGTCGGCCAGGAGGCTCGCGACATTGACCTGGTCGGGGTCGGCGAGGAGGGCGTTCATCCTGGTCTGTTCGCCGACCGGCATGCCCAGTCCACGGTCCTCGACCTCCACCGCGAGCCCGGAGGTGACGAGGTTGGCGCGCAGCAGCACCTGGGTGTGCGGGGCGGAGAACACCGTGGCGTTCTCGACCAGTTCGGCGAGCAGATGGATGACGTCGGCGACGGCGTGGCCGCGCAGCTCCCCGTCGACCGGCGGCACCAGTTTCACCCGGGAGTACTGCTCGACCTCGGCGATCGCCGAGCGCAGCACCTCGGTCATGGACACCGGATTGCTCCACTGCCGACGGGAGACGGCGCCGCCGAGCACGGCGAGGTTCTCGGCGTGCCGCCGGATCCGGGTGGCCAGATGGTCGACGTGGAAGAGGCCCTTCAGCAGGTCGGGGTCCTCGATCTCGTTCTCCAGGTCGTCGAGGATCGAGATCTCCCGGTGCACCAGGGACTGAAGCCGCCGCGCGAGGTTGACGAAGACCTCGAGCTTCTGTTCGCTGCCCGCCTGGCTGGAGAGCTGGGCTGCCTGCACGACGGCGGTGACGGCGCCGTCGTGCGCGCGGGCCAGGTCGGCGGCGAGCAGTTCGAAGTCGTCGGCGTCCACGGGCGGCCGGCGGCGCTGCCCGCGCTGCGGCGGGGCCTCGCCCTGGCGCAGCGCCTCGACGAGGGCGCGCAGCTCTGCCTCGCCCCGGGCGGCGCTGCGGCGCAGGGCGTCGACGCGGTCACCGACCGAACGGGCGGCCCGGTCCGCGGCGACGGCCGCGATCAGGATGCCCGCGGTGGTCACCGCGACCGCTCCGCCGAGCACCGCCCACAGGGTGGGACCGGTGCGGGCGCCGGCGGTGCGGATGCTGAACAGCAGGGCCGCGCTGGCGCTGAGGGCGACGGCGACGGGCGGCAGCACGGCGAGCCGCATGAGCTGGGGCCGTATGTGCGTCTCGGGCAGTGCGGGAGCGGGTCGGGCGACCGGTCGCCCGTGCCGGCCGCCCTCCCGGCGGTCGGCGCGGGCGGCCGGTGCACGGAGGTGAGACATCTGCGTCCTCGTACTGGTCCTCGGGACTGGTTCGTCGCGCGTGCGCGCTGCGGGCATGCGCCCTCGCTCGCCGGCCGAGAAGGCCTGTTCGAGGCCCTGCGTCGCCCGGCGGACACTCACAGTAGTCGCCTGTGCATCATGTGCGGTGGGCAGTTGACAAAGTCACCCGGGCAGCGTCCCGCTCTGGTATGAAGCCTCGTACGACAGACCGACAACCGCGACGGACGGCGGGGCGGTAGACCGCGGCGGGGCGGCCGTGGCCCCCAGCCCGGGTCACACCATGTCCGAGCCCCGCAGCAGCAGTTGGGTCACCGCGATGCCCGCCACGACGATGGCCGCCCGGAACGGCCACCGGCTGCGCGGGTCCAGGGGCAGGGCCGTACCCGCGACCGCCACGGCCCCGGCCGCCCCCACCGGCGCCCAGGCAGCGAGCCCCACCGCGCCGGGCGGGCCCGTGACGAGCACCGCGACGGCCGCCAGCATCACGAGCGGTGCCAGCCACCGGCAGGTTCCGCGGCCGAGCCGTTGCGGCAGTCCGCGCACGCCGGCCGCGAGGTCGTCCTCGATGTCCGGCAATACGTTGACCAGGTGCGCCCCCACCCCGAGGAGCGCCCCGGCCGTCACCGCCCACCAGGCGGGCCGGACCGGTGCGGGCAGACCGAGGGTGACGAAGGCCGGCAGCGAGCCGAAGCCCAGGGCGTAGGGCAGCGGCGAGAGCACGGTGCGCTTGAGCGCCAGGTTGTACGTCCAGCCTCCGGCCACCACGCCCGCGAGGTGCGTGAACCCCGCGGCGGGGCCGCTCAGCAGGGACAGCGGCACGGACAGCGCGAGGGCGGTCCCGGCCGCGACGGCCACGGTCCGGGGCGGGAGTTCTCCGGTGGCCACGGGTTTGTCGCGGCGCCCGCTCACCGTGTCGCGCCGGGCGTCGACGGCGTCGTTGCACCAGCCCACCGAGAGCTGGCCGGCGAGCACGGCGGCGGCCACCGTGGCGCAGCCGACCGCGCCGCGGCCCGCCGCCGCGGCCAGCGCGGTCACGAACACCGTCACGGCGAGCGCCGGCTCCGGGTGGCAGGCGCGCAGCAGCGCCGGGAGGCGGTGTGCCGCCGGCCGGAGGGTGTCGGGCGGGTGGAGGGACACAAGGGGACGTTAATCGGATGTCGGGGATGAGGAAGGCATTACCGACATGCGTGTCCCTGTGATCATCGATGCCGCTCCCGCCCCGGCCGCCGCGCCGTGCGAGCCCGTGCGGCCCGCCGTGGCGACCACGATCGCCGCGGTCCGCACGGCGCTGCCCGCGCACCGCTACGCCCAGGAGGAGCTGACGGAGGCGATCGGCGATCTGTGCCTGGCGCCGGGGGCCGACCGCGCCGTGCTGCGCCGCCTGCACGCGTCGGCCGGTGTGCGGTCGCGCCATCTGGCCCTGCCGATCGAGCGGTACGCCGGTCTGGGCGACTTCGGGCGGAGCAACGACGCGTGGATGGCCGCCGGGCTGGAGCTGGGCGCGGAGGCGCTCACCGGTGCGCTGCGGGCGGCGGGGCTGGTCCCGGCCGACGTCGATCTGCTGGTGTGCACCTCCATCACCGGCATCGCCGCGCCGTCCCTCGACGCCCGGCTGGCCGGGCGGCTGGGGCTGCGGCCCGACGTCAAGCGGTTGCCGGTGTTCGGCCTGGGCTGCGTGGCGGGCGCGGCCGGGCTCGCCCGGGTGCACGACTACCTGTGCGGGCATCCCGACGACACCGCCGTGCTGCTCACCGTCGAGCTGTGCTCGCTGACGCTGCAGCGGCGCGACGACTCGCGGGCGAACCTCGTCGCCGGCGCCCTGTTCGGGGACGGCGCGGCGGCGCTCGTCGCCCGGGGCAGCGGCCGCGCGGGGCCGCGGGCGGCCGGGCCCACGGTGATCGCCACCCGCAGCCGCCTGTATCCGGACACCGAGCGGCTGCTGGGCTGGGACATCGGCGCGAGCGGGTTCCGCGTCGTCATCGACGCGGGCGTCCCGGGGGTCGTGCGCGACCACTTCGGCCGCCATCTGCGGGCCTTCCTGGCCGAGTACGGGCTGACCACCGACGACATCGGCACCTGGGTGTGCCATCCGGGTGGTCCCAGGGTGCTGTCCGCCGTGGGCGACGCCCTCGGCCTGCCCGCCGGCGCCCTCGACGCCGCCCGGCAGTCGCTGGCCACGGTCGGGAACATGTCCTCCGCCTCGGTTCTGCACATCCTGCAGAGCATCTGGGAGTCGCACCGGCCCGAGCCCGGCACCTGGGGGCTGGTCCTGGCGATGGGCCCCGGGTTCTGTTCCGAACTCGTCCTGCTGCGCTGGTGAGGGGTCGTCATGCCGTGGTACACCCTGCTCGTCCTGGCGGTCGCCGCCGAACGCGTCGTCGAACTCGTCGTGGCCCGGCGCAACGCGGCCTGGACCCGCGCCCGCGCCGGTGTGGAACACGGCCGCGGTCACTACCCGGTGATGGTGGTGCTGCACACGGGTCTGCTGGTGTGCTGCCTGCTCGAACCGGTGCTGGCCCGGCGGCCGTTCCTGCCCGCGCTGGGCTGGCCCATGCTGGCGCTGGTCGCGCTCGCGCAGGCGCTGCGCTGGTGGTGCGTCACCACCCTCGGGCCGTACTGGAACACGCGGGTCATCGTCGTGCCCGGGGCACGCCTGGTCGGCGCCGGACCGTACCGGTTCCTGCGCCATCCCAACTACGTCGCCGTCGTCGTGGAGATCGCCGCGCTGCCGCTGGTGCACTCGGCGCGGCTGACCGCGGCGGCGTTCACCGTGGCCAACGCGCTGCTGCTCGTGGTCCGCATCAGGTGCGAGAACGCGGCGCTGGGTGCGGCGGTGCCCGCGTGAGCGGCGGCCATGACCTGGTGATCGCCGGCGGCGGTCCGGCCGGGCTGGCGACCGCGCTGCACGCCGTCCGCGCCGGCCTGGACGTCGTGGTGGCGGAGCCGCGTCCGGCGCCGGTCGACAAGGCGTGCGGCGAGGGCCTGATGCCCGGCGCCGTCCGGGCCCTGGGCGCGCTCGGGGTCGAGGTGCCCGGCCGGCCGATCACCGGCATCCGGTACGTCCAAGGGCCGCGCCGCGTGCAGGCGGCGTTCCGGCACGGCCCCGGCCTCGGGGCGCGCCGCACCGGCCTGCACGGCGCCCTGCACCGGGCGGTGCTCGACGCGGGTGTGCCGGTGCTGCCGGTGCGCGTGACGGAGGTACGGCAGGACGCCACCGGGGTGACCCTGCCGGGGACCGGCCTGCGCGCCAGGTGGCTGGTCGCCGCCGACGGACTGCACTCACCGGTGCGCCGTGCGCTCGGCCTGGAGGTCAGAACGGGTGCCCCGCCCCGGTACGGGCTGCGCCGGCACTACGCGGTGCCGCCGTGGTCGTCGTACGTCGAGGTGCACTGGGGGCCGGACGCGGAGGCGTACGTCACGCCGCTCGGGCCCGCGCTCGTCGGGGTGGCGCTGCTGACGGTTCGGCGGGCGCCCTTCGACGCGCAGTTCGGCGGCTTCCCGGAGCTGGCGGCCCGGCTGCCGCCGGAGACGGCCGTGACGGCGGTGCGCGGCGCGGGCCCGCTGCGCCAGGGCTCGCGCGCCCGCCGCCACGGGCGGGTGCTGTTCGTCGGCGACGCCGCGGGGTACATCGACGCGCTGACCGGGGAAGGCGTCTCCCTGGCGCTGGCCGGCGCGCAGGCCCTGGTCCGCAACCTGTGCCGTGGTACGCCCGGCCGCTACGAGGCCGACTGGCACCGCGCGACACGCCGCCACCGGCTCCTCACGGACGCGCTGGTGCGGGCCCGGCAGCGGCCCGCGCTCGCTCCGCACATCATGCCGGCGGCCGCGCGCCTGCCCCGGCTGTTCGACGCTGCGGTGAACGCCCTGGCCTGAGCCGGCCGGAGCCTCCCGGGACCGGCCCCTCCTGCCCCGGGGCCCGGTGCCGAGTGCGCTCCGCGCCCTGCAGCATGCCGGGCGGCCGGTGCCGGGACGTCAGCGTGATCGGTTTCGACGACGCCCCGCGCGCGGGCTTCCTCACACCCGCCCTGAGCACGGTCCGCATGGACACCGGCAGCGCGATGCCGGCGTTCCACGGTGGGCCCCGCCCGTGAAGTGGCCCGTGTTCACGCCCGCGAGCGCTCGATCGTGCGGGCCGTCGCCGGGTCGATTCGGCGCCGGGGCTTTCTCGGCGCCGAATCGGTGGGCCTGTTCAGCCCGTGGGGGCGACGGCGCGGCCCGTCTGCGGGGAGATCATGCCCGCGCACAGGCCGCGGCTCGCCAGGGTCTGGGCGATGCGCGGGATCGCGGCGAGGGTGTTGGCCGGCCACTCGTGCATGAGGACGACCTGGCCGTTGGTCAGCCGGGACACGGCCTGGACGATGGCGTCGGTGCTCGCGCCGTTCCAGTCCTGCGAGTCGACGTCCCAGATGACCTGCGTCAAACCGTACTTGGCGGCCACCGTCCTGACCGTGGCGCTGGTCTCGCCGTACGGCGGACGGAACAGCCGGGGCGTCCCGCCGCCGGCCGCCGTGATCGCCTGCTGGGTGCGGGAGATCTCGGCGTCCGCCTGCGCCTGGCTCAGCTGCGTCAGGTGCGGATGGGTGTAGCTGTGGTTGCCGATCCACATCCCGGCGGCCGCCTCGGCCCGCACCTGGGCGGGATAGGCGGCCGCATACCGGCCCTCGTTGAACATGGTCGCCC
The DNA here is from genome assembly GCF_055572275.1 of Streptomyces sp. NPDC030798. Classification (NCBI taxonomy): domain Bacteria; kingdom Bacillati; phylum Actinomycetota; class Actinomycetes; order Kitasatosporales; family Streptomycetaceae; genus Streptomyces; species Streptomyces sp. NPDC030798. The sequence goes on along the minus strand of NZ_JBVIDR010000014.1, from coordinate 97,393 downwards.
GGAGCCCGTGCTGCCCGAGGGCACTGAGCAGGGCCGGGGTGTGGGCGTTGGACGGACCGTCGTCGAAGGTGAGTCCGACGTAGCCGGAGCAGGTGGCCGCGTGCGACGGGGCGGCGGTGACGGTGAGCGCGCCGGCGGCGGCCAGCGCGACGCCCGTGACGGCCGCCGTCAGCGGGCGTGCCGAGAACGGTCGTAAGGCCTTCACGACGTCACCGCGATGCTGGAGTTGCCGCTGCTCTGGTATCCCTCGGTGGCGAGGATCATGTAGTACTTGAAGCTGCCGAGGGTCATCCCGGCGCGGGCCCAGGCGTCGAAGTGGTTGCCGGTGGTGATGGTCCCTCCGGTCCGCTTCGACTGCCGCACGCTCCAGTACTGGTCGAAGGTCCTGACGCCCTCGACGGACGGGGCGTTGTACCGCGTCGTCCGGTAGATGTCGTAGGTACCGCCGTCGCTGGTGACCGTGCCCTTGTACGTGCCCGTGGGCCGGTAGGTGCCCCAGTTGTCGACGATGTAGTACTCGACGAGCGGGTTCGACGTCCAGCCGTAGAGGGACAGGTAGCCGTTGCCGGACGGGTTGAAGCTGCCCGAGTACGTCACGGTCCTCCGCGAGCCGTTGCTCCAGCCCTTGCCGGCGACGAAGTTGCCGGTGTTCCGCCAGCTCGTGCTGTAGGTGCCGCCGGAGCCCAGGGTCATGGAGACGGTGCCCTGGGCGTCGGTCCAGAACGAGTAGTAGTAGCCGTTGTTGGTGCCGGTCTGGTTCGTCGTGATGACGGTGGCCGCGCGGGCGGTGCCGGGCAGGGCCGGCCCGGCCGCTGCGCCCAGCAGCAGGGCGCCTGCGCTCCTGCGGCTCAGTGCGTGATCGAGCGGGTTCACTTGGTGTCGCCTCCTCGATGGCCTGTGCGGGTGTGTCTCGGAGGAGGAGTGTTGGCCTGCCCATGCCACCTGTCAATAGTTTCGGTGATTGTTTCGAAACATTCGGACGCAGTGATCAAGGCCCAGTGGCGCAATTTTTCCAGATGAGGGCGCATGAGTCCGATGACCCGCCTACACCAAATTCAGCACGGTCAGCAGATAGATCGAATTCACTCGATCTTGCTCCGAATGTTTCGAAGACCCTACTGTCCCCCGGCGTGGCAGCAGTGACCGCTCTGCACCAGGTGGGCCACGTCCTGCCAGTTCATGCCGTCCGGTGGCGTGGCCGACCTGCTGCCGGCGAACCCGCGCGTGAGCTCGCTCCGCCGGTACGGAACGCCGTCGCGCAGCACCATGTCGGTGTTGACGAGCGTGGCGAAGTCGGTGAAAGGGTCGCCCCGGACGACCGTGAGATCGGCGATCCTGCCCTCCTGCACGGTGCCGAGATGGGCGTCGAGACCGAACAGCCGTGCCGGGACGGTCGTGGCCAGGTGCAGAGCCTGGGCGGCGGTGAAGCCGTGCTCGTGCAGGGCCCGCAGGGCAAGGTGCAGGGACAGGCCCACCGGGACCAGCGGTGAGTCGGTGCCCAGGGCGAGTACGGCTCCGTGGGCGGCCAGACGCCGGTAGTCGGCCATCTCCCTGGCCAGCGCCTCTCGCTGCTGCTGCGTGGGAGCCGACTTGGCGCGTTCCTGGACGGCGGCGACGTCCCAGGGCGGCATCAGCACCTTCACGCGTGGGTCGTCGGCCAATGCGGGGTCGGCACCGAGGAGGCACTGCGCCGTGAACGGTGTGATGATCATCCGGAAGCTGCCGTCGGCGTACAGTTCGACCAGGTCCTGCCGGATGTGTCCGAGGGGCGTGGTGGCGTGCCCGTGGGGCAGACGTTGGGTGGCCTGCAGATGCGTGGTCAGGTCCTGGCCGGCCGCCCGCCCGGGCGAGCAGAGGTGGCTGCCGCAGGGCACCCCCAGGCGGTGCGCCGTGATGGCGGCCCGTGCCATGACCTCGCCCGGGGCACGGACGTAGGTCTTGACGAAGTCGACGTCCAGTTCGGCCACCCGGTCCAGGGTGCGCGCGACGCCTTCAGGGGTGCGGTGCGCACGACCCATGCTGTAGGCGGTGCGCGAGCCGTCGATGAGTTCGGCGCTCGCCAGTTGCCGAGGACTCGTCATGGCCGCGGCGTCGGCCGACTCGCGCAGCCGCACGGTCTCGTACAGGGGTCCGCCCATGCAGGCGGTCGTGGTGATGCCGTAGGCGAGGTTGGCAAGAGCCTGCCGCGCGCCGTAGGTGGCGGTGTAGGGATGCGTGTGGCTGTCGAAGAGGCCCGGGATCACGGTCTCGGTGGAGGCATCGATGGTGCGGTGGCCCGGCCGGCGTCGCTGATGGCGCTCGACGGCGGTGATCCGGTTGCCCTCGATGAGGATGTCGACGTCGTCGCGGAGGGTGGTTCCGGTGGCGTCCCAGAGTTGCCCGGCATGGATCCGGAGCTTTCCGGGCCGTGCGGTCGGGGTGCGCCGGGCGGTCAGGCCGGTGGGAAGGGTACGGGGACGGCCGGGCTCGGCGTCGTCGAGGGAGAGCAGGCGCATCCGTCCGCAGGACAGGTACAGCAGGGTGCGGCCGTCGCCGGACCAGCTCGGGTGGTCGGCGGGTTCGTCGGTGAGCCGGCGGGCGGGCCCGGCAGGGCTGCCGTCGGCGGTGACGGGCAGCAGCCACAGGGCCGACTCGGCGATCAGGGCCATCCAGCGGCCGTCGGGAGACCAGACGGGCCCGGCGGCGCCCCGGTCGGACAGCGACTGGTGCTCGGCCGGCAGGTGGTGCCGCTCGGTCCCGGTGCGGGTGTCGATGACGCGGATGAGGTGGTAGCCCTCGCGGAACCGGTGGTTGAGCCGGTTGCGGTCGCAGAAGGCGAGATGGCGGCCGTCCGGTGACCAGGTGGCGGCACCCGGAGGTCCGTCGGTGGCCAGCGGCCGGGCCACGATGCGCTCCTGCCCGGTGGCCACGTCGCGCAGCAGCAGGTTTCCGGTGACGTCCTGGCAGGCCAGAGTGGAGCCGTCCGGTGACAGCGCCGGGTACAGGCGACCGGTGCCGGTCATCGCCTCGTCGTCCTTGCCGTCCAGGCCGATCCGGTGCACGGCGGACAGGCCCTCCCGGTCCGTGCAGTACAGCAGGCTGCGCCCGTCCGGTGCCCAGGCGGGCGCCTGCAGATAGTGACCGGGCGCGGCCCGGACCAGCCTGCGGGGTGGGTGTCCGACCGGCATCAGCCACAGGGCGTCGAGGGCCACGAAGGCCACGCTCCGTCCGTCGGGTGACAGAGCGGGCCGATGGATGCCGCGGACCGGGAAGGAGGAATCCGCGTCGAGGTCACGTGCCTTGGGCGTCCAGTCGGGCGCGGGCATCACCGTGCGGGCGGTGAAAGGGATCTCGCGCACGCCGGGCGTGCCGATGGTGCGGACGCGGATACGGCCGTCTGCCACGTACAGCAGACGGTCCTCGTCCAGCCAGCAGGGCGGCGCCGCCGCCAGATCCTCGTCCGCCGTCACGGTCTTCCCGTCGACCACCAGTGCTGCCTCGGCAGCCGGCAGCGACGGCGAGCCGGTGGTTCCGGAGAGCTGCAGGTGGGCGATCCGGCCGCGCGGGGAGACGGAAGGGCACAGCAGCCGGCCTTCCGGCACCGTGCGCAGGACCTCGACGTCACCGCCGGCAACCGGCACGCGCACCAGGGTCAGGCCGCCGTCGTCGCCGCCGTCGGGCCGGTGGGCGGCACGCACGCACACCAGTGAACGGCCGTCCGGCCACCACACCGGGTCGAAGTCGTCGAAGTCCCCGTGGGTCACCTGCCGCATGCGACCACCGGCGGCCATGTCCCGGACCCACAGGCCGTAGGAAGCGCCCGTCACGGCGTCACCGCCACGCTCCGAGGAGAAGGCGAGGGACGCCCCGTCGGGAGACCAGGCAGCACCCCGGTCGTCCCACGGACCGTCCGTGAGCTGCCTCAGCTCGCTGCCGTCCGGCCTCATCACCCACACATGGAAGGAACCGCCCCGGTAGGCGCAGACGGCGACTCGGCCGCCGTCGGGCGACACGGCGGGCCGGGTCGCTTCCAGCGTCCAGTCCGTCAACCGCTCGGCCCGGCCACCGTCTTGGGGGACACGCCACAGGACCCCCTGCACCTCCGCCACGATCAGCCGTCCATCCCGGCTCGCGGCGACCGACCCCCCGGTCATCTCGTGGTAGAGCACCCTCTGCTCCTCGGCCCCGGCACGCAGCACGGGGTTCCCCGTAACGGTGACACCCCGGGTGTGGCGGATCGCGGCCGTGGCTCCAGCGGCGGAGACACCGAGGAACCGACGGCGGTTCAGGAAGCCGGAGTTCATGCCTTTGTCCTCATCGTCCTGCGAAGCGCACGGGGTGCGGCTCGGAGATCGGTGACGGCGGGCGAGCCGGGCGCTGCTTCTGCCCGTGCGCCTCAGTGTGCGAGCGGGGACCCCACGCGGTGAGCCGTGCCGTCGGCATCCACGTACGTGAACTCTCGGAGCCTGTACGGCGTGTCCGCCGGCTCGGCGAACCGACCCGCGACGCCGGACGACTTCCACTCGGCGTAGACGGCGTCGGCGTCACTCACGTAGAAGTAGACGACAGCACCGGTGCGACGAGGATCGTGCTCGGCCCACTCGCTGAGGTGGACGGAGACCGAACCCCGCTCGACGAAGCCATAACGGTCCGGGCCCTCGTACGCCTGCGCCGCGAAGCCCAGACGACGGTACCGGTCCAGAGCGGCGTCAAGGTCCCTGACAGGGACGACGGGCGCGACCTTGCTGAAGTCGACTTCTGGCATTCGGCCAGTCTTGCACGCAGGTGGTCCGGGAACCGTCTCCGGCACGGGTGGCCGCGCCCGTGTGCGTACGGCGTCGACACCAGGACCACTACGACGTCCCGGGCGGTGAAGCGGCTCCGCCGGGGCCGCGGAGCGGGTGCATAGGATCGTCGGCATGGCACTGCGACCCGTGATGGTGAACGTGAAGGCTCTCGATGCCTCGGCGGTCGGCAGGTTCTGGGCGCAGGCGCTCGGCTGGACCGCCTACAGCCCGGGCGTGACGACCTACGTCGGGCCCGGTGGGGGCCTCGTCTGGCCGGACCCGGTCGCCGTCGGCGTCGACGTCGTTCCCGTCCCGGAACCCAGGACCACGACGAAGAACCGTGTGCATCTCGATCTCGCCACCACTTCCGCGGCCCATCAGGCGGAGCTGGTCACGCGCCTGAAGGCTCTCGGTGCGAGGCCCGTCGACGTGGGCCAGGGCGACGTGCCGTGGACGGTCCTCGCCGATCCCGAGGGCAACGAGTTCTGTGTGCTGGAGCCTCGGGAGGTCTACCGGGACACCGGGCCGATCGCCGCGGTGGTGGTCGACTGTGCGGATCCGCGTGCCATGGGCCGGTTCTGGGGCGGGGCGATGGACTGGACCCTGCACGAGGTGACCGACGATCACGCGGTGCTGCGCTCCCCCAAGGGTGTCGGCCCCTATCTCGAGTTCCTGCGCACGCCCGACGTGAAGACCGTGCCGGACCGCGTCCATCTCGACCTGCTGCCGTACCCCGGTGACGACAAGGCAGCGGAGGTGGCCCGGCTGCGGGCGCTGGGCGCCACCGACCTCGACGTCGGCCAGGGCGACGTCCCGTGGACGTGCCTGACCGACCCGGAGGGCCACGAGTTCTGCGTCCTCGCCCTGCCCTGACGAGCCCCCTTCGGCGGCGGGCTCAGCCGCGAACGCCTCGGAGGCGGCGTTCCGCTTCGGCCCCCGGCGGTGGGGCCTTCTCCTTGCCGGCGCGTGCCACGAGCAGCGACTGGAAGAAGCCCGTCTCGTGGGGCATCCGCCACTGCGGGTCAACAAATCCCGCGTCGGTCACGAGGCGGGCCAGCCGCTCCCGTCCGAGTGCCCAGTAGACGGTCCGACGGACCTTGACGCGCCATTCTCCGCCGGTGGGGAGCAGTTGAAAGTGCTCCACGTCGTAGTGCTCGCCGTCCTCGTGCCAGTGCCAGAGCTGGAAGGTGACGGTCCGTTCTCCCCCGTCCGCGGGCCGGTGGACCTGCGGAGGCGCCGAAGCGGGTCGGTCGCGCAGCAGGTCGTCATAGGGGCGCGTACTGAGCAACAGCAGGCCGGCGGGACGCAGCACGCGGTGCATCTCCGCCAGGGCGGCGTGGACGTCCTGCTCCGTCGGGGCAGGGCGTTGTCGGCGCAGACGACGGTGTCGAACCCGCCGTCGGGAAATGGCAGGCGCCGCATGTCGGCGGCGGCGGTGCGCAGCGCCACCTCGCGGCGGGCGGCCTCGCGGGCGGCACGGGCGGCGGCACGGGCGCTGAGGTCCGTGCCGGTGACGCGGTGCCCGTGCAACGCCAGCCCGATGGCCTGCGTGCCGATGCCACAGGAGCAGTCGAGCACCGACGCGTTGCCCCGGTCCATCAGACCGTCCAGGGCATCTCCCTGCCGACGCACGCTCGCGTCCCAGTCTGCGTGGATCAGGTGGTAGTCATCGGCCAACTCGTCGTAGAAACGTGCCACCGAGGTCTCGGGCATGGGCCGAGGCTACTGCGTGCCAGACCCGGCGCAAGGCCCGGATCGTACCGGACCGGTCGCAGCCGGGCGAGGGGGCGGTGCGCAACAGTGAGAGGATTGCCCGCGTGACGGCAAGAAACAGTGACATCGAGAAGGCGGCCGGTGTGCTGCGCGCCGGAGGCTTGGTGGCCCTCCCGACCGAAACGGTCTACGGCCTGGGCGCCAACGCCGAGGACCCCGCCGCCGTTGCCCGTATCTTCCAGGTCAAGGGGCGTCCGCCCTCCCACCCGCTGATCGTCCACATCGGCGGCGCCGAGCATCTGGACGACTGGGTCCAGGACGTGCCCGCGACGGCGCGCCTGCTGGCCGAACACTTCTGGCCGGGGCCGCTCACCCTGGTCCTGCGGCGCGGTCCCCGCGTGCCCCTCGAAGCGACGGGCGGCCTGGAGACGGTGGCCGTGCGTGTGCCCGACCACCCTGTGGCCCTCGCGCTGCTGGCGGCCTTCGGCGGCGGTGTCACGGCTCCGTCCGCCAACCGCTTCGGGGCGGTCAGCCCCACGACGGCGGACCATGTGCGTGCGGAGCTCGGCGACGCCGTCGACTTCGTGCTGGACGGTGGCTCCTGCGAGGTCGGCGTCGAGTCGACCATCGTCGACGTCACGGGCGACGCCCCGAGCATCCTTCGGCCCGGTGGGGTGCCGCGCGAGGATCTCGAGGCAGTGCTGGGGTGCCCGCTCGCGGTCCCTTCGACCAGCCGTGTCCGGGTGCCGGGCCAGCATCCGTCGCACTACGCGCCGCGTGCGCGGGTCGTCCTCGTCGAGCCGGAGAAGGTCGTCGCCGAAGCGGAGCTGGCACAGGAGCTGGGGCACCAGGTGGGCGTCTTTCTTCCACCCTCCTTCACGGACACCCCGGTGAAGGCCCACGCGGTGGTGACGGTCCCCGGTTCGACGGCCACCTACGCGCGCGGGCTGTACGGGTTCCTGCGTGAGCTGGACCGGCAGGGGTGCGACCTCATCGTCGCCTCCTTGCCGGTGGAGGAGGGGCTGGGAATGGCGATCGCCAACCGGCTCCGCCGCGCCGCGGGGCCCCGGCCCACCCCGTGACCGGTCCTGCCCTGTGACCAGCACCGAGGCTCACGGCGCCGGGGGTGACTTTCCCTCCGGTGGCTCACGGAGCAAGCCGACGGGGTTCCTCATCCGCGAGCAGCCACGGCCCGGGCGGTCAGGATGCGGCGGGGACCGCCGCTTCGAGGCCCCGGGAGGCGACGAGCTGTGCACTGCCGTCGTCCAGGCGGTAGCACAGGCCCACGACTGCCGCCCGGCCGGCGGCGATCTTCTCGGCGAGGACCCGGGAGCGGTCGAGCAGCAGGTCGACGGTGTGCCTTATGTGCTCGGCGAGGATCTCCTCGGGCTCGACGTGTCCGGCGGCCCGCGCGGCCAGCACGCTGGGGGTCACGCGCTCGACGACGTCACGGACGTAGCCGGCCGGCGTCATGCCGTTCTCCAGGGCGGCACACGCTGCGCCGACCGCGCCGCACGAGTCGTGGCCGAGGACCACGACCAGGGGGCAGCCCAGGACGTCGACGCCGTACTCGATGCTGCCGATCACCTCCGGGCCCATGACGTGTCCGGCGGTGCGCACGACGAAGAGATCGCCCAGTCCGCGGTCGAAGATGATCTCGGCGGCCAGGCGGGAGTCGGAGCACCCGAACAGCACGGCGAAGGGCTGCTGGGAGGGTGCGATCTCGGTGCGGCGGGTGGCGTCCTGGTTCGGGTGCTCCGGGGCACCGGCGACGAACCGCTGGTTGCCGGCCAGCAGCAGCTCGAAGGCTTCACGGGGAGTTGCGGCTTGGATCTCGCTCATGGCCGCAGCTTACGTTCCCGGCCCCGCCGTCGAACTGCCAGGCCCATGCCGGCCGGGCGCGTCGCCGTCGCGATCATGGTCGGGGATCCGGCAGGACCACGTCCCCGGCCATCCCCGTCGATGACACCGGCCAACTTCCGGGCGTTCAGCCCTCGCCCACCAGGTCCAGGTCGTCACGGGAGGCCACGGGAGGGATCTCCGGGACGGGCCACTTGCGGTTCAGCGGCAGGGACGCGTCCCGCCACCAGGGGCGCGTGGGAAGGTCGCCGGCGGGTTCGAAGGGCCGGCCCGGGACGGGGAGGGCGACCGCCTGGCCGACCGCGGTCGACGCGGCCAGCGTCCACTCCCCCGGCTCGGCCCAGGGGTGTGGGGCGAGGTTGAAGGTGCCCCAGTGGATCGGCAGCAGCACGCCGTGCGGAGCACCGCCCTGGAGGTCGAGGTGGGCGCGCAGGCCCTCCTCGGGCGTCATGTGGATGTCGGGCCAGAAGTCGCTGTACGCGCCGACCTGGATCATCGTGGTGTCGAACGGGCCGTGTGCGGCGCCTATGTCCTGGAAGCCGCCGAAGTAGCCGGTGTCGCCGCTGTGGTAGATGCGGTGCTCGTCACCGGCGACGACCCAGGACGCCCACAGGGTGTGCTGGGTGTTGCGCAGGCCGCGGCCGCAGAAGTGGCGGGCCGGGGTGGCGGTCAGGGTGAGGCCGCCTGTCTTCGTGGACTCGTGCCAGTCCAGCTCGCGCAGCCGGTCCGCCGAGACGCCCCAGCGCTCGAGGTGGCCGCCGACGCCCAGCGGCACCGCGAACACGGTGTCCGTGCCGGCCAGCGCCTTGATCGAGGGCATGTCCAGGTGGTCGTAGTGATCGTGCGAGATGACCACCACGTCGACCGGCCCGAGCGCGGCCAGCGGCAGCGGCACGGGATGCAGCCGCCTGGGCCCGGCGAAGGGGAACGGGGAGCAGCGCTCGCCCCAGACGGGGTCGAACAGCACACGGTGGCCGTCGATCTCCGCGAGCACGCTGGAGTGGCCCAGCCAGGTCACGCGCAGCCCGGTGGCGGGCGGCCGGGCGAGGTCGGCGAAGGTGGTCGCGTGCACGGGCACGGTGCCGCGGGGGGCGCGCAGCGGCCGGGTGTCCTTGTCGAAGAAGACCTTCGCGAAGTCCAGCATGGAGCCGGAGGGCCGGGTGCGGGCGGTGCCGCCCGGGTTCTGGAAGACGCCGTCCTTGAAGTGGGGGGAACGGCGGATGCGCGCGAGGCGCTCACCGCGCGGTTCGGCGCCGAAGGCCTCGGGCCGCAGTGCGCCCAGCCCGGGCCTCGGGGAACTCAAACCGGTCACGGCACCTCCAGGGGGAATCGCTGAGACTCTCCATTATGGTCGGCGCCTCCGACCGTCCGGGTCCGCCGGGTCGCCCCCCGCTTCGCCCGGCCGTCGCCCGGGGCGTGCCCCTGCCGTCCGTTCGGCTCGTTGACAGGGAACCAGCCGCTCCGAATACTGACCCGCGATTCAGTAACCTCACCCGGGAGACCCGATGGCCGACGCGCCCCTGCTGTCCCTCGTCTGGACCGACCACGTCACCGGCCGCCGGGGCTACCTGGTCGTCGACCGGCTGGTGCGGGGCGTGGCCAGCGGCGGGCTGCGCATGCGGCCCGGCTGCACCCTGGAGGAGGTCGCCGGCCTCGCCCGCGGCATGACGATGAAGGAAGCGCTGCACTACGACCCGGCGAGCCGGTATGTGCCCCTCGGCGGCGCCAAGGGGGGCATCGACTGCGATCCGCAGGACCCGGAGGCGTACGGCGTGCTGGTGCGCTACCTGCGCGCGATGCGGCCGTACGTCGAGAGCTGCTGGACCACCGGGGAGGATCTGGGGCTCAGTCAGGACCTGGTGGACTGCGCGGCGGCGGAGGCCGGGCTGGTCTCCCCCGTCCAGGCCGTGTATCCGCTGCTGGACGACGAGACGGCGGCCCGCGCGCGGCTCGCGGAGGCCTTCGCGGTCGAGGTGGACGGCATCGGCCTGGACGAGCTGGTGGGTGGCTGCGGGGTCGCCGAGGCGGTGCTGGCGGCCCTGGACCGGGCGTCGATGCCGTACCGGGGCACCCGGGTGGCGGTGCAGGGTTTCGGCACGATGGGCGGGGCCACCGCGCGCTTCCTCACGCGCGCGGGGCTGACGGTGGTGGCCGTGGCCGACGTCAAGGGCACCATCGCCAATCCGGCCGGCCTCGACGTCGAGGCGCTGCTGTCCGCGCGGGACGCCTACGGCACCGTCGACCGCAGCGCGCTCGGCCCCGGCGACCGCGAACTGCCCGGCGACGCCTGGCTGTCGGCGCAGGCGGAGGTGCTGGTGCCCGCGGCCGTGTCGTACGCCGTCGACGCCCGGGACCAGGAGCGGATCACCGCCCGCTGGATCGTGGAGGCCGCGAACATGCCCGTACTGCCGGAGGCGGAGGCGCTGTTGTCCGCGCGCGGGGTGACCGTGCTGCCGGACGTGGTGGTCAACTCGGCAACCAACGCGTGGTGGTGGTGGACGCTGTTCGGGGACATCGGCCCGGACGCCGAGGAGGCGTTCGGCCACATCCGCCGCTCGATGCGCACCCTGGTCGACCTGATGCTCACGCGCGCGGAGAGCGACGGAACGACTCCGCGGGCCGCCGCGCACGCCCTTGTGGACGACCGGTTGCCGGTGATCGCCGAGCGGTTCGGGTGGTACCGGTGACGGCAGGGTCGGACAGCGTGACGATCCGCCTGTGCGTTCTGCTGTGGAGCCGTCCCGGGGCGGCCGAGGCCATGGCGGGGTACGAGGACAAGGTCCTGTCGCTGCTCGGCGACCACGGCGGCAGGGTGCTGCAGCGTGCCCGCACCGTCGGCGCCGACGGCGGTCCGGACGAGATCCAGCTCATCGAGTTCGCCTCGCAGGCCGGTTACGACGGGTTCCTCACGGACCGGCGGCGCACCGCACTGGCCGGCGAACGCGACGCGGCCGTCGCGCGGACCGAGCTGCACCGCGTGGAACTCGTACCCGGGTACCCCCACCATTAGGGTGACCGGGTGGCGAGAGTGCGGTTGAGTGTGGCCGAGCGGCGCGAGGAACTGCTGCGGGCCGCCGTCGAGCAGATCGAGGCACGGGGCGTGGCGGCGGTCCGGATCGCCGACGTCGCTTCCGCACTCGGCGTGAGCAACGCGCTGGTGCTGTACCACTTCTCGACGAAGGAGAAGCTGGTCGCCGCCGCGTTCACGTACGCGGCCGAGGGCGATCTCGCCCGTCTGCGCGGGCTGCTGGGCCGGCGGACCTCCGCGCTGCGCCGACTGCGGTCGGCCGTGCGCTGGTACGCGCCGACGGGACAGGCCAAGGGCTGGCGGCTGTGGATCGAGGGCTGGGCGGTGGCGCTGCGCGAGCCCGCCCTGCGTGAGGTCACCCGGGATCTCGACCAGCAGTGGAAGGCGGCGATCGCCGAGGTCCTCGCCGAGGGCGCGGCGGCCGGGGAGTTCACGTGCCCCGACCCGGCGGGCGCGGCGCTGCGGCTCACCGCGCTGCTCGACGGGCTGGCCGTGCAGCTGACGTCGTATCCGGGGTCGATACCGCGCTCACGGGCCCAGGAGTGGGTGGACGACGCCCTCGCGAGGGAACTCGGGCTGACCCGGGAGGCGCTGACCGCGCAAGGGCGGTGAACCGCCCCGTGCCGCGACAGCCGCGGCACGGGGCGGTCCGCAACCTCCAGGACCTGGGGACCGGGGCGAGCGGACCTCACGCCACCGGGGCGATCCGCATCCTGATGTCCTCCGGGGACAGCGCGCCCTTCGCCGTCACGTGGTCCCCGGAGGATTCGCCCCGCAGTCGGCGGCCGATCCACGGGACGAGGTACTCGCGGGCCCAGTGGACGTCGTCGCGGCGGATGTCCAGGGCGCCGCGGGGCGGGAGCGGCGGCCAGGGCTGCTCGGGATCGGCCGGGATCTCGAGGCCGAGTGCCTGGCCGGCGCGCAGTGCCACGCGCGTGTGCCCCTCGGGCGAGAGGTGCAGCCGGTCGTCGTCCCACGCCCTGCGGTCCTGCACGGACTTCAGGGACCACAGGTCGAGCACGGGACAGCCGTACCGGTCGGCGATGGCGCGGACGTGCCCGTTGTAGGTGGCGATCTTGCCGCGCAGATGCTTGAGCACGGGCACGCCACGGGTGTCGAATCCGGTCGTCACGAGTACGGTGCCCGCCACCGCGGTGAGCCGGGCCACCGCCCGCTCGAAGCGCTCGGCCACCTCGTCGGGGTCGGTGCCGGGCCGGATGATGTCGTTGCCGCCCGCGCAGAAGGAGACGAGGTCCGGGGCCAGTTCGACGGCCTTCGGAAGCTGGTCCTCGATGATCTGGTCGAGCAGCTTCCCGCGGACCGCGAGGTTGGTGTACCGGAAGTCGCCCTCCGGGCGCCGGTCCGCGAGCAGTACCGCGAACCGGTCGGCCCAGCCGACGAACGCCCCGTCGGGGCCGGGGTCGCCGACGCCCTCGGTGAAGCTGTCCCCCACCGCCACGTACGACCCGATCACTGATCTGTTGTCACTCTTCGAATCGTCTGCCACGTCGGACCATGATTCACCTTGCGATGTGACTTACGCGACCGTAATAAGGGGTTGACGGACGGTGAGATAAGCCACTTCCCGGACAGGCACCGTCCGGGAATAGGCATCCGGCCGACAGACCGGGCCGGCCTCCTCAGCCGACGGCCACGCCGTGCTCGCGCAGGTAGCCGACCGGGTCGATGTCGGATCCGTAGGACGGCGTCGTACGGATCTCGAAGTGCAGGTGTGGGCCGGTCACGTTGCCGGTCGCGCCGGACAGGCCGAGCTGCCGGCCCTCGGCCACGGTCTGGCCGACCGAGACGGAGAGCTGGGAGAGGTGGCCGTACTGGGCGTAGTGACCGTCGTTCAGCTTGATGACGACCTGGTTGCCGTACGCGCCGCCCCAGCCCGCGGTGACGACCGTGCCGGCGGCGACGGCCTTGACGGGCGCCCCGGTCGGGACGACGAAGTCGACGCCGGTGTGGTAGCCGCTGGACCACATGCTGCCGGGCACGTGGTAGCCGGTGCCGATGGTGGCGCCGGTGACCGGGAGGGTGTAGCCGGTGGCGGGGGCCGCCTGGGCGGTCTGCGGGGCCGGGGCCGCCTGGGCCTTGGCGGGCGACGGCTTCGCGGGCGTGGCGGGCATGACGGATTCGGTCCGTGCCGGTGCGGCCTTGCCGCCCAGGGTCAGCTTCAGGCCCGGGTGGATGAGCGAGGGGTCGGAGCCGACGGCCTGCCGGTTGTCCTCGTACAGCCGCTGCCAGCCGCCGTCGACATGCTGCTCGTCGGCGATCTTCGCGAGGCAGTCGCCGGCCTGCACGGTGTAGGTGCGCGCCCCGGAGGCCTGCTGCGCGGCCGTCTTCGTGCCGGTCGTCCGCTCGGCGGCCTGCAGGGACTGCAGGGTCTTCGAGGAGACAGTCTTCGACGAGACGGGCTGCGCCGGGGCGGCGTGCGCGCCCGCGGCCCCGATGAGCGGCAGGGCGAGTGCGGCGCCGCCGGTTCCGGCGGCGGCGATCGAGCGGGTGAGGCGCGGGGCCTTGGGGCGGCGGTGCTTACCCTTCGCGGGCATGGCTGCATTCCTCTCCGGCGCCTGCGAGGTGAGCTGTCGGGTTCGGACGGGAGCTGTCCGGCCGCGGGCTGCGCGGCTGCACCCCTGAGCCTGTCGCGGAGACCGGGACAGGCGGTCGTACCTGTGGGTCCCCCGCTCCTGCCGGGCACGGGTCATGTGTGCGGGAGGTCCGGGCGGCGGCAGGATTCGGCGTTCCGTCCGGATTGGGGGCGAAGGTAAGCGAGCGGGACGCAGCTGAACAAGCGGCCGGTTCCAGGAGTTGGCGTTCCAAAAGATCGGATTCGGGAATTCACGGTCACCCTCCGTGAATTCCCGTCCCCTTCTTTCTGTCAACGCCCTGCACGGGCACCGAAATTACGTGCACATGACGCGCCACCGACCGTCACGGATATGACGCTCCTCACGCACACTGCCGCCCGCTCTCCTTATTCCGGAACGAGTTGGAACGAAGGCGCTGATTCGGACAGAAGGCTCAGATACGGCGCAGGCGGAGAACCGTCGCATCCAGGTCGCCGCGCAGTCCGGTGCGCAGCCCGTGGTGCAGCAGCACGGCCCCCCGATGCACTTCGCCCGTTTCGCGGCATTCATACGATGCCGTCGGGTCGAGTCCACGCAGCCGCACCGCCGGCACCGGCTCGCCGTGGCTCTGGGCCTGGAGGCAGGCGAGGACGACCGTCTCGTCCCCGAGGACGTACTGCACGGCGCTCAGGCCGCCCGACGGGGGCCTGAGCCGGTACAGGTCGCCGCGCTGCACGACGGGACGGATCTCCTTGTACAGCTCCACCCACCGCCGCGCCTCGGCCAGTTCCTCCGCCGTCCACTCGGTGAGGTCGCCGCCGACGCCGAGAACGCCCGCCATGGCGCTGACAAAACGGAAACGCAGAGAGCTGACCCGGCCGTTGAGCTGGGTGTTCGGGCTGTCGGTGACCCAGGCGGCCATCACACGCGCGGGGTGGATCTGGGTGAAGCCGTGCTGGATCGCCAGCCGGTCCAGCGGATCGGTGTTGTCGGAGGTCCACACCTGGTCGGTGCGGCTCAGCACCCCGAGGTCGATCCGGCCGCCGCCGCCCGAGCAGGACTCGAAGGCGACCTGGGGGTGGGCGGCGCGCAGCCGGTCCAGCAGGGCGTACAGGGCGTGGACGTGGTCGACCCACAGGCGCTGCGGGTAGGGCTCCCCGGGCCAGCCGGCGTCGGTGAAGCAGCGGTTGAAGTCCCACTTGACGTAGTCGATCGGGGCGCTGGACAGCAGGGTGTCCAGCCGCTCCCAGAGGTACTCCTGGACGTCCTCGCGCGCGAGGTTGAGGACGAGCTGGTTGCGCAGCTCCGTGCGGGTGCGTCCGGGCTGGTACTGCACCCAGTCGGGGTGTGCGCGGTACAGGTCGCTGTCGGGGTTGACCATCTCGGGCTCGACCCAGATGCCGAACTGCATGCCGAGGCCGTGCACGCGGTCCGCGAGGGGCTTCAGGCCCTGCGGGAAGCGATCCGGGTTGGGCGTCCAGTCGCCGAGGCCGGCGCGGTCGCTGGTGCGGGCGCCGAACCAGCCGTCGTCGACCACGAACAGTTCGACGCCGATGTCGGCGGCACGCTGGGCGAGGGCGGCCTGCTGCTCCTCGGAGATGTCGAAGAACGTCGCCTCCCAGGAGTTGAACAGCACCGGCCGGTCCCGGTCCGCGTCCGGGACGACATGGGCCCGCTGGTAGGCGTGCCAGGTGCGGCTGGCGCCGCCGAAGCCGCCGTCGCTCCACAGGCCGGCGAAGACGGGGGTGGTGTACGACTCCCCCGGCTCGAGCAGCAGCAGCCCGGAGTCGTCGTAGCCGGCGCCGCCGGTGATCTGCACGCGCGCGTCGGGGAGTTGGGCGACGGCGATGCGCCAGGATCCGGACCAGCCGAGCGCGCAGCCGTAGACCTCGCCGCGCTCCTCGGTGGCGTCGGTGTCGAGGGCCACCCAGGGCAAGTGCTGGTGACCGGTGTGGCCGCGCCGGCTGCCGATGACCTTCTCGCCGTAGGTGAGGGATGTGGTGGTGAGCCGGGACTCGGCGGCCCAGCGGCCGTGCAGCTGGGAGAGCCGCCAGCCCTCGCGGTCGGGCAGGGTCCAGGTGGCCGCGTCGGCGCGCAGCAGCTCCACGCGCGCGTGGCCGCCGTTCTCCAGGCTCACCCAGCGCTCGACGACGTCGCCGCGCATCCGGTAGTGCAGGGTGATCGCCAGCCCGTCGTCGTCGAAGCGCAGCCGCAGCTCGTCGCCGTCGGTCTCGTACGCCGTGAAGCGCCACTCGGTGCCGCGGCGCTCGTCGGTGCGCACGGACAGGGCGGGGCGGACGAAACGGGGGCCGCCCTCGACGGGGTACTCCTCGCGGCCGTCGAGCGGGGACTCGAAAGGCCAGTAGCCGGGCAGCGGGCTCACCGCCAGGGCCTCGGCGTCGGCGAGCGCGATCCGGGGTCCCCAATGGAGGTGCAGCAGCTCGTCCGCCTCGGTGAGATGCAGCGCGTAGCTGCTGCAGGGCCCCGACAGGAGCCAGGTACGACCGTTTTCGGCGACGTTCACCACGAAGAGCCTCACAGGTGTCAACAGATCCGCGCAAGTGCGAACATCATCGACCCTGACGCCCCTGGTGGCAACGCCTGTGGACAACTCATTGCCCCAGGTAATCGATGTCGTATCGTCGAGGCCAGTGCCCGCCGACGAACCGCGCCGACGGGGCCGACCGGGAGGAGCACCCGTGACGCAACAGGTCCCGTCGACCGAGCCCCAGCTGGCCGGAGTGCGCAATTTCCGTGACGTGGGCGGCCTGCCCACCGTGGACGGCCGGCGCGTGCGCCCCGGAGTGCTGTTCCGCAGCGGCCACCTGGCGCACGCGACGCAGGAGGACGCGGCCTTCCTCGCCTCCCTGGGCCTGCACACGGTCTTCGACTTCCGCAACGCGGCCGACCAGAAGCTGGAGGGCCCGGACGTCGAGCTGCCCGGCGTGCGGAACGTGAACCTGCCGCTGAGCGACCCGGCGGACGGCGCCGAGTTCTGGAAGATGGTCCGCGACGGCGACCTGGACCAGCTGCGCGACATCCTCGCGGACGGCAGGGCGGCGGACCGGATGATCACCTCGTACCGGACGATCGTCACGCAGCGCACCGCCGAGCACTCGCGGGTGCTGCACGCGCTGGCCGAGGACAGCGTGCCCGCGCTGATGCACTGCGCGGCGGGCAAGGACCGGGCGGGCATCTCGATAGCCGTGACCCTCCTCGCGGTAGGTGTGGAGCGGGACGCGATCGTCGCCGACTACCTGGAGTCCAACGCCAAGCACCGCCGCTACAAGGTGCGGCGCAACGGCAGCCCGGACACCGCCTACACACCCGAGGTGATGGAGCTGCTCAGCCCGCTCTTCGACGCGCGCGCGGAATACCTGCAGGCGGCGTTCGACAGCATCGAGGAACGCTGGGGCGGGTTCGACACCTACTTCGCCGAGGGCCTGGGGCTCGCCCCGCAGACCCGGGAGCGGCTGCGCGCGCGACTGCTGGACTGACGGCGGATCAGCTCTTGGCACCCACCGCGAACAGCAGGTAGAGGAACGCGGCGAACAGGTGGCCCACGGCGATGTAGATGATCAGCCGGACCCACAGGGAGCGGGGGAACCTGGTCTCGTAGTCGCTCATGGCAGCTCTCCGGTCGGCGGGCCCAGGCACAGCGCGGCCGTGGGGCTCTGCAGCAGGGTGTGGACGAACAGCAGCTCGACGCCGTCGTGGTCCTCCGCGGCGAGCCGGTGCGGGGTCAGGGAGTCGAAGTGGGCGCTGTCGCCCGGCGCGAGCAGGTGCGCGGTGTCGCCGAGGCGCAGCCGCAGGCGTCCCTGGAGGACGTGGAGCCACTCCTCGCCGGGGTGCACGCGCACGATGTCGCGCTGCGTGCCGTACGGCACGCGCACGCGCAGCGCCTGCATGCCGCGCCCGGAGGCGCCGGCCTGGAAGTAGGTCCAGCCGCCCGCCCGGGTCGGCTCCATGTCGGCGGCGCGCACGATGGCGTCCCGGTCGGCGACCGTCTCACCGAGCAGCTCCGAGACGGTCGTACCGTAGATACGGGCGAGCGCGAGCAGCATCGGCAGCGAGGGCTGGCGCCCGCCGGTCTCCAGGCGCGAGAGATGGGCCGGCGAGAGTCCGGCGGTGCGGGCCGCGGCCTCCAGGGTGAGACCCGCGCGCCGGCGCAGGGCGCGCAGCTGCGGCGCCACGGCGGGCAGGTCGTCGCCCTGGTCCGCCGGCGGCGCGGCGTTCGAGGCGTTCATGCCTCCATCCAGCCCGAGCCTTGCCCGAGCGGCAAATTCGTTGCCTCAGAGGCAAAGCGGGCGGGTCTCAGCGGTTGGCCACCGCCTGCTTGATCAGGGTCTTGCCGAAGTCCCACACCAGCCCGCCGCCGCTGTGGGCGTCGTCCATCACGGCGGTGAAGGCCTCCACGAACCGGTCCACGTCGGCCGCGTCGAGGACCAGCGGCGGGATGAGCTTGATCACCTCCAGGTGGTCGCCGGAGACCTGGGTGAGGATCCGGTGCCGCTGCAGCAGCGGTACGACGACCATCTGGGCGAACAGGCCCTTGCGGGCCGCCTGCAGCATGGCCCAGCGGCCCCGCAGCTTCAGCGAGGAGGGCCTGCCGAACTCGATGCCGATCATCAGACCCCGGCCGCGGACGTCCGCGAGCAGCTCGTACCGGTCGATCAGCGCGGTGAGCCGGGACTTCAGCAGCTCCCCGGTGGTGCGCACACCGGCGACGATCTGCTCGTTCTCCATCACCGACAGCACGGCGAGCCCGGCGGCCATCGCCTGGGCGTTGGACCCGAAGCTGGCCGAGTGGACCAGGACGCGGTCCATGGAGGAGTAGACCTTCTTGAAGATCCAGTCCTTGCCCAGGGTGGCGCCGACCGGGACGTACCCGCCGGAGAGCGCCTTGGCCACGGCCACCAGGTCGGGCTCCACGCCGTCCTCGTGCTGGTAGGCGTAGAAGTCGCCGGTGCGGCCGAGGCCGGTCTGCACCTCGTCGGCGATGAGCAGCGCCTTGTGCTTGTGCAGCAGCTCCTGGGCGGCGCGCAGATAGCCGGGCGGTGCCTCGTGCACGCCCTTGCCCTGGATCGGCTCGACGATCAGGGCGGCGACGTCCCCCTTCTTCAGCTCCCGGGCCAGGGCGTCGAGGTCGCCGAGGGGGACGGCGGTGTCGGGCAGCAGCGGGGCGAAGCCGTCCCGGAAGCCGTCCTCGCCGTTGACCGACAGGGAGCCGGTGGTCAGGCCGTGGAAGGCGTGGTGGCAGTACAGGACGCGGGGCCTGCCGGTGGCGTAGCGGGCGAACTTCAGTGCGGTCTCCACCGCCTCGGTGCCGCTGTTGCCGAAGAACACCCGGTCCAGGTGCGGGCTGTGCGCGAGCAGCCGCTCGGCGAGCAGGCCGGGCAGCGGCGGGCAGTCGAAGCGGGTCAGGTCGGCGAGGTTCAGGTCCAGCACGTCGTGCAGCGCCCGGCGGACGACCGGGTGGTGACGGCCGAGGCCCATCACCCCGAAGCCCGCGAGCATGTCCAGGTAGTCGTTGCCGTCCGCGTCGAAGAAATGGGCGCCCTCGGCCCGTTCGTAGACCTTGTCGAAGCCGATGGTGTGCAGCATGCGCGGCAGCTGCGGGTTGAGGTGCCGGGCGTGCAGCTCGTAGCGTTCGGCTCCGCGCTCGGCGAGGAGGGCGCCGAGGTCGAACTCCGTGGTCATTCACTCTCCTTGGCTGTGCCGTCGGCGTCCTTGACGGCCAGGCTCGCGCTGATCCGCCCGGCGATCTCGACGGGCGTAAGGCCGATGTCGGCCAGGACCTCGCTGCGCTTGGCGTGCGCGAGGAACTGCTCCGGGATGCCGAACCGCCGTACCGGCACGTCCACGTCGGCGTCGCCCAGGGCCAGCGCCACGGCCGAACCCACCCCGGCGGCACGGCTGTTGTCCTCGACGACGGCCACCAGGCGGTGTTCGGCGGCGAGCCCGGGCAGCGCGGGGTCGACGGGCTTCACCCAACGGGGGTCCACGACCGTGCAGGTGATGCCCCTCGCCTCCAGCAGCTCGGCCGCCTGCAGGCACACCGGGGCCATCACGCCGACGGCCACCAGCAGGACCTCCGGGCGGTCGGCGCGGTGCAGGACGTCCATGCCGCCCACCTGGCCGACCGCGGGGATCTCGGGGCCGACCGACTCCTTCGGGAAACGCACCAGGGTCGGGGCGTCGTCCACGGCGACCGCCTCGCGCAGCTGGGCGCGCAGTTGCCCGGCGTCGCGCGGGGCGGCGATGCGCAGCCCGGGCACGACCTGCAGGACGGACATGTCCCACATGCCGTTGTGGGACGGCCCGTCGACGCCGGTGACGCCGGCCCGGTCGAGGACGAAGGTGACCCCGCAACGGTGCAGCGCGACGTCCATGAGCAGCTGGTCGAAGGCGCGGTTGAGGAAGGTGGCGTAGACGGCGACGACCGGGTGCAGCCCGCCCGTGGCGAGACCGGCCGCCGAGACGGCCGCGTGCTGCTCGGCGATCCCCACGTCCCACACCCGGTCCGGGAACCGCTCGGCGAACGGGCCGAGGCCGACGGGGTGCAGCATGGCCGCCGTGATCGCGACGACGTCCGGCCGCTCCTCGCCGATCCGGACGATCTCGTCGCCGAAGACGGAGGTCCACGAGGGCCCGCCGGCGGGCGTGAGCGGGGCGCAGGTGAGCGGGTCCATCACGCCGACGGTGTGGAAGTGGTCCTCCTCGTGGGCGAGGGCGGGCTCGTAGCCGCGGCCCTTCTCGGTGAGGCAGTGCACCAGGACGGGTCCGTGGAAGCGCTTGGCGCGGCGCAGGGCGGATTCCACGGCGCCGATGTCGTGGCCGTCGATCGGGCCGAGGTACTTCAGCCCGAGGTCCTCGAACATGCCCTGCGGGGCGAAGGCGTCCTTGAAGCCCTTCTTCGCGCCGTGCAGGGACTCGTAGATGGTGCCGCCGACGACCGGTGTGCGCAGCAGGACCTCCTTGCCCCAGGCGAGGACCTTCTCGTAGCCGTCCGTGGTGCGCAGGGTGGCCAGGTGGTTGGCCAGGCCGCCGATGGTCGGGGCGTACGAGCGCTCGTTGTCGTTGACGACGATGATCAACGGCCGGTCCCTGGCGGCCGCGATGTTGTTCAACGCCTCCCAGGCCATGCCACCGGTCAGCGCGCCGTCGCCGATCACTGCGACGACGTGGCCCTTCTCCCCCTGCACCTGGTGGGCCTTGGCGAGCCCGTCGGCCCAGCCGAGCGCGGTGGAGGCGTGGCTGTTCTCGATGACGTCGTGCTCGGACTCCTCGCGCGAGGGGTATCCGGACAGTCCGCCCTTGCCGCGCAGCTTGGAGAAGTCCTGACGCCCGGTCAGGATCTTGTGGACGTAGCTCTGGTGGCCGGTGTCCCACAGGATGCGGTCGACCGGCGACTCGAAGACCCGGTGGAGCGCGACGGTGAGTTCCACCACCCCCAGATTGGGCCCGAGGTGGCCGCCGGTTCTCGACACCGCGTGCACCAGGAACTCACGTATTTCCTCGGCAAGTTCGCCGAGTTCTGCCTCGGACAGCGCCTTCAGGTCGCGTGGTCCCCGGATGGTCTCCAGAATGGTCACGCTGGGCCCCCTCTCGGTCCGTGCCGTGCTCTTCGCTCAACTCACTTCGTCTGCGGGGCTCGTCACCTCGGCGAGCTTCATGGCCTCCTCGATGAGGGTCTCCACGATCTTCGACTCCGGGACGGTCTTGACGACCTCGCCCTTGACGAAGATCTGGCCCTTGCCATTGCCCGAGGCAACTCCGAGGTCCGCCTCCCGCGCCTCCCCCGGGCCGTTGACCACACAGCCCATCACCGCGACCCTGAGCGGCACCTCCAGGCCGTCCAGCCCGGCCGTGACCTCGTCGGCCAGCTTGTACACGTCCACCTGGGCGCGCCCGCAGGAGGGGCAGGAGACGATCTCCAGGCGCCGCTGCCGCAGGCCCAGGGACTCGAGGATCCGGATGCCGACCTTGACCTCCTCGGCCGGCGGCGCGGAGAGGGAGACGCGGATGGTGTCGCCGATGCCCTGGGAGAGCAGGGCGCCGAAGGCGACGGCGGACTTGATGGTGCCCTGGAACGCCGGCCCGGCCTCGGTGACACCGAGGTGGAGCGGGTAGTCGCACTGCTCGGCGAGCCGGCGGTAGGCCTCGATCATGACGACCGGGTCGTTGTGCTTGACGGAGATCTTGATGTCCCGGAAGTCGTGCTCCTCGAAGAGCGACGCCTCCCACAGCGCCGACTCGACCAGGGCCTCCGGGGTGGCCCTGCCGTACTTCTGCAGCAGTCGCCTGTCCAGGGAGCCCGCGTTGACGCCGATGCGGATCGGGGTGCCGTGGTCCTTGGCGGCGCGCGCGATCTCCTTCACCTGGTCGTCGAACTTCTTGATGTTGCCGGGGTTCACCCGGACCGCCGCGCAGCCGGCCTCGATGGCCGCGAAGACGTACTTCGGCTGGAAGTGGATGTCCGCGATCACCGGGATCTGCGACTTGCGGGCAAGGGTGGCGAGCGCGTCCGCGTCGTCCTGCGTGGGGCAGGCGACGCGGACGATCTGGCAGCCGGACGCGGTCAGTTCCGCGATCTGCTGCAGGGTGGCGCCGATGTCCGAGGTCCGGGTCGTCGTCATCGACTGCACCGACACCGGGGCTCCGCCCCCGACCGCCACCGGCCCGACATGGATCCGCCGCGACACGCGCCGCGGTGCGACCGGCCGGGCCGGTACCTCGGGAACGCCCAAGGGAACGGCGGTCACGGCGTCACTCCCGGTTTCCGGAGACGGTCTCGCGCATGGCCCGCAGCGACTCCTTCAAGGAGCCCATGGTGGCGAGGACGGCCGTGGGCTCGTAGCCGCAGTGCGCCATGCAGTTGGCGCAGCGCGGATCCTTGCCGCGGCCGTACTTGTCCCAGTCGGTCTCCTCGATGAGTTCGCGGTACGTCGGCACGTACCCGTCGCTCATCAGGTAGCAGGGGCGCTGCCAGCCGAAGAGCGAGTAGTTCGGGATCGCCCACGCGGTGCACGGGAAGTCGACCTTGCCCTCCAGGAAGTCCAGGAAGAGCGGGGAGTGGTTGAGCCGCCAGCGGCTCCGGTTGCCGCCCGCGAAGGACTTGCGGAACAGCTCGCGGGTCTGCTCGACACCGAGGAAGTGCTCCTGGTCGGGTGCCTTCTCGTAGGCGTAGGCGGGCGAGATCATCATCTCGTCCACCTTCAGGTCGTCGTTGAGGAAGTTGAGCACCTCGATGACGGTCTGCGGGGTGTCGGTGTTGAAGAAGGTCGAGTTGGTGGTCACCCGGAAGCCGCGCCGCTTGGCCTCCTTGATGGCCTCCACGGCCTCGTCGAACACGCCCTCCTTCGCCACGGACTCGTCGTGCCGCTCGCGCAGCCCGTCGATGTGCACCGCGAAGGCGAAGTAGGGGGACGGCTTGAACTTGTCCATCTTCTTGCGCAGCAACAGGGCGTTGGTGCACAGGAAGACGTACTTGCGCTTGGCCACCAGCTGGCGCACGATCTCGTCGATCTGGGGGTGCATCAACGGTTCGCCGCCGGCGATGGACACCATCGGCGCACCGGACTCCAGCACCGCGCCCACGGCCTGGGCGACCGGCATGCGCTGTTTCAGCACACCGGCCGGGTGCTGGATCTTGCCGCAGCCCTCGCACTTGAGGTTGCAGGCGAAGAGCGGTTCCAGCTCGACGATGAGCGGAAACTTGTCCCGCCTGCGGAGCTTCTGTTCAGCCAGGTATGCAGCGACCTTGATGGACTGACGCAACGGCATGGCCATCTGGCTCACCTCCGGGGGAGCAGCAAAGAACGGTGCCATTCGAAAAAAGCGGGGAGAACGCAACGAAGTACGCGGAAAGCCGATATTCCACCGCGCACCGTGCCGATCCGGACGAGTTCATGTTCAGGAGCGTCCACGACCACCCGTACGGCCGCAACGGGGCGCTCGCCTGCCCGCACGGCGCTCAGGAGCGTGGCCGCCGACTCCATGTCGACCGCGATCGCGCCGGTGGCGCGCAGGTCGGCCCGCTCGGGGCCGCGCACCACGTGGTCGGATCCGGTGAGCGGACCGGTGTGGACCGTGCGCCCGGGCAGGATGCGCACGAGTTCCTTCACCAGCAGTTCGGTGCCCACGCAGGCGACGGTTCCGCGCGGGTCCCGGGTCTCCTCGGCGACGACCAGGTCGCCGGGGTGCATACCGGGGGCGAGCCCGGCGCAGAAGCCCGTGGCCAGCACGGCAGCCCCGGTGAGTGCCGGTTCGGCCAGGTGCCGGGTGAGGGAGCGTTCCGCCGCCCGGGGGCCCATGCCGGTACGGACGAAGGTGACCGGCCCGTCCGCCCCGCTCCGGTCGCCGGTGCGCAGGGCGAGGTGCTCGATGCCGAGCGCGCAGGCGATCAGCAGCGGGGCGGGAGCGGGCTGGTTGCTCAAGGTCAGCCCCCCTGGCCCTCGGGGAGGGGCTGCCGGGTGAGCAGGTTCCGCTCGAAGGGGTCGCCGTGCAGATAGCGGCCGAGTGCGGTGAGCGGGAACACCTGCCGGTAGAGGTGGTAGTTGATGGAGAAGTCCCAGGGGAAGCCGGTGCCGGTGAAGTACGGCTCGTCCCAGGAGCCGTCCTCCCGCTGGGTGTCGGCCAGCCACCGGATGCCGCGCTCGACGGCCTTGGACTCCTTCTCCCCCGCCGCGAGCAGCGCCATCAGCGCCCACGCGGTCTGCGAGGCGGTGGAGGCGCCGCGGCCGCTCCACTCCTTGGCGTACTTGTAGGAGCGCAGGTCCTCGCCCCAGCCGCCGTCGTCGTTCTGCACCGACTCCAGCCAGGCCACCGCCCGCCGGATCGCGGGGTGCGAGCCGGGCAGGCCGGCGGCGGTCAGCGCGGGGACCACCGACCCGGTGCCGTAGATGTAGTTGACGCCCCAGCGGCCGAACCACGAGCCGTCCGGTTCCTGTTCGGCGAGCAGCCAGTCGATGCCGCGCCGGGTGCGCGGGTCGTGGGCGAGGCCCTCGGCGGCGAGCATCTCCACCACGTGCGCGGTGACGTCCGCCGACGGCGGGTCGATGACCTCGCCGAAGTCGCAGAACGGCAGCCGGTTGGGGAAGGGGCTGGTGTTGTCGGCGTCGAAGGCTCCCCACGCGCCGTTCTTCGACTGCATCCCGAGGTTCCAGCGCACGGCCCGTCCGATGGCCCTGTCGACGCGCTCGGGGTCGTGGTGCCGGACCCGGCGCAACGCGAGGGCGACCTCGGCGGTGTCGTCGATGTCCGGATAGTTGTCGTTGTGGAACTCGAACGCCCAGCCGCCGGGCGGCAGTCCGGGACGGCGTACGGCCCAGTCGCCGGGCCGGACGATCTCCTCGCCGAGCATCCAGTCGGCCGCCTTGACCAGTTGCGGATGGTCGACCGGGAGTCCGGCGTCGACGAGCGCGATGGTGGCGAGGCAGGTGTCCCACACCGGGGACTGGCAGGCCTCGATCATCCGGGCGCCGTCCTCGCGCCAGACGGCGAAACGGTCCAGCGAGGCGAGGCCCTCACGGAGCACCGGATGCTCCAGGTCGTAGCCGAGCAGGTGCAGGGCGATGACCGAGTACACGGCCGGGGGCTGGATGCCGCCCCAGCAGCCGTCGTTCTCCTGCCGCTCGATGATCCAGCGGGCGGCGGAGTTCATCGCGGACCGGCGCAGTCTGCGCACGGCGACCTTCCGGTAGCCGCGGACCACCTTGTCGAGCCGCTGGAAGAGACCGTCCCAGCTGGTCACCGGGGCGAGCGGCTGCGGCGGGTTGGGGTTCGCGGGGTCGGTGTGCAGTTCGTCCAGCGGGAAGGGCGCCGGGCGCACGGGCCGCTTGGCGGAGACGACGGTGAGCGGCACGATGGTCTGCCGGGCCCAGCAGCCGAAGTTGTAGATGTTGAGCGGGAACCAGGTGGGGAAGTAGATCAGCTCCGGCGGGAGTTCGGGCAGGTCCTCCCACTTCCACCAGCCGAACAGGGCCAGCCAGATCCGGGTGAAGACCCGGGCGGAGGCGATGCCGCCGCGTTCGCGGACCCAGGCGGACGCCTTGGCCATGTGCGGGGCGTCGGGCGCGTCGCCGGCCAGGCGGAGGGCGACGTAGGCCTCGATGGTCGTGGACAGTTCGCCGGGGCCGCCGTAGAAGGTGGCCCAGGTGCCGTCCTCGCGCTGCTCGCCGCGGATGAAGAGGGCGGCCGCCTGCGCGGTCTTCTCGTCGAGAATGCCCAGGAACTGACGCAGCAGCAGGTCCTCGGCGTCCATGGTGACGTTGGTCTCGAGGTCGCCCTTCCACCAGCCCTGGGCGTCCTGGCGGGCCAGCAGGAAGTCGGTGGCGCGCCGGCTCGCGTGTTCGGCGGCTTGGTGTACCCCGGCCGCCGCGGGGGTGGTGATGTCGGTGGTTTCGCTGGCCGCGGCAGCGCGGGGCGGCAGGGTCGCCCCGGTGCTTCCGTCGGTCGTCGCTGTCATGGCTTCCCCTTCGTGCAGTCGTGCGAGTCGTGCTGCTGTGGGTCCGCCGTCGGCCGGTGTCCGTCGTCCCTCGACACCGGCCGGCGACTACGCGAGGGCTATTCGACCGATAATGATCATCTCTTTCGTACGACGACGAAGTCGGCGAGCGCCGTGAAGGCGGCCCGTACCCGGTCGGGCATGTGCACGGCGTCGAGGGCTTCGATGGCGATGGTGTGCTGACGACGCGCCTCCTGCGCCGTCCACTCGCGGCCCCCGGCCTCCTCGATGAGGGCCGCGCGGGCCGCGAACTCCTCCTCGGAGAAGTTCTCGAAGTCGCTGCTCTTGGCGTCGGCGGCGAGGATCTCGCCGAGCCGCTCGGAGGCCTCGCCGCCCGCTGCGAGCGCGGCCACCACCGGCAGGGACTTCTTGCGCTGGCGCAGGTCGCTCCAGGTCTGCTTGCCGGTGGCCTCCGGGTCGCCCCAGATGCCGAGCAGGTCGTCGACGGCCTGGAAGGCCAGGCCCAGGTGATAGCCGTAGCGCTCCAGCGCGTCGGCGGTGGCGTCGTCCGCGCCGCCGAGGACCGCGCCGATGGAGCTGGAGGCGGCGAGCAGGGCGCCGGTCTTGTTGCCCTCCATCTCCAGGCACTCCTCGACGCTGACGCGGTCGCGGTGCTCGTAGGAGATGTCCTGCGCCTGACCGTCGATCAGGGCGCGGGTGGCGGTGGTCAGCCGGCGGGTGGCGCGGCCGGCCTCGACGGTGCCGAGCTCCAGCAGCACCTCGTTGGCGAGGGCGAACAGGGCGTCGCCGACCAGGATGGCCTGCGCGGGGCCGTGCACCTTCCAGACGGTGTCGCGGTGGCGGCGCTGCTCGTCACCGTCCATCAGGTCGTCGTGCAGCAGCGAGAAGTTGTGGACGAGTTCGACGGCGACGGCACCCGGGATGCCCACCTCGGGCGCGGCGCCGGTCACCTCGGCGGAGAGGACGGCGAGGGCCGGGCGCACGGCCTTGCCGCCGTCGCCGTCGGCCGGGTTGCCGGCGGCGTCGATCCAGCCGAAGTGGTAGGCGGCGACGGTGTCCATGGGAGGCGCCAGGCGGTCGACGGCCGCACGCAGGACCGGTGTCGCCAGGGTCCGGCCGCGCTCCAGCAGCGCGGTCACGTCCACCGCGGCCCTGGGAACGGGCGTCGAGGCCGGGGGCACAGTGGGCACAGTCTCTCCTCTTGTTGCGGTACCGGGGGTGCGGGGACCTGCCGCGCCGTGCTGATCGAGCATCAGGCCGCCTCCTCGAGGGAGAAGAGGCGGCTGGGGCGGGGCCGGCCCAGGGTGCTCAGCGCGGCGTCGGCCGCGCTCACTCCGCTGCGGACCGCACTCTCCATGGTCGCGGGCCACCCGGTGGCGGTCCACGCTCCGGCCAGGTACAGGCCGGGGGCCTTGGTGCGGGCGCCGGGCCTGAGGCGTCCGACGCCGGGGGTGGGGGCGAACGTGGCCGTGCGCTCCCGGGTCACGAAGAAGTCCTTGACCACGGCGGCGCGCGTACCCGGAATCAGCCGCTCCAACTCGGGGAGGTAGCGCTCGCGCAGGACGGCGACCGGCGCGTCGATCTCGTCCTGCGCGGCCGACTGGGACAGCGCGAGGTACTGGCCCGCGCGCAGCCCGGAGGCGTCGGTGCGGTCGAACACCCACTGCACGGGGGTGCCGAGGGCCGCGAAGAAGGGCCGTGCGAGCACCTTGCGGTCGTAGACGACATGCACGTTGAGGATGGGCGCGGTACCGATCTCCAGCAGCCGCTCGGGGGCGTCGAGGGCGCCGGGCGGCAGCAGGTCGTGCGTCTCGCGCTGGGGTACGGCGAGCACGACGGCGTCGGCCCGCAGCGTCTCGCCGGGAACCTGAACGCTCCAGCTCCCGTTGTCGTTCATGGAGACGGAGGTGACGCGTGTACGGACCTCGGTACGGACGCCCGCGGAGTCGAGCGCCTTGCGGGCGAGCCGGTCGTGCAGTTCGCCCAGCGGGACGCGGGCCCAGCCGATGTCGGCCGCGCCCGGGTCGGACAGCAGACCGGTCTTGAACACCATCGCGGCGAGCCCCAGTGAGGCGTCGCCCGCGACCGCGTTGAGGGTGGCGACCCCGACCAGGTCCCACAGGGCCTCGACGGCACGCGCCGACTGGCCGTGGCCGGCCAGCCAGCTGCCGAAGTCCTGGGTGTCCAGGGCCGGATCGGCGAGGTCGAGCCCCTTCAGCGCGAGCGCGGCGCGCCCGACCGCGGCGCGCTCGGCGAGCGAGAGATGCGGATAGGCGGCCAGGCTGCGCCCCAGGTGGAGGGGGACGGGCAGCGGGTCGCGCCGCAGCCGGCCGAGCCGTCTGCCCTCGGGCTTCGCGACGTCGACGACGGGGACGTCGAGGCGGTCCTGCAGCGGTGCCAGCGCCGCGCCCTCGATCCGGTCGAGGAACCAGCGGTAGGCGGTGCAGCAGCGCAGGTACACGTGCTGACCGTTGTCCACGGTCAGCTCGCCGCGCTGGAAGGAGAAGGCGAGGCCGCCCAACCGGGGCCTGCCTTCGAGCAGGGTGACGTGGACGCCCGCGTCGGCGAGCGCGAGCGCCGCGGTGATGCCGGCGAGTCCGCCGCCGACGACGACGGCGCTGCGGCCGGGCGCGGCCGGGCTGCCGGAGTGCGCCCTGGGGCGTGGCCCGTCGCTCATCGTGCGTCCTTCCGTGCGTCCCGGGCGTGCTGGATGAACGGTGCACGGCCGGCCGTCGCAGTCAGGGACGCCACGCCGCGGCGGAGGGTTGCCCGCCGCATCGGCGGGTGGTGGCCGGCCTGCTCCACGGAGCCCATCAGGCGCGCCTCCTGACGGTGTGCCGGGACACGTGCCGGGCGTCGAGGCCGGACAGGCCGCGCACGGCGACGTAGGCCTTCTCGCGTCCGGGCAGCGAGACCCGGCCGCGCAGCACGGCCTCCGGGTCGCGCTCGATGCGGTCCAGCAGCCGGCGGTAGATGCCGGCCATGGCGGCCACGCACGCGCCGCTGCGCCGGTCGAGCATGGGAAGCAGCCGGTAGCCCTCGGCGAAAAGGGCGCGGGCCCGTCGCACTTCGAAGTGCACGAGGCCCGCGAAGTCGGAGCCCTCCGGTGGTGTCGGCCCGTGGAACCCGGCCGAGCAGCCGAACTTGGCGAGGTCGTCGGCGGGCAGATAGGTGCGGCCGCCCTCGGCGTCCTCGCGGACGTCTCTGAGGATGTTGGTGAGCTGCAGCGCGAGCCCGAGCGTGTCGGCGTACTCGGGCGCGCGCTCGGCGCCGCGCGCCCCCGGTTCGGTGCCGAACACGCCGAGGGACAGGCGACCGATGGCGCCGGCCACGCACCGGCAGTAGACCTTGAGGTCGTCCCAGGTCTCGTAGGTCTCCCCGCGCACGTCCATCTGGACGCCGTCGATCAGCTCGTCCAGGCCGCCGAGCGGGATCGGGAAGGCGTGGGCGGCATGGGTGAGGGCGACGGCCACCGGGTCGGTGTCGTCCTCCTCGACCTCGCCCTCCCGGATGCGGGTGAGCAGCGCCCGGGTGTCCTCCAGACGGGCCACCTTGACCTCGCCGGGCAGGTCGCCGTCGCCGATGTCGTCGACGCGCCGGGAGAACGCGTACAGCGCCGACATGGCGCGGCGCTTGGGCGTCGGCAGCAGCCGGATGCCGTAGGCGAAGTTGCGGGCCTGCTGCCCGGTGACGGCCTCGCAGTAGCTGTAGGCGGCGAGTACCGGTGCGGACACGTGCGGCGGAGAATCCACGGTCCGGATCACCCCTCTCCTCGCAGGGTCAGGCCCACCTCGCGCAGCAACTGGACCTTGCCGGGCTTGGGCGGGCCGGGAAGTACGTCGAACTCGGCGGCGGCGATCGCGTCGATCGCCGCCCTTCCTCCCGCCACGAACCCCGCGAGCAGCAGCTTCAACCTGCCGTGGACGCTACCCACCAGGGGGGCGCCTTCATTCAGCAGATCGCGGGCGCGTTGCGCTTCGTATGCAACCAGGGCGCGCACCGATGCGCCCGTGATTTTCGCGGCGAGGTCCGCTTCCTGGACGTGGAACCGCTTCATGTCCTCGGCGGGCAGATAGATCCGGTCGCGGCCGAGGTCCTCGGCGACGTCCTGAAGGTGTTCGACGATCTGCAGTGCGGTGCAGATCGCGTCGGACAGCCGGATCCGCTCGGGGGTCGCGGTGCCGGTGACGGCGAGGACGAGGCGGCCGACGGGGTTGGCGGACAGCTCGCAGTAGGCGAGGAGGTCGTCGTAGGTCTCGTACCGGGTGACGAGCTGGTCCTGGCGGTTGGCGGCGATCAGGCCGAGGAACGGCTCGGGGGTGAGGGCGCGGCGGCGCACGGTGCGCTGCAGGCGGCGCAGCAGGGGGTGGCGGGGCGTCCCGCCGAAGACGCGGTGCAGGTCGGTCTCGAAGGCGTCGAGGAGGGCGAGGCGGTCGCCGGCCTCGGTGGCCGACACGCCGAGGGCGCGGGCGTCGGCTCCGCCGGGGGCGAGGTCGCCGTCGCCGATGTCGTCGACCAGGCGGGCGAAGCCGTAGACGGCCATGAGGTCGTCGCGCCAGGCGCGGGGCAGGAAGAAGGGGGCCACGGGGAAGTTCTCGCTCGCGGCCTTGTCCAGCGTGGCGCGTTCGAGGTCGGGCGCCATGCGGGTTCCCGTCACCGCGCGCTGCCCGGGGCGGGGACGGCACATGCTGCGTTGAGCTGGGGAGTTTCCGTAGCCATTGCCGTCACATCTCCCGTTCTACACTGCCGATCCGATACACACTATTTCGGACACGCCGCCTGGCCCTCCGCGGGGTCGCCCGGCGGAGGGTGTCGCGCATTATCGCCCCACTTGCCGCTTTCCGGGACCGGTACAGCTTACGTTGTACAACGCACGTCGGTCCGGCGGGGTGTCCCGCGCATCACAACAACACACCGATTGGCGTCAAGATTCCTAAGGACGCACGGAGTTGACACTTCTTTTGCAGACGCGGGGCCCCGCCGGGCGGGTTCCGGCGGGGCCCTCGGTCAAACCGGCTACTTGCCCGTGAACTTCTCGTATTCCTTGAGGACCTCTTCGGTGGGCCCGTCCATGCGCAGCTCACCGCGTTCCAGCCACAGGACGCGGTTGCAGGTGTCGCGGATGGACTTGTTGTTGTGGCTGACGAGGAAGACGGTGCCGGCCTCCTTGCGCAGTTCCCGGATGCGTTCCTCGGAGCGCTTCTGGAACTTGCGGTCGCCGGTGGCCAGCGCCTCGTCGATCATGAGAACGTCGTGGTCCTTGGCGGCGGCGATGGAGAAGCGCAGCCGGGCCGCCATGCCGGAGGAATACGTGCGCATCGGCAGGGTGATGAAGTCGCCCTTCTCGTTGATCCCGGAGAAGTCGACGATGTCCTGGTAGCGCTCCTTGATCTCCTCGCGGGACATGCCCATGGCCAGGCCGCCGAGGATGACGTTGCGCTCGCCGGTGAGGTCGTTCATCAGCGCCGCGTTGACGCCGAGCAGGGAGGGCTGGCCGTCGGTGAAGACCTTGCCCTTCTCGGCGGGCAGCAGGCCGGCGATGGCACGCAGCAGGGTGGACTTGCCCGAGCCGTTGGAGCCGATGAGGCCGATGGCCTCGCCGCGGTAGGCGACGAAGGACACGCCTCGCACGGCGTGCACCTTGCGCACGCCCCGCGCCGCGTCGTCGGAGCCCCGCCTGAGGATGCGGCTGAGCGCGGCCGTGGCGCTGCCCTTGCCGGTCTTGGCGCCGTTGACCCGGTAGACGATGTGCAGGTCGTCCGCGATGACGGTCGGCCGCCGGGCGGCATCGACCTGGGGGTTTCGCTCAGCCACGGCCGTACCGCTCCTCCGCCTTCCAGAAGTACACGAAGCCGCCGGCGAAGACGGCCACGGCCCAGAACAGGGCGATGGCCCACACGTGCGGCGGCAGGTTCGAGGCGCCGTAGCCGTCGATGAGCGCGTAGCGCATCAGGTCCATGTAGACCGCGGCCGGGTTGACCTGCAGCAGCCGGACCGCCAGTTCGGACCGCCCCTCCATCATCTTGTTGATGGAGAACATGACGCCGGAGGCGTACATCCAGGTCCGCAGCATGAACGGCATGAGCTGGGCGAGGTCGGGCGTCTTGGCGCCCATGCGGGCCACGATCAGCGCGAGCCCGGTGTTGAACAGGAACTGCAGCGCCAGCACCGGCACGATGAGCAGCCAGGACAGCCCCGGGTAGCTGCCGAAGCCGATCGCCACGATGAACATCACGATCATCGAGAACAGCAGCTGCTGGAGCTGCTGCAGCGAGAAGGAAACGGGCAGCGAGGCGCGCGGGAAGTGCAGGGCTCGCACCAGGCCGAGGTTGCCGGAGATCGCACGGACGCCGGACATGACCGAGCTCTGCGTGAAGGTGAACACGAACACGCCGGTCACCAGGAACGGGATGTAGACGTCCTGGGACATGCCCCGGCTGGCGTGCAGGATGACGCCGAAGATGAAGTAGTAGACGCCCGCGTTCAGCAGCGGGGTCGCCACCTGCCAGAGCTGGCCGAGCTTGGCCTGGCTGTACTGCGCGGTCAGCTTCGCCTGGGAGAAGGCGAGGATGAAGTGCCGTCGTCCCCACAGCTGACGGACGTACTCGACGAGCGAGGGCCGGGCGCCGCTCACGGCGAGCCCGTACCTGGCGGCGAGCTGCTGCGCCGTCAGTCCCTCGTCGGGCGACGGGGCGGCGGTCACCGCGACCGTGCCGTCATGCGTTGTCTCACTCACGGGTGGAAGCTTTCGTCCTCGGGTGCGTCGTTACGTCTTCGTGTCCGCGCCATGCGCGACCCCTCACGGTCGAGCTTGTCAGATGACCGGGGGCCGGCCCAGTCGGGTGAGCCGCCACACCGTACGCCAGCGCATGGGGCGGCGGGGACCGCACGGGGTGGTCCAGCCCTCCTTGAAGCCGCCGAACCAGGCCTTCAGGGCCGGCCCGGAGGGGCGGCGCAGCAGGGTCAGCGCCAGCCAGACCCCGAGGTAGACCGGGACCAGCGGGGCGGGCAGGTTGCGGCGGGCCAGCCAGACCCGGTTGCGGGCGACCATGCGGTGGTACACCGCGTGCCGCGAGGGAGCGGTCGTCGGGTGGTAGAGCACCATGTCGGACCGGTAGTCGATGAGCCAGCCGGCGTCCAGGGCCCGCCACGCCAGGTCGGTCTCCTCGTGGGCGTAGAAGAACTCGTCCGGCAGGCCGCCGACCTGGGCGAAGACCTTCGTGCGGACGGCGTTGGCGCCGCCGAGGAAGGTGGTGACCCGGGAGGAGCGCATCGGGTCGGAGGCGCGCAGCCGGGGCACGTGCCGGCGCTGGGTCTCGCCGGTGTCGGGGTCGGCGATGCGGAAGCTGATGATGCCGAGCTTCGGGTCGGCCTCGAACGCCTCGCGGCACAGCCGGGCGGTGTCGGTGCGGGCGAGCAGGCCGTCGTCGTCGAGGAAGAGCAGGATGTCGACGTCCGTGCCGCCCGGCCCGAAGGCCTCGATGCCCACGTTGCGGCCGCCGGGGATGCCCAGGTTCTCGGGCAGCTCGACGGTGCGCACGCCCGCGGGGACGTCCGGCACGGGCGAGCCGTTGCCGACGACGACCACCTCGACCGGGTCGCCGTCCTGCCGGGCGACCGAGTCGAGCAGCGCGCGCAGCTCCTCGGGGCGGTTGCCCATGGTGATGATGACGGCACCGACCTTCATGGACACGCTCATTTCAGCCTGCTGGACGCGAGGATGGACACGAGGTGGAGCAGGGTCTGCAGCAGGGCGATGCCGGCGAGGACGGCGGTGCCGAGCCGGGTGAAGAACAGGTCGCCGTGGATCTGGTCCGCGACGGCGAGGACCACGATCAGCAGGGACGCCTCGATACCGAGGATCAGCCGGTGAAACTTCAGCGCGGAGGCGGCCCGGCGGGCCAGCGCCATGCCGGAGGAGCGCGGCTCGGACGCGGCCTCCTGGACCGGCGGCTTGCCGGTCTGGTGCCGTGCGACGCCGACCAGGTCGGTCTCGGCCTTGATCAGAATGGCGCCGAGCGCGGCGAGCGTGCCGAGGAAGGCCCACAGCCAGTCGATACGGCCGCTGCCCCACAGGTCGGCGGCGCGCAGCCCGAGCCCGACCAGCACGGCCGCGTCGGTGAGGTAGGCACCGACCCGGTCGAGGTAGACCCCGCCCAGGGAGTACTGCTTCTTCCAGCGCGCTATCTCGCCGTCGACGCAGTCCAGCAGCAGGTACAGCTGGGTGGCGACGACGCCGAGCACGGCGCCCGCGATCCCCGGCACCAGAAGGGCCGGGGCCGCGAGCACACCGCAGACGGTCATCAGGTACGTGAGCTGGTTGGGCGTGACCCTGGTGTTCACCAGGTAGCGGTCTATGCGCAGGGAGACCTCGCGCATGTACAGGCGTCCCGCCCAGTGCTCACCGCTGCGCCGGTCCTTCACCCCGGCGGGGTGGACGACCGGCCGGAGTTCAGCTACCGATGGCCTTGACATAGTCGGCGTAGATGTCCTTGATCTGGGTCGGCTTGAGGTCGAGGTGTTCGAGGATGGTGTAGCGGCCGGGCCGGGTCTCCGGGGCGAACTCCACGGCGCGGACGAACTCGTCCACCGTGAAGCCGATCTCCTCCGGCAGGACCGGAAGCCCGTGCCGGCGCAGCACCTCGGCCATGTGCGCCGACTCCTCGTGCGCGCCGCGCAGGTACATCGCGAAGGCCGCGCCCAGACCGCACTGCTCGCCGTGGGCGGCCGCCCGCTTGGGGAACAGCAGGTCGAAGGCGTGGTTGATCTCGTGGCAGGACCCGGAGGACGGGCGGGAGTCGCCCGAGACCGACATCGCGATGCCGCTGAGGACCAGCGCCTCGGCGAGCACCTGCAGGAACTCGTTGTCGCCGATGCCACCGGGGTGGCGCAGCACCGCCTCGCCGGCCTGCCGGGCCATGGCGGCGGCCAGGCCGTCGATCTTCTCGCCGTTGACGCGGTTGGACAGCTCCCAGTCCGCGATCGCGTTGACGTTGGAGATCGCGTCGCCGATGCCCGCCCGGACGTAAAGGGCCGGGGCCTCGCGGATCACGTCCAGGTCGATGACCACGGCGATCGGGTTGGGCACACCGTAGGAGCCGCGGCCCGCGTCGTTGTCGAGGGTCGCGACCGGCGAGCACAGGCCGTCGTGCGCGAGGTTGGTGGGGACGGCGACCAGCGGCAGGCCGACACGGGCCGCCGCGAACTTGGCGCAGTCGATGATCTTGCCGCCGCCGAGCCCGACCACCGCGTCGTAGCGGCCGGACTTCATCTCGCCGGCCAGCCGGATCGCGTCGTCGAGGGTGCCGCCCCCGACCTCGCACCAGGTGGCGCCGGGCAGGGAGGGGGCGATGCGCTCGCGCAGCTTGGAGCCGGAGCCGCCGCTGACCGCGACGGCGAGCCGGCCGGACTGGGCGATGCGTTCGTCGGCGAGGACGGCTCCCAGGTCGTCCAGGGCACCCGGGCGGATGTCCACGACGACCGGCGAGGGAATGAGCCGAGTCAGTAGCGGCACGCGATCTCCCGTCCGCGCGCGAGGTCGTCGTGGTTGTCGATCTCGACCCACTGGACGTCGCCGATCGGCGCCACGTCGATGCGGAAGCCGCGGTTGACCAGCTCCTGGTAGCCGTGCTCGTAGAACTGCTGGGGGTCGGTCTCCCAGACCGTCTTCAGCGCGTCGGCGAGCTCGGCGGCCGCGTCGCCCTCGATCAGGGTGACGCCGATGTACTCGCCGGTGGCCTCGGCCGGGTCCATCAGCTTCGTGATCTTCTGGACGCCCTTCTCGGGGTCCACGACGACCTTCATCTCCTCGTCGGCGAGGGACTTCACGGTGTCCAGCGCGAGGATGATCTTCTTGCCCTCGCCGCGCGCGGCCAGCAGCGTCTTCTCGACGGAGACCGGGTGCACGGTGTCGCCGTTGGCGAGTATCACACCGTCCTTGAGGGCGTCACGGCCGCACCACAGGGAGTAGGCGTTGTTCCACTCCTCGGCCTTGTCGTTGTCGATCAGGGTGAGCTTGAGGCCGTACTTCTGCTCCAGGGCCTCCTTGCGCGCGTAGACGGCCTCCTTGCGGTAGCCGACGATCACCGCGACCTCGGTCAGGCCGATCTCGGCGAAGTTGCCGAGGGTGAGGTCGAGGACCGTGGGCTCGCCCTCCATGCCTTCCGGCCCCACCGGCACCAAGGCCTTGGGCAGGGTGTCGGTGTAAGGGCGCAGACGCCGGCCGGCGCCGGCCGCCAGCACGAGGCCGATCATGCGGGTTCTCCTTCGTCGTGTACGGCGGGCGCCCCAGCGGACACCCAGAAGCGGATGCTCTCGGCGAGCACCAGCAGGGCGACGACCACGGCGAGAACCGTGAGCGCGACCTTGAACTGTGAGGCGGTGAGCACTGCGGCCAGGACGGTGACCAGCAGCGTCCGCCCCTCGTGCCCCCCGATCGAGCGCACCAGCCAGGCCGGGGGCGCTCCGGCGTTCCCGCGGATGCGGTACACCGTGTCGTAGTGATGGTAGGCGACGGCCGCCACCAGGCCGAAAGCCGCGGGAAGGGCTCCGTTCACCCCGGCTTCGGCCGCCAGGACGAGGACGGTGCCGTACTCGGCGGCCCGGAACAGCGGGGGGACGAGCCAGTCGAGGGGGCCCTTGAGGGGCTGGGACAGGGCGAGGCCGGAGGTGACGACGTAGACGACCGCGCCGACGACCGCCGTGCGGGAGCCGCCGGACAGGACGTTCGCGAGCAGGGCGACGACGCCGATGGCCGCCAGCAGCAACGGTGAACTCGAGTGGAAGCGGGTGTTCGGGCTGCGCCACTTCGCCACGAAGGCGGCCGTCGGCCCGTTGTCCGCGAGGTCGGCCAGCGCCTGCGCCGCCCGGTCCGTGCGCCGCGCCTTGCGCGTCAGCGACCGCAGCACGCGGCCCGCCGTCGTGTACGTCGCCGCGAGGGCGCAGCCGACGAGCAGGACGTAGAAGGTGATCCGGGGGGTGGTGACCGCCGTGAGGACGGCGATCATGGCCCAGCGTTCGCCGATCGGCAGGACGATCATCCGTCGTAGCCACACCGTCCAGCCGACGCTGTCGAGCCTGTCGGACAGGGCGGCAGTGGGGCTGGTGTTGGCGGTGGCGTCGTGGTTGGCCTCGTTGAAGGAGAAGTCGACCACGTGCCGGCAGGTCTGCAGGACCATCGCGCCGAGCGCCAGGGCCCACACGTCGTCGCCGCCGCGGGCCGCGCCGAGGGCGAGGCCCGCGTAGTAGGCGTACTCCTTGGCCCGGTCGAAGGTGGCGTCCAGCCAGGCGCCCAGGGTGGAGTACTTCAGGGCGTAGCGGGCGAGCTGGCCGTCGGTGCAGTCCAGGACGAACGAGGCGATCAGCAGCACGCCGGCCGCGACGAAACCGGCCCGGGTGCCGGTCGCCGCGCAGCCCGCCGCTATGAGCGCGGTGAGCAGCGAGGCGGTGGTGACCTGGTTCGGGGTCAGGCCCCGGCGGGCGCACCAGCGGGCGAGGTAGCGCGAGTAGGGGCTGATGAAGAACGTGGTGAAGAAGCCGTCGCGGGACTTCACGGCCGACTTCAGGCGGACGGCCTCGTCGTCCACGGCGGCGACCGCCTGACGGGCCTCGTTGCGGGCCTGGGGGTCGGCCGGGACGGCGGCGACCAGGCTGCCCAGCTCGGGGCGGTGCACGTCCGCGCCGTCGGCGGCCAGGGCGGTGATCATGCGGTCGGCCAGGCTGTCCACGGCGACCGCCGTGCCGCCGCCCGTGGAGGTCTCGCGGTCCAGCGCCCGGGTCAGCGCCGGCCGGGCGGCGGGCTGGGCGGTGACGGCGCCGGGGACGGCGGCCAGCGGGAAGCGCGGGTCGGTGAGGCCGAGGCGCAGGGCATGCCGGTGGCCGACGAAGCGGGCGTCGACCAGGGCCACGCGCCGGTCGGCGGGCACGGCCGCGAGCAGCGTCCGCGCCTCCGCGGCGTCACCGGCCACGCGCACGTCGAAGCCGAGGGACCGCAGATCGCTCTCGAGCGACGATCCGGGGACCGGCTGACCGGTGACGATGGCGGTCGGCAACCGAACTCACTCCCTGGTCGGCCGGCGCGGCGCCGGTCTCTGACGTGGTGGGGCGCCCTGCCTGCGGCATCCGGGCGGCATGTCGGCAGAGGCTATCGGATGGGCCGAAGACCGTGTTCACCGGCCGTTCACGGCCCGGCCCACGGGGGCTGCACCGGCCTTTGCCGCGATCATCATCGGGGATCGTGGGCCCGGCCCACAAACCGCGGCCCCAGACCCGGGCAACCCCTGGCATCACGGACACGCGGCCGGGGTCGGCATAGGGTGGGCGACCATGACGTGGCTGATCACCGGCGGAGCCGGATACATCGGGGCCCATGTGGCACGGGCCATGGCGGGCGCCGGAGAGAGCGTGCTGGCGCTGGACGACCTGTCGGCCGCCGTGCCCGCACGGCTCCCGGCGGACGTGCCGCTCGTCGAGGGCTCGACGCTGGACGGGGACCTGCTCAAGCGGGTCTTCGCCGAGTACGGCGTGACGGGCGTGGTCCATCTCGCCGCGCGCAAGCAGGTCGCCGAGTCCGTGGCGCAGCCCACCCGCTACTACCGGGAGAACGTGGGCGGCCTCGCCACGCTGCTGGACGCGATCGCCGAGGCGGGGATCCGGCGGCTGCTGTTCTCCTCGTCGGCGGCCGTGTACGGCAACCCGGACGTGGACCTGATCACCGAGGACACCCCGTGCGCGCCGGTGAACCCCTACGGCGAGACCAAGCTGGCCGGGGAGTGGCTGGTGCGGGCGGCGGGCCGGGCGCACGGGATCTCCACGGTGTGCCTGCGCTACTTCAACGTGGCGGGCGCGGCGGCGCCGGAGCTGGCGGACACCGGTGTGTTCAACATCGTGCCGATGGTCTTCGACCGGCTCACCCGCGACGAGGCGCCGCGGATCTTCGGCGACGACTATCCGACACCGGACGGCACCTGCATCCGCGACTACATCCATGTGGCCGACCTCGCGGAGGCGCACCTCGCCGCCGCGCGGCGGCTCGGTGAGGACGGCCTGCCGGACGACCTGACGCTGAACATCGGCCGCGGCGAGGGCGTCTCCGTGCGGGAGATGGTCACGGTCATCGGTGAGGTCACCGGCGACCGGCGGGCCGCGGTGGTGGAGGGGCGCCGCCCGGGGGACGCGCCGCGCGCGGTCGCCTCGGCCGCGCGGGCCGCCGAGGCGCTCGGCTGGCAGGCCCGGCGCGGGGTGCACGAGATGGTCGAGTCGGCCTGGCAGGGCTGGCAGATGCACCGCGCCGGGCGCTGACCGGGCCCGCGGCCGCACCGGCCCGCTGATGCGGCACCGCCCTGACCTGCGGATCGTTTCCGCAGGTCAGGGCACATGACAACGGTGTTCAGTGCCGCGTTGCCCGATACCCCCCGCCCGTAGTTCACTGTGGGCCCGGGCGGAACACGGAAGGCGGTCTCTCCATGGGGGCAGGGCACGACCACGGGCATGCGCACAGCCATGCGCCGCCCACGGGGACGGCCACGGCGGCGTACCGGGGACGGCTGCGCGTCGCGCTCGGCATCACCCTGGTGATCATGGTGGTGGAGATCGCCGGCGGTCTGCTCGCGGACTCGCTCGCCCTGATCGCCGACGCGGCCCACATGGCCACCGACGCCGTCGGCCTCGGCATGGCCCTGCTCGCCATCCACTTCGCGAACCGCCCGGCGAGCACCAACCGCACCTTCGGGTACGCCCGCGCCGAGATCCTGGCGGCCCTGGCCAACTGTGTGCTGCTGCTCGGCGTCGGCGGCTATGTGCTGTACGAGGCGATCCAGCGGTTCCTCACGCCCGCGGACACCGAGGGCGGACTGATGATCGCGTTCGGTCTGTTCGGTCTGCTCGCCAACAGCGTCTCGCTGGTCCTGCTGATGCGCGGGCAGCAGGAGAGCCTGAACGTGCGCGGCGCCTTCCTGGAGGTCGCGGCGGACGCGCTGGGCTCGGTGGCGGTGCTGATCTCGGCGGCCGTGATCCTGGCCACCGGCTGGCAGCAGGCCGACCCGATCGCCTCGCTCCTCATCGGGCTGATGATCGTACCGAGGACGCTGAAGCTGCTGCGCGAGACGCTGGACGTGCTGCTGGAGGCGGCCCCGAAGGACGTGGACATGGCGGAGGTGCGGGCGCACATCCTGGCCCTGGACGGCGTGGAGGACGTCCACGACCTGCACGCCTGGACGATCACCTCCGGCATGCCGGTGCTCTCGGCGCACGTGGTGGTCAGCTCGGAGGTGCTGAACGCGATCGGCAACGAGAAGATGCTGCACGAGCTGCAGGGCTGCCTCGGCGACCACTTCGACGTGGAGCACTGCACGTTCCAGCTGGAGCCGGGCGGACACGCGGAGCACGAGGCACGGCTCTGCCACTGACCCTGCGGACTCCTGTTCGACGCATCCCCGGGCGGTTCCGGGGCGGGGGTGCCGGGCACGATGATCTACCGGATCCCACTGCGGCGCCGCCCCGCGCGGGACATGCGGAGGCGCGGGAAGTGCCGGGAGTGCCGGATTCGTGTAGCAGACTTGGGGTGCGAAGACCGAGGCGAAGGATGGGTATGCCGATCACACCTGCCACCGAGACGCACAGCTCGTCGAACGGCACCGCGGAGACGATCTTGCTGGAACTCGTCGACGAGAAGGGCGTGACGATCGGCACCGCGGAGAAGCTCTCCGCCCATCAGCCGCCGGGGCAGCTGCACCGCGCGTTCTCGGTGTTCCTCTTCGACGAGCAGGGCCGGCTGCTGCTCCAGCAGCGGGCGCCCGGCAAGTACCACTCCCCCGGCGTGTGGTCCAACACCTGCTGCGGCCACCCCTACCCCGGTGAGGCGCCCTTCGCGGCGGCGGCCCGGCGCACCGGCGAGGAGCTGGGCGTCTCGCCGTCACTGCTGGCCGAGGCGGGCACGGTGCGCTACAACCACCCGGACCCGGCCTCGGGCCTGGTCGAGCAGGAGTTCAACCACCTGTTCGTCGGCATGGTGCAGGCGCCGCTCGCGCCGGACCCGGAGGAGGTCGGGCAGACCGCGTTCGTGACGGCGGCCGAACTGGCCGAGCGGCACGCCCGGGACACTTTCTCGTCCTGGTTCATGACCGTGCTGGACGCGGCCCGCCCGGCGATCAGGGAGCTGACGGGCCCGTCCGCCGGCTGGTGAGCGGTGCGCGTGCCGCGTTACGGCAGGGCCGCCGGCTTGAGCGGCAGGGCGGCCCAGATCACCTTGCCGCCGCTCGCCGTGTGCTCCACGTCCACCGCCCCGCCCGCCTCCCGGGCCACCTCACGCACCAGCAGCAGCCCCCGGCCGCCGGTCTG
The DNA here is from genome assembly GCF_055572275.1 of Streptomyces sp. NPDC030798. Lineage (NCBI taxonomy): Bacteria > Bacillati > Actinomycetota > Actinomycetes > Kitasatosporales > Streptomycetaceae > Streptomyces > Streptomyces sp. NPDC030798. Next base: position 55,648 of record NZ_JBVIDR010000014.1, on the reverse strand, counting down.
GGCGTGGTCGGCCTCCAGGGCGGTCGGGCGGTAGGGGTGGTTGTCCTCCACGGACACCCGCACCCACTCCGCGCCGACGGCCACCTCCACGGCGAGCACCGGCGAGAGCAGCGCCGCGTGCCGCACCGCGTTCGTGACCAGCTCGGAGACGATCAGCAGCAGCCCGTGCACCAGGTCGTCGGAGACCGGCACACCCTGGCGCAGCAGCAGGTCCCGCACGGCGTGCCGCGCCTGCGGGACCGAGGCGTCCACGGCGGCTGCGGTGAACCGCCAGACCCCTTCGTACGGCAGTGGATCGGGCGGCCGCTCGGCGCCCCCCGCTGGGCGCGGGCCGTCCCCACGCCCGTGGTTGTCCATCGTCCGGTCGCCACCCTCGCGCTCGATTGTCACCACACGTCGAGTGTTGGTAACGATGCGCTCCGCTCCGGAGGACTGAACACAAGTCAGCGCTTATCGAGCGGTTCTGACCGCCTGCGCATGACATGGTCGGTTGCGGGACTGTTCCTGTCGCCCGGACGCCGGTTCGCGAACTCTTCGGGTTGTACGGGTTTGACGGCTCCCCCCGGCTGCTCGCCCCGGACTCCCCGGTCGCCCGGTCCGGCGTGCCGATAGCATCCGGCGCATGGAGCCCCAGCTGTCGCACCAGGTCACCGACTCCGTCGCCACGGTCGTCGTCCGCAACCCGGCCAAGCGCAACGCCATGACCGCCGAGATGTGGCGGGCCCTGCCGCCGCTGTTGGACGGGCTGGCCGGCGACCCCGCGGTGCGGGCTCTGGTGCTGACCGGCGAGGGCGCGACCTTCTGCGCGGGCGCGGACATCTCCACGCTCCAGGGGTCACCCGCCCAGGCGCAGGGACTGGCCGTGGCCGCCGAGGAGGCGCTCGCCGCGTTTCCCAAGCCGACCCTGGCCGCCGTGCGCGGGCACTGCGTGGGCGGCGGGGCACAGCTCGCCGCGGCCTGTGACCTCCGGCTGGCGGAGGAGGGCGCGCTGTTCGGGGTGACGCCGGCGCGGCTGGGGATCGTCTATCCGGCCTCGTCCACCCGGCGGCTGGTGTCCCTGGTCGGTCCGGCCACCGCCAAGTACCTGTTGTTCACCGCCGAGTTGATCGACGCCGGGCGGGCGCTGCGCACCGGACTGGTGGACGAGGTGCTGCCCGAGGGCGAACTGGACAAGCGGGTCGCCGAGTTGACCCGGATCCTGGTGTCGCGCTCCCAGCTGACCCAGGGCGCGGCGAAGGAGTTCGCGAACGGCCGGACCGACCGGGACGCCCACTGGGCCGAGCAGGCGCGCAGCAGCGGCGACACCGCGGAGGGCGTCGCCGCGTTCCTGGAGCGCAGGCAGCCGCGGTTCACCTGGACTGCGTCAGGATGAAGCGGCTGCGCGCGCGGAGCTTCTCCACGAGGTCCGCGGGGGCCTTGTGGGGCGAGCCGGCGTCGTAGGGCGGCTGCGGATCGTACTCATGGGCGAGCTGGACGGCCTGGGCGTGGGCGTCGCCCGAGATCCGGCCGGACAGGGTGAGCGCCATGTCGATGCCGGCCGACACGCCGGCGGCGGTGACGTACTTGCCGTCGAAGACCACCCGCTCCTCGACCGGTTCCGCGCCGAACCGGCTCAGCTGGTCGACGGCCAGCCAGTGCGAGGTGGCCCGGCGGCCGTCCAGGAGCCCGGCGGCGCCCAGCAGCAGGGAGCCCGTGCACACGGACGTCGTCCAGGTGCTGGTGGCGTCGACGGCGCGCAGCCAGTCCAGCAGCGGCCGGTGCTCCATCAGGGCGCTCTGCCCGGGGCCGCCCGGCACGAGCACGACGTCGGGCGCCGTCACCTCCGCCAGGGACGCGTCGGCGACGAGCGCGAGCGCACCGGTCTCCGTACGGATCTCCCCGGGCTGCTCGGCGACGAAGACGGTCTGTGCGTCCGGGGTGCGGGAGAGGATCTCGTAGGGTCCGACGGCGTCGAGGGCGGTGAAGCGGTCGTAGAGGACGACGGCGATCTGCACGGGGGTCCCTTCCGGGGCTCGGGGATGGGGGTCGGGGCTCAATGGCTTCGTGGGGTCAGTGGCTTCGCGGGGTCAGTGGCTTCGCGGGGTCAGTGGCTTCGTGGGGTCAGTGGCTTCGTGGGGTCAGTGGCTCAGCTGGTCGGGGCAGGGCGGAAGCGGCGTCGGTATTCGGCCGGGGCCGTGCCGAGGGTCTTGACGAAGGCGCGGCGCATGGCCTCGGGGGTGCCGTAGCCGCTGGCGCGGGAGATCTCCTCGATGCCGTCGGACGTGTCCTCCAGCAGCCGCCGGGCGTGTTCCAGGCGGACCCGGTCGACGTAGCGGCCGGGGGTCGTGCCGGTCTCCTCCCGGAACGCGCGGGCGAAGTGGCGGGGCGAGAGCCGGGCGCGGGCCGCGAGCGCCTCGACGGACAGGTCGTCGGCCGGGTGCTCGCTGACCCACCGCTGCACGTCCCGCAGCGGGTCGCGCTGTGCGGTCTGGGCGGCGAGCTGGGCGCTGAACTGGGCCTGGTTGCCGGGCCGGCGCAGGAACACCACCAGGTGCCGGGCCACGGCGAGCGCGACCTCCCGGTCGAGGTCCTCCTCGACCAGGGCCAGCGCCAGATCGATGCCGGAGGTCACACCGGCCGAGGTGGCGACGTGCCCGTCCCGGACGTAGATCGGCTCGGGGTCCACCGCCACGGCCGGGTGGTCGCGGGCCAGCTTGTCGCAGTAGGCCCAGTGGGTCGTCGCCCGGCGGCCGTCCAGCAGCCCGGCCTCGGCGAGCAGGATCGCGCCCGTGCAGACCGAGACCAGGCGCCGGGCGCGCGGGGCGTGCGTGCGCAGCCAGTCGACCAGCGGCGGGTCGGGGCTGCGGGTGCCCTGGCCGCCGGGGACCAGCAGGGTGTCCGGCACGGGCACCTCGGTGAGCGCCTCGTCCGGTACGAGGGTGAGGCCGCTGGAGGTGCGCACGGGGCCGCCGTCCAGGGAGGCGGTGCGGATGCGGTACGTGCCCGGCGTGTGCGTCTCGGCGCCGTGGAACACCTCGAGGGGGCCGGTGACGTCGAGGCTCTGCACGCCGTCGAAGAGGACGAGGAGGAGGGTGCGCTGCGGCATGTCACCGATTCTTCGCCGGTGCCGTCACGGCCGCAATGACGGGTTTCCCACCTTTCCTGCCACGGCACGCCCGGTCGCACGGGTCCCGGCCCGGCGCCCCGCCGGGCGGCGCCCTGATCCCCGGTTGTCGGTGTCACCTGCCACAATTGCCGCGCAACCTCAGTGAGAAGGCGGTACGGGATCGTGACGACACCCGGGTCCCTGCAAGCAGGGTCCATCGAAAGCAGGATCGCCGAGGAGCTCGGCGTACGGGAGCGGCAGGTGAAGGCCGCGGTGGAGCTGCTGGACGGCGGCTCCACGGTTCCCTTCATCGCCCGCTACCGCAAGGAAGCGACCGAGATGCTCGACGACGCGCAGCTGCGCACGCTCGAGGAGCGGCTGCGCTACCTGCGGGAGCTGGAGGAGCGGCGGACGGCGATCCTGGAGTCGGTGCGCGAGCAGGGCAAGCTGACGCAGGAGCTGGAGGCGCGGATCCGGGGCGCCGAGACGAAGGCCCGGCTGGAGGACATCTACCTGCCGTTCAAGCCCAAGCGGCGCACCAAGGCGCAGATCGCCCGCGAGGCGGGCCTGGAGCCGCTGGCCGATGGCCTGCTCGGCGACCCGTCGGTCGAGCCGCTGGCCGCCGCGGCCGCGTTCGTCGACGCCGACAAGGGCGTCGCCGATCCGCAGGCCGCGCTGGAGGGCGCCCGGGCGATCCTGACCGAGCGGTTCTCGGAGGACGCCGACCTGATCGGCGAGCTGCGCGAGCGCATGTGGGTGCGCGGGCGGCTGGTCGCGAAGGTGCGCGAGGGCAAGGAGGAGGCCGGTGCCAAGTTCGCCGACTACTTCGACTTCGCCGAGCCGTTCACCGAGCTGCCCTCGCACCGGATCCTGGCGATGCTGCGCGGCGAGAAGGAGGAGGTCCTGGACCTCGTCCTGGAGCCGGAGGAACCCACCGAGGGCCCGTCGTCGTACGAGGGGATCGTCGCGTCGAAGTTCGGGATCGCCGACCGGGGCCGGCCCGCCGACAAGTGGCTGACGGACACGGTCCGCTGGGCCTGGCGCACCCGCCTCCTCGTCCACCTCGGCATCGACCTGCGCCTCAGGCTGCGTACGGCGGCCGAGGACGAGGCGGTGAACGTGTTCGCCGCGAACCTCAGGGACCTGCTGCTGGCCGCCCCGGCGGGTACGCGCGCGACGCTGGGCCTGGACCCCGGTTTCCGTACGGGCGTGAAGGTCGCCGTGGTCGACGCCACCGGCAAGGTCGTCGCGACCGACGTCATCCACCCGCACGTACCGGCCAACAAGTGGGACGAGGCGATCGCCAAGCTGGCGCGGCTGGCGAAGGAGCACGCGGTCGAGCTGGTCGCCATCGGCAACGGCACGGCGTCCCGGGAGACCGACAAGCTCGCCGGTGAGCTGATCTCCAAGCACCCGGAGCTGAAGCTCACCAAGGTGATGGTCTCGGAGGCGGGCGCGTCGGTGTACTCGGCGTCGCAGTACGCCTCGCAGGAGCTGCCCGACATGGACGTGTCGCTGCGCGGCGCCGTGTCGATCGCCCGGCGGCTGCAGGACCCGCTGGCCGAGCTGGTGAAGATCGACCCGAAGTCGATCGGTGTCGGCCAGTACCAGCACGACCTGTCCGAGGTGAAGCTGTCCCGGTCGCTGGACGCGGTGGTCGAGGACTGTGTGAACGGCGTCGGCGTGGACGTCAACACCGCGTCCGTGCCGCTGCTGGCGCGGGTGTCGGGCATCTCCTCCGGGCTCGCCGAGAACATCGTGGCCCACCGGGACGCCAACGGGCCGTTCACCTCCCGCTCCGAGCTGAAGAAGGTGGCGCGGCTCGGCCCGAAGGCGTTCGAGCAGTGCGCGGGCTTCCTGCGGATCCGCGGCGGCGACGACCCGCTGGACGCGTCCAGCGTGCACCCGGAGGCGTATCCGGTGGTGCGCCGCATGGTGAAGACCACGGGCCAGGACGTGGCCTCCCTCGTCGGCAACACGGGTGTGCTGCGCTCGCTGCGCCCGGCGGACTTCGTGGACGACACCTTCGGTCTGCCGACCGTCACGGACATCCTCAAGGAGTTGGAGAAGCCGGGCCGCGACCCGCGGCCCGCGTTCAGGACGGCCACCTTCAAGGAGGGCGTGGAGAAGATCTCCGACCTGTCCGCCGGGATGGTCCTGGAGGGCGTGGTCACGAACGTGGCCGCCTTCGGTGCGTTCGTGGACGTCGGCGTCCACCAGGACGGTCTGGTCCACGTCTCGGCGATGTCGAAGCAGTTCGTCAAGGACCCGCGGGACGTGGTGAAGCCGGGCGACATCGTCAAGGTGAAGGTCCTCGACGTGGACATCCCGCGCAAGCGGATCGCGCTGACCCTGCGGCTGGACGACGAGGCCGCCGGCGCCTCCGGCCAGGGGCAGGGGGGCCAGGGGCAGGGCCGTCAGCAGCGCGGTGGCGGCAGCCGGCCGCCCCAGCAGCGCCAGGGACAGGGCCAGCGTCAGGGGCAGGGTCGCGGTGGGGACCGGGGCGGGCGCCAGGCGCCGCCGCCGGCCAACAGCGCGATGGCCGACGCGCTGCGCCGGGCCGGTCTGCTGGATCCCGGGAAGCGCTGACGCCTGCGGGGTTCCGGGCCTGGCGGGGCAGCCCGCCCGGCCCGGAAGGCTTGGCGGGAAAGTCTGTTGAGAGAACGGTCGGATCACTACTATTCGAGCGGTTTCGGCCTCCGCCCTGCATGGGGGCGGAACTCTCATCCTTGTGGGGACACATGTTCAGACGTACCGCCGTCGCGGCCCTGTCGGGCGCGCTGGCACTGTCAGCCTTCACCGCGACGGCAGCCCGGGCCGACTCCGGCGACGGAGACACCCAGGTCCTCCTGGCCGTCGTCAACGGCGGCGAGCCGGTCGTGCTGGGCGCGATGACGAAGAAGACGGTCACCCTCAGCATCAGCGCGAGCGACGACTCGGGGATCAAGGAGGCCTACGGCTTCCTCTGGCACGGCTCGTGGGACAACCCCGACGGCGCACTGGGGCCCGGTTCCGACACCCCGCTGACCTGCGCCCCGGTGTCCGGCAGCGCCACCACCTCCACCTGCACCGCCAGCATCGTCATCGACCCGAACGCGATGCTCATCAACGCCAACGCCGGTACCTGGCACATCTGGGCGGACGCGGAGGCCAACGACGGCGACTACATCAACAAGGAGAGCGCGGGCACCTTCCTGATGAAGCGTGCCGGGAAACTGACCGTCGACGCCTCCCCCGAACCGGTGGCCAAGGGTGGCGTGATCACCGTCAAGGGGGCGCTGACCCGCGCCGACTGGGGCCACGGCGGCACCTACAGCGGCTACGCGGGCCAGTCGGTGAAGCTGCAGTTCCGCAAGGCCGGCACGACGACGTACACCACCGTCAAGACGGTCACCAGCGGCACCGACGGGGTTCTCAAGACCACGGCGACGGCCACCGCGGACGGCTACTGGCGCTGGAGCTTCGCCGGTACCACCACGACCGGACCGGCCAAGGCCTCCGGCGACTACGTCGACGTGACGGGCGCATGAGAACCTAGCGCTCGGTCAGCTTGCCGTCCGCCACTTCCAGGCGCCGGGTCACCCGGACCGCGTCGAGCATCCTGCGGTCGTGGGTGACCAGGAGCAGGGTGCCTCCGTAGGAGTCCAGGGCGGACTCCAGCTGTTCGATGGCAGGCAGGTCGAGGTGGTTGGTCGGCTCGTCCAGCACGAGGAGGTTCACGCCGCGGCCCTGGAGCAACGCCAGGGCCGCGCGGGTGCGTTCGCCCGGGGAGAGGGTCGCGGCCGGGCGCAGCACGTGGCCGGACTTCAGGCCGAACTTGGCGAGCAGCGTGCGGACCTCGACCGGCTCGGTGTCGGGGACGGCCGCGCAGAACGCGTCGAGCAGGGTCTCGGTGCCGTGGAACAGCTTGCGGGCCTGGTCGACCTCGCCGACCACGACGCCCGAGCCGAGCGCCGCGTGTCCGGCGTCCAGCGGGACCCGGCCCAGCAGCGCGCCGAGCAGGGTGGACTTCCCCGCGCCGTTGGCTCCGGTGACCGCGACCCGGTCCGCCCAGTCGATCTGCAGGGTGACGGGGCCGAGGGTGAAGTCGCCGCGTCGTACCTCGGCGTCCCGCAGGGTGGCCACGACGGCGCCCGAGCGCGGCGCCGAGGCGATCTCCATGCGCAGCTCCCACTCCTTGCGCGGTTCCTCGACCACGTCCAGGCGCTCGATCATGCGCTGGGTCTGCCGGGCCTTCGCGGCCTGCTTCTCACTGGCCTCGCTGCGGAACTTGCGGCCGATCTTGTCGTTGTCGTTGCCCGCCTTGCGCCGGGCGTTCTTCACGCCCTTGTCCATCCAGGAGCGCTGCATCTGCGCGCGGTCCTGGAGGGCGGCCTTCTTGTCGGCGTACTCGTCGTACTCCTCGCGGGCGTGCCTGCGGGCGGTGTCCCGCTCCTCCAGGTAGGCGTCGTAGCCGCCGCCGTAGAGGTTGATCTGCTGCTGGGCGAGGTCGAGTTCGAGGACCTTGGTGACCGTGCGGGTGAGGAACTCGCGGTCGTGGCTGACGACGACGGTGCCGGCGCGCAGGCCGGTGACGAAGCGTTCCAGGCGTTCCAGGCCGTCCAGGTCGAGGTCGTTGGTCGGCTCGTCGAGCAGGAACACGTCGTAGCGGGAGAGCAGCAGGGACGCGAGGCCCGCCCGGGCCGCCTGGCCGCCGGACAGGGATGTCATCGGCAGGTCGAGATCGACGGCCAGGCCGAGGGAGTCGGCGACCTCCTCGGCCCGCTCCTCCAGGTCCGCTCCACCGAGGCCGAGCCAGCGCTCCAGGCCGGCCGCGTACGCGTCGTCGGCGCCGGGCGCGCCGTCGACCAGGGCCTGGGTGGCTTCGTCCATCGCACGCTGGGCCGCCGCGACGCCGGTGCGGCGGGCCAGGAACTCCCGCACGGTCTCGCCCGGCCGCCGCTCCGGCTCCTGCGGCAGGTGCCCGACGGTCGCCGCCGGCGGGGAGAGTCGGAGCTCGCCCTGCTCCGGCGCGAGGAGCCCCGCGAGCATCCTGAGCAGCGTGGATTTGCCCGCGCCGTTGGCACCGACCAGCCCGATCACGTCACCGGGCGCGACGACGAGGTCGAGCCCGGAGAAGAGGGAGCGGTCACCGTGTCCGGCGGCGAGATTCTTGGCGACGAGAGTGGCAGTCATCAGGGGCGATCCTAGGGCCTGCCCGGCAATTCCCGTCTGCCGCGCGAGGCCGTGCACGCACTCTCGGCTCCCCGGGTTCCCCGGCCCTCCAGGTGCCCGGCGCCTCAGGGCACCCGGCGCCCCCCACGGGCCCGGTGCTCCCCACGCGGTGCTGCGCCGGGCCCGGCACTTCGCCGGGTCTTCAGCGCCTCACCGGCTCCACCAGCACGCTCCCCGAGGTTCGGGCGACCAGGAACGACTGGCCCTTGACGGCCTTGGCGTCGAGAGGGACGCGGTGACGGCCGGGGTCCAGGACGCCGTCGAAGATCTCGCGGGTGTGGGTGCGGTAGAGCCGGTCGAGGCGGTACGCGGTGACGCGGACCCGGCACGGGGAGGTGACCTCGATGTCCGCGGTGCCGTCGGCGGCGGCCAGTGCGCTGAGCCGGCGCTGCGGCAGCGGGCTGCGGTCCAGCGCGTGCTCGATCTGCGCGACGAGCAGCGGGACGATCGGCGCCAGGCCGTCCACACAGGCGACCTCGACCCCGGCGCGCTCGAACGCGTCCCGTACGGCGGCCCGTTCGGCCTCGCCGACCGCCCGGCCGAAGGCGACGGCGCCGTAGCCGCGCAGTTCCTCGGCGGGGACGGCGCCGGCGTCCTGGGTGATGTCGGCGCCTATGCCGATGCCGCGCAGCGCGGCGGCCAGCCGGGCGAGGACGGCGACGCGGGCGCCGATCAGCAGCACCCGGCGGCGGGCCGCGGGCGGGGCGCCGGCGTCCTCGACCAGGGCGGCCAGCGCGGCGCGGTACTCGGCGCCGGGGAAACGGAACGGCCCCATGCCGTGGTAGCCGTTCCGTTCCAGGTCGGCGTGTTCGTCGGTCTGCCAGGCGAAGTCCCGCCAGACGTAGTCGTCGCCGTCGCGCTCGATGACGGCGGTGACCGCGCCGCAGCCCAGATCCGCGCACTCGGGGCAGCCGTAGAGCACGAACCGGCCGTCCGGCAGCGGCGGTTCGGCCTCCAGGAGCAGGCTGCGCACGTGGGCGCTGAAGATCGCGGGCGGCACGTCGGAGGCGAGCGGGGAGACGGCGTCCAGGTCGGCGAGCCGGAAGAGCAGCGGACGCCCGTCCACGACGAAGTCCACGAAGTCGCGGTGGACCTGGTAGCCGCCGTCGGCGAGGACGCCCCCGGCGCGGGTCGCCGGTGCCAGGCCGAAGGTCGCGTATGGGGCAGACATGCTGTGAGTATCCCCACACCCGGAGTGATGTGAGCACAGCATGACAGAGTCGGTTAGCTTCCTGGGGTGGAGCGCACACCGGGTGACGAAGTGATCGTGGTCGGCGGCGGGATCGTCGGACTGACGACGGCCGTGGCGCTGGCCGAGGCCGGCCGGAGGGTGCGGGTGTGGGCGCGGGAGCCCGCCGAGCGCACGACCTCGGCGGTCGCCGGCGGCCTGTGGTGGCCGTACCGGATCGAGCCCGAGCCGCTGGCCGGCGCATGGGCCCTGGAGTCCCTGCGGGTGTACGCGGAGCTGGCGGACCGGCCAGGGGAGACGGGCGTACGCCTGGTCGAGGGCGTACACGCCGGGACGCGGCTGGACGACCTGGGCGAGTGGGCGGGCCGGGTGCCCGGCCTGCGAGCGGTGGCCGAGGGGCTGGCGGCGCGGCTGCCGGTGATCGACATGCCGGTGCACCTGGCCTGGCTGCGGGAGCGGCTGGCGAAGGCGGGCGGCACGGTGGAGGTGCGGGAGGTGACGGACCTGGCCGCCGTGCCGGCCGGGGTTGTCGTCAACTGCACGGGACTGGGCGCCCGTTCGCTGGTGCCCGACCCGGGGTTGCGTCCGGTGCGCGGGCAGCTCGTCGTCGTGGAGAACCCGGACATCGCCACCTGGTACACGTGCGTGGACCACTCCTCGGCCGCGTCGACGTACTTCATCCCGCAGCCGGGCATCCTGCTGCTGGGCGGCACGGCCGAGGAGGACGCCTGGTCCCTGGAGCCGGATCCCGCCACCGCCCGGGCGATCGTGGCGCGGTGCGCCGCGCTGCGGCCGGAGATCGCCGGGGCGCGGGTGCTGGGGCACCGGGTCGGGCTGCGGCCCGCCCGGGACGCGGTGCGCCTGGAGCGCACGCCCCTGCCGGACGGGCGGGTGCTGGTGCACAACTACGGGCACGGCGGGGCCGGGATCACGGTGGCCTGGGGGTGTGCCCGGGAGGCGGCCGGGCTGGCGCACCCGGCCGCCTGAGGTTCAGCCCTCCGGCAGGTGTCCCGGGGCATCCGGTGTGCGCAGGCCGTTCAGGAGCCGTGGCGCGGGGGCGGTGGCCGTGGTGCCGGACGTGGCCAGGGCGAACGCCGGCGCGCCGCCGAGCAGCGGGACCCGGGCCGTCGTCCGGGACAGGTCCAGGGTGAGGGAGGGCCGGGTGGCCGGCGGGTCGATGAGGTTCTTGTCGGTTCCGGCGACGATCAGCGCCAGGCGGTGGCCGCGCGGGACGACATGATCGGTGGCCGCCAGGTCGAGGGTCATCGTGCAGGCCTCGCCCGGGGTGAGCGGGGTGCCGTGGTCGAGTGAGGCGTGGTGGCCGAGGTCGGCCCAGCCTCGGCTGAACACCGTGTAACCGACCTGGGCCGTCTTCGCCTTCGTCTTCTTGAAGCAGGCGCTGTCCCCGGCGGTGCTCGCGCCCCAGCAGTCGCGGGCGGTGAGCGTGGTGATGCCCTCGTCGCTGTCGGCGTAGTCGCGGATGGTGTCCGGGCCGAGGTCCACCAGGACGGCCGACAGATGGGCCGAGGAGGTGGTCGGGGTGGCGGTGACGGTCACCTGGGCGGATCCGGACAGGCGCAGGGCGTGCCGGAGCGGCGCGGTGACGAAGCCGGCCTTCTCCGGGGTGGGCGTGGTGGCGTGGGCGGCCCAGTCGCTCTCGCTCAGCTTCGGGTCGTCGGTGAAGGTCTCGGTGCCGGTGGCGGGGTGCAGGCCGAGGGTGCCGACGCCCGCCCGGGTGCCGGGGGCGGGACGCAGGGTGGTGGTCCGGGTGCCGTGCGGCGGCCAGCTGCGGGAGGTGACCCACTGGTCGGGGTGGCGCTCGATGTCGGCCATCGGCTCGCGGTCGATGCCGTTGTCGTAGCCGAGGAGTTCGTGGTCGAACCAGCGGTGCAGGGTGTCGACCCAGGCGCCGCGCCGGTAGTCGAAGGGGTCGACGTGGCCGGTCTGGGAGAGCCAGATCTTGCGCTGGACGCCGTGCCGGGCCAGGGCGTCCCACCACTGGCCGAAGTGCTTGGTGCGCACGTTGAGGTCCTGCATGCCGTGCACGAGGAACACGCTGGCCCGCACCTTGGCCGCGTCCTTCACGTAGTTCCGCTCGCTCCACAGCGGCGTCCAGTCGCCGCTGCTCGGGCTGCCGTCGGCGAGCTTCTTGTGTACGGCCGCGCAGTGGGCCCGGGCGCCGCTGTTCTCGACGTAGCCGGCGAGGTCGCCGGGGCCGCCGTCGTAGAGCGGGGCGCCCTGGGCGAAGTAGTAGTCGTACCAGGACGAGATGCTGCTGATCGGGACGATCGTCTTCAGCCCCTTGACGCCGGTGGCGGCGACTCCGTTGGCGATGGTGCCGTCCCAGCTCTTGCCGATCATGCCGGTCGTGCCGTTGCTCCAGCCGGCCTTGACGGTCCGGGTGCCGGTGCGGGTGGTGTACGCCCGGGCGCGGCCGCCGAGCCAGTCGATGACCGCCTTGGCCGACCGGATCTCTGAGCGGCCGCCGACGTCGACGCAGCCGGTGGAGCGGTTGGTGCCGGTCAGGTCGACGCCGATGACGGCGTAGCCGCGGGGCACGAAGTAGTTGTCGTAGAACAGCGGCATCTGGACGACACGGCCGTGCGCGTCGTAGGTCTTGAGCTGGCTCTCGTTGCCGCGGCCGCAGCAGGAGTAATACGGGCTGGCGTCCACGATGGCCGGTATCTTGCGGTGCTGTCGGGCCGGTTCGGCGGGCCGGACGATGTCGGCGGCGACGCGGTCGGTCCTTCCGTCGCCGTCCTCGTCCAGGCCGGTGTCCACCCAGACGGCCTCGCGGACGGCGTGGGCGTAGGAGTAGACGGGCCGGCTCTCACGGGGCGCGGCCTGGGCGGCTGCGGGGGTGAGGAGGGCGGCCGTCAGGGCTGCGACGGCCGCGATCGCGAACGCTCTGAGGAACGTGAAGCGCGCGCGGCGGGGGGTGTGTATCGGCATGCGCGGACGCTACCCCGGTCAACTCCCGTGCAGAAGAAGGATTTCCGGCACGTCGTGACGGCTCGTGCGGCTCGTGCACCTGGGGGTGGCGCGCGCGGCTCGTGCGCATCGCAGGGCCCGTGACGGCCGAATGGCGATCGTGTGACAGGAGGGGCCGTGGACAGCCGCGGAGCCACAGGGACTCAATAGGCTGCCGACAGAGTTCTCCGAACGGACCTGTCGTCCCGACGACTTGGAGCTGACGTGCACCGCAGAATCATCGCGCCGGGCGCACTGGCGGCGGCCTCCCTCCTGCTGGCGATCCCGGCATCGGCCGCGGCCTACTCCCCCGGCGCGCCGGGCATCGGCGACCCCTACTACCCGTACTACGGCAACGGCGGCTACGACGTCTCGCACTACGACCTGAGACTGCAGTACGAGCCGGCGACGGACGAACTGCAGGGATCCGCGACCATCCTGGCGAGGACGACGCAGGACCTGTCGAGTTTCGACCTGGACTTCCTGCTGGACGTGAGCGAGGTGCGGGTCAACGGCGCCACGGCCTCCTTCGCGACCTCCGGACAGCACGAACTGGTCGTCACCCCGAGGACACCGCTCGCCAAGGGCACTCCGGTCACGGTCGTGGTCCGCTACCGCGGGGTGCCGTCGACGAAGAGCGCCTACGGCTTCACCACCTGGCACCGCACGCCCGACGGCGCCGTCGCCGCCGACGAGCCCGAGTCCGCCTGGTGGTGGTTCCCGAGCAACGACCACCCGAGCGACAAGGCCACCTACGACGTGTCGGTCGCCGTGCCCGACGGCACCCAGGCGCTTTCCAACGGCACGCTGCAGTCGACCAGTTCGAAGCTGGGCTGGACCCGCTACACCTGGCGGCAGAACAAGCCGCAGGCCACCTATCTGACCACGCTCGCCCTGGGGAGGTTCGACATCACCACCGGCACCTCCGAGGGCGGGGTGCCGGTCGTCAACGCCTACAGCAAGGACCTCGGCGACAACGACGGGGCCGCGCGGGCGAGCGTGGAGCGCACCGGGGAGATCGTGGACTGGCTGAGCGGCTATTTCGGGCCGTATCCGTTCGGCTCGGCCGGCGGGTACGTGCCCAACACCACCACGGGGTACGCGCTGGAGACGCAGACCCGGATCTACTACAGCCCGAAGCAGTTCGCCAACGGTTCCAACACCTCCGTGGTCGTGCACGAGCTGGCCCACCAGTGGTACGGCGACGACGTGTCGCTGAAGGGCTGGAAGGACATCTGGATCAACGAGGGCTTCGCGCGCTACGCGCAGTGGCTGTGGTCCGAGCACGAGGGCGAGGGCACCGCGCAGGAACTCGCCGACCACGTGTACGCCTCCCACCCGGCCGACGACGCGTTCTGGACGGTCGCGCCCGGTGACCCGGGTCCTGACCACCAGTTCGACGCGGCGGTCTACGACCGGGGTGCGCTCGCCATCCAGGCGCTGCGGAACGAGGTCGGGGACGACGCGTTCTTCGCGCTTTTGAAGGGCTGGCCGAAGGAGCACGCGTACGGCAACGCCTCGGTGGCCGACTTCCGGCGGTACGCCGAGCAGGTGACGGGCAGGCCACTGGCCGCGCTGTTCGACACCTGGCTGTTCCAGCCGTCGAAGCCCGCCGCGCCGGCGGCCCGCGCGGCGTCCCTGGCGCAGGCCGGTCACCACCTCGCCGCACCGCGCTCCTGGAAGAAGATCGAGGCGACGAACGACGTGCACGGGCACTGAGGGCGCGGAGGCCTCAGGATCTGGTCCCGGCCGCCTGCCGGAGCAGCTCGTCCCGGCCCATCGCCTCCGCGCGGGTGGCCGGGACGGTGCAGGCGTACGCCCCGGCGATCGCTCCGTAGTGGGCGCACCGCCGGGGTGGCTCGCCGGTGAGCCGGCCGTAGAGGTAGGCGGCGGCGAAGGCGTCACCCGCGCCGTTGGAGTCGATCACCGGCGCGGGCGGGGTCGCCGCGGGGATCCGGGTCAGCTCGCCGTCGGCCAGCAGATACGCGCCCTTGGCGCCGGCGGTGGCGACGACGGCCTCGGCGCGGCCCCGCTCGGCGATGCGCCGCATGGTCCGCTCGGGGTCGGTCAGGGCGGCGGCGGAGAGGAAGACCACGTCGGCGGCGAGCGCGAACGGTTCGTGGTACGGGTTCTCGCCGTCCCAGTCGTGCAGGTCGGTGGAGAGGGGGACGCCCGTCGTGACGAGCACGGGCAGTGCCTCCGCGCAGGGCTGGGTGATGGTCACGTGGACGTGCCGGCTCGCCCCCGCGAGCAGGCGGAGCAGCTCCTCGGGGAAGCGGTCGCCGGGGCGGGTGCGGCTGGTGTCGTAGAGGGACAGGCGGCGGCCGTCCGGGCCGACGAGGTTGACCGCCCGCTTGGTGCCCGCGGGCTGCGGGAGCGCGGTCAGGCCGATGCCGTGCTCGCGGTGCAGAGCGCGGACCAGGTCGCCCTCGGGGTCGTCGCCGAGGACGTCGAGGTGGTGCGTGGCCAGGCCGAGCGCCGCCAGGCCCAGGGAGACGAAGTCCCCGGTCTGCCCGGCCCGGGTGCGGATCCCGGAGTCGATCAGGTAACTGTCGGCGTAGGGCAGGGGCAGCTCGGGGACATGAACCACCGTGTCCACCCCGGCCCCACCCACCACCAGCACATCGAGGCCCCCACTCATCCGCCACCCTCCCCGTGGTCGTACACCGTCACCGCGATCCCGCGTCGTACCAACCGCTCGATGACGAGCGGCTCGATCCGGGACCACTTTCCGCCTGCAAGACCGCAGCCTATGCGGGGCATGTGCACGGAGGCGCCGCGTTCGATCACCTGGTCGGCGAGGCGGCCGAGGGCGGTGTCGATCGCCTCGTAGCGGACCGGGACGCCCTTGCTGCCGGTCCTGATGCCGCGCTGGCCGATCATGTTGGCCACCCAGAGGTGCGGGCCCACCTGCACCAGCTGGACCGCGCCCAGGCCGAAGTCGTTCCCCGCGCGGTCCCGGTGCCAGGCGCGGTACGCCCTCTCCGGCTCCGGCCAGCGCCGCGAGAGGGCGAGCACGAAGCCCTTGCCCCAGCCCCCGATGTCGTTGCAGACGTGGGCGATCACCTTGGTGCCCTTGGCCTGCGGTGTGGTGGCGTCACCTCGGACGTATGCGATCCCCGACATGACGCCACCGTAAGCGGTGCCACCGACAGTGGCGCTGAGCTGCTACTCGGTCAGGTTCGTCAGTTCCTTGTCGGTGTTGTGCGCGACCCGGCGGCGTACGCCGAACCAGCCGGCGACGAGCATGAGTGCGATCACCGGGATGAGGAGCAGGGTCTTGCGGCCCACCTCGGGGTCGTTGCCCATCATGCCGAGGCAGACCAGGAGGAACGCGATCGTGGCGATCTCCGTGACCGGGCTGAACCTGAGCCGGAAGTGCGGCCGGGCGACCAGGCCCGCTCGGGCGCGGCGGACGAAGACCAGGTGGCAGATCATGATGATCACCCAGGTGCTGATGATGCCGAGGGAGGCGACGTTCAGCACGATCTCGAAGGCCTGGGCGGGCATCAGGTAGTTCAGGCCGACACCGAGCACGCAGACCGCGCAGGTCAGCAGGATGCCGCCGTAGGGCACCTGGCTGCGGTTCATGCGGGCGGTGAACCTCGGCGCCGAGCCGGCCGTGGCCATGGAGCGCAGGATGCGGCCGGTGGAGTACAGGCCGGAGTTCAGCGAGGACATGGCGGCGGTCAGGACGACCAGGTTCATCACGTCACCGGCCGCCGGGACACCGATCTTCGACAGGACCGTCACGAACGGGCTCTCGTCGCCGGAGTACACCGAGCCGGGCAGCAGCAGGGCGAGCAGGACCACCGAGCCGACGTAGAACAGACCCACACGCCACATGATCGAGTTCACCGCGCGCGGGACGACCTTCTCCGGCTCGGCGGTCTCACCGGCGGCGACACCGACCAGCTCCAGCGCGGCGTACGCGAAGATCACGCCCTGCATCACGAGGACGACCGGCATCATGCCGTGCGGGAAGACGCCGCCGTGGTCGGTGATCACGCTCAGGCCGGGCTTGCGGCCGTCGACGTCGTGCTGGGTGGCCAGCAGGAAGATGCCGACGAACATGAACGCCACCAGCGTCGCGACCTTGATGATCGCGAACCAGAACTCCATCTCGCCGAAGATCTTCACCGAGATCAGGTTCACCGCGAGCACCACCGCGAGGGCGATCAGCGCCAGGACCCACTGCGGGATCGCGGTGAACAGGCTCCAGTAGTGCGTGTAGAGCGCGATCGCGGTGATGTCGGCGATGCCGGTGGTCGACCAGTTGAGGAAGTACATCCAGCCGGCGACGTAGGCGCCCTTCTCACCGAGGAACTCGCGCGCGTACGACACGAAGGAGCCGGAGGAGGGCCGGTACAGGACCAGCTCGCCGAGGGCCCGGACGACGAAGAAGGCGAAGACGCCGCAGACCAGATAGGCCAGGGCGAGCGCCGGGCCGGCGCTGTGCAGGCGCCCGCCGGCGCCGAGGAAGAGGCCGGTGCCGATGGCGCCGCCGATGGCGATCATGTTGACGTGGCGGGCCTTGAGGTCCTTGCTGTAGCCGGCGTCGCCCGCGTCCGCGGGCGTCGCGGCCGTCTGGGGGCGTGCGGCGGCCTGTGCCGTCCGCACGGCGTCCTTGCTGCTCACGGGTGGTTCCACTTCCTGGTTCGCCCGCACCTCGTGGGCGCGGGTTCGTACAGTTCGGCCCGCACCACCCTGGTGTCGCGGCACAGACCAAGGCAGCAGCTTTCCAGACGGATCAGCGGGTATGCGGTGGTCCGGCTCACACAGCGGCACTTCTCACACGGCCTCCCCAGGTTTCACACCATTGGTGAGACAGCGATACTGCTGCGCATGACGACCGATGCCGAGGAGACGACCCTCACCGTCGACGAGCTGGCCGCGCGGGCGGGCGTCACGGTGCGCACCGTGCGGTTCTACGCCGGCAAGGGGCTGCTCCCTCCGCCGGTCATCGGTCCGCGCCGGGTGGGGCACTACGGGCCCGGGCATGTGGCACGGCTGACCCTCATCGAGGAGCTGCAGCGCCAGGGCATGACGCTCGCGGCGATCGAGCGGTATCTGCGGCAGCTTCCGCCGGACCTCGGCCCGCACGGTCTGGCCATCCACCGCGCCGTGGTGGCCTCCTGGGCGCCGGACGCGGTGGAGGAGGTGACCCGGCCGGAGCTCGACCGCCGGGCCGGGCGTCCGCTGACCGACGGGGACATCGACCGGCTGGTGGCGATGAACGTCGTGACGGCGGGCGAGGGCGAGACGTTCCGCGTGGACGCGGGGCTGCTCCGGCTCGGCGTCCAGCTCCTCGACGTACCGCTGTCCCAGGAGGCGATCCTCGCGGCGCGCAAGGTGCTCACCGAGCACTCGCGCGCCGCGGCCCACGAGCTCTCCCAGCTCTTCCGCGGCGAGGTGGCCGAGCGTGACGCCCGGGACGTGAAGTCCCTGTCGGCGCACATGCACCCGCTGGTGGTGCAGGCGCTGCTGACCACGTTCCAGCGCTCGCTGCGGGAAGAGCTGAGCGAGTGGCTCACCGGGTCAGGAGCGGACTGAGTCGCTGAACGGCTCCCCGCGCTCCGCCTTCTCCACCAGCAGCGCGGGCGGGGTGAACCGCTCGCCGTAGCGCTCGGCCAGCTCCCGCGCGCGGGCCACGAATCCCCGCAGGCCGTTCTCGTAGCCGTTGATGTACTGCAGCACGCCGCCGGTCCAGCCCGGGAAGCCGATGCCGAGGATCGAGCCGATGTTCGCGTCGGCGACGGAGGTCAGGACGCCTTCCTCGAGGAGGCGCACGGTGTCCAGCGCCTCGGCGAAGAGCATGCGCTCCTGCATGTCCCGGAACGGGATCCGGTGCCCGGGCCGCGTGAAGTGCTCGCGCAGGCCCGGCCACAGGCCGGCCCGCCTGCCGTCCTCGGCGTAGTCGTAGAAGCCCGCTCCTCCGCTGCGGCCCGTCCGGCCGAACTCGTCGACCATGCGGTCGATGACCGCCTCCGCCGGGTGCGCGGTCCAGGTGCCGCCGGCCTCCTCCACGGCCCGCCTCGACTCGTTGCGGATCTTGCGCGGGAGGGTGAGGGTCAGCTCGTCCATCAGGGAGAGCACCTTCGCCGGGTAGCCGGCCTGGGCGGCGGCCTGCTCCACGGAGGCGGGCTCGACGCCCTCACCGACCATGGCGACGCCCTCGTTGATGAAGTGGCCGATCACCCGGGAGGTGAAGAAGCCGCGCGAGTCGTTGACGACGATCGGCGTCTTGTTGATCTGCCGGACCAGGTCGAAGGCCCGCGCGAGGGCCTCGTCGCCGGTGCGCGCGCCCTTGATGATCTCGACCAGCGGCATCTTGTCGACGGGCGAGAAGAAGTGCAGCCCGATGAAGTCGGCCTGGCGCTGCACACCCTCGGCGAGCGCGGTGATGGGCAGGGTGGAGGTGTTGGAGCACAGCAGCGCGTCGGGCGCGACGACGGCCTCGATCTCCTGGAACACCTTGTGCTTGAGCGCGGTGTCCTCGAAGACGGCCTCGATGACCGCGTCGCAGCCGGCGAGCGCGGCCACCTCGCCGGTCGGGGTGATGCGGGCGAGCAGCGCGTCGGCCTTCTCCTGGCTGGTGCGGCCCTTGGCGACGGCCTTGGCGCAGAGCTTCTCGGAGTAGGCCTTGCCCTTGAGGGCGGCCTCCAGGGAGACGTCCTTCAGGACGACGTCGATGCCCGCGCGGGCGCAGGAGTAGGCGATGCCGGCGCCCATCATCCCGGCGCCGAGGACGGCGACCTTGCGGACCTTGCGGGGCTCGACGCCCTTCGGGCGGTTGGCGCCGGAGTTCACGGCCTGGAGGTCGAAGAAGAAGGCCTGGATCATGTTCTTCGAGGTCTGCCCGGCGGCCAGCTCCACGAAGTAGCGGGCCTCGATGACCTGGGCGGTCTCGAAGTCGACCTGGGCGCCCTCGACGGCCGCCGCGAGGATGTTGCGCGGTGCCGGGTAGGGGGCGCCGTTGGTCTGCTTGCGCAGGGTGGCCGGGAAGGCGGGCAGGTTGGCGGCGAACTTCGGGTTCGCGGGCGTGCCGCCGGGGATCTTGTAGCCGGGCCGGTCCCAGGGCTGCTGCGATTCGGGGTGGGCGTCGATGAAGGCGCGGGCCTTGGCCAGCATCTCCTCGGGGGTCGCGGCCACCTCGTGGACGAGGCCGTTCTCCAGGGCGCGCCGGGGGTTGTACTGGGTGCCCTGCAGCAGCACCTTCAGCAGTGCGTCGGCGATGCCGAGCAGGCGGACGGTGCGGACGACGCCACCGCCGCCGGGGAGCAGCCCGAGGGTGACCTCCGGACAGCCGATCTTGGAGCCGGGCGCGTCGAGGGCGACGCGGTGGTGGCAGGCCAGGGCGAGCTCGAAACCGCCACCGAGGGCCGCGCCGTTGAGGGCGGCCACGACGGGCTTGCCGAGGGTCTCGATACGGCGCAGGTTCCGCTTGATGGCGAGGCCGCCGTCGAACAGCTCCTGGGCGGTCTCCGGGGTGACCCGGATCAGGTCGCGCAGGTCGCCGCCGGCGAAGAAGGTCTTCTTGGCGGAGGTGACGATGATGCCGCGGATGGCGTCCTTCTCGGCCTCCAGCCGGTCGGTGATCGCGGCGAGGGAGTCGCGGAACGCCTGGTTCATGGTGTTCGCGGACTGGTTGGGGTCGTCGAGGACGAGGGTGACGACACCGGTGTCGTCCTGCTCCCAGCGGATGGTGGTGCTCTCGGTCATGACAGTCGTCTCCGTTGAAGTCTGATGTCGCGTGTTCCGCGGGGAGTTCAGATGCGCTCGACGATGGTGGCGATGCCCATGCCGCCGCCGACGCACAGGGTGGCGAGGCCGTAGCGCTTGTCCTGGCGCTCCAGTTCGTCGATGAGCGAGCCGAGGATCATCGCGCCGGTCGCGCCGAGCGGGTGGCCGAGGGCGATGGCGCCGCCGTTGACGTTGACCTTGTCCAGCGACAGGCCCATGTCCTTGACGAAGCGCAGTACGACGGCGGCGAACGCCTCGTTGATCTCGACCAGGTCGATGTCGTCGATGGTGAGGCCGGCCTTGGCGAGCGCCTTGCGGGTGGCGGGCGCCGGGCCGGTGAGCATGATGGTGGGCTCGGAGCCGGAGACGGCGGCGGAGACGATCCGCGCGCGCGGGGTGAGGCCGTGGCGCTCGCCGACCTCCCGGGATCCGATCGCGACCAGCGAGGCGCCGTCCACGATGCCGGAGGAGTTGCCGGCGTGGTGGACGTGGTCGATCTTCTCCACCCAGTGGTACCGCTGCAGGGCCACCGCGTCGAATCCGCCGAGTTCGCCGATGTCGGCGAACGACGGCTTGAGTCCCGCGAGGGAGTCGGCGGTGGTGCCGGGCCGCATGTGCTCGTCGTGGTCGAGGACGACCAGGCCGCTGCGGTCCTTGACCGGGACGACGGAGCGGTCGAAGCGGCCCTCCTTCCAGGCGGTGGCGGCACGCTCCTGGGACAGGGCCGCGTACTCGTCCACGTCCCGGCGGGAGAAGCCCTCGATGGTGGCGATGAGGTCGGCGCCGATGCCCTGGGGCACGAAGTTGACGGACAGGTTGGTCATCGGGTCGTTGAACCAGGCGCCGCCGTCCGAGGCCATCGGCACCCGGGACATGGACTCCACGCCCCCGGCGAGGACCAGGTCCTCCCAGCCGGAGCGGACCTTGGCGGCGGCCAGGTTGACGGCCTCCAGGCCGGAGGCACAGAAGCGGTTCTCCTGCACGCCCGCCACCGTGTCCGGCAGTCCGGCGGCGATCGCCGCGATCCGGGCGATGTCCGAGCCCTGGTCGCCCACGGGGCCGACGACGCCGAGCACGATGTCGTCGATCGCGGCCGGGTCCAGGCCAGGGAAGCGGTCGCGGATCTCGTGGATCAGGCCGACGACCAGGTCGATGGGCTTGGTGCCGTGCAGGGCGCCGGTCGCCTTGCCGCGGCCGCGCGGGGTGCGGATCGCGTCGTACACGTACGCTTCGGTGCTCACTGGGGTGCCTTTCGGGAGGGTGGGCCGGGCGGGCGGGGTCAGTCGCCGTCGGCGGCGAGGTCGTCGGTCACGAGGTCGGGTATGCCCCAGTCGCGGGCCACCGTCGCGGCGCCGTCCCCGGGCAGGGCGGGGCCGGTGCGGACGGCGGTGGGGGTCGCGGAGAAGCGGGGGGCGGGGGCCGGCTGGGTGATGCCGCCGTGGTCGGTGAAGGTGGAGCGGGCGGCCAGGTGCGGGTGGTGCGGGGCCTCACGCAGGGACAGCACGGGGGCCACACAGGCGTCCGAGTCCGCGAAGACGGCCGTCCACTCCTCGCGGGTCCGGGACGAGAAGCGGGCGGCCACACGCTCGCGCAGTTCACCCCAACGGGTGGTGTCCGTGCGGGCCGGGGCGAGGTCGTCCAGGCCGAGCAGGTGCAGGAACTCCTCGTAGAACCGCGGCTCCAGGGCACCCACCGCCATGTACCCGCCGTCGGCGGTCGCGTAGGTGCCGTAGTACGGGCAGCCCCCGTCTAGGAGGTTGGCGCCGCGCCGGTCCTGCCAGCCGCCGGCGGCGAGCATGCCGTGGATCATCGCCGACAGGTGTGCCGTGCCGTCCACGATGGCCGCGTCCACCACCTGTCCGGTGCCGGTCGCGCGCGCGTGGTGCAGGGCGGCGAGGACGCCGACGACCAGGTAGAGGGAGCCGCCCGCGTAGTCCCCGAGCAGGTTGGCGGGGACGGCCGGGGGCTCGTCCGGTCGGCCGATCAGGCCGAGGGTGCCGGTGAGGGCGATGTACGCCACGTCGTGCCCGGCGCGGTCGGCGAGCGGGCCGTCCTGGCCCCAGCCGGTCATCCGGCCGTAGACCAGGCGGGGGTTGCGGGCGTGGCAGGCGTCGGGTCCGACGCCGAGCCGCTCGGCCACGCCGGGCCGGTACCCCTCGATCAGGACGTCGGCGCGGGCGGCGAGGTCGAGCACGCGCGCGGGGCCGTCCGGTGCCTTGAGGTCGACGACGACCGAGCGCTTGTTGCGGTTCGTCACGTCGTAGGCCGGCTCGATCCCGAGGCCGGGGCCGCCCGGGCGGTCCACCCGCACCACGTCGGCGCCCAGGTCGGCCAGGAGCATGCAGGCGAAGGGGCCCGGCCCGATCCCGGCCAGCTCCACCACGCGCACCCCGTGGAGCGGGCCCTGCCCCGGCGTCCCTGCCGTCGTCATGCGTGCTGCCCCCAAGCCGAGCCCATGTGACACAACTGATGTAACACCGGTGATGCTAAGAACACGTTCCACCGGACACAAGACCTGAACGAGCAAGCGCTTAGCGAAGTGCCCGGCCGTCGGGCCCAGCACTCCTCACGCTAGCCTCAGCCACCGACAGCGGCGCGTGCTGCACGACCAATGGGGTGTCATGAGCAGGCTAAACAGGACGGATCGTCCCTACGACCTCGTGCTCTTCGGAGCCACCGGCTTCGTCGGCACACTGACGGCGCGGTACCTCGCCACCCACGCCCCCGCGGACCTGCGCTGGGCGGTCGCGGGCCGCGACGAGCGGAAACTGGAGCGGCTGCGCGAGCAGCTGCCGGGCGCCGCCGATGTCGGCGTGCTCCGGGCCGACGTGGCCGAACCGGCCACCCTGCGCACGCTCGCCGAGCACGCGCGCGTGGTCGCCACGACCGTGGGGCCGTACGTCACCTACGGCCAGGATCTGGTCGCCGCCTGCGCGGACAGCGGGACCGACTACCTCGACCTCACCGGCGAGCCCGAGTTCGTGGACCTGACGTACGTCCGGCACGACACGCGCGCGCGGGAGACCGGCGCCCGCCTCGTGCACGCCTGCGGCTTCGACTCCGTGCCGCACGACCTCGGCGCGTACTTCACGGTGCGGCAGCTGCCGGAGGGCGTGCCGCTGACCGTGGACGGCTTCGTGACCGTCGACGCGGCCTTCTCCGGCGGCACGCTGGCCTCGGCGCTGAACCAGTTCGCGCGCGGCCGGCAGCTCGTGGCCGCCGCCCGGGAACGGCGCCGGCACGAGCCGCGGCTGATGGGACGCCGGGTGACGGCACCGGCGGGGGCGCCGCGGTTCGCCCGGGAGGTCGGCGCGTGGGTGCTGCCGCTGCCGACCATCGACCCGCAGATCGTGCGCCGCTCGGCGAAGGCCCTGGACCGCTACGGCCCCGACTTCCGCTACCGCCACTACGCGGCCGTCCGGCACCTGCCGGTCGCCCTGGGCGGGATCGCGGCCGTCGGCGCGGTGGGAGCCGCCGCCCAGCTGCCGCCGGCCCGGCGCTGGCTGTCCGGCCGGCTCAGCCCCGGGGAGGGGCCGAGCGCCGAGAGGCGGGCGAAGAGCTGGTTCTCCGTGCGCTTCGTCGGCGAGGGCGGCGGGCGACGCGTGCTCACCGAGGTCGCGGGCGGGGACCCGGGCTACGACGAGACGGCCAAGATGTTCGCCGAGGCGGCCCTCAGCCTGGCCTTCGACGAACTCCCGCCGACGGCCGGGCAGGTCACGACGGCCCAGGCGATGGGCGACGCGCTGACCGAGCGGCTGCGCCGGGCGGGGATCACCTTCCGGGTGGCCCACTCCCGGTAGGCCGCGCGGGCTACGACTGCCACCCCAGCAGGGTCCAGAGCATCCCGCCGATCCACGCGAGCCCCGCCACGACGGCGAGGACCAGCGCGGCCGTCACGGCACGCTCGACAGGCTGGGCGGGGCGGGTCACGGGCTTGGCGGACCGATGCGTCGTCATGCGGCCCAGCCTGCCGCCGGGCCCCGAGCAGGCACATCCGTGCACGTACTCAGACGGGCTACTCATTCCGCGCTGAACCCTCCGCCCCTCCCGGCCGCCCCGCGCAGGCGGGACCTGCACCGCTCAGGATGCTCAAGCCTCTCGCGACCGCCCGCCCGCTTCCCGCACTGCGTTCGAACGGGCGCTCCTCCCCGGCCGCCGCCTTCAGCGCCCGTCGGCGGGCCGGCGAGTCCCTGCCGCACGAGCCCTCAGGCCTCCCCCGGCCTCCCGGTCGCCTCGCGCAGTGCGAGCCGGCACAGGGCGTCGGCTCTGCGGGTGGTTTCCGGGAGGCGGTAGTGGGGGGTCAGGGCGAGGGTGTGGGCCAGGGCGTTGTCCAGGCTCACGCGGTGGCCGACGGAGACGAAGACCGGCTTCACGCCGTCGCGGGTGCGCAGCGCGCGGCCGACCTCCTCCGTGCCCGCCAGGAGGGGTGCGGCGCTGCCACGCGCGCGTGCCGGCTCGTCGTACGTGAAGGTGAACGGGTTCTTGGCGACGCCGACGGTGGACAGGCCGGTGAGCACACCGAGGTGGCTGGCGAGGCCGAAGCGGCGCGGGTGGGCGAGGCCGTAGCCGTCGCAGACGACCACGCCGGGCGTGCACGGCAGGGCGTCCAGGGCGGCCCGTACGGTCGGGATCTCGCGGAAGGCCAGCAGTCCGGGCACGTAGGGGAAGGAGATCCGGCCGACGGCCGTCGCCTCCGCCACGACGGCGAGCGTGGCGGCGTCCAGGACGACCGCCGCGGCGGCCACCAGGTCGCGCTCGTCGTCATAGGCCACGTCCACGCCCGTGACATGGCCGGTCCCGGGCGGCGGCCCGGGCTCGTCGAGCACCACCCGGTCGCGCAGCCGGTCCTGTACCGCGCGTGCCTCTTCCTCGGTCGCGGGCCAGCCCGCGGGTACGCCAACGGTCCTCATGTGGCCAGGACTGTACGGCCCCTGGACCGCCCGGCCCTCCGCGGGGGTAGTCTCGCGATCATGTTCGTACTGGAGCTGACGTACACCGCCCCGCTGGACGCCGTCGACGCCGTCATCCCGGCGCATGTCGCCTGGCTCGACGAGCAGTACCAGAAGGGCCACTTCCTTGCGTCCGGACGCAAGAACCCCCGCGACGGCGGGGTCATCCTGGCCGTCGCGGAGGACCGCGCCCGGATCGAGGAGGTCACCGCGGGCGACCCGTTCGTGGCCGCCGGGGTGTGCACGTACCGCATCACGGAGTTCGTCGCCACGAAGACGGCTCCCGAGCTGGCACACCACCGGCAGACCGTGAACTGAACAGCCGGGTCGGCTCTCCCCGGCGGTCAGATCCTCTCGGGGTTCAGCGCCTCCCGCCGTTCAGCGCCTCTCGCCGTTCAGCGCTTCTTGTCGTTCAGCTCTTCTTGTCGTTCAGCGCGCGCTGCAGTTCGTCCTTGTTCATGTGCGAACGGCCTTCGATGCCGCGCTGCTTGGCCTCGTTGTACAGCTGGTCGCGGGTCGGGCCCTGGGAGCCGACCCGGTTGCCCGACCGCTGCCCGCCGCGCTCGCTCGCCGACTTCTTGTCCTGCGTCGAGCTGCGGCTGGCGGTCTTGGACTCGCCGGAGCGGGCGCGTTCCTTGTTGACGGTCCGCGCGGCGATCTCCTTGGCGCGACTGGCGCTCTCGCCCCGGTCCTGCGCGCTCTCCTTGATGTGCTCGTACTGACGTTCGCGCTTGGGGCTGGAACCGGCTGGCATGATCGCTCCTTTCCTCGCCCTCCTTCAGGGCAGGTCCTGTGCGGTCCGGAACGAGTACCCGGCTTCTGGGCGGTTACGTCAGCGTTCCAGGCGCGCCACCCGCCCCTGTTCCCCGGCGGCCCAGCAGCTCAGGTCGGGCGTGCAGGCGACCGTGTCGTACGAACCGGTGTCGACGGTCCGCCAGGTGCGGCCGCCGTCGGTCGTCAGGTCGGTGCCCGTGGGCCCGACGGCGAGCGCGACGGTGCGGCTGTGCGGGAGCCAGGCGGCGCCGGACCGGTAGGCGGGCGGCGGGGTGGTGGCGGGACGCCAGGTGCGGCCGCCGTCGGCGGTGACCGCGGCGGCCTCGGGTGAGGACTCGCCGGGGCGGTAGTCGCCGCCGACCGCGAGTCCGTGGGCGCGGTCGCGGAAGGCGAGCGCGAAGACGCCCTTGGCCGGATCACCCGCGGGCAGCGGCGTGTCGGCGGCCGTCCAGGTCAGTCCGCGGTCGGCGGAGTGCAGCACGCGCGCGTGGGCGCCGCCTCCGGTGGCCAGCCAGACGTCCCTCGGGCCGGAGGTGACCAGGCACTGGCCGCTCGCGGCGAATCCTGCCTCGCCGTCCAGCGCGGCCGGCATGCCGGCGGCGGGCAGCACCCGCCAGGACCGGCCGCCGTCGCTGGTGGAGAGGATGCGAAACCGGCCATCCACGGGGTCGCTCATGGCGAGGCCGTGGCGGCGGTCGAAGAAGGCGAGGCAGTCGTAGAACGCCTTCGGGTCGGTGTTGCGGAAGGACTCCGTCCACGTCGCTCCGCCGTCGTCGGTGCGGTACACGCGCGACGCCTCGCCCTCGCCGATCGCCAGCACCACCGCGCGCCGCGCGTCGAACGCCTCGACGTCCCGGAACTGCAGGTCGGCCGCACCGGGCGGAGAGACGTTCCGCCAGCTCGCCCCGCCGTCGGTGGTGCGCAGCACGGTGCCCGCCGTACCCGCCAGCCAGGCGGTGCGCCGGTCGACGGCGGCCAGGCCCCGGAAGCGGACCTGAGGTGCGCCGCTGTCCTTCGCCTCCCAGTGCGGCGCCCCCTGACCCAGCGGCCCCTTGCCGAGTGGCCCCGCCCCGGCGGCCGGGACCGTCAGCGCGGCCAGCGCCGCCGCGCACGCCACCCCCACCGCCACCAGCCGGCCCGTCCGTCCCCCATGTCGCGTGCTCACCGAGCGCCTCATGGCGGGCGAAGCTAGTGCAGCCGTCCGCCGCCGTCCAGGGGGCCTCCGCGGCCGCCCTCCCGTGCATGAACGCGGTGACCGAGGTCACTCGTTCGGGGTGTGCACGGATTGGCCGATTCCATCGTCTCTTCCAGTGCCAGGTCTCACACGCCCGGAGCACGTCCAGCCGTCACGAGGGAGCAAGGCGTTGTCCACCGTCATCGAGCAGTCCGTAGAGGCCCGCCTCGTCGCCGCCGCACCGCGCATGCCGAGCATTCCCGCCACGCTGCGCTACGACCGGCGCGACCCGTTCGCCGTCCGCATGACCTTCCCGGCCCCGGCCACCCTGGAGGGCGTCGAGGTGTGCTGGACCTTCTCCCGCGAGCTGCTCGCGGCCGGGCTGCGGGCGCCGGAGGGCTTCGGCGACGTCCGGGTGCGGCCGTACGGCTACGACCGCACGGTGCTGGAGTTCCACGCGCCCGAGGGCACCGCGGTGGTGCATGTGCGCTCCGGTGAGATCCGGCGGTTCCTGGAGGCGACCGGTGACCTCGTGCCGGTCGGCCTGGAGCATCTGCAGCTCGATCTGGACCACGACCTGGCCGAGCTGATGCGGGACGCCTGCTGAGCGTCTGCGCGCGGGTGGGCAGCGGCGGCGCTCGGGAATTGCGTTGACAGGCCCCGCGGCCCCTCCTACGGTGTACAGCGGTTCTGTTGCCGTCGATTGGAGAAGGACGTTGCTCGTCTGAGGTCCTGAGACACCGCGTTCACACCGGTGAGGTGTGCGTGCGTGCGACCTCGGCGTCCGAGCCGTCCGTCCTCCGGCACAGGCCCTTTTTCATGGGTTCCCCCCTGCCCCAGGTCCTCGGTTTCCGCCTCGCGGTGTCTCGACACGTGCCCCCCAGACCGCACTCGGCAACCGCGAGGCCCTCATGTCAACCTCCCTCACCTGCAGCTCCCTCTCCTTCGCCTGGCCCGACGGCACATCGGTCTTCGACGGCCTGGACATCGCCTTCGGCCCTGGCAGAACGGGTCTCGTCGGCGTCAACGGGTCGGGGAAGTCCACCCTGTTGAAGCTGCTCGCCGGCGAACTCGGCCCGGCCGAGGGCACCGTCAAGGCGACCGGCGAGATCGGCCACCTGCCGCAGAACGTCACGCTCGACACCACCCTCCGCGTCGACGAGGCCCTCGGCATCGCCGCCCGGCGGGCCGCCCTGCACGCCATCGAGGCGGGCGACGCGTCCGAGGAGCACTTCGAGACGGTCGGCGACGACTGGGACGTCGAGGAGCGTGCCCTCGTCACGCTCGGCGAGCTGGGTCTCGGCCACATCGGCCTGGACCGCACCGTCGGCGAGGTCTCCGGCGGCGAGTCGGTGCTGCTGCGCCTGGCCGCCCTGCTGCTGCGCCGGCCGGACGTCCTGCTGCTGGACGAGCCCACCAACAACCTGGACCTGTACGCGCGGCGCCGGCTGTACGCTGCCGTCGCGGCCTGGCCGGGTGTCCTCGTCGTGGTCAGCCACGACCGGGAGCTGCTGGACCTGGTCGACCAGATCGCGGAGCTGCGCTCCGGGCAGGTCGCCTGGTACGGCGGCAACTTCTCCGCCTACGAGCAGGCCCTCGCCGTCGAGCAGGAGGCCGCCGAGCGGATGGTGCGCGTGGCCGAGGCGGATGTGCGCAGGCAGAAGCGCGAACTGTCCGACGCGCAGGTGGCACTGAGCCGGCGCAAGCGGTACGGGCAGAAGATGTTCGACAACAAACGCGAGCCCCGGGCGGTGATGCGCGTCCGCAAGCGCACGGCGCAGGAGTCCGCCGGCAAGTACCGGATCCTGCACGAGGAGAAGCTCGCCGAGGCCAGAGAACGCCTGGACGATGCCGTGGAGGCCGTACGGGACGACGACGAGATCCGCGTCGACCTGCCGTACACGGCCGTCCCGCCCGGCCGTGAGGTGCTGACCCTGGAGAAGCTGGAGATGGCCCACGGCGCGCGCGTGGAGGGGATTCTCGATCTGCGCGGGCCCGAGCGGATCGCGCTCGTCGGGCGCAACGGCGCCGGCAAGACGACCCTGCTGCGGACCGTCGCCGGGGAGCTGGCGCCGGTCGCCGGCGCGGCGCGGGCGCATGTGCCGCTGCGGTTCCTGCCGCAGCGCCTGGACGTGCTGGACGACGGGCTGACCGTGGCCGAGAACGTGGCCCGGTTCGCGCCGGGCGCCACCAACAACCGGGTCCGGGCGCGCCTCGCCCGCTTCCTGTTCCGGGGCGCGCGGGCCGACCAGCAGGCGGGCACGCTCTCCGGCGGCGAGCGCTTCCGGGCCGCCCTGGCGGCGCTGATGCTCGCCGAGCCCGCGCCCCAGTTGCTGCTGCTCGACGAGCCGACCAACAACCTGGACATGGCGAGCGTGCGGCAGCTGACCTCGGCGCTGGAGTCGTACCAGGGTGCCCTCGTCGTGGCCTCCCACGACCTGCCGTTCCTGGAGTCCCTCGGCATCACCCGCTGGCTGCTGATGGAGGACGGCCGGCTGCGCGAGTCCTCGCCGGAGGAGGTGGGCGCCCTGGGCTAGCCGCCCGTCTCAGGTGGGGCACAGCCTGACAACGAGGGTTTTGTCCTGGCCACGGCGCCCTGCATGATGGCGGACCGGCGTCGCATCATGGCGCCGTACCGCACCACCGACCAGGAAAGGCCCCTCGTGCCCAGCAAGAAGGCCCTCGTCCGCCGCCCCAGCCCGCGCCTCGCCGAAGGCCTGGTGACGCACATCGAGCGGGAGAAGGTCGACGTGGAACGCGCCGTGGAGCAGTGGGAGGCGTACGTCGAGGCGCTGCGCACACACGGCTGGGAGACGATCGAGGTCGAGCCGGCCGACGACTGCCCGGACTCGGTGTTCGTCGAGGACACCGTGGTCATGTACAAGAACGTCGCGCTGATCACCCGGCCCGGTGCCGAGTCCCGGCGCGAGGAGACCGCGGGGGTCGAGGAGGCGGTCGCCCGCCTCGGCTGCTCGGTCAACTGGATATGGGAGCCGGGCACGCTGGACGGCGGTGACGTCCTGAAGGTCGGCGACACCGTCTACGTCGGCCGGGGCGGGCGCACCAACGCGGCCGGCGTGCAGCAGCTGCGGGCCGCGTTCGAGCCGCTGGGCGCGCGCGTGGTGGCCGTACCGGTGAGCAAGGTGCTGCACCTGAAGTCGGCGGTCACCGCGCTGCCGGACGGAACGGTCGTCGGGCACATCCCGAAGGTGGACCGGCCCTCGTTGTTCCCGGGCTTCCTG
The DNA here is from genome assembly GCF_055572275.1 of Streptomyces sp. NPDC030798. NCBI lineage: Bacteria > Bacillati > Actinomycetota > Actinomycetes > Kitasatosporales > Streptomycetaceae > Streptomyces > Streptomyces sp. NPDC030798. The sequence continues at coordinate 25,308 of NZ_JBVIDR010000014.1, read as the reverse complement.
TCGGTGCCCGAGGAGTCCGGCGCGCACGTGGTGCTGCTCGGCGGCCACAAGCTGCTCATGGCGGCGAGCGCGCCGCAGACGGCGGAGCTGCTGACCGACCTCGGGCACGAGGTGGTCACGGTGGACATCGGCGAATTCGAGAAGCTCGAGGGCTGTGTGACCTGTCTCTCGGTGCGGATGCGGGAGCTGTACGCCTGAACGGGTGATCCTTCGCCTCCGACAGCCCCGGGACCTGCGTGTCCCGGGGCTGTTGCGCATGCCCGGGAACAGCCCGGCCGTGTCGGCTGATCAGCGATCTTTACAGCGGGCTTAACCTACGGCTTCGTAACCTACGGATTCGTAGCCTACGATCACGTAGGTTTCCCGGCACCGCTCGCCGGGCCGTCCCCTTCCTCCCCCCTGTTCGGCGTCCCCTGGAGTTCCTGTGACGATCACTTCCCCGCACCTCGGCAGCCCTGCCGTCTGGACCGACGCCCGGTTGCTGTACGCCCTGGAGGAAGTGGTCGAGACGGAGCTGAACCGGCATCTGAAGGTCGCCAAGGACTGGATGCCGCACGAGTACGTGCCGTGGTCGGACGCCCGCAACTTCCCCGGCCTCTTCGAGGACGGCGAGGCCTGGGACAAGGACCAGTCCAAGGTGACGGAGATCGGCCGCATCGCCCTCGTCGTCAACCTGCTGACGGAGGACAACCTCCCCAGCTACCACCACGAGATCGCCTCGCTGTTCGGCCGCGACGGTGCCTGGGGCACCTGGGTGCACCGCTGGACCGCCGAGGAGGGCCGGCACGGCATCGTGATGCGGGACTATCTGCTGGCCTCGCGCGCGGTGGACCCGGACAAGCTGGAACGTTTCCGCATGGCACACATGAGCGAAGGATTCGAGTCCGACAACCGGCACTCGATGCTGCACTCGATCGCCTACGTCGCCTTCCAGGAGCTGGCGACCCGCATCTCGCACCGCAACACCGGCCACCAGTCCGGCGACCCGGTCTGCGACCGGATGCTGGCGCGCATCGCGACCGACGAGAACCTGCACATGGTCTTCTACCGCAACCTGCTGAAGGCCTCCTTCGAACTCGCCCCCGACCTGACGATGCAGGCGGTCCGCGACGTCGTGGTCGACTTCCGCATGCCCGGCCACGGCATCCCCGGCTTCGAGCGGGCCGCCGCGCAGATGGCGATCGGCGAGGTCTACAACCTGCGCATCCACCACGACGACGTGCTGCAGCCCGTACTGCGCTTCCTGAAGATCATGGAGATCGACGGCCTCGGCCCCGAGGGACGCCAGGCCCAGGAGGAACTCGGCCTGTTCCTGGGCGGCCTGGACGCGGAGGCCCTCCGGTTCGACGAGCGCCTTGCCGCGCGCAAGGCGCGGATGGCGGCGCGGGCGGGAGCCTGACCCACGGGACACGGGCCGCACCGCATCACCGGTGCGGCCCGTCCGTGGCGTTTGGCATCATGCCCGCATGCGTGATCACACCAGCGCGGAGCAGGCCGTCGGCTTCCTGCTGCGGCTGACCGACGAGGAGACGGCCGGCCGGATCCGGGCGCGCATCGGCCTGCCCGGACCCGAGGACTTGGAGGCGGTCCGGAGGCGGGTGGCCCGCGCCTGGCACTGGGGGAACGCCGCCCTGCCGGCCTCGGTCGTGCTCTGGATCCTGGAGCAGGACGACCCGGACCTCAACGCCGCGGTGTGGCACTGCACGGGCATCGACACGGGCCTGCGACGGGCCCTCGCCCGAGGCGTGCCCTTCGGCGCGGGGCGCACCGAGCCCGTTCCGGTACGTCCCGCCCTGCGCGCCGAGGAACCCGAGATCCCCGCCGGTTACGTGCGCCACGGCCTGGTCGGTGCCCTGCGCGAGGCCACGTCCATGGCCGCGGGGCGCGGGGCCGCCTCGATGGTCCTCACCCGGGACGACTGGCGTGCGGTGACCGAGGCCGACGCCGCGCACCCGCTGCCCGGCTACGCCCGCTGGGCCCTGTCCGTCCGCCCCGACTGCCCGCCCGGCCTGCGCGCACGCTTCGGCACGCACCCCAAGTTCACGCACCGGACCCGGCAGGCGGGCATCCTGGAGGGCCCCGCCCAGTACGCGGGCACCTACCGCTCGGCCTCGCAGGTCCTTCGGGTGCTGTCCCTGGGCCATGTGCTGTTCCCCGCGCGGAGCCGGGAGGCCGAGGACGCCCTGCGCCCCCTGGTGCGCGAGCACCTGAGCGATCGTGAGGAGGCGTGGGCGGTGCTGGCGCAGCTGGTCGACACCTTCCACGGCACCGCGCCGGAGCTGATCGCGACGGCGGGCGCCATCGCCTGAGCGCGGCGGCGGGCAGGGGGGCGGGGCGGCTGGATTCGAACCAGCGGGCGGCGCTGCGGGGCCGCTGGACCGTGCTGCTGCAGGGGCCGCCGGGCTGCGGGAAGACGGAGGTTCGTCCGGGAGACGCTGCGCTCGGGACTGGGCCGGGAGCCGCTGTACTTCTCCCTGCCGGTGACGAACGTCGAGGACCTGTGCGCGCCCGTCCCGTCCCCGGACGGCACGCTGGACACCCTGATGGCGGCCCGGTTCACCGGCCCGGAGCCGAAGGCGATCGTCTGGGACGAGTACAACCGGCCCAAGGACAGGGCCGCGTTCGCCAAGCTGATGGAGGTCACCCAGGAGTGGTCGCTGGCCGGGCGGCGGATCGAGAACCTGAGGGCGCAGATCGCCGTGCAGAACCCGCCGTACCATCTCGGCCGCAAGCTGCTGGTCGCGCGGAACAACATCGCGCAGGCGACCCGCTTCACCGCCTCCCTCACGGTGGAGCCCGACGACATCCCGGCCAACGAGTGGCTGCTCGCCCGCTACGGCTCGGACGCCGAGACGGTGCTGGAGTGGTGGAAGCACGACATCGACGAGGAGGGCCGTGCCTGGATCACCAAGCGCACCCTGGAGCGGCTGATCAAACTCCACCGGCGCGGGCTGCCGCTGGAGATGGGCACGGTCTACCTGGGCGACGGGGAGTACGCCCCCGTGCCGCTCACCGCCCTGACGGACCGCTTCCGGGGCCGTCCGGTCACCGGCCTGCGTGAGCTGGCGCGGGACGCCGACGCCTGGGAGGCGCGGCTGCGCCGGGCCGCCGAGCACTCCACGGAGGGCGGCGACGACAGCGACGTCGTCCACCAGATCCTCGCCAACGCCGAACTGTCCCAGCTCACACGGCACCGGGCAGTCGTCGCCCGCCTGGTGGCCCTCCTGCCGCCAAACTGCGGGCGACCTATCTGGTGGGGGCATCGGAGAAGCAGCAGCGCTTCTGGACGGAGGTGTTCACCGGGATGCGCCGGAACGCCTGACCTCCCCGCGCTCCGGCGAAGCCCGGCCTCTCGCCGCGGCATCCGTCGCTCACCACGGTGCCTCCCGGTAGTCCTTCAGGAACACGCCGGCGACCGGGTCCCCGGCCTCGCCGCGCACGATCGGGTCGTACACCCGGGCCGCCCCGTCCACCACGTCCAGCGGCGTGCGGAAGCCCGCGCCCGCCATCCGGGCCTTCTTCGGTGCCGGGTTCTCGTCGGTGATCCAGCCGGTGTCGACGGCGCACATGTGCACGCCCCGCTCGGCGAGTTCGCCGGCGCTGGTGCGGGTGAGCATGTTCAGCGCGGCCTTGGCCATGTTGGTGTGCGGGTGGCCCGCCGTCTTGTTGCGGACGGCGAACCGGCCCTCCACCGCGGTCACGTTCACGACGTAGCGCCGCTCGTGCGGGGAGGCCAGCAGCAGCGGCAGCAGCCTGTCGCACAGCAGGGCGGGGGCGAGCGCGTTGACGAGCTGCGTCTCCAGCACCTCGGCCGCGTCGAGCGCGCCGAGCCGCGCCGACCAGGAGTTCTCCGGGGAGGGATCGGGCAGCAGCCCGGCCTCGTCGGCCTCGCGCAGCGCCGCCGGCAGGGCGGCGGCCGAGCCCGGCAGCATCCGCATCGGCGTGAAACCGGGCGCCTGCCGGGCACCGGGAGGCAGCGCGTCGTACTCGCCGGCGGCCAGCAGTGCGTACGACTCCGGTGGCCGGCGCACGGTCTGGGCCGCGTTGTTGACGAGGACGTCCAGCGGCCGCCCCTCCTGCCGGAGGTCCTCGCACAGGCCGAGCACCTGGCGCGGGTCGCGCAGGTCGACGGCGAGCACGGTCAGCCGGTCCAGCCAGCGCCCGCTGCCGGACGCGGCGCCGAAGCGGCGCAGGGTGTCGTGCGGGAAGCGGGAGGTGACCAGCAGCTCGGCGCCGTCCCGGAGCATCATCAGTGCCAGCTGGAAGCCGATCTTCACCCGGCCGCCGGTCAGCAGGACGCGGCGGCCGGTCAGGTCGGTGCTCAGGGCGCGGCGGGCGGAGTTGTCGGCCGCGCAGCTCGGACAGAGCCGGTGGTAGAAGGCATCGACCTGTCGATAGGGCGACTTGCAGACGTAGCAGGTGCGCGGCTTGCGGAAGACCCCCGTGTCGCCCGGCTCGGCCAGCGGGGCGTCCTCGCGCCGGTCGAGGGCACCGGTGGCGGTCGCGGCCATCGCGGCGGCGTCGGAGGCGGAGGCCTCGGCGCCGCGCGTCCTGCGGCGCCGGAGCCGCCCGTCCCGTGCGAAGGAGGCGGCGACCTGCTCGGCCCGCAGCCGCACGGGATCGTCCACGGGCAGCGCGCGCAGCTTGCCCACCACTTGGTGGAAGGCCGCCAGCTCGGCCTCTGTGACCGCCTGTCCGCCCGGCCCGCCGGCCGCCTCGCCCATCCGCCCCGCCCGCCCCGTGTCCGTCGTCCCGTGTGGTCCCGACCGGATTCGAACCGGCGTGTCCGCCCTGAGAAGGCGGCGAGTCTGCCTCTGCTCCACGGGACCGACGCGCCCGGACGGCCGGATTCGAACCGGCGTGGCCCGCATGCCATGCGGGTGCGCCTGCCTCTGCGCTACGCCCGGGCGCGCTCCGGATCCTAACCGCACGCCGGAGCCGCGGGCGCGCGGGAGGTGCGCGGGGCGGGGGGTCAGCCGGACGTGCGCCGCAGGGCGAGGCGTTCCTTCTCGGACAGGCCGCCCCAGACGCCGAAGCGTTCGTCGTTGGCGAGCGCGTAGTCGAGGCAGGCGGGGCGCATCTCGCACAGGGCGCAGATGCGCTTCGCCTCGCGCACCGAGCTGCCTGGCTCGGGGAAGAAGAAGTCCGCCCCGGTCTGCGCGCACAGGGCCTGTGCCTGCCAGGCGGTGTCGGCCGGGCTGATCGTTTCGATGTGCATGGCCAGGATCGTGCCGGGCGGTGAAAAACGTTCGATCAACGCCGGGTCAACGGCACGGCCGGGGCCCGGGCCGCGCCGTCACCGCACCTGGTGGACCCGATGGTGCTCCGCGGGACGCCTCCGGCGCACGGCGGCGCGCGGGTCCGAACGGAATTGCGCGGAACCCTGCTGCTCCCACGGGTGAGCGCGGGCAGGTGGCGCAGCTTGGGCGGCGGTTGTCAGTGGGCGGTGCAAGACTCGGCTGTGCAGAGGACAGGACCCGCTGTGCGGGCCCCCTTCCCGAGGAGGGCGAAGATGCTCACCACCCGTTTCGTCAACGGCGCTCCGAACTGGATCGATGTCACCACCCCCGATCTCGACGGCGCCCTCTCCTTCTACGGCGGTCTCTTCGGCTGGCAGTTCCGGTCGGCGGGACCGGATGCCGGCGGCTACGGCTTCTTCCAGCGGGACGGGAGGACGGTCGCCGGCGGGATGCAGACCGGCCCGGACCAGGGGCCGCCGACCTGGACGGTGTACTTCCAGAGCGAGGACGCGCAGGCCACCGCCAAGGCGGCCGAGCAGGCGCACGGCCGCGTGCTGAGGCAGCCCATGGACGTCATGGGTGAGGGGCACCTGGCGCTGCTCGCCGACCAGGCCGGCGTGCCGTTCGGCATCTGGCAGCCGGGCCGGACCAGGGGCGTGGACGCGGCGAACGAGCCGGGCGCGCTGTGCTGGGTCGAGCTGTACACGCCGGACATCGCGGCGGCTGCCGCGTTCTACCACCAGGTCCTCGGCCTGGAGACCTCGGCCGCGCCCTTCCCGGGCGGGACGTACACCTGCCTCAACCCCGGCGGCGCCGGGGAGGACGCGATGTTCGGCGGCGTGGTCCCGCTGGCCGACGACCCGACGGAGAAGGAGTCGGGGCCGTACTGGCTGCCGTACTTCGAGGTCGAGGACACCGACGCCGTGGTCGACAAGGCGCGGCAGCTGGGCGGCACCGTACGCATGCCGGCGACGAGCGTCGAGGGCGTCGGCCGCATGGCCAAGCTCGCCGATCCGTACGGCGTGCGGTTCGCGGTGATCAGGAGCGAGTCACCGCAGAGCTAGCGGAGCCGTCGGCGCCTCGGACGGCTGGGGGCGGACGCCTCAGGGCGTGCGGTCGCGGCGGGCCCGGCTCGGCTGGACGCGGGTCGGTTCGCCCGGCATCTTCGGGTACTCCGGCGGGTACGGCAGGTCGCCCAGCCCGTGGTCGTGTTCGTCGCGGCGGGCCAGCTCCAGGAGGGGCTCCAGGGAGAAGGCGTGTTCGTCCATGTCGGCGTGCACGTCGCCGAGTTCGGCGAACCGGGCCGGCATCGTCGCGAGGTCGAAGTCGCGGGGCTGGGCCACGCCGACCTCCTCCCAGCGCAGGGGCGCGGAGACGGGGGCGTGCGGGCGGGGGCGTACGGAGTAGGCCGAGGCGATGGTGCGGTCGCGGGCGGTCTGGTTGTAGTCCAGGAAGATGCGTTCGCCGCGCTCCTCCTTCCACCACTTGATGGTGACCTGGTCCGGCATCCGGCGCTCCATCTCCCGCCCGACGGCGATGGCCGCGCGGCGCACCTGGGTGAAGGTCCAGCGCGGTTCGATGGGCACGAAGACGTGCAGGCCCCGCCCGCCGGAGGTCTTGGGCCAGCCGCGCAGGCCGCCGAACTCCTCCAGGACGGCGCGCAGTTCGTGGGCGGCGCGGACGGCGTCGGCGTAGTCGGTGCCGGGCTGCGGGTCGAGGTCGATGCGGAGTTCGTCGGGGTGGTCGACATGGGTGCGGCGCACCGGCCAGGGATGGAAGGTGAGCGTGCCGTACTGGGCGGCCCACACCACGGCGGCCTCCTCGGTGGGGCACATCTCGTCGGCGCTGCGGCCGCTGGGGAAGGTGATGTGGGCGGTGGGAATCCAGTCGGGCATCCCCTTGGGAGCGCGCTTCTGGAAGAACCACTCGCCGCCGACGCCGTCCGGGTAGCGCTCGAGCGTGGTGGGGCGGTCGCGCAGGGCGCGCAGGATGCCGGGGCCGACGGCGGCGTAGTACCGGGCGAGGTCGAGCTTGGTGAATCCGCGCTCGGGGAAGAAGATCTTGCCGGGGCTGGACAACCGTACGGTCCGGCCGGCCACCTCCAGTTCCACCGCATCACCCATGCGGCCACGGTAGGCGCACGCGGCACGGCCCGCACACCGGGCGGCACCGGGCGCGGGCGCGCAGAATCGGTGCATGGGTCTGCGCCGGTCCATGGATGCCCAGATCAAAGGCCTTGCAGACGCCCTCTCGACGCGCTCGGCGTGCGGGCCGCCCGCTACGGCGCTCCCCCCCGACTGTCGGGGTCCCCACTCTGATGCCGCGCCGCTGCACCGACCCGGCCGCCCGCCTGTCGGCTGACGGCCCGGGTCGTCCGATCGGGTGACTTTCGCCGATATGACGCAACCGCACCTCGCGATGACAAGTCGCACACCTGTAAGACACATCGATCCCTCGGGGGGACACGTGAGCCAGCAGTACCCGCCGCAGCAGCCGAACCAGCAGTACCAGCAGCAGCCCGGATGGGGCGCTCCGCAGCCGCCCTACGGCCGGCCTCCGTTCCCGCCCCAGGCGCCGAAGAAGACCGGCGCAGGAAAGATCATCGGGCTCGGCTGCCTCGGCCTCGTCGGCCTCTTCGTCCTGATCGGCATCGTCGGCGCCATCGCCGGCGGCGGCTCCAAGAGCTCGAACAGCTCCGGCAACGACGTCAAGCCGGCGACCACCGCCTCCAAGAACGACAAGGCCGCCACCGACGACAAGTCCGACGGCAAGGCGAAGACCAGCGACACAGAGAAGACCGACAGCAAACCCAAGAAGAAGATCGTCACCTTCAAGGTCTGGGGAACCGCCCCCGCCGGCGCCCTCGGCCCGCTCGACATCACCTACGGCTCCGACTCCGACAACCGCTCTACGGACAGGGGCAGTTCGCGCGAATCCTGCTCGTCCTGCCTCATGACAGACCCGTGCACGGACTCCTGTCGGGAGACACCCGCCGTGCGCTCCCGTCACTGCTCGCCGCGGCGCACAGCGGGCGGGCGCCGTGGACGCCTCATAGAGTCGGTCCATGGACCTGCCCGTGATGCCTCCCGTGAAGCCGATGCTCGCCAAGTCGGTGGCGAGGATCCCGCCGGGCATGCACTACGAGGCGAAGTGGGACGGGTTCCGGGCGATCGTGTTCCGCGACGGGGACGAGGTCGAGCTGGGCAGCCGGACCGGGAAGCCGCTGACCAGGTATTTTCCCGAGCTGGTGGCGGCACTGAAGGAGCGGGTGCCCGGGCGGTGCGTGCTGGACGGGGAGATCGTGATCGCGCGGGAGGGGCGGCTGGACTTCGACGCGCTGACCGAGCGGATCCATCCGGCGGACTCACGGGTGCGCACGCTCGCCGAGCGGACCCCGGCCTCGTTCGTCGCCTTCGACCTGCTGGCGCTCGACGACCACTCCCTGCTGGACGTGCCGCTGACCGAACGGCGGGCGCTGCTGGAGCGTGCGCTGTCCGGGGCGGGCGCGCCCGTGCACGTGGCACCGGCGACGACCGACGCGGAAGTGGCGCACGCGTGGTTCGAGCAGTACGAGGGTGCTGGACTGGACGGGGTCGTCGCCAAGCCGCTGGACCTGCGCTATCTGCAGGACGAGCGGGTCATGTTCAAGATCAAGCACGAGCGGACGGCGGACGTGGTGGTGGCCGGTTACCGCTTCCACAAGAGCGGCCCGGTGGTGGGCTCGCTGCTGCTCGGCCTGTACGACGACCGGGGCGCCTTGCAGCACGTGGGGGTGTCGGCCGCGTTCGCCATGAAGAAGCGCGCCGAGCTGGTGGAGGAGCTGGAGCCGCTGCGCATGGACGACGCGAGCGGCCATCCCTGGGCGGCCTGGTCGGACGAGGCCGCCCATGAGACGGCCCGGCTGCCGGGGGCGCCGAGCCGCTGGTCGGGCAAGAAGGACCTGTCGTGGGTGCCGCTCAGGCCGGAGCGGGTCGCCGAGGTGGCCTACGATCACATGGAGAACGGCGCCCGCTTCCGGCACACGGCCCGCTTCCGCCGCTGGCGCCCGGACCGCACCCCGGAGAGCTGCACCTACGCCCAGCTCGAGGAGCCGGTGCGCTACGACCTCACGGAGATCCTGGGCGCCTGACGCTGCTCACGGCGCCCGACCGGAAAGGGCTCCTCACGGCTCCAGCAGGATCTTGACGGCGCCGTCCTGCTTGCGCTGGAACATCTCGTACGCGTGCGGTGCCTCGCTGAGCGGCAGCCGGTGCGTGGCGAAGTCGTCGACGCCGAGCGGGTCCTCGGCGGTGAGGTACGGCATGATCTCGTCGCTCCACCGGCGGACGTTGGCCTGGCCCATCCGCAGCTGGATCTGCTTGTCGAACAGGGTGAGCATGGGCAGCGGGTCCGCCATGCCGCCGTACACGCCGGAGAGCGAGAGGGTGCCGCCCCGCCGGACCAGTTCGATGGCCATGTGGAGGGCGGCGAGCCGGTCGACGCTGAAGTGCTCCGCGAGCGGTGCGCTGATCTTGCGGGGCATGAGCGCGGTGGCCTGCTGGGCGAGCTTGGCCGCCGCGCTGCCGTGGGCCTCGGTGCCGACGGCGTCGATCACGGCGTCCGGGCCCCGGCCGCCGGTCTGGTCGCGGATGGCGGTGACGAGCGTCTTCTCGTCGTCGAAGGCCCTGAGGTCGTACGTCTGCACACCGCGCCGGGCCGCCCGGGCCAGCCGCTCGGGCACCAGGTCGACGCCGAAGACCTGCTCGGCGCCCCGGGCCAGGGCGATGCGGCAGGCCATGTCGCCGATCGGGCCGAGGCCGAGCACGGCGACGGTGCCGCCGGGCGGGACGGAGGCGTACTCGACGGCCTGCCAGGCGGTGGGCAGGACGTCGGAGAGGTAGACGAAGCGGTCGTCGGGGGGACCCTCGGGCACCTTCATCGGTCCGAACTGCGCCTGCGGTACGCGCAGGTACTCGGCCTGGGCGCCGGGGACGGCGCCGTACAGGCGGGTGTAGCCGAACAGGGCGGCGCCCATGTGCTCGCCGGTGACCTGGGTGGTCTCGCACTGGGTGGGCAGCCCGGTCAGGCACATCCAGCAGTTGCCGCAGGCGATCTGGAACGGCACCACCACCCGGTCGCCCACCGCGAGGTCGGGCACCCCGGGGCCGACCTCCTCGACGATGCCCATCGGCTCGTGGCCGAGGATGTCGCCCGGTGTCATGAACGGGGTGAGCACCTCGTACAGATGCAGGTCCGAACCGCACAGTCCGCTGGACGTGATGCGGATGATCGCGTCGGTGGGCTCCTCGATGCGCGGGTCGGGCACGTTCTCCACCCGCACGTCCCGCTTGCCCTGCCAGGTCACTGCCTTCATGGGGTCGCGCTCCCTTGGTCGCGTGCGCGCCGGTTCGCCCTGGCGCGTCCGGTTTGCGGTGGCGCCCGGGTACCCGTGCCGTCCCGCACCGAACCGCGGTACGGCTGGTCGCGCGGTTCTCGTGGCCCCTGTCGGCGCGGTTCGGCCGCGCCGCCCTGCCCATGGCCCGCAATGAACACATGAGCGCACAATCGGAAGAAACCGGGGGAGACAGGGGGGCGGCGAGGGTGAGGACGAGACGCAGGACGCGGGGCCGGCGCACCGCGCTGACGGCGGCGCTGCTGGCCGCCATGACAGCGGCGGCCCTCACGACGGGCTGCACCCGGCACGGCCCGGCCGGCGACGACGGCCGGAGCCCGAGGACGCGGACCGCGGCGCCGACGCCGAGTACGTCGGCGGCGCCCGCCGGCTCCGTACTGGCCGTGAAGATCGACAACGTGTCCGCCGCCCGCCCGCAGACCGGCCTGGACGCGGCGGACGTGGTCTACGCCGAGCAGGTCGAGGGCGGTCTGAGCCGGCTGATGGCGGTGTACGCCACGAAGCTGCCGAAGGCCGTGGGGCCGGTGCGCAGCGTCCGGGAGTCCGATCTGGAACTGCTGCGCCAGTTCCACGAGCCGACGCTGGCCTTCTCGGGCGCCCAGCACCGGCTGCTGCCACTGATCCACCGGGCACCGCTGCACGCGGAGTCACCCGACGAGGCGGCCGGCGCCTACTACCGCAGCGCGGACCGGGCCGCCCCGCACAACCTGTACGTGCGCCCCGCCCGGCTGCTGCCCTCTCCTGCCGGGCGCACGGCACTGACCACCGGCTTCCGCTACGGCCCGGCGCCCTCGGGCGGCACCCCGCGGTCCTCGCTGACCGTGCGCTACCCGGCGGCGCGCTTCACCTTCACCTGGTCCGCGCGCCAGGGCGGCTGGCTGGTCGCGATGGACGGCAGCCCTACGGTGACGGCCGGCGGCAAGCGGCCGGCACCGGCGACGGTCGTCGTGCAGTACGTGCGGATCCGGGCCTCCGGCTATCACGACTTCCTCGGCAACCGCACCCCGTACACCGAGACGGTCGGCTCCGGAAGGGCGGAGGTGCTGCGGGACGGGCGGTCCTTCGAGGCCACCTGGTCGCGGCCTCGCGGCACGGAGGGTACGACGTTCACCGGACCGGACGGCAGGCCGGTGGGCTTCGCCGACGGCCAGGTGTGGGTGGTGTTCGCCGCCAAGCCGTAGACCGTGGTCCCGGCGCTCGGCGGTGCCGGGCGGCGGGGCGGTTCACCGCCCGGTCACGGCCGGTTCTGCCGGGTTGCGCAGGCCTTCCGCGGCGTCCGCGACCCGGCGGAGCAGGTCGACGAACAGCCCCTGTTCCTCGGCGGAGAGCGGGGCGAGGAAGACCTGGTTCATCCGGGCGGTGCGCACGGTCAGTCTGCGGTGGGTGCGCGTCCCCTCCTCGGTGAGGCGGAGCAGGAAGCGGCGGCCGTCCTGCGGGTCGCGCACCTTGTCCAGCAGTCCGCGGCGGTCGAGCCGGCTGATGACCTCGGCGATGGTCGACCGGTCCAGGCCCACCCGCTCCCCCACGGTCCGCTGGTCCAGGCCCGGCTCGGCGACCAGGGTGTTGAGGACGGCGAACTGGGGAGAGGTGATCTCCTCCGAGACCATGGTGTTCCACAGCAGGTAGTGCGCCTGCTGGAGCCTCCGGGCCAGGTGCCCGGGGTGGGTGGTGAGGTCCACCGCGGCCATGTGCGCTCCCCTGATCGATTCGTTGGTGCACTGAACGATACCGGGCCGACCGCCCCCTGTCTTCACTCACGCCCCGCCATAGCACCAGGTATTGACGTCCTTGGCGCCCAGTGGCAACGTGAGCGGCACCTCGCTGAAACACTCAGTGCCCTGACTAATTGCAGAGATGGGGCTTCACGGATGGACAAGGTGGTCGCCTCGGCCCTCGAAGCGGTGGCCGACGTGCCGGACGGCGCGTCCCTCGCGGTGGGCGGCTTCGGGCTGAGCGGTGTGCCGGACGTACTGATCCAGGCGCTGTACGAGCACGGAACGAGCGGTCTGAGCGTGGTGTCGAACAACTGCGGGGCGATGGAGTCCGGCCTCGCGGTGCTGCTGGCGGCCGGGCGGATCGCCCGCGTGACCGGCTCCTACATCGGGGCGAACAAGGAGTTCGCCCGCCAGTACCTCGGCGGCGAGCTGGAGCTGGAGCTGATCCCGCAGGGCACGCTGGCCGAGCGGCTGCGCGCGGGCGGATCCGGGATCCCCGCCTTCTACACCCCGGCGGGCGTCGGCACACAGGTCGCCGAGGGCGGGCTGCCGTGGCGCTACGACGGCGCCGGCGGGGTCGCGGTGGCCTCGCCGGCGAAGGAGGTGCGGGAGTTCGACGGCGTCGAGTACGTCCTGGAGCGCGGTATCCGCACCGACTTCGCGCTGGTCCGCGCCGCCAAGGGCGACCGGCACGGCAACCTGGTGTTCAGCAAGTCCTCCCGGAACTTCAACCCCCTGGCCGCCATGGCGGGCCGGGTGACCGTCGCCGAGGTCGAGGAGCTGGTGGGGCCCGGGGAGATCGAGCCGGACGCGGTGCATCTGCCCGGCGTCTTCGTGCAGCGCGTGGTGGCGCTGACCCCCGAGCAGGCGGCGGACAAGAAGATCGAGCGGCGGACGGTGAGGTCCTGATGGCCTGGACACGCGAGGAGATGGCCGCCCGCGCGGCCCGCGAGCTGGCGGACGGACAGTACGTCAACCTCGGCATCGGGTTGCCGACGCTGATCCCGAACCATCTGCCGCCGGGCGTCGAGGTGGTCCTGGAGTCGGAGAACGGCATCCTCGGCACCGGCCCGTATCCGGCGGACGACGAGGTCGACCCGGATCTGATCAACGCCGGCAAGGAGACCGTCACGGTCCTGCCGGGTGCCTCCTTCTTCGACTCGGCGCTGAGCTTCGCGATGATCCGGGGCGGTCACATCGACGTGGCGGTGCTGGGGGCGATGCAGGTGTCGGCGGGCGGCGACCTGGCGAACTGGGCGGTGCCGGGCAAGCTGGTGACCGGGATCGGCGGGGCGATGGACCTGGTGCACGGCGCCCGGACGGTCGTGGTCGTCATGACGCACTCCGCGAAGGACGGATCCCCGAAGGTCCTCCAGGAATGCACACTGCCGCTCACGGGCAAGGCGTGTGTGAACAAGGTCATCACCGATCTGGCCGTGCTCGACGTCACCGACGAAGGGTTGAGGCTCGTGGAGACCGCCCCCGGCGTGAGCGTGGACGAGGTCGTCGCCAGGACCGACGCGAAACTCACGGTCGCGGGGGACCTGCTGTGAACCCGGCTTACATCGTCGACGCCGTCCGCACTCCCATCGGCCGCTGCAACGGCGGACTGGCCTCCCTCCGCCCCGACGACCTCGCCGCCCACACCCTCCGCGGCCGCGAACCCCTCGCCCGGGTCTCGGCGACCGGGGTGTCCGCCGTCGACCCGCACTGCTTCGGCCTCGCCCCGGTCGAGGCCGTCGACCGGGCACTCACCAGGGCGGGCAAGGGATTCGACGACCTGTCGGTCCTCGAACTGAACGAGGCGTTCGCCGCGCAGGTCCTCGGCTGTCTGGCCGAGTGGCCGGAGTGCGACCCGGCGGTGCTCACCCCGCAGGGCGGCGCGATCGCGCTCGGCCATCCGCTCGGCGCCTCCGGTGCCCGGCTCGCCGGCACCGTCGCCCACCGGCTCGCCCGCCGCGGCTCCGGCACCGGTGTGGCCACCCTCTGCATCGGCGTGGGCCAGGGTCTCGCCCTCGTCCTCGAACGGTAAGACGGGAAGGAAGCGTCAGGTATCCCCATGGCCCTCACCCAGCAGGACATCGACCAGGAGATCGCGGCCGAGCACGCCGCGTACGAGAAGCGGGTCGCCGACGGCGCGCCCGTCGAGCACCACCCGCGGCGCGACTACGCGCCCTACCGCTCCTCCGTGCTCCGCCACCCCGAGCAGCCGCTGGTCGCCATCGACACCGGCCAGGACCCCGAGATCGTGGAGCTGCACGCCCCCGCCTTCGGGGAACGCGACATCACCGAGATCGACAGCGACCTCACCCGGCACCACCGCGGCGAGCCGGTCGGCGAGCGGATCACCGTCTCGGGCCGGCTGCTGGACCGCTCCGGACGCCCGGTGCGCGGCCAGCTCGTGGAGATCTGGCAGGCCAACTCGGCCGGGCGGTACGCCCATCAGCGCGAGCAGCACGACGCCCCGCTGGACCCGAACTTCACCGGGTTCGGCCGCACCCTCACCGACGCCGAGGGCCGCTACCACTTCACCACCGTCCGGCCGGGGCCGTACCCGTGGCGCAACCACGTGGGCGCCTGGCGTCCGGCGCACATCCACTTCTCCGTCTTCGGCAGGGCGTTCACGCAGCGGCTGGTGACGCAGATGTACTTCCCCGACGACCCGCTGTTCCCGTACGACCCCATCCTGCAGTCGGTGACGGACGACGCGGCCCGGCAGCGCCTGGTCGCCACCTACGACCACGGCCTGTCGGTGCCGGAGTTCTCGCTCGGCTACCACTGGGACATCGTGCTGGACGGCCCGGCCGCCACCTGGATCGAGGAAGGACGCTGACCGCAACGATGACGAAGATCGACACCAGCAGCCCGGGGCACGTGCTGCCCACCCCGTCCCACACGGTCGGCCCCTTCTACGGGTACGCGCTGCCCTTCCGCGGCGGCGAGGAGATCGCACCGCTGGGCCACCCCGACACGATCACCGTGCACGGGTACGTCCGCGACGGCGAGGGCAGTCCGCTCCCGGACGCCCTGATCGAGCTGTGGGGGCCCCGCCCGGACGGCACCGTGCCGCGGGTGGACGGCTCCATCCGGCGGGACCCGGCGACCGGCGGGTATCTGGGCCGCAACGGCGTGGAGTTCACCGGCTGGGGACGCATCCAGACCGATGCCGACGGCCACTGGTACGCGCGGACGCTGCGGCCCGGCGCGCGCGGGCTCAGCGCGCCGTACGTGAGCGTGTGCGTGTTCGCGCGCGGCCTGCTCGTGCACCTGTTCACCCGGATCTATCTGCCGGACGACCGGGCCGCGCTCGCCGCCGACCCGCTGCTCACCCGGGTGGGCGACCGGCGCGACACACTGATCGCCCATGACGAGGGCCGCGGGACCTACCGTTTCGACATCCGCCTTCAGGGCGAGGGCGAGACGGTCTTCCTGGAGTTCCAGTGACACCTGAGGACAGCGACACCGGCCTGCTCGCCCCCGGGTGGGCCGGTACCCGAGCCGCTGCCGCGACGAGCGACTCGGCCTTTCTGCGGGCCCTGCTCGACGCCGAGGCGGCGCTGACCCGCGCCCAGGCGGGGCTGGGCCTCGTTCCGGCGGGGGCCGGCCCGGCGGTGACCGCGGCGGCGGACCCGGCACGGTTCGACGTGCGTTCCCTGGCCGAGCGCGCCCGCGGTGGCGGCAACCCGGTGATCCCACTGGTCGCCGACCTCACGAAGGCGGCGGGCGAGGAGTACGGCTCCTGCGTCCACCGGGGCGCCACCAGCCAGGACATCATGGACACCGCGACGATGCTGGTCGCCGCGCACACCCTGGACCTGGTCCGCGCCGGTCTCGACCGGACCGGGCGGGCCCTGGCCGCGCTCGCCGCCGGGCACCGGGACACGGTGATGCCCGGACGGACGCTGACCCAGCACGCCGTGCCGACGACGTTCGGGCTGAAGGCGGCCGGCTGGCGCTCCCTGGTCCTGGACGCCCGCGACCGCCTCGGCCGGGTACGGGACTGCCTCCCGGCGCAACTCGGGGGCGCCGCCGGGACGCTGGCTGGCTTCCGGGCGTACGGCGCCGAGGACGCGGACGCGCTCACCCGGGCCTACGCCCGCGAAGTCGGTCTCGCCGCACCGGCGTTGCCCTGGCACACGCTGCGCACCCCCATCGCCGACCTGGCCGGCTGCCTGGCCTTCACGGCGGGCGCGCTGGGCAAATTCGCGGTGGACGTGCTGACGCTGTCGCGGACCGAGATCGGCGAGCTGAGCGAGGGCAGCGGCGGCGGCTCGTCCGCCATGCCGCACAAGGCGAACCCCGTGCGGTCCACGCTGCTCGCGGCCGCCGCCCGGCGCGCCCCGCAGCTCGCGGCCGTCCTGTACGGCTCGCTCGCCGCCGAGGACGAGCGGCCGGCCGGTGCCTGGCATGCCGAGTGGGAGCCGCTGCGGGACCTGCTCAGGACGGTGGGCGGGATGGCCGAGCACGCGGCCGAACTGGCCGAGGGGCTGCGCGCGCACCCCGCCGCGATGCGCCGGAACCTCGGCGTCACCCGAGGGCTCGTCGTCTCCGAGCGGCTCTCCGCCGCCCTGACGCCCGTGCTCGGCCGGGCCCGCGCGAAGGAACTGTTGACCGATCTGGCCCGCCGCGCCCACGACGAGGGCCGGTCCCTGCGCGAACTCCTGGGTGAACGGGACGAGTTGCAGGGCCTCGACCTCGACGAACTCACCGACCCCGCCCGCTGCACCGGCTTCGCCGGCTCCCTCACCGACCGTGCCCTGGAGCGATCTTGACCGCGAGACTCCTCAACCACCTGGCCGAAGGCCCGGCTTCCGCTCCCCCGCTGCTGCTGGGTCCCTCGCTCGGCACCTCGTACGCCCTGTGGGACGCGATCGCGCCCGAGCTGTCGATCAGCCACCGGGTGGTCCGCTGGAACCTGCCGGGGCACGGCGGTTCGGCGGCGGACCTGATCGGGCCGGGGGCCACCGTCGGTGACCTCGCCGAACTGGTGCTGCGGCTCGCCGACACCCTCGGCATCGAGCGGTTCGCCTACGCCGGGGTGTCGCTCGGCGGCGCGGTCGGCCTGCACCTGGCCGTGCACCACCCGGAGCGGCTGACCTCGCTGGCCGTCATCTGCTCCTCCGCCCACTTCGGCGGCGGGACGCTGTGGCGGGAGCGTGCCGAGCGGGTGCGCCGGGAGGGCCTGCGGTGGCTGGTGGAGACCGCCGACGCGCGCTGGTTCACGCCCGGGTTCACCGTGCCGCGGCTCGTGCGGGACCACGGGGAGGCCGACGCACAGGCGTACGCCGCGTGCTGCGACGCGCTGGCCGCCTTCGACCTGCGCGACCGGCTCGCCGGCATCGCCGTACCGACGCTGCTGGTGGCGGGCCGGCAGGATGCCGCGACGCCGCCGGCGCATCTGCGGGAGATCGCGGACGCGGTGCCGGCCGCCACGCTGGTGGAGCTGCCCGGTGCCTCGCACCTCGCGCCCGCGCAGTGCCCGCGGGCCGTCCTGACCGCGCTGCGCACCCAGCTCGACGGGCCTTCGGCGAGCGGGATGGCGGTGCGCCGGGAGGTGCTGGGCGACGCTCACGTGGACCGGGCGCAGGCTCGGCAGACCCCGTTCACCGCGCGGTTCCAGGACTTCATCTCCCGCTACGCCTGGGGGGAGATCTGGAGCGACCCGACGCTCTCGCGTCGCGAGCGCAGCATGATCACCCTGACGGCGCTGGTGGCCCACGGCCACCACGACGAGCTGGCGATGCACGTCCGGGCAGCCCGGCGGGGCGGGCTCACTCCGGAGGAGATAGGGGCAGTGCTGCTGCAGACCGCGGTGTACTGCGGGGTGCCGGCGGCCAACTCGGCGTTCGCGACGGCCCAGCGCGTCCTCGCCGACCTCGGGGACACCGCTGACCTCGCGGACATCGCTGACCCCGCTGGGGAGGAGAACCCTCCGGGCCAGGGGTGACCGGCCGGACGGGAGAGTCCCGCTACCCCGGCCCCGATCCCGCCTCCAGTGCCTCCTGCGCCTGTTTCACCAGGCCGTCGGCTCCGCAGGAACGCGCCAGGTCCCGTCCCCGGTCGAGTTCCGCGGCCGAGCGGATCGCGATGCCGTACTCCACCCGGGCCGCCGCGTGCTCGTACTGGCAGGGCGAGGCCTCCAGGTAGGTGACGGCCTGGGCGGCGAGGCGGACCGCGCGCTGGCCGGTCTCCAGGGCGGCGGCGCAGCGCAGGGCCTCGCCGATGGCGGTGTCCGTGCCGAACCGCTCGGCCTGCCGGCGGGCGTCGGTGGCGAGCCGGGCGGCACGGACCGGGTCCTGGCCGGCGAGGGCCTTGGCGAGGTCGATGGACCAGGGGGCGAGGACGGGGTTGTGGCCGCCGCGGGAGGCGGCGGTCTTCTCGGCGGCCTCCAGCTCGTTGATGCCCTCCTCGGTGCGGCCGACGGCCAGCAGCAGACGGCCGCGCACGGAGCGGATGTCGGGCAGCACGATGGTGGACGGGTAGGGCGGGGCGAAGCCGTACTGCTCGGCGACCGACCAGGCCTCGCCGACCCGGCCGCGGGCCAGCAGCGTGTCGACGAGTCCGCAGGTCGCCGACCAGTGCAGGGGCAGGCCGCGGCCGACCCGCTCGGCCAGCTCCAGGGCCTCGCGCAGGGCGTCCTCGGCGTCCCTCAGCCGGCCCTGCCGGCGGTAGGCGAGGCCGAGGAAGGCGTTGGCCAGCGAGAGGTGGCCGCCGCGCCAGCCGGCGCCGGTGTAGGCGCGCAGGGCCTCGGCGAAGAGACTCTCGGCGCGGTCGAGCCGGTCGGCGTAGGTGTAGGCGCTGCCGAGCATCATCAGCAGCTCGATGCCCCACTCGCCGTCGGTCCAGCCGAGGCCGGGCGCGAGGCGGCCGTTGACGAGGGCGCGGTCGCACAGGTGGACGATCTCCTCCGCGTTCTCGCCGTGGGTCATCGCGTCGAAGCCGCGCAGGATCAGCAGGGCGCGCTCGGAGTTGTCCCGGCCGGTGCAGGTGGCGGCCAGGTCGGCCAGGCGCCGGGAACGCTCCTGGGAGACGGTCTCGCCGTGGATGCCCTCCCACATGAACTGCACGGCCTGCAGCCGCATCCGGACGGGGCCGCCCTCGTGCCGGGCGGCCTCGGCCTCGACCGTGCGGACGGCCTCCTCGAGCTGGTCGTTGTGGAGCAGTGCCTGGGAGAGGCGGATCACGGCGTCGACCCGCTGCTCGCCCTCGAGGCCGGGCATGGCGAGGGCGCTGCGCAGATGCTCGATGGTGGTGGCGGGCGCGGTGAGCAGGGTGGCGCGGCCCAGTTCGTAGAGCACGTGCGCGTGGACCTCGGGGCGGGGCGGTTCGGCGAGGGCCCGCTCCAGGCAGCGGCGGGCGGCGTCGGGCGCGCCGACGGCCAGGTGCTCGCGGGCCGCCACGCGCAGCTGCTCGACGAGTTCCTCGTCGTCGTCCGGGTGCACCTTCAGCAGGTGCCGCGAGGCCTCGGCGGCGCCGTGTCCGCTCTCGGTGAGGATCTGGGCGGCGACGCCGTGCATGGCGGTGCAGACGCCGGAGGGGATGGAGTGGTAGACGGCGGAGGCGATCAGCGGGTGGACGAACTCCAGCTCGCCGTCCCCGGCCTCGGCCCCGGCCGCCGGATCGGGCGCGGTGAGGATTCGGGCGGTGCGCAGCAGTTCGGCGCAGCCCTGGGCGACGTCGGGGTGCATGCCGGCGAGGCGGGCGACCAGGTCGACGGAGATGCCGGTGCCGAGGATGGCGGCCGCCCAGGCGAACCGCGTGGCGTCGATGCCGAGTGTCTTGAGCCGGTCGACGAGGCCGCCGCCGCGCGCGGAGCGGTTCAGGTCGCGCAGTTCGGGGGCCTGGGGCTCGGTCGGCTGGAGTTCGGCGTCCTGGACCTTGGCGAGGAGTTCGACGGTGTCGTAGGGGTTGCCGCCGGTGACGGCCCAGACCTCGCGGCAGAACGGGTCGTCGGCGTGCCGGCCGACGGTGGCCCGGGTGAGGCCGGCGGTGGCCTCCGGGGTGAGGGCGCTGAGGCTGGTGACGAAGCGGCCCGCGGCGGCGGCCACCGCGTCGAGGTGGCGGGCGCTGTCGCCCTTCACCTCGCCGGGGCGGCGGGCGACCACGACCAGCACGGACACGTCGTCCAGGCGTTCGGCGAAGGCGGCGAGCCAGCCGAGGGTCTCCTGGTCGGCCCAGTGGGCGTCGTCGACGATCAGGACGAGCGGCCATTCGCGGCGGACGAGCCGGCGTACGGCCGCGACGAGTCCGTCGCACACGTACTGCGGGTCGGCGCTGGCGTCCTGGGGGTCGGCTATGCCCAGGGCGGGGCCGGCGATGTCGTACCAGTCGCCGAGGTACTCGCGGGCCTCGTCCGGCAGTAAGGAGACCAGCGCGGGCTGCAGCAACTGCCGTACGACGTTGAACGGCACGGACCTCAGGGTCTCGGCGCCGCGGGCGGACCACACGGTGCAGCCGCGGCGCTCGGCGACGCGGCGGATCTCGGCGAGCAGCGCGGTCTTGCCCAGTCCGGCCTCGCCGCGGACGAGCAGCAGGCGGCCCGGGGAGGACCGGTCGGCGCACAGGACGTCCAGCGCGCCCGCGACGGTGGCGATCTCCGCGTCCCGCTCCCACAGGGCAGCCGAGCCGCCGGCCGACGGCCGTCCCTCCGTCATCCCGTTCCCTCCCCAGGCCGCCCGAATGACGTACAGACCACGAGCGTAGCCGTCCGAGGGGAGGCATGGTGGCAGCTCGGGGCAGGTGTTGCCCCGCCGGGTGACAGCGGGTGCGGCCGGGCGACGCGCACCCCGCCCGACCAGCCGGTCCGAACCCGACGGGCCGTCAACTTCCCTTGCCCGTCGGGGAGGCGTCAGGCGTTCGTCGGGGATCCGTACGGGATCGGGGGCCGGGAGCAGAAATCCGGGGCGTTTTGTTCCACTTTGCACGCTTCGCGGCGGATCTTCTCATCCGGCTTTCACCGATGCCTCATACGGTAAGAGCATGACGCAGGTGACTCCTCCCGGGTGGTACCCCGACCCCGGGCAGACGAACGACGGCCCGCCCACCGAGCGCTGGTGGGACGGCAAGGCCTGGACGGACCAGACCCGCCCCGCCGGGACGGCCGCCCCCTGGGGTCCCACGACGCAGCCGCCGGCCGCTGGCCCCCGACCGGCTCCGCCGGCGTACGGTGCGCCGCCGTACGGCGCGCAGCCGGGTGGGTACGGCGCCCCGCCGGCCGGCGCCCCGGTGTACGGGGCGTACCCGGGCCACCCGGCGTACCCGGGCCACCCGGCGTACCCGGCCCAGCCGCCGGCCGCGCCCCGGCGCGGACTGCGCGCGGCGATAGCCGTCGCGGCGGCGGCCGCGGTCCTGGCGTGCATCGGGGTCGGCGTGTATGTGCTGTCCGACGACGGCGGCGGCAGCGGCAGCGACCATGCCGGCCGGCAGCAGGGCCAGGGCGGCCGGAACGGCGGTCCCGGCGGCTCCGGCGGGCCGGACGGCTCGCCCTCGCCCGGCCGGTCGGAGCTGCCCAAGGTCCCGGGCGGCGGCACCGTGCCGG
Source organism: Streptomyces sp. NPDC030798 (assembly GCF_055572275.1). Classification (NCBI taxonomy): domain Bacteria; kingdom Bacillati; phylum Actinomycetota; class Actinomycetes; order Kitasatosporales; family Streptomycetaceae; genus Streptomyces; species Streptomyces sp. NPDC030798. The sequence goes on along the minus strand of NZ_JBVIDR010000014.1, from coordinate 3,423 downwards.
ACCTGAGGAACGGCATCAGCCTGCCCGTGCCGAAGAACTGGACCGGGGAGGTGCTCAGCATCGGTGCGCAGGTGACGTCCGACAAGGCGTACAAGTGCCCCGGCAACGGCTCCCAGACCTGCACGGCGGGCGGCGCCTACACGGCGTCCGCCGGCACGCTCGGCACCAGGGGCAGCACGGCCGAGCAGGTCGCCAAGGCGGACATCGCGGCCAACGCCGAGCACGCCTACGGCGGCAGCACCTACGGCAGCATCACCTCGCACCGGGAGCTGGCCTCCAAGGCGGTGACGGTGGCCGGGCAGAAGGGCTACCTGGTGCGCTGGAAGGCGGTCACCAGCAAGGGCGCGGACGGCTATGTGGAGTCCGTCGCCTTCCCCTCGCCCAACGACGCCCAGCAGATCGTCGTGGTGCGCTTCGGCGTGGACGCCGGCCAGGACCTGTCGGTCATCGACGAGATCCTGAAGGGCATCAAGGTCGCGTCGGGCGGCGGCAACGGCCAGGACGTCTGAGCGCCGGCAAGCCGGCCGGGTGGGGTGCCCCTCCGCTCAAGAGGAACCCCACCCGGCCGGGGGGTGCGCGCCGCCCCCGTCCCCACGGTGCGGCGCGGACAGGTCACCGTTCAGTCATCCCGTGAACGGTGGCCTGAGTCATTACGTCAGTCCGAGCGCGGGCAGCACGGTGGCCTCCACGAACCGGACGAGATAGTCGGAGTCGGCGTACTGGCCGCTGAGCACCGGCCGCACGCGCAGGACGCCGAACATCATGGCCGGGATGTACTCCAGCGCCGGATGGTCCGCCGGCACCTCGCCCCGCGCCACGCCCCGCTGCAGCATCTCCTGCAGCGCGGCTATCTCCGGCAGGACCAGTGCCTCGCGCAGCGCCTGGGCCAGTTCCTGGTCGGCCGTGACGGCGTGCCCGAGGGCCTGCATGAGCCGGGCGTCCTTGTGGGACCAGTCGCCCGCGGCTCGCGCCGCCTGGCGCAGGTCCTCCGGGAGCGAGCCGGTGTCGATGCCGGCGAAGCGCACCTTGCGGTTGGCGCGCAGCGCGGCCGCGACGAACTGCGGCTTGGTCTTCCACTGCCGGTAGAGCGTGGACTTGCTGCACCGGGTGCTGGCGGCGACACCCTCCATGGTCACGGAGTCGTAGCCGCACTCGCGGATCTGTTCCAGCACGGCGTCGAAGAACTCCCGCTCACGCTCCGGCGTGATCTTGGAGCGGCGCGAGGCGGCGACCGTCTCCGGTCCGTCCGCTGCCTGCGACGTCATGTGCTGCATCTCCTCACTCGCTCAAGTACGGCTCGACCCGGGTAAGGCCTGCTGAAGCCTCACCTCGGGTGCGGGACCTCGCCCCGGGGGCGCCGACCCTGTCCCCAGTGTGTCGCACATCAATCGATACGCAAGTGTACCGGTACTCGAGCGTATCGGTACACTGACGTATCGGTACCATGCCGTTTCGGTACGGTCACGTACCGATGCCCAGCACCAGCCACGCACCACCGTCAGCGAAGGGGCCGGGGGATGACTGCCCTGATCGAGCCTGCAGAGCCGGAGCCGGACGCGCCCAGTACGGCGCGCCCGCCACTGCTGCGTGAGTTCCTGCTCGTCGCGGGGCTCTTCCTCGTCTACAAGCTCGGACGGCAGCTGGCCACCGGACACACCGGGAACGCCTTCCACAACGCCCACCGCGTGTGGGACTGGGAGCGCGCTCTGGACCTCCCCCACGAGACCGCCGTGCAGTCCGCACTGCTGCACGGCACCGTCCTGGTGCACCTGGCGAACACCTACTACGCGACCGTCCACTTCCCGGCCACGCTGGCCTTCCTGGTCTGGCTGTACCTGCGGCGGCCGGCGCACTATCTGTGGGCCCGCCGGGTCCTGGCCGTGGTGACGGCGGTCGCCCTGGTGCTGCCGTTCACCTTCCCGCTGGCCCCGCCGCGGATGCTGACCGGCACCGGCCTGGTGGACACGGCCCGGGTCTACGGCCCCTCCGTCTACGGGCCGCCGGCCGGCGACCATCTGTCCAACCAGTTCGCGGCGATGCCCTCGCTGCACTTCGGCTGGGCCCTGATGGTCGCGATCGGCCTGATCGCGGCCACCCGGTCGGCCTGGCGGTGGCTGTGGCTGCTGCATCCGCTGATCACCCTGCTGGTGATCGTGGGCACGGCGAACCACTTCTGGTTCGACGCGATCGCGGCGACCGCGCTGCTGGGCGCCGCCCTCGCGGTCGTCCCCGCGCCGCACCGGATCCCGTCCCAGGCCGGGCGCGGCGCCGGGCGGCCGGCCGCGCAGGACACCGTCCTGGTCGGAGCGGGCCGATGAGCGCCGCCGTCCTGCTCGCCGTCGGCCTGTCCCTGGTCTCGGCCGTCGCCTACGCCTCGGCGGCCGTCGCCCAGGAGCGCCTCGCCTCCCGCAGCTCCGGCACGGGCCTGCTGCGGCTGCTCCGCACCGGGGCCTGGTGGTCGGCGGTCGGGCTGAACGCGGCCGCCGCGCTGCTGCATGTCGTGGCCCTCGAGTACGGCCCGCTGACCGTCGTCCAGCCCCTGGGCGCGCTCACCCTGGTCGCGGCCGTACCGCTCGGAGCGCGGGCCGCCGGGCGACGGGTGAGCCCGACGGAGTGGCGCGGTACGGCGCTGACGCTGCTCGGACTCGCCGCGCTGCTGGTCACCGCGGCGGGGCCGGCGCCGGAGCGGGTGCTGAGCCTGACCGAGGCGCTGGCGGTGGCGGGGACGACCGTCGCCCTGATCGGCATGCTGTCCCGGCCCGGTGCCCGGCCGGGCCTGCGGCACGCGACCGCCTCCGGCGTCGCCTCGGGCGTCGCCTCCGCGCTCACCCAGACGGTGACGGTGGCGGCCACGGGCCGCGCGGGCGCGGGTCCGGGCGTGGAGGTCGTCCTCGTCGCCGTCCTGGTCGCCGCGTTCGCCACCGGCGGACTGCTGCTGTCCCAGACGGCCTACCGCGGGGGCCTGGGCGCCCCACTGGCCGTGGTCACCCTGTCGAACCCGCTGGCCGCCGCCGTCATCGGCCTGGCCCTGCTCGGCCAGGGCCTGCGCGGCGGCGCCGACGGCGTGCTGCTGGCGCTGGCCGGGGCGGGTGTCGCGGCCCGGGGCGTGGTCCTGCTGACCCGGCTCTCCTCCTCGCCGGAGCCGGCGCACGCGCCGCCGCATCCGCCGGTGCCCGACGAGGAGCACCCGGTGGCCGCGGTACTGGCCCTGGAGCCGGGCACGGCCACGGCGGAACCGGCGCTGGTGCCCCGGCAGCCGGAGCAGCCCGGACACCTCACGGCGCTCTGACCGGACGCGTCTTCTTCCGGACGTGCAGCGGCGGGGGGGGGGGGGGGGGGGGGGGGGGGGGAAGGGGGAGGGGGGGGGGGGGGGGGCGGGGGGGGGGGGGGGGGGGGCACGACCAAGAAACCCACCTTCTGGGG
>NZ_JBVIDR010000013.1:0-266580 GCF_055572275.1 Streptomyces sp. NPDC030798 | reverse complement strand
TATCAGATCTTTTCTCGATCCGATTTCCTCGGTGCTTTCCAGGCTTCCGCTCTCGCGGTTTCCTTTCCGGCGGTTCCGACTTTATCAGAAGTTCTGAGTCGGATTTCCCGTCCGATCCGGGGCACCTGCGTCCAGCGCATGAAGCACTGGGGTTCCCGATCGGGCGGAGCCGTAAACGTACTGGAGCGGGGCGCCCCGATGCAAATCGAGGGGCCCCGCTCCCTGTTGGCGCGGTCGGGCGGTCGTCGGACCGTCAGACCTCCACGACCACGGGCAGGATCATCGGCCTGCGGCGATACGTGTCGGACACCCACTTGCCGAGGGTTCGGCGGACCAGCTGCTGCAGCTGGTGAGGCTCCACCACGCCGTCCTGCGCCGAGCGCTCCAGCGCCTCGTTGATCTTCGGGACGACGTCCGAGAAGGCCGAGTCCTCGATGCCCGAACCCCGGGCCTGGATGTGCGGGCCGCCGGTGATCTTGCCGGTGGAGGAGTCCACCACCACGAAGACCGAGATGATGCCCTCGTCGCCGAGGATCTTGCGGTCCTTCAGCGCCGGCTCGCCCACGTCGCCCACGGAGAGGCCGTCGACATAGACGTAACCGGCCTGGACCTTGCCGGAGATCTTGGCCTTGCCCTCGACCAGGTCGACCACCACACCGTCCTCGGCGATGACGATCCGGTCGTGCGGGACGCCCGTCAGCGCGCCCAGCTCGGCGTTGGCGCGCAGGTGGCGCCATTCGCCGTGGACGGGCATCAGGTTGCGCGGGCGGCAGATGTTGTAGAAGTACAGCAGCTCGCCCGCGGACGCATGGCCGGAAACATGCACCTTGGCATTGCCCTTGTGGACGACGTTGGCGCCCCAGCGGGTCAGGCCGTTGATCACGCGGTAGACCGCGTTCTCGTTCCCGGGGATGAGCGACGAGGCCAGGATGACCGTGTCGCCGTCGACGATCCGGATCTGGTGGTCGCGGTTGGCCATCCGGGACAGGGCGGCCATCGGTTCGCCCTGCGATCCCGTGCAGACCAGGACCACCTCGTGGTCCGGGAGGTCGTCCAGCGTCTTGACGTCGACGACCAGGCCCGGCGGCACCTTCAGATAGCCGAGGTCCCGGGCGATGCCCATGTTGCGGACCATGGAACGACCGACGAAGGCGACCCGGCGGCCGTGCTCGTGCGCCGCGTCCAGGATCTGCTGGATGCGGTGGACGTGGCTGGCGAAGCTCGCCACGATGATCCGCTTGCGGGCGCCGGCGAAGACCTGGCGCAGGACGTTGGAGATGTCCCGCTCGTGCGGGGTGAAGCCCGGTACCTCGGCGTTCGTGGAGTCGGTGAGCAGGAGGTCGATGCCCTCCTCGCTCAGCCGGGCGAAGGCATGCAGGTCGGTGAGGCGGCTGTCCAGCGGGAGCTGGTCCATCTTGAAGTCACCGGTGTGCACGGCCATGCCGGCCGGGGTGCGGATGGCGACCGCCAGGGCGTCCGGGATGGAGTGGTTGACCGCGATGAACTCGCAGTCGAAGGGGCCGATGCGCTCGCGGTTCCCCTCCGCCACCTCGAGGGTGTACGGGCGGATGCGGTGCTCCTGGAGCTTGGCCTCGATCAGGGCGAGGGTCAGCTTGGAACCGATCAGCGGGATGTCCGGCTTCTCGCGCAGAAGGAAGGGGACGCCGCCGATGTGGTCCTCGTGACCGTGGGTGAGGACGATGCCCTCGATGTCGTCGAGGCGGTCCCTGATGGACGAGAAGTCCGGCAGGATCAGGTCGATTCCGGGCTGCTCCTCCTCGGGGAAGAGCACTCCGCAGTCGACGATCAGCAGGCGGCCGCCGTACTCGAAGACGGTCATGTTTCGGCCGATCTCGCCGAGACCGCCGAGCGGGGTGACTCGCAGGCCGCCCTCGGGGAGCGGAGGGGGCGGGCCGAGTTCAGGATGCGGATGACTCAAAAGACTCTCCTCACCACACGCGCCACGTACCGGTGGGCACGTGGCGCGCATGACGTTCGTGCAGAAGCAGTTGTCGTTGTGGATTGCGGGCACCGGTGGCCCGTTGTGCGTTATGCGGTTGTGGATTCAGTTGTGAAGTTCGGGTGGTGCCAAGTCTGTTGTCAGAGCTGTACCCCGCCGGCAGCAAGATCGATCTTGAGCTGGGCGATCTCCTCGGGCGAGCACTCGACCATCGGGGCGCGCAGCGGCCCGGCGGGCAGGCCCTGGAGGGTCAGCGCGGCCTTGGTGGTCATGACGCCCTGGGTACGGAACATCCCGGTGTAGACCGGCAGCAGCTTCTGGTGGATCTCGGTGGCCTTGACGACGTCGCCCGCGGTGTACGCGTCGACGAGGGCGCGCAGGTCGGGGGTGACGACGTGGCCGACGACCGAGACGAAGCCGACCGCGCCCACGGAGAGCAGGGGCAGGTTCAGCATGTCGTCGCCGGAGTACCAGGCGAGGCCGGACTGGGCGATGGCCCAGCTCGCGCGGCCGAGGTCGCCCTTGGCGTCCTTGTTGGCCACGATCCGCGGGTGCTCGGCGAGGCGGACCAGCGTCTCCGTGTTGACCGGGACGCCGCTGCGGCCGGGGATGTCGTAGAGCATGACCGGCAGGCCGGTGGCGTCCGCGACGGCCGTGAAGTGCCGGTAGAGGCCCTCCTGCGGGGGCTTGTTGTAGTACGGCGTGACGACCAGCAGGCCGTGCGCGCCGGTGCGCTCCGCCTCACGGGCGAGCTCGATGCTGTGGTGGGTGTCGTTGGTGCCGACACCGGCCACGATGTGGGCGCGGTCGCCGACCGCCTCCAGCACGGCTCGTACGAGGTCCGATTTCTCCGCGTCACTGGTGGTGGGGGACTCGCCGGTGGTCCCGTTGATGATCAGGCCGTCGTTGCCTGCGTCCACCAGGTGGGTGGCGAGCCGCTGCGCGCCGTCGAGGTCAAGTGCGCCGTCCGCCGTGAAAGGCGTGACCATGGCGGTGAGGACCCGCCCGAAGGGGGTCTGCGGAGTCGAGGTCGGAGCCATGGGTAACACGCTACTCGGTGCGTCCTGCGGGGTCTGCCCGCGGGGTGCCGGGAAAGTCAGGACAAAGTGGAACCCGGCACTGCCTGCTCGGGGGTTCAAGCAGTGCCGGGTCCGTTTGATCAGGCTAGATGAACTTCTCTAAATGCCGCAATACGGACACTTCGCGAGGCTGATGCGTACATCCGTTCCGCGCCCGGGAACGGGCCGGTGCGGGCCTTCGCGCTCACGGGATCAGGCGGCTCGGAGTGATCAGGGGGCGACCCGGCCGTTGGCGTTGAAGGCGGCGTAGGTCAGCGGCATGAGCTTCGCCCACTCCGCCTCCATCCGCTCACCGACCATCTCGATCTCCCGCTGCGGGAAGGACGGCACCTTGGCCAGCTCGTGCTGGGTGCGCAGGCCGAGGAAGTGCATCAGCGAGCGGGCGTTGCAGGTGGCGTACATGGAGGAGAACAGGCCGACGGGGAGGGCGGCACGGGCCACCTCTCGGGCCACGCCCTCGGCGAGCAGCTTCTGGTACGCGGCGTACGCCTGCTCGTAGGACTCCTCCAGGGTTCCGCGCACGGCCTCGTGCTGGGCGGGGGTGCCCTCGACGAAGACGTACTTGCCCGGGCGGCCCTGCTGCACGAGCTTGCGGGAGGCGTCGGGGACGTAGAAGACCGGCTGCAGCTCCCGGTAGCGCCCGGACTCCTCGTTGTACGACCAGCCGACCCGGTGCCGCATGAACTCGCGGAAGACGAAGATCGGGGCGCTGATGAAGAAGGTCATCGAGTTGTGCTCGAACGGGCTGCCGTGCCGGTCCCGCATCAGGTAGTTGATCAGGCCCTTGGAGCGCTCCGGGTCCTTGTTCAGCTCGTCCAGGGACTGCTCGCCGGCGGTGGAGACGCGGGCGGCGAAGAGGACGTCGGCGTCCGAGGCACTGGATTTCACCAGCTCGACGGTGACGTCACTGCGGAACGTGAGCGGCTCGGGGGTGGTCAACGGGGATCCTTCCCATCACTTCTTGAGGTTCGCGCCCACTGTACGGGGCACCCCTGACAGTCCTGGACGGTGACCTTGCCGCGCGATTTTTTCGGACATGGGCACCTTTTGTGTCACTCGAGCGTCTGTATGGGTGAGGTCCACTCGTTCGATCCCGAAAGGAGACGTACCCCGATGTTCCGTCGGCGTGAGCCCGTACCCTTCGCCTTCCTGGTCGAGGCGGACAGGTTCCGCAGTAATGTCACTCCCCCGCCCCGTCCTCGGCCGTCCGTGGGCGAGATGGCCGGGCGCTGGCTGCTGGGGCTGACCCTCGTCGCCGGGCTGGTGGGCTCCCTGATCCTCGGGATGCCCGCGATGTCGGCGCCGTCCAGTACGCCGGCCCAGCAGTCCCAGGCCTCGCAGGGGCACTCGCAGGGCCACTGACCCTTCCGGACGCCCACGGGTGGTGGGCCGGAAGACGGCCGGATAGCCTCACCGGGCACAGCCCACGCAAGGATTGAGTGAGGACCAGCCGTGCCCCTGCCCTTCCTGACGGCCGACCGCAGCCTTGAGACGGCACCCGAGAGCCCGCTGCCGTACGACGACCGGGACCGCTGGCGGCGCCCCTACCGGCCCGGGCCGTGGCGGGTGGGCGGAGCGGCTCTCGTGCTGCTGCTGTCCTCGTTCGTGCTGTTCGGGGCCGTGCTCATCGCCCTGACCGGCTCGGCGAACTCCGCCGGTGCGGTTCTCGTCGTGGCGCTGGCGGTCATCGCCGGGGCGCTGCGGATGCTGCGCATGGGCGTGTGGGTGAGCGCGCGCGGCCTGCGCCAGGTGGGCTTCCTGCGGACGCGTACGGTGGCGTGGCAGCGGGTGGCCGAGGTCCGTACGACCCAGCAGCCGGTGCGGTGGCTGGGCCTGCCGCGCACGGTGCAGGGGCAGGCGCTGAGGCTCGTCCGCACGGACCGGCCTCCGGCGGACACCGCTCCCCTGCTGACCACACACGGCATGGACTTCCTGCACCGCCCCGCGGCCTTCGACCGCGCGGCGGACACGGTGGAGGCGTGGGCAGCGGAGTACCGGCGAGGCTGACCGCATGCACGGCGCCGGCTGATCGCAGTGGCAGCGCCGACTGGCCGTGTGGCGGGGTGGCTGGTCGCATCGACAGACGCATCGACAGACGCCGGCTGATCGATATGGCGGCGCATGATCGCCAGACCTGCGCGACTGCGCCATACCGGCCTGGTCGGCCACTCGTACCGGCGCGCCGGCCGCCGCTCCGGCGGGGCTGACACCAGCAGTCCGGAGCGCCGTACCCGTGTGGCCGGACGCTGTCCCGGCACGTCTGATGCCAGTTGCGGGTGAGGCTGGCGCCCATGGCATCGCGGCTGATGCCCGGCGCGGCAGGTCGCCGTGTCGGCGCGGCTGGCCGGTCACGCCGGTGCGGGGGGCCGTACCAGCGCGCCGACGCCTCCCCGGCGGGGCTGACAACCGCGCGTGGGTCGGTGTGCCGGCCGCCGTCCTGGCGCGGCTGATGCCAAGGCGACACAGCGGCGATGCTGACGTCCATGGCGTCGCGACCGGTGCCGGTACGACAGGTCGTCCCCGTTCACGTCGGTCCGCAGGGCTGACGTCCGTGGCGTCGCGCGGCCTCACGGCAAGCCGTTCCCGCTTGCGTCGGTTCGCAGCGGCGCCGTACCAGCGCGCTGGTCGCCGTCGGCGCGGCGAAGGGGCCGGTCCCGCCGGGGTGCGGGTCAGGGGTGGGTCGGGGTGCCGTCGTGGAGGGCGATGGCGCGTTGCATGGCCTTGCGGGCGCGCGGGGTGTCGCGGGCGTCGTGGTAGGCGATGGCGAGCCGGAACCAGCTGCGCCAGTCGTCGGGGGACGCCTCCGTCTCGGCCTTGCGCTTGGCGAAGACCTCGTCGGCCGAGTCGCGGTCGATGCGCCCGCTGGGCAGCCGCCTCAGCTCGTCGACGGGCAGTCCGCCCTCCGCGTCGAGTTCGGCGGCGAGCTGGTTGGCCCTGCGGACGAACTGGGTGTTCTTCCACAGGAACCACAGCCCGATGACCGGCAGGATCAGCACCGCCACGCCGAAGGTGACGGTGACGACGGTGCCGGACTGGATGAGCATGACGCCGCGGCTGCCGACCAGGACGAAGTAGAAGACCAGGACGGCGGCCGTGACGAGGTAGGTGATCTTCGCGCGCATGATGTGTTCGGGCTCAGCTCAGGTCCAGGAAGTGCTCCAGGCCGAAGGTCAGGCCCGGAGTCGACACCACGCGGCGCGCACCGAGCAGGATGCCCGGCATGAAGCTGCTGTGGTGCAGGGAGTCGTGGCGGACGGTGAGCGTCTCGCCCTCGCCGCCGAGCAGCACCTCCTGGTGGGCCAGCAGGCCCCGCAGCCGTACGGCGTGCACGGGGACCCCGTCGACGCTCGCTCCGCGGGCGCCGTCCAGAGCCGTGACGGTGGCGTCCGGCGCCGGGGCCGTACCGGCGGCACGGCGGGCCTCGGCGATGAGCTGGGCGGTGCGCGTGGCGGTGCCGGACGGGGCGTCCACCTTGTTCGGGTGGTGCAGCTCGACGACCTCGACCGACTCGAAGTACGGCGCGGCGATCTGCGCGAACTTCATGGTCAGGACGGCGCCGATGGAGAAGTTCGGCGCGATGAGCACCCCCGTCTCCGGCGACTGGGCGAGCCAGCCCTCGAGCTGCGCGAGGCGCTCGTCGGTCCAGCCCGTGGTGCCGACGACCGCGTGGATGCCGTGGCGGACGCAGAAGTCGAGGTTGCCCATGACGGAGGCCGGGGTGGTCAGCTCGACGGCGACCTGGGCGCCGGTCTCTGCCAGCGTCTCCAGCTTGTCGCCGCGGCCGAGGGCGGCCACCAGTTCCATGTCCTCGGCGGCCTCGACCGCCCGTACCGCCTCGGACCCGATGCGGCCCCCGGCGCCGAGGACCGCCACGCGCAGCTTGCTCATCTCTTGCTTCCTTACGGGAGGGGATCAGGCGACGGCGTCGTGCAGCCGCGCGGCCTGCTTGTCCTTCAGCGGGCCGATGACGGACAGCGACGGGCGCTGTCCCAGGATGTCGCGGGCGACCGACCGGACCTCGTCCGGGGTGACCGCCGCAATCCGGGCCAGCATGTCGTCGACGGACATCTGCTCGCCCCAGCACAGCTCACTCTTGCCGATACGGTTCATCAGCGCGCCCGTGTCCTCCAGGCCGAGGACGGTGGAGCCCTGGAGCTGACCGATGGCGCGGCCGATCTCGTCGTCGGACAGGCCGTTGGCGGCGACGTGGTCGAGTTCGTCCCGGCAGATCCGCAGTACGTCGTGCACCTGGCTGGGCCGGCAGCCGGCGTACACGCCGAACAGGCCGCAGTCGGCGAAGCCGGAGGTGTACGAGTAGACGCTGTAGGCGAGGCCGCGCTTCTCCCGGACCTCCTGGAAGAGGCGGGAGGACATGCCGCCGCCGAGGGCGGTGTTGAGCACGCCCATGGCCCAGCGGCGGTCGTCGGTGCGGGCGAGGCCGGGCAGGCCGAGGACGACGTGCGCCTGCTCGGTCTTGCGGGACAGCAGCTCGACCTTGCCGGCCGTGCGGATCGCCCGGCGGCCGTCGCGCGGGGTGACGGGCCGGACGTCGAGGTTCTGCAGGGCGCCCGCCTTCTCGAAGGCCGCGCGGACCTGTCGTACGACCTTGTTGTGGTCGATGTTGCCGGCGCAGGCGACCACGAGGTGGGTCGGGTCGTAGTGCTTCCGGTAGAAGCGGCGGATGCGGTCGGCGGTGAGGGCGTTGACGGTGTCGACCGTGCCGAGGACCGGGCGGCCGAGGGCGGTGTCGCCGAACATCGTGTGCGCGAACAGGTCGTGCACACAGTCGCCCGGGTCGTCCTCGGTCATCGCGATCTCTTCGAGGATGGCGCCCCGCTCGACGTTGACGTCCTCCTCGAGGATGAGCGAGCCCGTCAGCATGTCGCAGACGACGTCTATGGCCAGCGGCAGGTCGGTGTCGAGCACGCGCGCGTAGTAGCACGTGTACTCCTTGGCCGTGAACGCGTTCATCTCGCCGCCGACCGCGTCGATGGCGGCGGAGATGTCCAGTGCGCTGCGCTTGGAGGTGCCCTTGAAGAGCAGGTGCTCCAGGTAGTGCGTGGCGCCGTTCAGGGACGGGGTCTCGTCGCGGGATCCGACGTGGGCCCAGATGCCGAAGGTCGCCGAGCGCACCGAGGGCAGGGTCTCGGTGACGACGCGCAGGCCTCCCGGCAGGGTGGTCTTGCGGACCGTACCGATGCCGTTCTGGCCCTTGATGAGGGTTTGGGTACGGGCGACGGCCCGCGCCTCCGAAGAGGTGCGGGCCGTCGCCCCGGAGCCACGGGACGTCACTGCTCGGCGTCGTCCTTCGCCTCGTCGTTGCCTTCTTCGCCCTCGATCACCGGAACGAGGGAGAGCTTGCCGCGGGAGTCGATCTCGGCGATCTCGACCTGGACCTTCTGGCCCACGCCGAGGACGTCCTCGACGTTCTCCACGCGCTTGCCGCCGGCGAGCTTGCGGATCTGCGAGATGTGCAGCAGACCGTCCTTGCCGGGCAGCAGGGAGACGAACGCACCGAAGGTGGTCGTCTTGACGACCGTACCGAGGTAGCGCTCGCCGACCTCGGGCATCGTCGGGTTGGCGATGCCGTTGATCGTGGCGCGGGCGGCCTCGGCGGAGGGGCCGTCGGCGGCACCGATGTAGATCGTGCCGTCGTCCTCGATCGTGATCTCGGCGCCGGTGTCCTCCTGGATCTGGTTGATCATCTTGCCCTTGGGGCCGATGACCTCACCGATCTTGTCGACCGGGATCTTGACGGTGATGATCCGCGGGGCGTGCGGGCTCATCTCGTCGGGCCGGTCGATGGCCTCCATCATCACGTCGAGGATGTGCAGGCGGGCGTCGCGGGCCTGCTTGAGGGCCGCGGCCAGGACGGAGGCGGGGATGCCGTCCAGCTTGGTGTCGAGCTGGAGGGCGGTGACGAACTCCTTGGTGCCGGCGACCTTGAAGTCCATGTCGCCGAAGGCGTCCTCCGCACCGAGGATGTCGGTGAGGGTGACGTAGTGCGTCTCGCCCTCGATCTCCTGCGAGATCAGGCCCATGGCGATACCGGCGACGGGGGCCTTGAGCGGCACACCGGCGTTCAGCAGCGACATGGTGGAGGCGCAGACCGAGCCCATGGACGTCGAGCCGTTGGAGCCGAGGGCCTCGGACACCTGGCGGATCGCGTAGGGGAACTCCTCGCGCGTCGGCAGCACCGGCACGAGCGCGCGCTCGGCGAGGGCGCCGTGGCCGATCTCGCGGCGCTTCGGGGAGCCGACGCGGCCGGTCTCACCGGTGGAGTACGGCGGGAAGTTGTAGTTGTGCATGTAGCGCTTGCGGGTCACCGGGGACAGGGTGTCCAGCTGCTGCTCCATGCGGAGCATGTTGAGGGTGGTGACGCCCAGGATCTGGGTCTCGCCACGCTCGAACAGCGCGGAGCCGTGCACCCGCGGGATGGCCTCGACCTCGGCGGCCAGCGTGCGGATGTCCGTGACACCGCGGCCGTCGATGCGCTTCTTCTCCTTGATGACGCGCTCGCGGACCAGGGTCTTGGTCAGCGAACGGTACGCGGCGGAGATCTCCTTCTCGCGGCCCTCGAACTCCGGCAGGAGCTTCTCGGCGGCGAGCGCCTTGACGCGGTCCAGCTCGGCCTCGCGGTCCTGCTTGCCGGCGATGGTGAGCGCCTGGGCGAGCTCGGGCTTGACCGCGGCGGTCAGGGCCTCGAGGACGTCGTCCTGGTAGTCCAGGAAGATCGGGAACTCGCCGACCGGCTTGGCGGCCTTGGCGGCGAGGTCGGCCTGGGCGCGGCACAGGACCTTGATGAAGGGCTTGGCGGCCTCCAGACCGGAGGCGACGATCTCCTCGGTCGGCGCCTCGGCGCCGCCCTCGACGAGCTTGATGGTCTTCTCGGTGGCCTCGGCCTCAACCATCATGATCGCGACGTCGCCGTCCTCCAGGACGCGGCCGGCGACGACCATGTCGAAGACGGCGTCCTCGAGCTCGGTGTGCGTCGGGAACGCGACCCACTGACCGCGGATCAGGGCGACGCGGACGCCGCCGATCGGGCCGGAGAAGGGCAGGCCGGCCAGCTGCGTGGACGCGGAGGCGGCGTTGATCGCCACGACGTCGTACAGGTGGTCGGGGTTGAGGGCCATGACCGTGCAGACGACCTGGATCTCGTTGCGCAGGCCCTTCTTGAAGGACGGGCGCAGCGGGCGGTCGATGAGGCGGCAGGTGAGGATCGCGTCCTCGCTCGGCCGGCCCTCACGGCGGAAGAAGCTGCCGGGGATCTTGCCGGCGGCGTACATCCGCTCCTCGACGTCCACCGTCAGGGGGAAGAAGTCGAGCTGGTCCTTGGGGTTCTTGGAGGCGGTGGTGGCCGACAGCACCATGGTGTCGTCGTCCAGGTACGCCACGGCGGAGCCGGCGGCCTGCTTGGCCAGGCGGCCCGTCTCGAAGCGGATGGTCCGGGTGCCGAAGGCGCCGTTGTCGATGACGGCCTCGGCGTAGTGGGTCTCGTTCTCCACTAGCGTTTTCTCCTCGTCTTCGTCCCTTGGGCTGCCCGTGTGGCAGGGGGACGGTGGCGGAGAAGCGCGCCGTCTGGTGCGGGCCGGTCTTCGATCGAAGCACCCGGGGCTCACTTCCCCCCGGGGGCCACTACCGAGGACCGGCGGCGGCGAGGTGCGCTTCTCCTCGTTCTGTGTCGTGCTGTGTCGTGCTGTGTCGTGCGTATTGCGTTGTGCCACCACACTACAAAGCGGGTGTGACACTCCGCACGTTTCCGCACGTACGGCAAAGGGAGCGGCCCCCGAGTCCTTCCGGGAACCGCTCCCTTCACGGCGTCTTACTTGGCGCCGGCCGCACCGCGGCGGATGCCGAGGCGGTCGACCAGCGCACGGAAGCGCTGGATGTCCTTCTTGGCCAGGTACTGCAGCAGCCGGCGGCGCTGACCGACCAGGATCAGCAGACCACGGCGGGAGTGGTGGTCGTGCTTGTGGGTCTTGAGGTGCTCCGTCAGGTCGGAGATCCGACGGGAGAGCAGAGCGACCTGGACCTCGGGGGAGCCGGTGTCACCCTCCTTGGTACCGAACTCGGAGATGATCTGCTTCTTCGTAGCGGCGTCGAGCGACACGCGTACTCCTCATAGTCTGTGAGTTGCCACCGAGTGCCCCCGGTCTGCGTCTCGGGGGAGCTTCCGTTACTCGGGAGGCGGGGATCCGCTGGGCGCGGCCTCCAGGGCGTGCAGTGCTACCTGCGGGCTCCGGGGGTGCGTACACAAACGGCCGTCACTCAGAGTACCAGGGTCGGCGGACGCTCCTCACCGGGCCCTCCCGACCACCCCTCCCCCGGCTGTGACGGAGGCATCGCTCTTGGTCACCGCTCCATCTGGGCAAACCGCTGACCAGCGACAACCCCGGCCAGTAGGGTGACTGCGCAGATCGCCGGCCCAGAGGGAAGGACCACAGCCGCGATGACCGACGCCGATGACAAGGAACTCAAAGCGCGCAAGGAGCGGGAGCGGGACGAGTTGTACGCGCTCGACATCTCGGACGTCGAGTGGCACTGCGCGCCGGGCACGGAGGAGCACGAGGAGCGGGTCGAGATCGCGTACCTCCCGGACGGGGCGGTGGCGATGCGCTCCTCCCTCGACCACGGCACCGTGCTGCGCTACACGGAGGCGGAGTGGCGGGCCTTCGTGCTGGGCGCGCGGGACGGGGAGTTCGATCTGACGCCGATGCCGCACGACGGCGGGGTCGCGGCGGAGTGACGACAGCCGGGGAGGACCGCCTGGTCCTCCCCGGCTTCATGAGTGCGGGCGGCTATTTGCTGGTCATCGCCCGGGCCGTGGCGTACACGTCGAAGACGGCCAGGGTGAGCGGGATCAGCGTGAGCAGGACGAAGCCCTCGCTGATCTCCAGGAAGCGGCCCCAGAACGGGGTCAGGCCGCCGCGCGAGAGGAGCAGGCCCAGGGCCGTCACCAGGGCGGTGGCGGCGGCGATGACCGCGATCAGCCAGATGGTGCGGATGTCCAGGTCGGTCCGGTCACCGGCCAGCGCGGCGCGCATCACCGACTCCGGCGGGTTGAGCGCGAGGCCGAGGCCCAGCAGGACCAGCGCGCCGAGGCCCGCCGCCAGCACGGAGGCCACCTGGGCGGTGTAGCGGAAGAGACCGGCCCGCATCAGCATCGCCACACCGGCCGCGAAGGCCAGCAGCTGGGCCCAGATGTCGTCGGAGAAGCCGAGCACCGCCGCCGAGCCGACCACGAGCAGCGCGCAGCCGCCGACGAGGCCGACGAGGAGTTCGTGGCCGCGCCGTGCCTGAGCCTCGATGCGCTCGATGTCCACGGGCTCCTGCACGGCCTCGGTGCCGTAGGCGGTATGGGGGGCACTGGTCGTGGACTCGAAGCCGATCGGCAGCCGGGCGAACCGCATGGACATCCCCGGCAGGAAGGCGAGCCCGCCGACGGCGACCGGGGCGCACAGGCCGGCCATCTCGGTCGGGGACCAGTGCACCAGGGTCGCGACGAAGACGACGACCAGGGCGACGGCTGAGGCGAACACGAAGGCGACGAACGGGCCGTCGCCGTGCGGGGAGCACAGGGCGAGGATCAGCGCCGCGACGAGCACGGCCGCGCACGCCAGCAGGAACTGCAGTCTGCCGATGCCCTGACCGCCCGTCAGGGGCAGCAGCCCGCTGCCCGCGACGCCCACGTTGGGCAGGGCGCCGAGGCCGAGGGCGACGGCCGAGGCACGGTCGTCGTAGACGCGGGCCCGGATCGCGGACAGGACGACCAGGAGGATGCCGGTGACGGCGGCGAGGATGCCGGCCAGGCCGTTCATGTCGTGGCGCGGATCGGCGGTCCAGGCGACGAACGCGAGGAGGGCAGGCAGTACCCCGCCGCCGACGAGGCCCGCGGCTCGGGTCAGTTCGCCGCTCCACAGCGTGTGCTGCTTGGTGACGGCGGACGCGACGGCCTCGGCGACGTCGTCGAAGACGGCAGGCGGCAGGGACTCCGCGAACGGCCGCAGAGTGAGCAGTTCGCCGTCGAGAATGCGCTGGGCGGCGAACGAGCGCGAACTGTCCAGCACGGTGCCGTCGGTGCGGACGAGGTGGTAGCCGACCGGGGCGCCCGCCTCGGGGCTCTGCTGGGACAGCCGGAGGATCTCCGGGTAGAGGTCGGCGACCGGGACGTCGTCGGGCAGTGCCACGTCGATACGGCTGTCCGGCGCGACGATGGTGACCCGGCAGAAGCCGAGTCCCGTGCCGGATCCGGAAGGGGCTCCCGTCCCGGGTCCGCCGGTGGCGGTGGCCGTCATGCTCACCTGCTGCTCCCCCTCAGTGGTGGTGGTGCGTCTGCTTCGTGACTCAGTGGTGGTGGTGCGTCGTGACTCGGTGGTGGTGCGTCTGCTTCGTGACTTGTGGCTCGGTGATGGCGGTGCGTCCACTTCGTGAAGGTCTCGTGCCGGTGCACTCCGCGCCCTCCACGACGGCGGTGGCGACGGTGCCGTACGGCGGGATTCCGGGGCCGTTCCCCGCCGCCTTGAGGCGAGTTGTCCCGGTGTGTCCAGCCTGCTCGGCGTGTGCTCACGCGAACATCCGGCACCCTACCGCTCACCCGTGTCGCGTGAACTCAGTAGGATCACGCGGCGGCCTGCGCTCGCCGGACACGGGGCGGTGGGCGGAACGCCTGGGTCGGGCAAGGGAATTGGTGAGCTGTGAGCCAGATTGTCGTCAAGCGCCCCCCACGGGCGCTTCCGTCCGAAGTGCCCACGGAAGAGGTCGCTGTCCAGCCGCCGCCCGAGCTGCCTCGGGGGCACCAGGAGAGCGTGCTGATGCAGCTGCTGCCCACGCTGGGCATGGGCGGCTCGGTGGTGTTCTTCTTCACGAACGGTCAGCCGTTCATGAAGATCATGGGCATGATCATGATCGCCTCGACGGTGGCCATGTCCATCGCGATGGTGGTCCGCTTCCGCCGCGGCTCCCAGGGCCAGCTGGCCGACATGCGGCGCGACTACCTCAGCTACCTGTCGCAGACCCGCAAGTCGGCGGTGGACACGGCGAAGGCGCAGCGCGACGCGCAGTACTACCTGCACCCCTCCCCCGAACAGCTGTGGGCCCTGGTCGCCGAGGGCAGCCGGGTGTGGGAACGGCGGCCGGGCGACGAGGACTTCGCCCACGTGCGCATCGGACTCGGCCCGCAGCCGCTGGCCACGCCCCTGGTCCCGCCGGAGACCGGTCCGGTGGAGCAGCTCGAGCCGCTGACCGCGGGCGCGATGCAGCGGTTCCTCGCCACCCACAGCATGCTCAGCGATCTGCCGATGGCGGTCTCGCTGCGCGCCTTCTACCACGTCACCGTCAGCGGTGAGCCGCAGTCGGTACGGGCCTCGGCGCGGGCCCTGGTCGGCTCGCTCGCCTCGCTGCACTCCCCCGAGGACCTGATCATCGCGGTGGCCGCGGGCCGGGAGGCACTGCCGCACTGGGACTGGGCGAAGTGGCTGCCGCATGTGCAGGCGCCCGGTGCCCTGGACGGCGCGGGCACCCGCCGGCTGATCGGCACCGACCCCCGTGAGCTGGAGGACCTGCTGGCCTCCCGGCTGTCCGGCCGGCCGCGCTTCCACCCCGGGGCGGCACCACTGCTGGACGAGCCGCACATCGTACTGGTCCTGGACGACCTGTCGCTGCTGCCCGACTCCGTGCTCGCCAACCCGGAAGGCCTGCAGGGAGTCACCGTGGTCGAGGTGGTGCCGGGCGAGCTGACCGGCGCGGGCGGTGACCTGTCCGTCGTCGTGCAGCCGGGCTCCCTGCAGCTGGAGTCCGGGCACGGCGAGGTCTACGAGGGCGTCCCCGACGCGCTGTCGCAGGAGTCGGCGGAGGCGCTGGCCCGGCAACTGGCGCCGCTGCGCATGGCGTCGGGCGGTGACGACGACGAACCGCTGCTCGCCAACCTGGAGTTCACCGATCTGCTGGGCCTCGGCGACGCGGCCTCCGTGGACACCAAGCGGACCTGGCGGCCGCGTGCCCTGGCGGAGCGGCTGCGGGTGCCGATCGGCCTCGGCGAGGACGGCCGTCCCGTGATGCTGGACCTCAAGGAGGCCGCCCAGGAGGGCATGGGCCCGCACGGTCTGTGCGTCGGCGCCACCGGTTCCGGCAAGTCGGAGCTGCTGCGCACCCTGGTGCTGGGCCTCGCGGTCACGCACTCCTCCGAGACCCTCAACTTCGTCCTCGCGGACTTCAAGGGCGGCGCGACCTTCGCCGGCATGGCCCAGATGCCGCACGTCGCGGCCGTGATCACCAACCTGGCCGACGACCTCACCCTGGTCGACCGCATGGGCGACTCGATCCGCGGTGAGCTCAACCGGCGCCAGGAGATGCTGCGCGACGCGGGCAACTACGCCAACATCCACGACTACGAGAAGGCGCGCGCGGCGGGCGCCCCGCTCCAGCCGATCCCCTCCCTCGTTCTGGTGATCGACGAGTTCAGCGAACTGCTGACCGCGAAGCCGGACTTCATCGAGATGTTCGTGCAGATCGGCCGCATCGGCCGGTCGCTCGGCGTGCACCTGCTGCTGGCCTCGCAGCGCCTGGAGGAGGGCCGGCTGCGCGGCCTGGAGACGTACCTCTCCTACCGGATCGGTCTGCGCACCTTCTCCGCGGCCGAGTCGCGCGCGGCTCTGGGCGTCCCCGACGCGTACGAACTGCCCAACGTTCCCGGCTCCGGCTTCCTGAAGTTCGGCACGGACGAAATGGTCCGCTTCAAGGCGGCGTACGTCTCCGGCGTCTACCGCTCGGGTTCGCAGCGGGTGGCCGTCGCGGGCGGGCCGCTGCCCGTGGACCGCCGGCCCGTGCTGTTCACGGCGGCGGAGGTGCCGGTGCAGTACACCGCCGTACCGCAGCAGCGCCAGGAGCCCGCGCACCAGGTGGACGACGCGCTGGCCGACACGGTTCTCGACGTGATCGTGCGCCGGCTCGAGGCGCAGGGCCCGGCGGCCCACCAGGTGTGGCTGCCGCCGCTGGAGAGCCCGCCCTCCCTGGACGCGCTGCTGCCGGGCCTCGCGGCGGTGCAGGGCCGCGGCCTGACCCAGCCGGGCTACGAGGGCGCCGGCCGGCTGGTCGTACCGGTCGGCCTGGTCGACAAGCCGTACGAGCAGCGCCGCGACCGTCTGCTGCTCGACTTCTCGGGCGCCGCGGGCCACATGCAGGTCATCGGCGGTCCGCAGTCCGGCAAGTCCACCTTCCTGCGGTCCCTGATCTGCTCCTTCGCACTCACGCACACGCCGCACGAGGTGCAGATCTACGGCCTGGACTTCGGTGGCGGCGGCATGGCCGCGGTGGACGGCCTGCCGCACGTGGGTGGCATCGCCTCCCGCCTGGACCCCGAGCGGGTGCGCCGTACGGTCTCCGAGGTGTACGGCGTGATGACCCGCCGCGAGGAGTACTTCCGGTCGGCCGGCATCGCCTCCATCGCCGACTTCCGGGCCCGCCGGGCGCGCGGCGACATCTCCGTCACCGACCAGCCCTGGGGCGACGTCTTCCTCGTCATCGACGGCTGGGGCAACTTCCGTTCGGACTACGAGGGTCTGGAGCCGGCGGTCCTGGACATCGCCGCCCGCGGTCTGGGCTACGGCATCCACGTGGTCATCACGGCGTCGCGCTCGATGGAGGTCCGCGCGAACCTCAAGGACCACCTGATGAACCGCCTGGAGCTGCGCCTGGGTGACGTCATGGACTCGGAGATCGACCGCAAGGTGGCGGCGAACGTCCCCGCCGGCGTCCCGGGCCGCGGTCTCTCCCCGCAGAAGCTGCACTTCATGGCGGCTGTCCCGCGCATCGACGGCCTGACCTCCGACACCGACCTGGCCGAGGCCACGGCCGCGCTGACCACCGAGGTCGGCCGGCACTGGCAGGCGCCGGGAGCGCCGAAGGTACGGCTGCTGCCGCGCCAGCTGGAGGCCGTGGAGCTGCCGCCGGGCGACCGGTTCCCGAAGCGGGGCATCTCCTTCGCGCTGGACGAGGACAACCTCGAGCCGGTGTTCCTGGACTTCGAGCAGGACCCGTTCTTCCTCGTCTTCGGCGAGAGCGAGTCCGGCAAGTCCAACCTGCTGCGGCTGCTGATCAAGCAGCTCACGCTGCGGTACAGCGGCGACGAGGCGAAGTTCTTCGTCGTCGACAACCGCCGCTCCCTGCTGGACATCACCCCGGCCTCGCACCTGGCCGAATACATCCCGATGTCCAGCCAGATGGACCATCACATGACGGCGCTGGCCGACCTCATGCAGCGCCGCACCCCGACGGCCGACGTCACCCCGCAGCAGCTGCGGGACCGGAGCTGGTGGCGGGGCCCGCAGGTGTTCGTCGTCATCGACGACTACGACCTCGTCTCCACCTCCAGCGGCAACCCGCTCAGCGGCATCACCGAGATGCTGCCCTTCGCCCGCGACGTCGGTGTCCGCTTCATCATCGCCCGCTCCTCGGCGGGCGCGGGCCGCGCCTCCTACGAGCCGTTCATGCAGCGCATGAAGGAACTTGGCGCCCAGGGCCTGGTCCTCGCCGGCGACCCCGCAGAGGGCGACATCCTCAACGGCGTCCGCCCCCGCCCGATGCCCGCCGGCCGCGGCGTCTTCGTGTCCCGCAAGCGGGGGAAGCCGTTGGTTCAGACCGGGTTGGTGGATGTGGAGTACTGAGCAACGTGGACTGTCAGTAGCTTGACGAAATCCCCGCCACTGCGCGGGGCACGGGGACATCGGGGAGGAACCGCGCATGGCGTGGGACGAGTGGGAACAATTGAAATCAGAGGCCGCGAAGGCCCCGTCAACGCACATGCAGCTGAACCAGTTGGCCCCGGCCGGAGGAGGAGGCGGTGGGAGCACTCGCGGTGACCTCACCGTTCACCAGACGGACCTGGCCGCGATCGGGTCTGCGGCTCACGAACTGTTTCAGGAGTTCGGACGGTACAGCGATCACGCCCGGATCGCCTCCATACAGGCAGCCGGAGGCCTGAAGAGCCAGGGCTTCGCTCTGGGCTCCGCCCTCGACCATGTCGCCGAGCACTGGGTCGACCAGGTGCAGACCCTTCTCGATGCCTGCGCTCATATCTCCAACCACATGCGCTACACCAAGAACCAGCACGCCGCCGACGATTCCTACATCGGCGGGACTCTCAGCAGCATCTCCCAGCTGGACAAAGGCTTCGACGAGCGGAAGGACGGCTGACGGCGATGGATCTCGACGCATTGCGCCACGGCAACTTCTCGCAGCTCGGTGAGGCCATCACCGACTGGGAGGAGATGACCAAGAAACTGGCGACGCTGAAAGAGGATGCGCAGAAGAACCTCAAGGGCAAGGCGGACAAAGCAAGCTGGAACGGCGTCAACGCCAAGGTGAGTCGCGAATTCATCGACAAGACCGCCCAGGAATTCGCGGACGCCCACACCCAGGCTGAAACCATCACCAACATCCTCAAGGACACGCGCGACGAACTCGTCGGCTACCGCGCGCAGTTGACCGAGGCCATCGCACGCGGCGACAAGAAGAGCCTCACAGTCATCGACACCGGCCACGGCACATTCTCCGTCACCGGCAACACGCGCCCGGACTGGGCCTCAGATCCCAGCGGCCAGACGAGCGCAACTGATCAGCAGGACGTCGACGACCTCCGCGACGAGATCCAGCGCATCCTAAGCAAGGCCACCGAGAGCGACAACAGTGCCGCCAGGGTACTCAGGCTCCTCGTCGACCAGACCAAGTACGGCTTCTCCGACGCCGCCTACAAGGACCGCGACACCGCCGCCGACGCCGTCGAGGCCGCGGACAAGCTGGCGAAGATGGCCAAGCACCCGGACAAGATGTCCGCCAAGGACATCGCCGACTTCAACCGGTACCTGGAGAAGTACCACGACGACTCGCTGTTCTCTGAACGGTTCGCCGAGGGTTTGGGTGGCAAGGGAACGCTCCAGTTCTGGACGGACATGGTAGACGCCCACACCGGCGCCCGGGGTTCCGAACTCAAGAGCATGGAGGAGTTGCAGAAGAACCTGAGCATGACGCTGGCGACGGCATCGTTCTCGGATTCAGATGACATGAAGGCCTGGAAGTCCGACCTCCTCAAGGAGATGAACACAAGCTTCCATCCCGATTCCAAGGTTCCGTCCCAGCTGAATCCCATCGGTGCGCTCGGCTCCCAGGTGATGAGCAGCCTGATGCGGCAGGGGAAGTTCGACACCGAGTTCCTCGACGACTACCGGACCAGACTGTTCAAGCAGGACAGGGGTGCCGGCGACTCCAACACCGACGCGCTCTGGGTGAAGGGCTACGACCACATCGACTTGGTCTTCGGTAGCGGGAACGGACGCGACCCGCTGGATGGGCTCTTCGACGCCCTCTCCCACAACCCCGAGGCCGCCACTCACGCCTTCGAGTCCAAGGCGGACCTTGACCACATGCTCAACACGACACGCTACACGGACCGAGGCACGTCTCTGGGACATGCCCTGGAAGCAGCCGTGACCGGACTCGGGACCGGGGAACTGAACTCGACCCCTCCGCACAGCAGCACGCAAGTCAAGATCATGGCCAACATCATGGCGGCAGTTGCCGACCCCGACGGCGGCGGAAGCCTCGTGACCAAGGCCATGGGCGCGAGCTTCGGACACATGGCTGCGGCTTACATGCCCGAAATAAGCCGTGAGCTGGGTGGACCCAACTCGGAGAAAATCTTCCTGACGACCAGCGACAGCCCCTCCGGTCTCGACAAGACCGACGTTGTTCGATTCCTGACACAGGTATCGAACGACGCGGGTGGCCGAGCCGCAATCCGCTACGGCGAGAGCATCTACACGGACAGCCTCCTCGAGGCCCATATGGCCAATCCTTCACTGTTCCATGGAAGCCAGACGCAAGTCATTCATGACATCGCATACAACTCCGGAATGATTGAAGGAATCGTAGGCCGTGCAGTCGCCGATTCCGATGTCGCCTCTTCTCTCGAAATGGAGAAGCAAGAAAACGACGCAATGGCGCAGCAAGGTGAGTTCTTCAAAGCGATTCTCGCGGGAGGTGTCGGCATGGGGGCCGTGGCGCTGTGCCCGGAGGGGCGATTCGCAGAAATGGGAGCCGGAGCAGGAGGTGGCTTCTTCGGCCAGATCGCAAGCATCGCAGTCGACTCCATGTACGACGGGAGGCAACAGGACGGCATGCTGGACGCCTCGCTGTACCGAACCGGCAAGGATCTCAACGCGATGCAGGATTCTGTCAACCAGCAGGCACAGTGGGCAGCGCAAGAGGCCATGAAGAAGCATCACTCGAGCCTTCCCGTGGATGGCACTCTTGACCTTGTGCGCAATGCTGCAAACGACGGCTGGCGTGACAGCGACGGCATCATGGAAGACGTCGAAAAGCGCCCCAGCGCCTGACCGGAAAGCCATTGACGAAAGCAGTCCCGATGAGCAAGAGCGCCAGACAGATTACCGTCGGAGCCGTCGCCCTCTGCCTGCTGACAGGCGGAGGGTGGTTCGGATACCAGCAGGTGTTCACAAAAGGCCTTGACAGGCTCGCCGAAAAAGTGTGCGACGACACTGTCGCCCGCGAGACCGTGATCCGAGCTCTTCCCGACTCGAGGTCAGCAGACCAAGCCGCGCACCAAACCGGCTCAGGCACAAGTTATACCTTCTCGTGTCGCATATACACAAGCGGCGATTCGATTCTGTCCGGAGAAGCGAAGATCCAGGACACCTCTGAGCGGACATGGATCGACTTTTACGGAAGCCATGCCGGCACTAATCTTCTCCGCGTATCCGCCGGGGACGTGGAAGCTCTGGCGCAACTAGAAAACCACCACGCCACTGCTTCCGTCTACGTCCCCTGCGTTCCCCGGGGGGTGAAAGCCGGCGCGGCTTCCGAGTCCTATGCACTCGTCACCGAAGCCCGCGTGATCGGAGACACGAGGTCTACTGGGACCTCTTTGCGTCAAGCTGTGACTGACTTCGCTTACCAACTCACCAGGCGCGCCTACGAATTGGGTGAATGCCAAAAACCACGTGCGTTTCCGGCTCAGCTGCCCCGTTACAAGGAAAACTGATCTTCCACAACGAGCTCGGTCGCATACATACCTGACCACCTTCCGCCCCACACTGTGCGACCGCGGGCCGAGGGCCGCGGAGGCGAGGGCGGTGGCGGGGTTGGTTCCGTCCGTGTCGCAGTACTGGGTGAATTTGCCGTCGCACCAGGCGGGAAAATGAACACCTGGGGCCGCGAAGTCCACATAGTCACTCCTGATGGAGAACTTGGCTAGCACCAGGGTGCCGTCCACGATGAGCACGGCGTCCTTGGCGAACCGCTTGCGGGGCTGGAGCGCGAGCAGCGGCCCGAGGTGGTCGATGATGCGGTCTGCTGCCGACTTGGACACCCCGAACAGCGGAGCGAGCTGGCGCATCGTCAGGTTTGTGCGCCAGTAAGCGGCGACCAGCAGGGCCCGGTCCTCCAGGGGCAGGCCCCATGGCCGACCTTTGCGGACCGCGTCCGCACCTTCGCGCCTCAGCACCGTCACCAGCTTCCCGAAGGCACGCGGGCTCAGCCCGGTGAACGGGGCTATCCAGGACGGCTCCGACACCGTGATCACACCAGCCACGCCGGGATCATCGCACCGCATGGTGCCCCGCCGGCAGGCCTCCCCGCCTCAGCGGAACTCGTGGACCACCTGGATCTCGCCGACGATGTGGGCGTTGAAGTCGTCCAGTTCCTCGGCCGGAACCCAGAGCTCGAGGATCGTCTGCCCACCGGCCTGCTGGATGGGATACCGGCTCAAGAACTCCGACTCGACCTCAAAACGAGTGACGAAGCCGGCGCCATCGTGCTTCACGTTCCAGTCCCGCGCGATCCTGACCGCATAGTCCTCGTTGAGGACCGGGTAGAAGATCGGCTGCTCGGGCAGCCGGGGCGGCCAGGCACGCCAGTTCAGCCCCCGAACCAGATCCAGCTCCTTGGGGCCGGTGGGGCGCCACAGGGTCGTCGTTGCTTGCTGGCTGGTCATCTGCATCGCTCTCTGAACGTAGGCCGCTGGTGCGGCAGGACGGGAGAGCGGACGATACCGGCACCGCGAACTTATCCGCCACGCAGTTTCCGCACCGTGACCAGCAGTTACGGGACAGCCCTTAGGGCAGCGGAGAATGCTGCCCGTCCTCGGCAGAGCAGCCTGCGGACGATGTAACGCCGTTCCAGGACCGGCATTCGGTAGGGGGATCAGCGCGGTGATCAGGGTGCACAGCAAGGCACGGGGTGGGCACCTCCCGTGCGTGCCCACCCCGGTACTACCCGCCCGCCGGTCAGCCCGGCATGCGAGCCCTACATGTAGTAGCTCGCAGCCTTGCGGTCGCCGCCCTGGTAGTCACCGCCGGCCGCGTGCACGACCTTGCCGATGGCCATCAGAGCCTCGTGGATGCCCTTGGCCTCACGGTCCCAGGCCGCCTGCTGCTCGGCGTAGGCGGTGTGGGCCTCGCCCTCCCACATGCTGGCGACGCCGGCGACCTTCTGCTTGATGGCCTCGAGGCTCTCCTCGAGCCGCTTGGCGTGGTTGGCGAGCTGGGTGGCGGTCTCGTCGAGACCGGAGTATGTGACCTCGAGCTCGCCGCTGTTGTTGACGCCCATGATTGCTCCGTTACTCAGAAGTTGTGGCTGGCCGGGTGGGGATCAGAGGTTGGACAGCGCCGAGTGCGCGCCGCCGAGGTCCACGTCGATGCTCTGGACCTGGGCGCGGACCTCGTCCTCCGTGCCGTCCTTGATCTTCCGGGTGTTGGTCATGGCCTCGATGAACTTGGCCAGGATGTTGCCGATGCGGACCATGCGCTCGTTGATCTCGGTCTGCTTGGCGTTGAACGCGCCGGCGCCGATGCCCTTCCAGTGGCCCTCGAGGCTGTCGATGATGGCCTGGAGTTCCTTCAGCTGGCCCTTGATGCCCTCGAAGCGGTGCAGAAGCTCCTTTTCGAGGACGATAATGTCCTTGTCACTTACCTTCTGGCGCTGCGCCATTTTCATGCCTTTCTTTGTGAACTGACCTTGCCGGGCGCTGATTCGGGTGTCAGCACTGATGGCAAGCGGACCCCTGGCCGCTCGGCGAGCAACCAGGTTTGCGGGGAAAGCACTCAGGCGTTACGACGTGCCCGCAGCACGGCGAAACCGGCGCCTCCGACGAGTAGTACGGCTGCTGCTGCGCCGAGGATCACCCAAGTCTGCGTGTTGCCGCCGGAGCCAGAGTCCTCGGCGGCTGCCGAGGTGGGGCCGCTGGAGGAACCGGCATCCTTTGTCGGCTTGGTGGACGGAGTCTTGGCCGAGGGGGTAGGGCTGGCCGCGGTGCCGTCGTAGTTCTCGTACGCCAAGGGATCGACGTTGGCCGGCCCCGGGTTGATGTCCTTGTTGATCAGCACTCGCCGAGGTCGAATACCGCCATAGCCGAGGTAGGTGCTGGGCTTGTCCTTCGGCCAGGAGCGACCAGCGGTGTCGATCAGTGTCCGGACGACCTGGTTGCCCGTCCAGTTCGGGTGAGCGGACCAGACCAGAGCGGCGGAGGCCGAGGCGATGGCGGATGAGGGGCTGGTTCCCCCCGTGTCGCAGTAGGCGCTGAACTTGCTGTCGCACCAAGAGGGGATGCCCAGGCCCGGGGCCGCAAAGTCCACATAGTCGCCATGGGTGGAAAACTTGGCCACCGTGCCGCTCTTGTCGAGCGCGGCGACACCGATCGCGTAAGGGTAAATGGCAGGGTAGGACGGCGTGTTCCCCTCGTCGCCGTCGTTACCAATGGAAACAAACATCAGCTTGCCCTTGGACGCCGCGTACTTCATGGCGGCCTTCACGTCGTCGTCGGGGGTGAAACCACCGTAGGACATGTTGATGATCTTGGCATCGCTGTCCGCGGCTGCTCGTATCACTGCGGCTTCACTGGGTGTCTTCTTCTTTTCCTCCGCGCCGCCCTTCAGCCCCGTAAGCGCGATACGGAAAGGAATGATCTTCGCTCCCGGAGCAAGGCCTTTGATACCGCCGCCGACACCCGTGCCTGCAATGATCTCGGCCATGGAGGTGCCGTGCCCTGTGTAGTCCCGGGTGACGTGATATGCCACGGACTTGGGCACCTCGTCGACGAGCACTTGGCCCTTGAGCGAGGGTGTTCCCGGATTGACACCGCTGTCGATCACTGCAACCTTCACGCCCTTGCCCGTACTGATCTTCCACATCTCCTGGGCACCCATCGCATCCAGGTACCACTCCTTTTGCCGCACGTCCTGAGCGGCGGCTCCGGGAGCAAGCGTTGCCGACGTGATAGCCAGCGCGCCGAGTGCCGAACACACAGCAGACAGCCGTGTCGCATTGCGCCTCGACAGGAGGGCAGTCTTCATGCCGCGTCGGCGGGTCCCTGGCTTCATGCCTGTGTACGTCCTCGTTCGGATTCAGTCGCTCTTCTGTGGCGTGTCGCGCCGCTGCTTCTGGTTCTTGCGGTGATGTTGCTTCTCGGCCGACTCGCCAGCGCGACCGGTCCCACCCTCCGCGCCTCGTCGGTCACCGACAACACCACGGCCGAGTCCGGAGTCGCCGCCGTGGCCCGCAGACCCCTGGGTGGGCGAGGCACCAGGGTTGCGCGGCGCCCCGATCGCGCCTTCCGGGTTGGCCGCAGAGCGCAGCACCTCTTGAGCGTTGCCCCGCTCCGCCTTGGCGGCAGGTGAACCCACAACCCCTCGCTGGCCGACAGTGCCCTTCATCGGAGTGGAAGACTCGGGTCCCTCGGCGCCGACGACCGTACCGCGTGGCATGCGCGGATTGGAGCCGGGACCACTCGAACGACCGATGACGGGTTTGCCGCCCACGACTCCGTTGCGCGCGGGGCCGCTGGCTCCGGTACGCCCGTTAGGCGTATTGACGGGCCTCGGGGTGCCGCCGGTGACACCACGGCTGAGGGGCGAACGTCCCGCCTGGGTCGCACCCCTCATACCCGACTGACCGGTCGGAGCCGCGCGTCCCGCGGCGCGGGCCGCCTGCCCCAAGGGACCCTGTTGTGGCACTCGCCCACTGGCGGTGGCACGCCCGGGCTGTCCCTCCGGCTCCTGCGGAACTCGGCCAGTGCCCTGCGGGAGTCGGCCGCTTGAGGTCCCTGAGGGTCCCGTACGGCCTTGCGCGGACAGGGGCAGCCGGGATGCCGGGCCGTAACCGGTGGAACGTCCGACCGACGGCGCCATGGGAGGCGCCACCGGGCCAGTGGTCAGTGGAGGCGTGTGCCCGCCTCCTCCGCCTGTCGTTGGAAGGGTCGGCGACGGAGTGTCATGCGGTGCGGGTGCCGGGGGCAGGGTGCCGACCGTATTGATCTCCGTGCCGACGTCGTGACCGTGACTCGTGACTGGACCTCGCGGCTCGCCGGAAGGCGCTACACGCCCTCCGCCATCTTCACCGTGCGGCACAACCGCCGTCGAGTGGTGCCCCGTCGGCACATCTGCGTGGACGGAAGTTTGGGGTGACGATGACGACGCCGAATCGGGTCGCCGGTAGCTGTCATAACCGCTCCTCGGAGGCGGCTCGGGAACGCCGACATCGGTGATCGGCTTGAGCGGCTCCGGCTCCTTCAGCGTACTCAGGTCCGTCGCCGCGACCTTGTAGTACGAGGCCAACCTGTTCATCTGGTTGATGGCCTCTTGCCGGTTCTTCTCGGCCTTCACCGCGGCCACGTAGTCCGGGTTGCTGTCGACCTGCTTGGCCTTCGGCAACTCGGTGGGCTTCTTCTGCTCGTCGGCCGGCCGGGTGTCCCTGGGCGGCATGGAAACGCGGGCGGAGGCGAGACCTGTGGCTGCCACAGAGAGGTGAGTGCCGGCTTGATCGGCGTAGATAGCAAGGTGATGGGTGTAGTCGAGCAGCTTCTGCGTCCAACCGCGGAAGGCCTCGGCGCCCTGGCCCTCCCAATCGATGTTGGTCTGATCCTTCAACCCCGTCGCGGCTTTACGGATGGCTGTGCCGGCATCGAACAGCGCCTTGCTGGTAAGTTCGAGGTGTTCAGGGTTGGCATGCTCGACCAGGTCGATCATGTCGTTGAGGCGGTGGTCCTCGAAGTTCGTCGATCCGACGAGGTTGACGCGCATACCACCGAAGAACGGCATGTTCGCCAGTACGTCCTGCGCCGTGGTGATGGGCTTGACCTGAGTGTCGACCGTCTTGTCGACCTGCTCCACATCGGACTTGTACTTGGCTTGCTTCTGCCAGTCGTCGCTCACGAGAAGTCCGCCCCCGTCGACTTGTTGTTGCTGCGTGCGGGCTGCGGCGCCGCGGACTTGCCACCGCTACCAGCCTTCTTCGCTTCTTCTTGGTACTGCGCGTCGAGCTTTGCGCGGATTTCGTAGAAGCGGCGCCGGACCTCGTCCTCAGTCATGTCATAGGTGGCATCGGACGCATGCGACGCGAGCTGCAGAGCCTGGATGTGCAGACCCAGGGTCTGCGAAAGGTGCACGAGGCGCGAGTGGACGGTCTCGTACGCGCTGTGCAGATCACCCGCCTCGTCGAACGGGGCGTTGGTACCACCGAACGACGAACGACTGAGCTGCTGCTGCGCGATCTTGGACGAAGACCCTTCCCCGCCGTCGAAGTCGTCCAGCACCTTGTCGAGTTGGCTCTTGAACTCCTTCAGCGCATCGATGCCGCGCCTCATGCCCGAGCCGCTACCGCCGCTCACCGCGACCCCTTCCCCGTTTCCCCGTTGGTACAGCTGCCGAGGGCCCGGGCAGCGCCCGCACCCCCGGATCCAACGCTGACCACTGTAGTCACTGTGCAATTCACGGCCAACTGAACTCTGCGACGGTTCAGTTGCAGTGCTGTCCCGAAGTGACCGAGTCTGGAGTTGACGAAGACCGACAACGCGGTCAATCGAGGCAGAAGCGTCCCGGCATCTGCGCAGAAGATTCACATCCGTCCGGCGCGCCGGGTGCCCTGCGCCACCGAGAGCGGATCTTTGCAACCACAAAACCTCCTCGCGGGGAAGCAATCGTTGGCTTGCCGAACAGTTCGACCGATGACCGGCGACGACAGCGGGGAGGGGCCCACGCATGGCGTGGGACGAGTGGGAGCAGTTCAAGACGCAGGCGGCTGAGCACACTCCACGAAGATGGAGTTGGATCGGGTCGCGCCGGACCTCGGCGGAAGCGCGGATGACGACGGCAGTCAGGGCGATCTGCGGGTCAGTCAGAAGGGTCTGGCAGCCGTCGGTGACGCCGCCTACCACCTGCACCGACCTTCTCCATCTACAGCGACCACACACGCCTTGCCTCCACCAAGACCGCCGGCGGCATCACCTACCCACCCGACACATCCGCCCCGCCAGGTCCACGACGTC
Source organism: Streptomyces sp. NPDC030798 (assembly GCF_055572275.1). Classification (NCBI taxonomy): domain Bacteria; kingdom Bacillati; phylum Actinomycetota; class Actinomycetes; order Kitasatosporales; family Streptomycetaceae; genus Streptomyces; species Streptomyces sp. NPDC030798. The sequence continues at coordinate 239,210 of NZ_JBVIDR010000013.1, read as the reverse complement.
CGCAAGGACAACATCCGCCTGGCATACTCGGTCGCCCCCAGGGCTGCCGACACGGCCGGTTGCTTCGAGGAGAGCGGTCTGCCGAAGACACTCGGAGAGATGAAGGCGCGGCCGATCGCAGCCAGGTAACTGCCGCCAAGGACATCCCGAAGTCAGCGTGTAAGTCGCGGACGAGCCCTGCGCCTGCGCCTGCGCCCACCATGTCTGCCCCGCTGCTTTACGGCGTCGGTCACACGTGCGTACTGCCCTTGCGGGCGGCGATGAGGGTGAATGTTGCTCGCCAGGTTGCGCAACCTGATCAAGGCGATCAGTCGCCCGCTTCCAGTGGGCGGGGCCTTCGCTTGCGCAGCAGGGCATAGGACAGGTCGAGAGGCGCTCATTGCTTTACGCCCGTGCGGCCAGCCCAAGGCTGGTGTCTACCACGCAGAGAGCGCCTTCCGCGAATCTTCACAATCGACAACCCCCCGCATAGCGGACATGACACAGTCTTGCCCTGGGGTGGGTTGCTAATTTGACCCGACACCGGATCATCGCGGGGGAAGGGTCCTTCCATGGCATGGGACGAGTGGGAGCAGCTCAAGGCACAGGCGGCGGAGCAGGGGTCGACCCATATGCGCCTCAATCACGTGCCTGCGGACGGCGCGGGTGGCGGAGGCTCCGGGGACCTGGTGGTACATCAGGACGATCTGGGTGCCGTGGGCCACGATGCCAACATCCTCTACGACGATGTGAAGAGCCAGGCCGACATCGCCGGCGCCGGCTCCGGGAACGGCTCGACCGGTTCGACGATGCAGGCTGCGGCCGCTCTGAAGTCGCACGGGTTCCAGACGGGCAGCGCCCTTGAAACCACCGTCGACGTGTGGACCTCTCAGGTCAAGTCAGTCCTGCAGGCATGTGCGCACATCTCCGACCACCTGGACTACACCAAGAAGCGGCACGCCGAGGACGACGCGAAGATCGGTGCCGTGCTCCGTGGCCGCGACGGTTCAGCCGTGTCCGTGTCACAGCTCGACGAGTACTTCAAATAGGAGGACCTCCGGTGGCTCTCACCTTCACGGACCTCGTCGAGGTCGATCTCGGCAAGCTCGCGACTGCGGTGTCGGACTGGAAGAAAGCCGTCGACGGCTTGAAGAAGTCGGCGGAAAGCGCTCGTACGGGGATGCAGGCCAAGTCGGACTCCGCGCGGTGGGCCGGCGTCAACGCCACGGTGACGCGCGGCTTTGTGACCAAGACGGCCAAGGAGATCGCCGATCTGCACACCGAGGCCAACAGCATCTACCAAGTGCTCGAGGACGGACATACCGAACTCGAGTCGCTGCAGAAGCAGATCAGGACGGCAGTCCAGGACGACGCCCCGAAGCTCGGTGTCCGTGTCGAGGACATCGGCGGTGGCAAGGTCCGCTGCTTCTTCCCTCACGTTCGCGGTGACAGCGACGAGCGCACCCAGGAGCAGCTCGACGACAAGCAGGCGTTGGAGGATCGGATCAATCAGATCCTCGCCCATGCTGCCGAGATCGATGCGTCCGTGGCTCGCACCTTGGCCAAGAGCCATGGCAACGACCCGTACAACGCGGGCCACAGCAAGTACGAGTCCCTGAACGACGCCGAGGTCGAGCGCGCCCTGGAACTCGCGCGCAAGGGCGACAAGATGTCGGACGCGGAACTGCGTGAGCTCAACCGGCTGCTGCGCTTCAACTCCGGTGAGAAAGATGGCGAGTTCGCCACCGAGTTCTACCAGGGCCTCGGTGGACCGGAGAAGACGCTCCAGTTCTACGCCGAGATGTCGATCGACGGCACCGGCGCCGACGCGACCAAGACCCGGCTCGACGCGGTACAGGACCTGCAGAAGGTCATGGGTTACACGCTCGCCAACGCGACCGACCCGGACCACAAGCACCATCTGCCCGACAGCTGGGGTGCGGATTTCCGGCGTCTCGGTACCCAGCAGATCGGGTGGGAACCGGGACAGTGGAACAAGCCGTACGGCTACCAGGTACTCGGCGGCCTGCTGCGCTACGGCAACTACGACTCCCGGTTCATCAACCCCATCGCGGAACACATCACCCAGCTCCACAAGAAGGACCCATACTTCTTCCTGTCGAACAAGCCGACGGGCAACCCTGACACCTACGGATTCAACCCGTCCGGCAAGCTCGGCACCGGCAACGATCCGCTGAACAGCGTCCTGGAGGCGCTGGGTCACAGCCCGGAGGCTTCCGAGAAGTTCTTCACCCAGCCACCGACCGCCTACAACGAGGACGGCACCGTCAAGAAGGACGGCAAGCTGGGCTTCGACTCGTATCTCGACCTGTTCACCGACAAGGACTTCGAGTGGACTGTCGACACCAACGCCGCGAATGTCCTGGCCGACGAGGACAAGACGAAGGCAGCCCTGAACTTCGGTCCCGAAGCCCTCGGCCACGCCCTGGAGTCGGCTACGACAGGCCGCCCGTACGACAGTGACGCCACCGCCGACGCGATCAAGCATTCCACGGCGCAGGCGCAACTGGTGAGCGACATCGTGGACAAGTTCGGTGGCGATCCGGAACTCATCCGCCACAACGAGAACGGTGACCTGGACGACGAGGAGACCGGCCCGTTGTACGCCTTGCGGGGAAGCCTCGGGGACATCACCGCCGAATACATGGGTGACTTCCAGCAAGCCATGTATGACGAGGACTCAAGCAGTGACCTCTTCCCGACTTTCGGTGCAGCGGCCAGCCTTGATGCGAACCACGTTGCGCGATTCCTGGGAGAAGTGGGGCAGGACCCAGACGCCTATTCCGCCATCACCACCGCGCAACAGGCTTACACGGCGAACGTCGTGGATGATGTTATCAATGGCTCGAGTCATTCAACGGCATCGCTGGACGGTCGAGTAGGTGACGCTGTTGCCCCCGGCTCCGCGATCGCCGGCATCATGAGCGACGCGCGGGCTCATGCAATCTATCAGTATCACACTGCTTCCGATACGGAGTTCAACGAGGCAGCGGCTGAGAAACAGAAGTGGGTGAACCGCATCCTGGGCATGGGCCTGGAAAAGGTCGGGGAACGGGTACCCATTGCTGGCGCACCTCTCGAATGGGCCTCGGAAGACATCCAAGAGTCCATCATGAAGAGTATCGAGCAGGATACCTCCAACGAAGCCGAGACGGAGGCCGGGGAAGAGTACACCAACGGCCGTAAGGCAGCGCTGGATTCGGCCAAGGCGGCCGTGGACCACGCGCTGTTGAACAACAACACCATCGATCCCGACACCGCAGAAGATCTAAGGAGAGCGGCGCGCACTTCGGCCGGTCACAGCCACTCGGACGGCGCCCAGTGGAAATCGGAGAGTAGTAAGCATTGAGAAACTCAACGTATGCCCTATGTGGCGCGTCACTCCTCACTGTCATGCTGACGGCAGCCGGTTGCTCTTCGAACGAGCCGAAACGAGAGTTCACAGTTCCGAAGGCTCTATGTGGAGTTTCCGTCCCGGTCGATGCGCTCTCTGAGCTCCTGCCGGCCTCGGGCACGCGTCTCACTGTTGAACACAGCGGAAGTCTGGACGACGGCTCCGCAGTGTGCACTGTCAAGGTCGGCGCTGACACGGTGCTGGAAGCCGACGGAGAGCGCATCGACGCCGGCGACTCTGCCAAGAACATCCTGCGCGGTCGACTCTCGATTCAAGATCAGAAGTCCGCGGAGAACAACTCGATTGCGTACGCCGATCATGCCGCCGTGTCGCTGATCAAGTGTCGAGGCCGTGATGTCCAGGAGGAGGACATCAGCACCCTCATCAAAGTGCTGAAGCCCGCGCGCCCTGATGAGACGGCCATGAAGAAGGTCATTCAGGGGTACACGGCATCGCTGGAGGCACAGCACCCCTGCAAGGCCGGGTCCTGACAGGGAGACCACGCAGGGTTCCTGCGCGAAGGTGCGCTTCACCGGTACCTCGGCCTTCTACAGGGAGGGGAAGCCGGAGATTTCGTTCACTGTCCAGACGTACCAGGATGTCGATGCCGCGGAATCGGCATACGGGGCCGTGTGGAACGCATGGAAGCGTCTGGTTCCGGAGTCAGGTTTCCTGAGCACCGGCAAGATCGGTGACGAGAGCCGTGCCGTGATCGGGTTGAACGCGGCGATGGTGAAAGGGTCGAAGGGGCTGCTGATCCAGGTGCGGGTCGGCAGCGTCATCATGGTGAGCACGGCTGAATCCGGGCCACGCGTCGGCATGGGCGATGCATTCCTGACACGGTTCGCCGATGCCTTCGCGGAGCGGGCGGAGCAGGCGCAGAGGGGCAAGAAACCGCCAGCGGACTGAGAGCGGTCGCTACGGCGGGCCCCGGAGCAGTGTTCAGCACTCCCCCGCCCGGCTGGCCCCTCTGGACGCAGGTGATCTCGTCCTGCGAACCTCAGAGCCTGGTCGCCCCGGAAGTCGGCCGTATCAGCGCCGCGGCAGTACGTGCCGCCCCGGGCATCCATGGCGTTCCCCTGACACGGTCATGAGTCCCGTCCTGTTCCGGGCCGCCAAGCCGGTAGTCGCCGTGGTCGCGTGCCGAGGGGTCGAGCGTCGTGTGCTGCGCCCGTGCGGCCTGGGGAGCGGAGGAGCAGAAAGGGTGTGCACGGGGTCAGGCGTTCGGTGTCATCGCGTGGCGTCTCCTGCGGGCGTCCCGGAGGGCTACTGCTCCTCCGGCCAGTGCTGCCACCAGGACCGCCGCGCCCACCGCCACGTAGGTGGCGATGCGGGCGGTGCGTTGCTGTGGGGTTTCTCCGAGGATGAGTTTGGCCGGGGTGGGGGCCTCCGCGTGGGTGAGGCCGTCGTCGGGGTGGGGTGACTCGATCGGGTGATCGTCCTCCGTGACGGCGCGGACCGGGTCCACCACGCCCCAGCCGACCAGGGGATCGTGGCCGGTGATGGAGCGCTCCGCCGTCTGCTCGATCTGGGCGACGACCTCGGGGGGCGTCCACTTGGGGTGCTTGGCCTTGATCAGCGCGGCCACGGCGGCCACGTAGGGGGCCGAGAAGCTCGTGCCGTTGTCGGAGCAGTGGCCGCCCTTGGGGACGGTGGAGATCATGTCGACGCCGGGCGCGGCGACGCCGACGAAGTCGCCGGACTGGGAGAAGGCCGCTCGCTCGTTGTTGCGGTCGGAGGCGGCCACGGCGAGGACGCCGGGGTAGGAGGCGGGGTACGTCTTCTTGCGGTTGCCGCCCAGGCCGTCGTTGCCGGCCGAGGCGACCACCACGATGTTGGCCGCCAGGGCCTCGTCGACCGCGCGCTGCAGGTCGACCGCCGGGGCCACCGCGTTGGCGGTGTCCTGGGAGATGTTGATGACCTGGGCCTTGACCTTGATGGCGTACCGGATCGCCTGGGCGAGGGTGACTGCCGTGCCGTGGCCCTCCGCGTCGTTCTGCTTGATCGGGATGATGGTGGCCTCGGGGGCCAGGCCGACGAAGCCGGTGCCGTTCTCGGGGCGGGCGGCGATGATGCCGGCCACGCGCGTGCCGTGGCCCACGGTGTCCGTCGTGCCGTTGGCCTTTCCGCGGTCGATGGGCTGGCCCTTGCCGTCCTTCTTGGGCAGGAAGTTGGCGCCCTGCGCGGCGTCCACCGCGTGGGTGAGCTGCGGGTTGGTGGTGTCGACACCGGTGTCGATGACGGCTACCCGGACGTTCTTGCCCTTCGACTGGCTCCACAGCTCGTCGAGGTTGACGCGCTGCAGGGCCCAGGGCGTGCCGGCGTACTTGTGGTTGGTCCTGGAGAACGTGCACTGGTCGGACCCGGAGTCCGCGGCGGCCACCGGGGCCGCCAGCAGGGTGGCCGTCGTGGCCAGGGCCGTCGCCAGGGTGGTGCGGGTGCGCAGTGTCGAGGGCATCGGCATCCCTCTCACGAGCCCTGCGGCTGGCGTGCCGCCGCGGTCGACAGGCGGGGGCCGGTCGGCAGGAACTTCGACCAGGCGACGGGGATCGGCGCGGGAGCCACGTCGGCGTAGCCGAGGCGGGTCTGCGCGAGTTTCGCCTCCTGCTGCAGCTGCTTGCGCTGCTTGTCCGTGACGCCGACGCCCTTGTCGTCGGTGGCGCTGTCGTCGTTGGACTGCAGGGCGTAGCGCAGGCCGGTGTCGGTGACCAGGAAGACCGGGCCGGCCTTGGTCTCCGTGCCCTGGAACTGGCGGTAGAGCTGTCCGGAGCCGGCGGTGACGTAGGCGCTGGAGGAGCCGGTGGGCAGGACCTCCGGGAAGGCGGTGCCCGCCCAGGTGCTCAGGGTCGTCGTGCCGTTGCCGGAGTCGACGTGGAGCAGCACGTTGCAGATGGTGTTGCGGCTGCCACCGGCGGTGGAGGCGTCGTTGACGGCGCTGGGCTGCTCCGTGGGCCACCGGTACTGGGCGGCGAACGGAGCGCTGCGTTCGAAGGCGCCCGCGCTGACCTCCTGGGGATGGCCGGCCTGACCGAGCTTCACCAGGTCCTTGCTGACCAGGAGCAGATGGGCGACGAAGGAGGAGACCGGCGCCACCCGGCCGGGCAGCACGACGAAGTACTGCTCCTTGTTGTTGATGGGGGCCCTGAGCACCATGCCGACGCGGTTCGCCCGTGCGTCGAGCTGGCCGGGGGCGTGCGCCGCGGCGCCCGGGACGCCGGTGATCGAGGGGATGCTGATCGGGTCGCCGGGGTGCAGGGTGTCGATCCACTCCCGGGTCACCTGCTGCGGCTTGCGGTCCGCGCCGACGAGGGTCTGCAGCAGCAGGCTGTCGTTGCCGTCCACCGGGTAGGCCCGGCCCTGCGCGTCGACGACGTACTGCTTCTTCTCCTGCGTGACGACATAGAGGAGTTGGCCGCCGTGCAGCTTCTCGTGGGAGTCCTTGAGCTTGTCCTGGTCGCGCTGGGCCAGGACGAACGCCGCTTTCTGGATGGTGCTGCCGCTGCCGCTGGGGCGCTCGCAGACGGCCCACTGCTTGGCCTGGCCCGCCTCCTTGCTGGAGGGCAGCCGGTCGGGCGCGTAGGGGATGCCGATCGTGACACCGTGCGGGATCTTGCCGTTGTCGAGGATCGACTCGTCGACGGTGACGACGTCGACGTCGCTCTGGGTGTTCAGGACGAGCTTCGCGGACGCCATGTTGAGCACCGGGTGGAGCTGGATCTTGCCCTCGGTCTCGAGCACCACGTACCGCGTGGTCGACTTGCTGGCGATGATCACCTTCTGCCCGGGGGCGTCCCAGCCCTGCGGCGCGGTCGGCTTGAACATGCCCCAGGCGCCGAAGGCCGCGAGGACGACCACGCCGACGATCGCGCCCGGCAGGACGGCGCGCAGCGGCCGGGGCGCTCCCTCGTCGGAGGCATTCGGTGACGACTGGACGAACGACGCGAGCATGCGGCGCTTCGCGAAGGTGTAGGCGTTGAGTTGGTCCCGCCGAGATGCCATCTGTGCCCGTTTCTCCCCGTGTCTCACGCGGAGCGCGCCCCGGGGAACCTGCTCCCCCGCCCTCCGTTGTCGGACCCGGCCCCTACTATGCCTGGTACGGGGCAAGTCCTGTGGAGCGGGTAGGGTACCTGGGCCCTCCAGGGTCGTGTGCAGGCGCCTGGTTCCAGCGAGTTGTGAGCAAATCGGGGGGATGGAGTGATGGCTTCCGGGACGCGGACCCGTTCGCGCGGCCGGTCGGCGGCGCGAGGCCGGGCGGAGGCACCGGCGCCGGCGCCGCGCGGGGCGTCCGATCGGCGCGCCGCGCCGCAGCAGCCGGTCGCTTTCGGCCTCCGGCCCCGGCCGGGCCAGGCCGGTTCGTTCCGTCTGCAACGGCTCGTGCTGGTGGAAATCGCGGCCGCCGTGCTGCTCGTCGGATGGGCCGTCGGGCCGCTCGCCCTGGCACCGGCCGCGGTCCTCGCCGTCGCCCTGCTCCTGGTGGCCTTCGTACGACGCCGGGGGCGCACGCTTCCCGAATGGCTCGGTACGGCACGTGAGTTGAAGGCGCGCCGGCGTCGCGCGGCGAACACTCCGATACCTCCGGGTACGGAGCCGGCTCTGGTGCCCGCGCTGGAGTGCGAGCCCGCGTTGCGGACCTATTCGTACGGCGCGCGGGACCGACGGCCGGTCGGGATCGTCGGGGACGGGACCTTTGTGACGGCGCTGCTGCAGGTGGAGGCCGACGCGACCGCGCTGCGGGCCGAGCGGAGCCGGCAGCCGCTGCCGCTGGGGCTGGTGCGCGACGCGCTCGAGGTGGACGGCATCCGGCTGGAGTCGGCGCAGATCGTGCTGCACACGCAGCCGGCGCCCGCGCTGCATCTGCCGCAGCAGTCCGTGGCCGTCGCCAACTACGTGCCGCTGCAGGAGCAGACGGGCGCTCCGGCGGTGCGCATCACCTGGATAGCGCTGAAGCTCGATCCCGAGCTGTGCACGGAGGCCGTGGCCGCGCGCGGGGGCGGGCTGACCGGGGCGCAGAAGTGCGTCGTACGGGCGGCGGACCATCTCGCGAGCCGGCTGACCGGCGCCGGTTTCCGTGCCCGCGTGCTCGACGAGGAGGAGCTGATCGCCGCGCTCGCCACCTCCGCCTGCGCCAACCCGCTGGTGACGGCCGAGGCGGGGCGCAGCGAGACGCGCGAGCGGCGTACGGAGGAGTCCGGGCGCAGCTGGCGGTGCGACAACCGGCGGCACACGACGTACTGGGTACGGCGCTGGCCTCCCCTGGGCGGCGGCCGCGGCGAGTCGCTGCCGCAGTTCGTCGCCCGGGTCACGGCCGTACCGGCACTGGCCACCACCTTCAGTCTCACCCTCGCGCGCGGTGAGCGGCACGAGGTGTCGCTGTGCGGGCATCTGCGGGTGACCGGCCGCAGTGACGACGAACTCGTGGCCGCCCGGCGCGCGTTGGAGGGCGCGGCACGCCAGGCCGGGGCCGGGCTCGCTCGGCTCGACCGCGAGCAGTTGCCCGGCATGCTGGCCACGCTACCCCTGGGAGGTGCGCGGTGACGACCACGTCGACGACGCCCGCTTCGGCTGCGCAGAGTCCGGCCGGCTCCTCCCGGCTGCGGCGGGCCGGTGAGCGGCTGCGGAACGGGCTCGGGCTGATCGGCCCCCGGCACGGACGGCACGGGCTGGCCGTGCCGCACCTGGACGCCCTCGCCCTGCCCATCGGGGACGACGGTGTGGTGGCCGGGGTGGACGCCGAGGGCCAGCCCGCCGTGCTGGGCATCAACCGGCCCACGCCGTACGACGTCGTGCTGATCGGCGGCCTGTGGACGGCGCAGGTGCTGGCGCTGCGGACGGCGGCCACGGGGGCGCGGGTCGCCGTGGAGACCGGCCGGCCGCAGGCCTGGATACAGATGGTGCACGCCATGGGCGGCGGCCAGAACGGGCTCGCCGTGTACGAGGTGGGCCGGGTGCCCCCGCAGGGCGCGTCGGCCGGTACGCCCGTGCTGGTGGTGCGGGACTGCGGTATGCGGCCGCCGCGCGGGCGCACGGTCTCCGGGCCCTGGCAGTCCGTGCTGACCCTGCTGCCGTATCTCAGCCCGGTCGCGCCCCGGCTGCTGCGGCAGGCGCGGCTCGCCGGCATCCAGCGGGTCTCGCCGGACGAGGCCGCCGAACTGGGGCGCACGATGGGGCTGTCCCGGGCCGAGGTGGAGTCGTTGCCCGCGCTGCCCGACGGCGTGACCCTGTGGTGCACGGACCGTGACCGGCAGTATGTGATGACCCAACCCACCGACGCCGAGATCGGATTGTTGGGTACGCCTCGCCGCATGGACTGAACTGACCTGTCCTGTCCTGTTTGTTCGGTGCTCGCTCGGTGCTCGGACGTGTTTTGTGCAGGCTTCGGTCGTGTGTTGTGTCCATGGGCGTGTGTCGAGAGGCGGGCGGGCCTGCCGGGGTGTGCCTCGTGGTGATTAGGCTGGGAGTGGGCGCGATGCCAATGCCCGTGGACCAGGCGTCGTCGTCCAGGGGGAGGGCCGGGATCGGACTGCCTCGAACGACCACGGACGACGTGAACGACACGACATGGTCGCCCCGGCACGGCATGAGGGTGCTCGACCACACCAGGAGGAACTGTGAGCAGCGATCGGGACGGGATCCGCGGGGGCTGGGCCACACCCGGCGATGACCAGCCCGACGCGGAGTCGGCCATCGAGACCACCGGCGAGTTCACCATCGACTACGCCCCGCCCGCCTGGTACACGCAGAACGCGAACGGGACGTCGGGGGGTTCGGGTGCGGCGGCCGGGTCGTCGGTCGCGTCCGGCGCCGACGGTACGAGTGGTGCCGCTGACCCCAGCGGCACCGGCGCGCCCGGGGGTCCGGGGGCCGCCGGCGTCTCGCCGTTCCCGCCGTTCTCGCCGGGAGCGCCCGCTCCGGGGCCCACCCCGCCGCCGCAGGCGACGCCGGCCGCCGGTACGGCCGCACCGGGGGCTCCGTTCACCCCGCCGCCGCCCGCTCCCCCGACTCCCGCTCAGGGCACGCCGTTCGGCTCGCCGGCTCCCGCCACGGGGGCTCCCTACGCTCCACCGGCTCCGGCTGCGGGCGCCGGTGCGCCGTTCGCTCCGCCCGCGCCGCCGGCCGGGAACCCGGTTCCGGTGCCCGGGCTGCCCGAGGGCTTCGAGCCGCAGCAGCAGTCGCCGGCCGAGCCGTCCCAGCAGGGGGCACCGGCTCCGTCCGCCGCGGCCGCGCCGGTGCCGGAGTCGGACAACGGGGACCTGGAGAGCGGGGCGACCATGCGGTTCTCCGCCGTCGCCCTCAAGCGCGAGATGGCCGAGATCGCGGCACGCACAGCCGAGGGCGAGGGTGAGAAGGACGCCGGGTCCGGGAGCGAAGATTCCGGTTCCGCAGAGGCCGCGCATGCGGCCGGTGAGGACGGCGTCGCCGGTGAGGACAGCGTCGCCGGTGAGCCGGAGGAGTCCCCGGCGGACGGCTCCGGGGAGGCCGGGCCCGCGGAGAATGAGGGCACCGGCGCCGGTGCGGCGCTGTCCTCCGAAGCCGCCGAAAGCGGGAACGAGGGCGAGGTCCGGGCCGCTGAGGCGGCGGACGGCGCCGAGGAGACGGAGAGCGAGGGCGACAGCGCCGCGGAGGGCGCGGTCGCCGTGCAGGAGGGTGCCGACACCCAGGGCGGTGCCGGCGGCACGCCGGAGCCCACGGGTGCCGGCGCGCAGGACGGCACGTCCGGGGACGGTGCGGCACCGAGCACGCCGGCCGGCGGCCAGGACGCGGCGCCGCCCGCCTGGACTCCCCCGCCCGCGCCGCACAACGGGGTGCCGCCGCTGCCCCCGTCGTACCATCCCGCCGCCCCCGCCCCGGCGGCCCAGTGGCCCGCGCAGGGGGCGCCGCAGCAGCCGGGGCCGATGCCCGGGCAGCCGCAGCCGGCCGCTGTGCAGGGGCCCGGGGGCGTGCCCGGGCAGCAGCCGCCGTTCCAGCCGCAGGCGCCGCAGCCCGCGCCTGCCGCGTGGAACCAGAACCAGACCGGGGCTCCCGGGCAGCAGGGCCAGACCGGCCAGACCGGCCCGGGCCAGGCTCCGGGAGCGCCCGGTGTGCCGGGACCGGCGGCGGGGCAGCCCATGCCTGCCGCCCCGCAGGTACCGCAGCCTCAGCCCAACGGCCCGATGCCGCACAGTGGTTACGGCTTCCCGCCGAACAACCAGGGCGCTCCCGTCCCGCAGCCCGGCGGCTACGGCTTCCCGCCCACCAACCAGGGCGCTCCCGTCCCGCAGCCCGGCGGCTACGGCTTCCCGCAGCCGGAGCAGCAGGCGGGCCCCAACGGCCCGACGCCGCCCAGTGGTTACGGCTTCCCACCCAGCAACCAGGGCGCCCCCGTCCCCCAGCCCGGCGGCTACGGCTTCCCGCCGAACGCCCCGGCCGCCCCCGTCCCCCAGCCCGGCGGCTACGGCTTCCCCCAGCCGGGGCAGCCGCCCGTCGCCGAGGGTGGGCCGGAAGGGCAGGCGCCGCCGGCGGCCGTCGATCCGCGGGCCGGTGCCGCCTGGCCGCAGCCCATACAGCACGACCAGCGGCAGCCCACCAACCCGGGCGCCGCGCCGCTCGGTTACACCGCGGCCGTGGAGCTGTCCTCGGACCGGCTGCTCAACAACAAGAAGCAGAAGGCGAAGAGCGGCCGGCCCGCCGCCGCCGCGTCCCGGTTCAAGCTGGGCGGGAAGAAGGAAGAGGCCGAGCGACAGCGGAAGCTGGAGCTGATCCGCACGCCGGTGCTGTCGTGCTACCGGATCGCGGTCATCAGCCTCAAGGGCGGTGTCGGCAAGACGACCACCACCACCGCCCTCGGCTCGACCCTCGCCTCCGAGCGGCAGGACAAGATCCTCGCCATCGACGCGAACCCGGACGCCGGCACCCTCGGGCGCCGCGTGCGCCGGGAGACCGGGGCCACCATCCGTGACCTCGTCCAGGCGATCCCGTACCTCAACTCCTACATGGACATCCGGCGGTTCACCTCCCAGGCTCCCTCCGGTCTGGAGATCATCGCCAACGACGTGGACCCCGCCGTCTCGACCACGTTCAACGACGAGGACTACCGGCGCGCCATCGACGTGCTGGGCCGGCAGTACCCGGTCATCCTCACCGACTCGGGCACGGGTCTTCTGTACAGCGCCATGCGCGGGGTGCTCGACCTCGCCGACCAGCTCATCATCATCTCCACGCCGTCGGTCGACGGCGCGAGCAGCGCCAGCACGACGCTGGACTGGCTGTCCGCGCACGGGTACGCCGACCTCGTCTCCCGGTCGATCACGGTGATCTCCGGGGTCCGCGAGACCGGCAAGATGATCAAGGTCGAGGACATCGTGTCCCACTTCGAGACCCGCTGCCGCGGGGTGATCGTGGTGCCGTTCGACGAGCATCTGGCCGCCGGTGCCGAGGTCGACCTCGACATGATGCGGCCGAAGGTGCGGGAGGCGTACTTCAACCTCGCGGCCATGGTCGCCGAGGACTTCGTACGGCACCAGCAGTCGCACGGGCTGTGGACCAGCGACGGCAACCCGCCCCCGGTCGCCGCCCCGCCGATGCCGGGCCGGCAGATGCCGGGTCAGCCCATGCCGGGTCAGCCCATGCCGGGTCAGCCGTATCCGCAGCAGGGTCCGGGGCAGCCGTATCCGCAGCAGGCTCCGGGACAGCCGTACCCGCAGCAAGGTCCGGGACAGCCGTTGTACGGCCAGGGGCAGCAGCAGCCCCATCCGCCGCAGCAGCCGGGACAGCCCTACCCGCAGGGCGTTCCCGGTCAGCAGCCGCAGCAGTCCCCGCAGGCGCAGCAGGCGCAGCAGCCCTATCCGCCGCAGCCCGGTTATCCGCAGTTCGGGCAGCCCCCGGCCCAGCCCCCGCAGGCTCCCCAGGAGCAGCCGCAGGGACAGCCGCCGGCGCAGCCTCCGCAGGCTCCGCCGCAGCAGTAGGACGGCAGGCAGCACACGCGAGGGCGGCCGGTGCGAGGAGCACCGGCCGCCCTTGCGTGTCGTACCCGGGGGGGCAGAAGGGAGGGACCTACTCCTCCGCCGCCACGATCTCGCGGCACCGCTTCACGTCCTCGGCGATCTGCTCCAGCAGCGCCTCGAGCGTCTCGAACTTCGCCTGGCCGCGTACGAAGGCCAGGAAGTCCACGGCGACGTGCAGGCCGTACAGGTCGAGGCCGACGCGGTCGATGGCGTACGCCTCCACCGTGCGCTCGGTGCCGTCGAACTGGGGGTTGGTGCCCACCGAGATCGCCGCCGGCATCGCCTCGCCCTGCGCGTGCAGATAGCCGGCGTAGACGCCGTCGGCGGGGATCGCGGTGTGCGGGAGCGTCTCGACGTTGGCCGTCGGGAAGCCCATCTCGCGGCCGCGCTGGGCCCCGCGGACGACCACGCCCTCCACCCGGTGCGGGCGGCCCAGGATCTCGCGCGCCCCGGCCACGTCTCCCTCGCCCACCAGGCGGCGGGTCAGCGTCGAGGAGAACGGCTCGCCGCCGCCTGCCTCGCCGGTGACGTACAGGTCGACGACCTCGACCTCGAAGTCGTAGATCTTGCCCTGCTCGGCGAGGAACTCCACGTTGCCGGCCGCCTTGTGGCCGAAGCGGAAGTTCGGGCCCTCGACGACCGCCTTGGCGTGCAGCTTGTCCACCAGCACCTTGACGACGAACTCGGCCGGCGACAGCTTCGAGAACTCGGTCGTGAAGGGGAGGACGAGGACCGCGTCGACGCCCAGACCGGCCATCAGCTCGGCGCGGCGGTGATGCGGCGCGAGCAGGGGCGGGTGGCTGCCGGGGCGGACGACCTCGCTGGGGTGCGGGTCGAAGGTGACGACGACGGCCGGTACGCCCAGCTCGCGGGCGCGGTCCACGGCGTGCTTGATGATCAGCTGGTGGCCGCGGTGGACGCCGTCGTAGGAACCGATGGTGACGACGCTGCGCCCCCAGTCCTGGGGGATGTCCTCCAAGCCACGCCAGCGCTGCACTGTGACCGCTCCTCGAACCCGTGTCCGTGTCTACCGTTGACCTCTTGTGCAGGTCTAAGGGTGCCATGCCGGGTGCCCCGGCCCCGCATCGGCATGGAGGCTGTGACCGGGCGCACGTCTCCTGGAGCCGGCCGGCTCAGGCGGGTACGCGGGCTCCCGCCAGATTCTCGATCATGCGGCGGGCGCTGGGGCCCACCACGGCCGCCCACTCCCCCGGGTTCTCGCTCAGCCAGCGGGACACCCGGGCGGCGAAGCCGGGCACGTGGCGGGCCAGGTCGACCAGGCCCCAGTCGAAGCGGGTGGCTCCCTCGGGAGTGCGGACGAGGAGGAGGCCGGTGCGGCGGACCAGGTCGTGGAGTTCCGCCTCCCGGTCTGCGGCGTCGGCTGCCGTCTTCTGTTCCGCCTCCGGGTCGTCTGCCTGCTGCGCCGCCGCGCGCAGGACCGCGTCGAGGACGGCCGGGTCCTGTTCGTGGGTGAGCAGGAAGTCCAGCAGTTCGCGGCGCAGGGGGCGGGACGCGGGGGCGCCGGGGGTCGCGAGGACCGTTGCCAGGGCCGCGCGGACCGGTTCCGGGCCGCCGTCGAGGAGGCCGGTGACGAGGGGGCGGAGTACGGAACGGGCGGCGGGGCCCTGGTCGAGGCGGCGGTCGACGTACGCGGCCACGTGACCGGCGGTGTCCGGCCGTAGCCCCACCGCCTCCCGTACGAGGGCGGCGATGCGGCAGGCGAGGGCCGGGCCGGTGACACCGGCGAGCGTGCGCAGCGCCTCGCCGGCGTCCGGGCCGCCGGCGAGGAGGCGGGCGCGGAAGGCGTCCAGGACCGGATCGGGGTGGGTGGTCAGCGCCGGGACGAGGGCCGCGGGCGGGAACCGCGGGTCGCCGGCGGAGAAGTGGCGCAGGGCCTCGGTGAGATACCGGTCCCGGGTCTGCGGGTCCCGGACGAGGAGGGCGAGGGCGCCGCCGTGCAGGGTGCAGTCTGCGGGGCGGGCGAGCAGGGCGAGGGCGGCGTAGCGCAGCAGCTCGCGGTCGGCCGCCGAGCGGACGTGGGGAGCGGCGCGCAGGCCGAACGCCACGGCGGCCACCCGGCGTGCGGGCCGCTCGTCGTGCGCCCAGCGGTCCACGGCCCGGCACACGGCCGACGGCTCGTCCTCGGCGAGCACGGCCAGCAGTTCGTCGGCCCTCGGGTGCGCGCTCTGCACGAGCACCTCGGTGAGATCGTCCAGCGCCCCGTGCCGATGCGTGTGCAGCAGCGCCTGCGCGGCGGTCGCCACGGTGGCGTCGGGGGTCGCGGGCAACGGCCGCTCGTCGTCGAACCACTGGACGAGCCGCGGCTGTACGACCCCGGGCTCGGCGGCGAGCAACCGCGCCACGGCGTCCAGATACCGCTCACCGCTCGCGGCCGTCACGGCGGGAGGGAGAGCGCGGACCGAGGCCGCGCCCGCATCGGCGGCAGGGCCGACCGAGGCCGCACCCCCACCAAGCCCGACGGAGTCGCCCGGGGCCGCACCCGCCCACGCACCAGAGCCGCCCCGGGCCGCACCCGCCCACGCACCAGAGCCGCCCCGGGCCGCACCCGCACCCCCACCAAGCCCGACGGAATCACCCGGGGTCACGCCCACGCCCGCAACGACGTCACCGGGGGCACCTGGGGCCGTGCCCTCGTCGCCCCGGGCAAACGGTGCTCCGGAAGTCCGGTCCGCGTCGTCGGCCGAGCCGGATCGGCACTGGTCCTCAGCGAATCCGTCCGCTGCCGCGGGTCCGGAGGAACCCGCGTCGCCCCAGGCCGCGCGCTCGCCCCGCGCCGTGCGTCCGGTGATCCCCCTGCGGTCTCCGGTCCCGGACGTCTCCTGGGGTGCGCCGTCCGCCAGGACCAGTTCCTGGAGCAGGGCGAAGCGGTCGGTCTGCGGGACCGGGAGGGACAGCCAGAAGGCGGGGCAGAGTTCGGCCGGTACGGGCCGCTGGTCGCGGCGCCAGGTGACGATGTGGGCGGCGAGGAGGCGCAGGACCTCGGTGTACGGCGTCGCGTCCGGGACCTCGAGAAGGGTCGCGGTGACGAGGTGGGCGGCCCACCAGGAGGTGGTGTCCAGGTCCAGGGCGTCCACCAACTCGCGCAGGCGCAGGGAGAGTTCGAGGGGGCCTTGCTGGCGGGCGAGGAGGAGCAGGGACTGGACGACCGGGCCCGCGCGGTGGTGCGGGACGGGGAGCGGCTCGGATTCCCGGGCGGTGCGGGGGCGGTGGACGAGGGCGTCCAGGGCCTCGTCCAGGTCGAGGTGCATGCCCTGGATCCAGTCGGCCAGTTCCTCGTGCGCGAAGCGGTAGCCGGAGCCCGCAGGGACCAGCAGGCCCTCGGCGAGGACGGCGGAGGCCCAGCCGGAACCGCCGCCGAGGCGGGCCGGGGCCGGACCCCAGGGGAACACCGCCTCGAAGGACTCCCGGTCCAGCTCCCCCTGCCCGGGGCCGAGGCTGCGCCGCGCGGCCTCGTGCACCTGTCCGGCCACGCGTGCCGCGAGCCGTCGTACGGCCGTACCGCGCAGCCCGTTCTCGGCGGCCAGGCGGACCGCGACGCGCAGGCACATCAGGTCGAGATGGGCGGCGAAGACCTCGTGCCGGTCGACGGGACCGGTGGGCGGGGCGTCGTCCTGGAGGGCGGTGCGGACCTCGCCGAGCAGGCGCAGGGTGAGCGGGTGCCGGGCGTCGCGGCCGGTGAGGGCGCCGTCGGGGATGCCGTGGGCGGCACGGGCCCGGCAAGCCTCCTCCGGGGTGAAGTCGTCCAGCCGTACGCAGGGCGCGGCGGCCCCGTCCTCCGGGGTGCGGAACCCGGCGCCGGCCCGCTCCCAGTACTCCTCCCGGCAGGCCACCACCAGCCGGGCCCCGGTCTCCCGCAGCCACTCCGCGGTTGCCCTGGTCCACTCGGGCAGCCGCTGGTCGAGCGCCGGCGGCATCTCCTCGGCACCGTCGAGCAGAAGCAGCAGCGGGCGGCCGGCCCGGTCGGCGAGGCGGGCCACGCGCTCGGGGGTGAGATCGCCGAGGTCGGCGGGGTGCACGGAGCGGGTGGCGGCGATGATGCGGGCGGCTCGGAGCAGCGTGCGCCGGGCGGCGTCGGCCACGGAGGCGTCGCCGTCCCGCAGGTCGGCGCCGCGCAGCCACAGGGTGGGGGCGGGCCGCTCGGCCCGGTGCCGGCGGGCGGCGAGGGCCGCGAGCTCGGTCGTACGGCCGCTGCCCGGAGCGCCGACGAGGCCGAGCGCCCTTCGGTGCCCTGCGGTGAAGGCGGTCAACTCCCGTACGGCCTGCGCGCGTTCGACCGGCTCCACGGGGCCGTCGGGCGGGCCGTCCTGGCCCACCGAGGTCGCGGTCAGCTCCAGGAGGCCGGCCAGGTTGAGGTCGGCGCCGTACGCGGGCACCGTGGCCGCGTTGCGGGCGAGCAGCTCGGCCAGCGGGCCCTTGGCCGGGCGCAGGGGCACCGCGAAGCCGGTGTCGCGCCGGTCGGTGTGCAGGGCGGTGCCGAGGACGCCGAGGACGGCGCCGGTGCGCGCGTCGAGCACCGGTCCCCCGGCGGCCCCGCCGCCGAGCCGGAGCGCGTCCTGGCCCGCCGTGCCGATGGCCAGCTCGAGGGCGTCCTCGATGAGGTGGAAGCGGTCGGTGGCGGTGTACGTCACCTGGGTGGCGGCCAGCACCCGCGCCTCGCGCCAGCAGCCGGCGGCGAGCCGGACGTAGCTGCCGGCCTCGATGCGGTCCCGGACGGTCAGCGGCAGCGGTGCCACGCCGAGGCCCTCGGTGCGGACCAGCGCCAGGTCGTGCGCGGGCAGCGGCGTCACGGCAGCGCCGTCGACCACGCACGTACGGTCCGGCGCGGCGTGCAGCACCAGCCGGGCGAGCCCGTCGACGGCCTCGTGGCTGGTGAGGAGCGTGCCGTCGTGATCGGCGAGGAAACCGACACCGCGCGGGCGTCCGGCCAGGTCGCGGATCTGGACGAGGGTCTCGGTGCGGGCGGCCGTGCGGGTGGCCGGCGGTTCCGTGGAAGCGGAGGCGGTGGCCCGGGGGCCGTGCAGTCCGGTCAGATCGCCGAAGACCGACCGGGTGCGGCCGAAGACGCTGGTGCGCGGTGCCTCGCCGCTCCGCTCCGCCATGGCCCTGCCTCCCCGCCCGTACACACGTGCCCTCGATTCGACGGTAGGGGCGTGATGATCAGCGGGACAGGGCGTGGGAGGAAAGCGCCCCCTTCCGCTCCCCCGGTTCACTCCGAGCGCCTGCCCGGTCGGGTGAATAGGCGGGGGCGGCTGGATACACCCTAGGGGTGGGGGAACCGAGGGGGGACCGTGGAGCGGCGGACAACGGCAGTACCCCGTGGCCGCCGCTCCACGGGCAGCGCCCTGAGGCAGTGCCTCGGGGCGGGGTGCCGTGCGGCGCGGTGCTCCTCGGGTCGGTGCGGTCAGCCGAAGACGGCCAGGCTCTTGGCCTTGCCCTTGTGGTGCTCGACCAGCGCGAGGAAGCGGCCCTCGGGGCCGAACACGGCGACGGGGCCGGCGCCCGCGTATCCGTCGGGCATCTCCAGCCGGACGCCGTTGAGCAGCAGCCGGGAGCGCCGGTCGTCCACCTCCCAGCGGGGGAACGCGGCGGCGGCCGCCTCGGCGACCGGCATCACCGTCAGCTCCTCCTGCAACTGGTCCAGCGTCTTGGCGGAGTCCAGCTTGTACGGCCCGACGCGCGTCCTGCGCAGCGCGGTGAGGTGGCCGCCGACGCCCAGGTCGGCGCCCAGGTCGCGGGCGAGGGCGCGGATGTAGGTGCCGGAGGAGCAGACCACCGAGACGATCAGGTCGAGCACGGCGGTGCCGTCCTCGGCGACGGCGTCCCGGACGTCGTAGACGGTGAAGGAGGACACGGTGACCGGCCGGGCCGGGATCTCGAAGTCCTCGCCGTCCCGCGCCCGCTTGTACGACCGCACACCATTGATCTTGATGGCGCTGACCTTGGACGGCACCTGCATGATGTCGCCGGTCAGCTTGGCGATGCCGGCGTCGATGGCGTCCCGGGTCACCTTGGCGGCGTCGGTGGAGGAGGTGATCTCCCCCTCGGCGTCGTCGGTGATCGTGTTCTGGCCCAGGCGGATGGTGCCCAGGTATTCCTTCTCGGTCAGGGCCAGGTGGCCGAGGAGTTTCGTGGCCCGCTCCACGCCGAGCACGAGGACCCCGGTCGCCATCGGGTCCAGGGTGCCGGCGTGGCCGACGCGGCGGGTGCGGGCGATGCCGCGCATCTTCGCGACCACGTCGTGCGAAGTGAAGCCCGACGGCTTGTCGACGATGACGAGGCCGTCGGGCGTGGTGTGCTTCTGCGTCATGCGGTGGCGTCGCCGTCCGTCTCGGTCGTCTCGTCCGCCTCGTCGTCGGCCGGCTTGCGGTACGGGTCGGCGCCGCCCGCGTACGTCGCCCCGGCGGAGGCCTCGCGGACCTGCGCGTCGGACTGCCGTGCCTTGTCGAGGAGGTCCTCGATGGTCCGGGCGGTGTCCGGGAGGGCGTCCGCGACGAAGGTGAGGGTCGGCGTGAACTTCACGCCGGCCGCGCGGCCGACCTCGGAGCGCAGGATGCCCTTGGCGCTCTCCAGGCCCGCTGCGGCGGCCTTCCGCTCCTCGTCGTCGCCGTAGACCGTGTAGAAGACGGTCGCCTCCCGCAGGTCACCCGTGACCCGGGTGTCCGTGATGGTGACGTGCGAGCCGAGCCGCGGGTCCTTGATCCCGCGCTGCAGCTTCTGGGCCACCACCTCCCGGATGAGGTCCGCCAGCCTTTTCGCCCGCGCGTTGTCGGCCACTGGTCCGTCTCCCGTTCTTGTCTCTTCTTGCGTTCTGTGGTCTGGTCGGCGTCAGTCGTCTTCGCCGTGGAAGCGGCGTCGGACCGACAGCAGCTCCACTTCGGGGCGGCCGGCGACCAGCCGTTCGCACCGGTCGAGTACGTCGGTGAGGTGCGCCGCGTCGCCGGAGACCATGGCGAGGCCGATGACGGCTCGCCGATGGAGGTCCATGTGGTCCACCTCCGCCGCGCTCACCGCGTACTTGCGCTGGAGTTCGGCGACGATCGGGCGGACGACGGAGCGCTTCTCCTTCAGCGAGTGGACATCGCCGAGGAGGAGGTCGAAGGACAGAGTCCCCACGTACATGTGTGTAGCCGGTTCACCCGCCGGTACGGGATCGATGGCCCCTTCAGCCGTGCGGCCGGGGTCATCAAGAACGGTACCGCGTACCTGCCGGAGGCTCGACAGGGTTTCCCGGCCCCGTGCACCGCCCGGGAACGGGGCGCCGGCCGGCGGAACGCATGTTCCGCCGGCCGGCGTCAGCCAGGGCTTACGCCCGCGGCTTCTCGCGCATCTCGTACGTCGCGATGACGTCGTCGACCTTGATGTCGTTGAAGTTGCCGAGGTTGATACCGCCCTCGAACCCTTCGCGGATCTCGGTGACGTCGTCCTTGAAGCGACGCAGGCCCTCGATGGTGAGGTTCTCCGCGACCACCTTGCCGTCGCGGATGAGGCGGGCCTTGGTGTTGCGGCGCACCTCGCCGGACCGGATGAGGACACCGGCGATGTTGCCCAGCTTGGACGACTTGAAGACCTCGCGGATCTCCGCCGTACCGAGCTCGACCTCCTCGAACTCCGGCTTGAGCATGCCCTTGAGGGCCGCCTCGATCTCCTCGATCGCCTGGTAGATGACCGAGTAGTACCGGACGTCCACACCCTCGCGCTCGGCCATCTGCGCCGCGCGGCCGGCCGCGCGGACGTTGAAGCCGATCACGATGGCGTCGGAACCCATCGCCAGGTCGATGTCGGACTCCGTGACCGCACCGACGCCGCGGTGCAGGACGCGGATGTCGACCTCTTCGCCGACGTCCAGCTGGAGCAGGGACGACTCGAGCGCCTCGACGGAACCAGAAGCGTCACCCTTGATGATGAGGTTGAGCTGCTGGACCTCGCCGGCCTTGAGCACCTTGTCCAGGTCCTCCAGCGAGACACGGCGCGTGCGCTTGGCGAACGCGGCGTTGCGCTCGCGGGCGGCGCGCTTCTCGGCGATCTGACGGGCCGTACGGTCCTCGTCGACCACCAGGAAGTTGTCGCCCGCACCCGGGACGTTGGTCAGGCCCAGGACCTGGACCGGCGTCGACGGGCCGGCCTCGGCGACGTTGTTGCCGTTGTCGTCGAGCATGGCGCGCACGCGGCCGTAGGCGTCGCCCACCACCATCGTGTCGCCGACCCGCAGGGTGCCGCGCTGGACGAGGACCGTCGCCACGGCACCGCGGCCGCGGTCGAGGCGGGACTCGATCGAGATGCCCTGCGCGTCCTGGGCCGGGTTGGCCCGCAGGTCGAGCGAGGCGTCCGCCGTGAGGATCACGGCCTCCAGCAGCGAGTCGATGTGCAGACCCTGCTTGGCGGAGATGTCGACGAACATCGTGTCGCCGCCGTACTCCTCGGCCACCAGGCCGTACTCGGTCAGCTGACCGCGCACCTTGGTCGGGTCGGCACCCTCGACGTCGATCTTGTTGACCGCGACGACGATCGGCACGTCGGCCGCCTTGGCGTGGTTGAGCGCCTCGACCGTCTGCGGCATGACGCCGTCGTTGGCCGCGACGACCAGGATCGCGATGTCGGTCGACTTCGCACCACGGGCACGCATGGCGGTGAACGCCTCGTGACCCGGGGTGTCGATGAAGGTGATCTTGCGCTCTTCGTCGTTGACCTCGGTCGACACCTGGTAGGCACCGATGTGCTGGGTGATGCCGCCAGCCTCGCCCGCGATGACGTTCGTCTTGCGGATCGCGTCGAGCAGGCGGGTCTTGCCGTGGTCGACGTGACCCATGACGGTGACCACCGGCGGACGGACGACCAGGTCCTCCTCGGAGCCCTCGTCCTCGCCGAACTCGATGTCGAAGGACTCGAGCAGCTCGCGGTCCTCCTCCTCGGGGCTGACGATCTGAACCGTGTAGTTCATCTCGCCGGCGAGGATCTCCAGCGTCTCGTCGGAGACGGACTGGGTCGCGGTGACCATCTCGCCGAGGTTCATCATGACCGCGACGAGGGACGCCGGGTTGGCGTTGATCTTCTCCGCGAAGTCGGTGAGCGACGCGCCGCGGGAGAGACGGATGGTCTCGCCGTTGCCGCGCGGCAGCATCACGCCGCCGACGCTCGGGGCCTGCATGGCCTCGTACTCCTGGCGCCTCTGCCGCTTCGACTTGCGGCCACGACGCGCGGGACCACCGGGACGGCCGAAGGCACCCTGCGTGCCACCGCGGCCACCGGGACCGCCGGGACGGCCGCCGAAGCCGGGACGGCCACCGCCGCCACCGCCGGGACCACCGGGACGGCCGGCGAAGCCGCCGCCACCGCCGCCGGGACCACCGGGACGGCCGGCGAAGCCGCCGCCGCCACCGCCGCCGGGACGACCGGCGAAGCCGCCACCCGGGCGACCGCCGCCGCCACCGGGACGACCGCCGCCACCGGGACCACGGCCACCGGGGCCACCGCCGCCGGGACGCGGGCCGGCAGCCGGACGCTGCGGCATCATGCCGGGGTTCGGACGCGGACCGGCCGGGCCGGGACGCGGGCCGCCCTGCGGGCGGGGCATGCCGGCCGGGCTCGGACGCGGACCGCCCGGAGCCTGCGGACGCGGACCGCCGCCCTGCTGGCCGGGGGCCTGCGGACGGGGACCGGCGCCGGGGCCACCGGGGCCGCCGGGACGCGGGCCGCCCTGCGGGCGCGGGGCCTGCGGGCGGGCCATGCCGGTGGAGCCACCGGAGGTGAAGGGGTTGTTGCCCGGGCGCGGACCGGCCGGACGGGCACCCGGACGCGGGGCCTGGCCACCGGGACGCGGACCGCCCTGGCCCGGACGGGCCGCCTGGCCCTGACCGGGACCGGCCGGACGGCCGCCGCCGGGCTTGGGAGCACCCGGACGGGCGCCGGGACGCGGACCCTGAGCGGCCGGAGCCTGCGGGGTCTGCGCGGCCGGGGCCGGCGGAGCGGTGAACTCCGGGGCGGCCGGGGCCGGACGCGGCGCGGGCTTGGGACCCGGCACCGGACGCGGGCCCGGGGCCGGCGCGGGCGCCGAGGGAGCCGACGGGGCGGGCTGCTGGGCCGCCGGAGTCGGAGGCTTGGGAGCCGGCGGCCGCGGGGCAGCCGGACGTGCCGCCTGCGCCGGAGAGGGCGCGCCGGGCTTGGGGGCGGCCTTGCGCGGGGCGGGCCGGCCTGCGGACTTGCCGTTGCCGCCGCCCTGGAAGGCGTCGGTCAGCTTGCGTACTACGGGCGCTTCGATGGTCGAAGACGCCGAACGGACGAATTCACCGAGTTCCTGGAGCTTGGCCATGACGACCTTGCTCTCGACACCGAACTCCTTGGCGAGTTCGTAGACCCGGACCTTAGCCACTTCGCTCCTTTGAGGTCCGGGTTGAAGCCGGACCGTCGCTAGTTCATGGGCGTACTCATCGCGTACTCATCGAGTGCTCATCGCAATCTCGACCTGCTTTCGACTCGCGAGGTACCAGGGCCGCACGGGGGCTTCCGCGCGGCACGTCTTACGGTGTTGCCTGCTCAGCAACGGTTGTCTGCTCGACAACTGTTGTCTGCTCGACGTATCGGCGCAACGCCTTTGTGTCGAGCGCTCCCGGGGCGCGCAGTGCCCGCGAGAACGCCCGGCGGCGTACCGCCTGGTCGAGACAGACCAGGGCGGGGTGCACATAGGCACCCCGGCCGGGCAGCGTACCGCGAGGATCGGGGACGCACGCGTCCTCGCTCCGCACGATCCGCAGCAGATCGTTCTTGGCCGCCCGCTCCCGGCATCCCACACAGGTGCGCTCAGGGCATGCTCGGGCGTGCGTCCGGCCAGACACGGTTAAGTCTACCTCCCCGCACCGACCTCACCCCTTCGGGGCAAAGATCGAACGACTGTTGTCGTAATTCAAGCGGCCTGCGGCCTGGATCTATTCCCCGGCCCGGTCGCCCGGTCACTCGGCGTGACCGGCGTCGGCTAGTCGGCCTGCTCGGTGTCCGGCCGGATGTCGATCCGCCAGCCGGTGAGCCGGGCGGCGAGGCGGGCGTTCTGGCCCTCCTTGCCGATGGCGAGCGACAACTGGTAGTCCGGCACGGTCACCCGGGCGGACCGGGCGGCCAGGTCCACGACCTCGACCTTGTTCACCCGGGCGGGTGACAGCGCGTTCGCCACCATCTCGGCCGGGTCGTCCGACCAGTCGACGATGTCGATCTTCTCGCCGTTCAGCTCGCCCATGACGTTGCGCACCCGGCCGCCCATGGGACCGATGCAGGCTCCCTTGGCGTTCAGGCCCGAACGGGTGGACCGCACGGCGATCTTGGTGCGGTGACCGGCCTCACGGGCGATCGCCGCGATCTCCACCGACCCGTCGGCGATCTCCGGCACCTCCAGGGCGAAGAGCTTCTTCACCAGGTTCGGGTGCGTGCGCGAGAGGGTGACGGAGGGGCCGCGGACGCCCTTGGCGACCCGGACGACGTACGACCGCAGCCGCATGCCGTGCGGGTAGGTCTCGCCCGGCACCTGCTCCTGCACCGGCAGGATGGCCTCGAGCTTGCCGATGTCGACGAGCACGTTCTTCGGGTCGCGACCCTGCTGGACCACACCGGTGACGATGTCGCCCTCGCGCCCGGCGTACTCGCCGAGCGTGGCGTCGTCCTCGGCGTCGCGCAGCCGCTGCAGGATGACCTGCTTGGCGGTGGTGGCGGCGATCCGGCCGAAGCCGGAGGGGGTGTCGTCGAACTCGCGGGGCTCCTGGCCCTCCTCGAGGTCCTCGGGGTCCTCCTTCGCCCACACGGTCACGTGCCCGGTCTCCCGGTTGAGTTCCACGCGCGCGTGGCGACGGCTTCCCTCGGTGCGGTGGTACGCGATGAGGAGGGCCGACTCGATCGCCTCGACCAGCAGGTCGAAGGAGATCTCCTTCTCCCGGACCAAGCCCCGCAGGGCGCTCATGTCGATGTCCACGGCTACGCCTCCTCCTCTTCCTTCATGTTCTTCGTGTCCGCCTTGTCCTTGCGGTTGAACTCGACCTGCACGCGCGCCCTGGCGATCTGGGGGAAGTCGAGTCTGCGGGTCGTGGCCCTGCGGCCCTTCACCCCGGGGACCTCGACGTCGATGCCGTCCTCGTCGACCTGCAGGATCCGGGCGACCAGGTCGCCGCCCTCGGTGAGTTGGAACCTCACCAGCCGGTCGGTGGCGCGCACGAAATGCCGGTGCTCGGTGAGGAGGCGCTCCGCGCCGGGGGTTCCGACCTCCAGGTCGTACGCGCCCTCGCCCATCGCGTTGGTCTCGTCGAGCTTCGCCGAGAGCGCGCGGCTCACATCGGCGATGGCATCCAGATCGGCTCCGGTGTCGGAGTCGACGACCACGCGCAGCACCCGCTTGCGTCCGACGGAGTCGACGGCGATCTCCTCGAGATCCAGCCCCTGGGAGGTGACGAGCGGTTCCAGCAGCTCTCGCAGCCTCTCGCTCTGGGTGGTGCTCATCCGGGTGACTCCTCGGCCGCGTGTGCTGTTGTGGGATGGGTCGCGTGTCTGGTCAAAGGGTATCCGGTCGCGGGGAGTGTTGCCGTCCACCTGTGTACGCGCGGTGCCGGTGAGTGGCGTCGGGACGGGGCGCGGGTACGGTGATCACGGGCTGCCCGCCTTTTCGTCCGCCCGCCCTTCCTGTCGTACGAGTTCCCCGAGGACGTCTGCAGTGCCGTACCCCCCGCCGCCGCGTACCCCCTCGGGGCCGCGCAGAAGATCCCTGCTCGCCTCCGCCGCCGGGTCCGCCCTGCTGGCGGGCTGCTCGGCCGGACCGGACTCCGCGAGCAGCGGCGGCAGCCCGTCGGTGACCGCGCGGGCACGCGCGCGTGCGGCCGAGGACAGCGCCAACCTGCTGGAGCGCTACGACACCGTGCTCGCCGCCCATCCGGCGCTGGCCGAGCGGCTGAAGCCGCTGCGGGCGCAGGTCGCGGCCCATGTGACGGCCTTCGGGGGGCGTTCGGCCACGGCGTCGCCGTCCGCGCCGGCGTCGGCCGCCCGCGGCGGGCCGTCCTCGTGGGCCACGGCGCCGCCGGCCGGGTCGGAACCGTCGAAGTCGGCTGCTGCCACGGGTCCCGCGGCCGAGAAGGACGCGCTCACCTCTCTCGCCGCGGCCGAGCGGGCCCTCGCCGACCGGCGGGCCAAGGCCCTGCTGGACGTGCCGGGCGAGCTGGCGCGGCTGATGGCCTCGGTGGCGGCGGCCGGGGCGGCGCACGCGTACCTGCTGACCGAGGGGGCCCGATGAGCACCCGGGGGCCCGGGAAGCCCGGGACGACGGGAGCGCCGGTGAAGGCCGAGCTGACCGCGCTGCAGGCGGCGCTGGCGGCGGAGCACGCGGCGGTGTACGGGTACGGCGTCGTCGGCGGGCGGATCGGTGGGCGGCGGCAGGCCGAGGCGCGGGCGGCCTACGACGCGCACCGGGCGCGGCGGGACGCGCTGGCGCGGGAGGTGCGCGATCTGGGCGGCGAGCCGGTCGCCGCGAGCGCCGCCTACGCGCTGCCGTTCCCGGTGCCGGACGCGACCGCCGCGGTACGGCTGGCCGCCCGGCTCGAGGAGCGGGTGGCCGGGGTGTACTCGGACCTGGTGCGCGCGGCGACCGGCGCGCGGCGCGCCGCGGCCGCGGCGGCGCTGCGCGAGGCGGCGGTCCGGGCGGTGCGCTGGAGCGGGGAGAGCGTAGCCTTCCCTGGGCTCGCCGAGCGGGCCGGCGACGAAGCGGGCGCGGCCGGACCGGACACCTCGGCGACTCCGACGACGTGACCGCGCGGTGGGCCGCACGGTGGGCCCGCGACGAGAAGACGGCACGTCCAGGGCCGGGA
Source organism: Streptomyces sp. NPDC030798 (assembly GCF_055572275.1). Lineage (NCBI taxonomy): Bacteria > Bacillati > Actinomycetota > Actinomycetes > Kitasatosporales > Streptomycetaceae > Streptomyces > Streptomyces sp. NPDC030798. The sequence continues at coordinate 211,989 of NZ_JBVIDR010000013.1, read as the reverse complement.
AGAAGGGAACGACTCGCGCATGGCTTTCGAACCGCCCCAGCGACTGGTGCGGGCGCTCGGTGAGACGGCGCCGGCCGGTGACGACTGGCTGGCGCGGCTGCCCTTGGCGGCCGAACGTGCGGTGGCCCGGCGCGAGTTGACGGTGGAGCGGGTCCAGGTGCCGGGCGGCCGCAGCAGCCTGGTGGTGCTGGTCCGGCGGGCCGACGGCACCCCGGCGGTGCTGAAACTGGCCCCGCCCCGGGCCCGGCCCGAGAGCGAACGGGCGGCACTGGCGCACTGGGGCGGCCTGGGCGCCGTACAGCTCCTGGAGGCCGACGCGGAGGAGGGTGTGCTGCTGCTGGAGCGGCTGCATCCCGATGTGTCGGTGCGCTCGCTGCCCGAGGCGAAGGCACTGCTGGAGGCGGCGGGGACGCTGCGCCGGCTGTGGGTCGAGCCGCCCTCCGGGCATCCCTTCGAGACGGTGGCCGAGCGGACCGGGCGGCAGGCGGAGGCGATGCGGGCGGGCGCGCGGACCGCGCCCGAGACGGCACCCCTGGTGAACGCGGCGCTGGCGGCCCGCGAGGAGCTGCTGGCCGCGCCGCCCGAGCACCGGCTGCTGCACGGCACGTTCCGGCAGAGCAAGGTGCTGGCCGGGGAGCGGACGCCGTGGCTCGCGGTGGGTCCGGATCCGGTGGCCGGCGAGTGCGCGTTCGACCTGGCGCGGCTCGTCCGGGACCGGGTCGAGGACCTGATCGCGGCGCCGTCCGGGGCGGCGGTCACCCGGCGCCGGATCAAGCGGCTGGCCGACTCGCTGGACGTGAACCTGGAGCGGCTGCGCGGCTGGACGCTGTTCCGGGCGGTGGAGTCGGGCGTGCGGGCCCTGCGCGTGGGACGGGACAAGGATGCGGAACTGCTGCTGGAGTTCGCCGGGTGGCTGTGAGCGCGTGATCGCCGAACGGGCCGGGCGGCCGTCGACACGATCCCGGGCATGACCGCGGACGAGCGAACAGAACAGGCCTTGCACCGCTACGAGCGCGCCGTCTTCGGGGGCGACAGCGGCGCGCTGGAGCCCGCGCACGAAGGACGGCACTGCCCGAGGGGTGTGGTGTCACACCCCTCGGGGAACGGTCGGTGCCCCGCCGGAGGCCGAACGGCCGGAGTGCCGGCGAGGCGGAGAGCTGTCAGGCCGTCAGGCGGGCGATCGCTTCCTCGACCGTCAGCTCCTCGCGCCGGCCCGTCCTGCGGTCCTTCAGCTCCAGCACGCCCTCGCCGGAGCGGCGGCCGGCCACCAGGATCTGCGGGACGCCGATCAGCTCGGCGTCGGTGAACTTCACGCCCGGGGAGACGCCCGCCCGGTCGTCGACCAGGACGCGGACACCGGCCGCCGCCAGCTTCTCGGAGACGTCGAGCGCCACCTCGGTCTGCAGCGCCTTGCCGGCGGCGACGACGTGCACGTCGGCCGGGGCGACCTCCTTGGGCCAGCACAGGCCCTGCTCGTCGGCGCTCTGCTCGGCGAGGGCCGCGACCGCGCGGGAGACGCCGATGCCGTAGGAGCCCATGGTGACGCGGACCGGCTTGCCGTTCTGGCCGAGGACGTCGAGCTTGAGGGCGTCGGCGTACTTGCGGCCGAGCTGGAAGATGTGGCCGATCTCGATGGCACGGTCCAGCTTCAGGCCGGTGCCGCACTTCGGGCAGGGGTCGCCCTCCTGCACCACCACGACGTCCACGTACTCGTCGACCTCGAAGTCACGGCCCGCGACGACGTTCTTGGCGTGCGTGTGCTCCTTGTTGGCGCCGGTGATCCACGCGGTGCCGGGGGCCACGCGCGGGTCGGCGATGTACTTCACCTTCTCGCCCAGGCCCTGCGGGCCGACGTAGCCGCGGACCAGGTCGGGGCGGCCGACGAAGTCCTCGGCGGTGACCAGTTCGACGGCGGCCGGGGCGAAGTGCGCCTCGACCTTGCCCAGGTCGACCTCGCGGTCGCCGGGCACGCCGACGGCGACGATCTCACCGTCCACCTTGACCAGCAGGTTCTTCAGCGTGGCGGAGGCCGGGACGCCGAGGGAGGCGGCCAGGGTCTCGATGGTCGGGGTGTCCGGGGTGGGGATCTCCTCGAGGGCGGGGACACCGGAGCCGTCGACGGGCTCGAGCTCGTAGGTGATCGCCTCGGTGTTGGCGGCGAAGTCGCAGTTCGGGCAGTCCGCGAAGACGTCCTCGCCGGCCTCGGCCGGGGCCAGGAACTCCTCGGACTTGGAGCCGCCCATGGCACCGGCGGTGGCCGCGCAGATGCGGTAGTCGAGGCCGAGGCGCTCGAAGACGCGCTGGTAGGCCTGGCGGTGCAGGGCGTAGGACCGCCCGAGGCCGTCGTCGTCCAGGTCGAAGGAGTAGGAGTCCTTCATCAGGAACTCGCGGCCGCGCAGGATGCCGGCCCGGGGGCGGGCCTCGTCACGGAACTTGGTCTGGATCTGGTAGAGGATCACCGGCAGGTCCTTGTAGGACGTGCACTGGTCCTTGACCAGCAGGGTGAAGATCTCCTCGTGGGTGGGGCCGAGGAGGTAGTCGCCGCCCTTGCGGTCCTTCAGCCGGAACAGCTCCTGGCCGTACTCGTCCCAGCGGCCGGTGGCCTCGTAGGGCTCGCGGGGCAGCAGGGCGGGCAGCGAGACCTCCTGGGCGCCGATGGCGTCCATCTCCTCGCGGACGATCCGCTCCACGTTGGCGAGGACCTTCTTGCCGAGGGGCAGCCAGGACCAGATGCCGGCGGCGGTGCGGCGGACGTAGCCCGCGCGGACGAGCAGCTTGTGGCTGAGGACCTCGGCGTCCGCCGGGTCGTCGCGCAGCGTCTTCACCATCAACTGGGACATGCGCTGGACCGGTGCGTTCGCCATGGCTCGTACTCCTGCCGGGATTAGGTGATGGCATGGAGGTTAGCCGGGCAGGCTGCGGGGGCGGAAATCGGTTATGCCGCTCGCCTACGTGCGGCGCAGCGGAAGGGGGGCGCCCATGACGGCGTACGGCCGCGGGGCGCTCGGGAAGTGGACCTGGCGGGCGAGGTCGACATAGCCGAGGGAGTGGTAGAGGCCGCGGGCGGGGCTGTCGGTGTCGATCGCGGAGAGGATCGAGCGGGGTTCGGCGGCGCCGTCGGTGATGCCGGTGATCAGGGCGCGGCCGATGCCCCGGTTCTGGTGGTCGGGGTGGACGTGCAGCTCGGTGATGACGAAGGAGTCGTCGAGCCAGAAGGCGTTGCCGTTGGCACGCAGATAGGGCTCGACGACGGTCGACCACCAGTGGGTACGGCTGTTGGGCATGCCGTAGACGAAGCCGGCGAGCCGGCCGTCGGAGGTGAGCGCGCCCAGGGCGCGGGCGCCGGGGTACTGCATGTGGCGCTGGACGATCTGCCTGCGTACGGCGACCTCTTCGGGGCCGAGTCCGAAGGCGACGGCTTGGACGGCGAGGGCCTCGTCGACGTGGGCCGACAAGTCCAGGGGGCCGATCACGAGGTCCATGCGGGGAGCGTACAGCCGATCACCCGATCCGTGCGGGGAGAGTGCGGGGCCTCAGAAGAGGATGCTCATGAAGGCGCCCACCTCGTGGAACCCCACCCTCTGGTACGTCCTGCGCGCCGCCGTGTTGAAGTCGTTGACGTACAGGCTGACCACCGGCGCCACGTCGGCCAGGGCGTAGCGCAGCACCGCCGCCATGCCGGGTGCCGCCAGGCCCCTGCCCCGGTACTCGGGGGCCACCCACACGCCCTGGATCTGGCAGGCCTGGCTGGTGGCCGCGCCGATCTCCGCCTTGAAGACGACCTTGCCCCGGTCGTCGAGGCGGGCGAAGGAGCGGCCGGAGCCGACGAGTTCGGCGACCCGGGCCTGGTAGAGCAGCCCGCCGTCGCCCGCCAGCGGCGAGACGCCCACCTCCTCGGTGAACATCGCCACGCACGCCGGCATGATCGTCTCCATCTCGTCCTTGCGGATGCGGCGGACGTAAGGATCCGGGGCGATGTCGGCGGGCATGCGGTCGGTGACCATGAGGGGCTGGTGGGCGCGGACCTCGCGGGCCGGTCCCCAGTGGGGTTCGAGCAGCCGCCACAGCTCGGCGGTCGGCCCGGCGGGCCCGACGACGGAGGAGCAGCGGCGGCCGGCCCTTCGCGCCCGGTCCGCGAAGGCCCGTACGGCGCGCGGGGTGGCGCAGATCGGCACGAGATTGGCGCCCGCGTAGCACAGGGAGGTGAGCATGCCGTCCTCGTACCAGCCCCACATCTCGCCGCCGAGCCGCCACGGGTCGAGGCCGGCCACCTGGACGCGGGAGGTCACGAAGGCGTTCGCGACCGGCTCGCGGTCGAGGACGGCGAGCGCGGCGTCAAGGTCGCTCGGTTCGAGCACCCGTGAGGTGGTCTGGGTCAACACTGCGGGGGGCCTCACGCTGGGGTTCTGCTGATCTCCGCACTGTACCCGCGGAATCCGGGCGGCGCCGCCCCCGGTGCGGGGCCGCGAAGGGGACGCGGACGGAGCGCCGTGCGGACGAGCGGCGCCCCGCTGAAGGTAAAAATGTCATGAAAGCTATTTTTTCGGGCTCCGTCGGGAAACCGGTGGGTGCGAGACCGGCACACCGGGCGGCCGTCCGGTACGACGACGAGGGCGTGAGGCCATGAGTGGGTCGGGCGCGAACCGGGAGCCCAGGTTCCCGGACGCCGTCCTGCACGACCTGGGCACCGGGGTCCTCACCATCGACCTCGCCGGCCGCATCACCTACGTCAACCCGTGGGCCGAGGAGGTACTGGGCCGGGCGGCCGAGGACATGATCGGCCAGGACTCGCACGACCTGCTGCACCGCCGCCCCGACGGCCGCCCGGTGCCGCGCGAGGGGTGCATGATGCGGGCCCCGCTGCGCGACAACCGGTCCGTGGAGCAGGGCAGCGAGGAGTATTTCCTGCGCGCCGACGGCACCACCGTGCCGATCATCTGGTCGACCACTCCGCTGCGCATGGAGGGTCGCCCGGCCGGGGTGGTGATCGTCTTCAGCGATTTCAGCCTGCACCGGGAGGCCGAGCAGCGGACGGCGGCCCGCACGGCCGAGCTGGAGGCGATGACGAACCGGCTGAACCTGGTGGCGGACGTCTCGTCGGTGCTGATGTCGGCGCTGAACCCCCTCAGCCAGCTCCGCCGACTGCTGCGGATGCTGGTCCCGGAGCTGGGCGACTGGGCCGCGGTGGCCCTGTGCTCGGACCGGACCGGGGCACTGGAGCGGATCGCCGTGCGCTGTCCCGCGCATCCGCACCGGGCGCGCCGGCTGCAGGGGCCGCTGCCGCCGCTGCCGTCCCGGGTGCGCCCGGCGGTGGCGAAGGCCATGGGCGGTGACAAGCCGGTGCTGCTGACCGCCGAGGCGCTGCGCGACCCCGACGCCCCGCTCGCCGCGACCCACGGCATGCTCTTCGAGCGGCTCGGCGGGCATTCGGCCGTGGTGGCGCCGCTGGGGGCGCGCCGGCACCACTACGGGATGCTGACCGTGGGGCGCACCGTGGACTCCCCCGCGTTCACCGACGCCGAGATCCGGCTGCTGTCCGACATCGGCCGGCGGGTGGCGCTGGTGCTGGACAACGCCCGGCTCTACGAGGAGCAGCGCAACGTCGCCGCGACCATGCAGCGCCAGCTGCTGGCCCCGCTGCCGCAGGTGGACCATCTGCGGATGGCGGCCCGCTATCTGCCCGCGCAGAGCGCGATGGAGATCGGCGGCGACTGGTACGACGCCTTCCTGCTCGGCGACGGGACCATGGCCCTGGTGATCGGGGACGTGGTGGGCCACGACCTGAAGGCCGCCGCGCACATGGCCGAGGTGCGCAACATGCTGCGCGGGCTGGCCTGGGTGCACCGGGAGCCGCCGAGTGTGATCATGCGCCGGCTGGACGAGGCGGTGACGCACACCAGCGACGCGCCGATGGCGACGGTCCTCTTCGCCCGGGTCGAGGGCCCCGAGGGCGGGCCCTGGCGGCTGCACTGGGTGAACGCCGGGCATCCGCCGCCGCTGCTGGTGACGAGCGACGGGGACGCCCGGTTCCTGACCGGCGGGCACGGTCCGCTGATCGGCATGAGCGCCACCCTGCACCTGGGTCTGAGCTGGCCGGACGCGTACGAGGAGCTGCCTGCCGAGAGCACCCTGCTGCTCTACACCGACGGTCTCGTGGAGAGCCGGGACCGGCCGATCGACGTGGGCATGGCCAAGCTGCGCCACCATGCGGAGGTGCTGGCACGCCGGCCGGGCGACACGACGGTGGACGACTACTGCGACGAACTGCTCAAGCGCATCGAGCCGAGCGGTGACGACGTGGCGCTGCTGGCGCTGCGCCTGCCGGAGTCCGGTCAGGGTGCCCCCGGCGACCACAGCCCGCCACCGCCACCGCAGGCCCCCTACAGCCCGGCGGCCCCGGACCGCGCCGCCCCCGGCTCGGTCCAGGAGGACGCACCGGTGGAGGACCCGACGCATCGGGAGGCGTGAGCCGGGAGTCGGGAGACGAGCCTGGGCTCCGACGCCCGAGCCCGGTGGTGCTCCGCCCGCGGCCCTCGGCCGCGGGCTCGAAACCGACGGCTCAGCCCGCGACCGACACGGTGGGCTCGCCGGAGGCGGTGCCCTCGGCCTCCATCTGGGCGGCGAGCTTCATGGCCTCCTCGATGAGGGTCTCCACGATCTTCGACTCGGGGACGGTCTTGATGACCTCGCCCTTGACGAAGATCTGGCCCTTGCCGTTGCCGGAGGCGACGCCGAGGTCCGCCTCGCGGGCCTCGCCGGGGCCGTTGACGACACAACCCATGACGGCGACCCGCAGCGGGACCTCCATGCCGGTCAGGCCCGCGGTGACCTCCTCGGCGAGCTTGTAGACGTCGACCTGGGCGCGGCCGCAGGACGGGCAGGAGACGATCTCCAGGCCACGCTGGCGCAGACCCAGCGACTGCAGGATCTGCAGCCCGACCTTGACCTCCTCGACGGGCGGCGCGGAGAGGGAGACGCGGATGGTGTCGCCGATGCCCTGGGAGAGCAGGGCGCCGAAGGCGACGGCGGACTTGATGGTGCCCTGGAACGCCGGCCCGGCCTCGGTGACACCGAGGTGGAGCGGGTAGTCGCACTGCTCGGCGAGCTGACGGTAGGCCTCGATCATGACGACCGGGTCGTTGTGCTTGACGGAGATCTTGATGTCCCGGAAGTCGTGCTCCTCGAAGAGCGACGCCTCCCACAGCGCCGACTCGACCAGGGCCTCCGGGGTGGCCTTGCCGTACTTCTGCAGCAGTCGCCTGTCCAGGGAGCCCGCGTTGACGCCGATGCGGATCGGGGTGCCGTGGTCCTTGGCGGCGCGCGCGATCTCCTTCACCTTGTCGTCGAACTGCTTGATGTTGCCGGGGTTGACGCGGACGGCGGCGCAGCCGGCCTCGATGGCGGCGAAGACGTACTTGGGCTGGAAGTGGATGTCGGCGATGACCGGGATCTGGGACTTCTTCGCGATGGTCGCCAGCGCGTCGGCGTCGTCCTGGGTCGGGCAGGCGACCCGGACGATCTGGCAGCCGGACGCGGTCAGTTCGGCGATCTGCTGGAGGGTGGAGCCGATGTCGGACGTACGGGTCGTGGTCATCGACTGCACCGACACGGGCGCGTCCCCGCCGACCGCCACGGACCCGACCTGGATCTGCCGGCTCTTCCGGCGCTCGGCGAGCTTGGTCGGAACGGACGGCATGCCGAGAGAAATCGCAGTCATCTGCTGTGCAACCCCAAGTCGTGGATCAAGGTCCGGCCCCATGAACGGCGGGCTCCAGGCTTCGAGATTACGGCACGGGTCCCGGCGCGGGCACATCCCACCCGGCAAACCCACCCGATGGAAGGCGGCCCGGAACAGGGTGTCCCGGGCCGCCGTGAACGCGGGGTGGCTAGGAGATTTTCACCGGGTTGACCACGTCCGCGATCAGGACGAGAACGGTGAAGCAGACGAAGATTCCCGCCACCACGTACGCCACCGGCATCAGCTTGGCCACGTCGAACGGACCGGGGTCCGGGCGGCGCATGACACGGGCCACGGCGCGGCGCAGCGACTCCCAGAGGGCGCCCGCGATGTGACCGCCGTCGAGGGGCAGCAGCGGGAGCATGTTGAACAGGAACAGGGAGAGGTTGAAGCCGGCCAGGACGAAGACGAACATGGCCAGCTGCTGCGAGGCGGGGATGTCCAGGGTGGCGATCTCGCCGGTGACCCGGGCCGCGCCGACGATGCCCATCGGGGAGTCCGGCTCGCGCGGGCCGTTGCCGAAGGCAGCGTCCCACAGGGCCGGGATCTTGCCGGGCAGGGCGACGAGGGAGTCGACGGCGTCGCCGACCCGGTCGGACATCCAGGTCACCGACTCGCCGAAGTCCTGCCGTTCGACGCCGGTCGCGGCACTGAAGCCGAGGAAGCCGGCCTTGACGTACTTGCCCTCGACGTAGTTGTCGCTCGAGTCCTTCTTGGCGACCTGGTTGGTGGCGATCGTGGCGTGCAGGGTGAGCTGCCGGCCGCCGCGCTCGACCACGATCGGGACGTTCTTGCCCGCGCTGTCGCGGATGAGGTCGGACAGCGTGTTCCAGTCCTTGGTCGGCCTGCCGTCGAAGGAGACGATCTTGTCGCCGTTCTTGATGCCGGCGGCCGCGGCCGGGGACGCGGGGTCGGACTTCTTGCAGCTGTCGCGGTGCTCGCTCTGCGCGATGACGCAGGGCGACACCGAGGCGACCGTGGTGGTCTGCTGCTGGATGCCGAAGCCCATCAGCACGGTCAGGAACAGGGCGATCGCGAGCACCAGGTTCATGAAGGGGCCCGCGAACATGACGATGACCCGCTTCCACGGCTTGCGCGTGTAGAACATGCGCGTCTCGTCGCCGGGCTTGAGCTCCTCGAAGGCGGCCGAGCGGGCGTCCTCGATCATGCCGCGCCACGGGGAGGTGGAGCGGGCGGAGACCCGGCCGGCCTCGTCGGGCGGGAACATGCCGATCATGCGGATGTAGCCGCCGAGCGGGACGGCCTTGATGCCGTACTCGGTCTCGCCCTTGTGCCGCGACCAGATGGTCGGGCCGAAGCCGACCATGTACTGCGGGACGCGGATGCCGAAGAGCTTGGCCGTGGACAGGTGCCCCAGCTCGTGCCACGCGATCGAGACGAGCAGGCCGACCACGAAGACCACTATGCCGAGGATGAACATCAAGGTCGTCATGCACGCGCCTCCGCGGTCGCCGTCGTGGCTGTCAGTTCCCGGGCCCGGGCCCGCGCCCAGGTCTCCGCTTCGAGGACGTCCGACACGGTGAGTGAAGTTCCCGTGACGGGGGTGCCGTGCTCCTCCACCACCCGGGTGACGGTCTCCATGATGCCGTTGAAGGGCAGTGCGCCGCTGCGGAAGGCCTCGACGCACTCCTCGTTGGCCGCATTGAACACCGCCGGGGCGGTGCCCGCGAGCTGCCCCACGTGCCGGGCGAGGTTCACCGAGGGGAAGGCCTCGTTGTCCAGTGGGAAGAACTCCCAGGTGGAAGCCTTGCTCCAGTCGAAAGCGGGCGCCGCGTCCGGAACCCGTTCGGGCCAACCCAGACCGATGGCGATGGGCCCGCGCATGTCGGGGGGCGTCGCCTGGGCGATCGTGGATCCGTCGGTGAACTCAACCATCGAGTGAACATACGACTGGGGATGCACGACCACCTCAATGCGGTCGAAGGGAATGTCGTACAGCAGGTGTGCCTCGATGACTTCCAGGCCCTTGTTGACGAGGGTCGCCGAGTTGATCGTGATGACCGGTCCCATGGCCCAGGTGGGGTGGGCGAGGGCGTCCTCGACGGTGACGTTCGCCAGCTCCTGCTTCGTACGGCCGCGGAACGGGCCGCCGGAGGCGGTCACCACCAGCTTGCGCACGTCCGCGCGGGTGCCCGAGGCGAGGGCCTGGAAGAGGGCGGCGTGCTCGGAGTCGACCGGGATGATCTGGCCGGGCTTGGCGAGCGCCTTCACCAGCGGGCCGCCGACGATCAGCGACTCCTTGTTGGCGAGCGCGAGGGTGCGGCCCGCCTCCAGGGCGGCGAGGGTCGGGGCGAGGCCGATGGAGCCGGTGATGCCGTTGAGCACCGTGTGACAGTCGGAGGCGGCGAGCCGGGTGGCCGCGTCCGGTCCGGCGAGGATCTCGGGGAGCGGCTGCCCGGCGCCGTAGCGCTCGGCCAGTGCCTCGCGCAGGGCCGGTACGGCGTCCTCGCGGGCGACCGCCACGGTCGGGACCCGCAGCCGGTGCGCCTGCTCGGCGAGCAGGGCCGGGCGGCCGCCGTTCGCGGAGAGGGCGGTGACCCGGAAGCGGCCGGGGTGGCGCAGCACCAGGTCGATGGCCTGGGTTCCGATGGACCCGGTGGAGCCGAGGATCACCACGTCCTTGGGGCCGTCGCCCGCGAGGGGGTCGTACACGAGGTGCGGGTCGGCGAGGGGTACGGGGCTGGCGGGACTGTCGGTCATCCCCCCATTGTCGCGTGCGACGGCCATGCTCCGAACAGCGCGTCCCCCTACGCCCCCGAGGGGCGGTGGCATCCTCGCCGGGCTCCGGGAGCGGCCGGCGCGTGTCCGCGCTCGGCCGGTCCCGGAGGGGAACCCCTATGCCCCGAAGGGGCGGCGGGCGTTTTCGTGGTTGCTGGGGCCCGGGGTGGCGTCGGCGATCCAGGGGCCCTCGGTCGAGGGGTCGAGGATGCCGTCCTCCAGCCATTCATAGGCGCCGCCGAGTACGCCCTTGACGACCTTGCGGTCCAGCTCGTCCGTGTTGGTCCACAGCCGGCCGAAGAGTTCCTCGACGCGGATGCGGGCCTGGTGGCAGAAGGCGTCGGCCAGTTGGTAGGCCTCGCGGCCGTGCTGTCCCTCGCTGCGCAGCCGCTCGGCGCGCACGCAGGCCGCGCTCATCGCGAACAGTTCGGCGCCGATGTCGACGATCCGGCCGAGGAAGCCCTGCTTGGTCTCCATCCGGCCCTGCCAGCGGGACATGGCGTAGAAGGTGGAGCGGGCCAGCTTGCGGGCGTGCCGCTCGACGTAGCGCAGATGCCCGGAGAGGTCGACCTCGTGCCGGAACTCGGCGTAGGCGGTGGGAAGTTGGCCCGGTCCGGCGACGAGTTTCGGCAGCCACTTGGCGTAGAAGACGCCCGCGTTCGCGCCCGCCCTCGCCTTGTCGGACAGGGGCTTGTCGGGGTCGATGAGGTCCCCGGCGACGGAGAGGTGCGCGTCGACGGCCTCGCGGGCGATGAGGAGGTGCATGATCTCCGTGGAGCCCTCGAAGATGCGGTTGATGCGCAGGTCGCGCAGCATCTGCTCGGCCGGTACGCCCCGCTCGCCGCGCGCCCTGAGGGACTCGGCGGTCTCGTAGCCGCGGCCGCCGCGGATCTGGACCAGTTCGTCGGCCATCAGCCAGGCCATCTCGGAGCCGTAGAGCTTGGCGAGGGCGGCCTCGATGCGGATGTCGTTGCGGTCCTCGTCGGCCATCTGGGAGGACAGATCGACGACGGCCTCCAGGGCGAAGGTGGTCGCCGCGATGAAGCTGATCTTGGCGCCGACGGCCTCGTGGAGGGCCACGGGCTTGCCCCACTGCTCCCGCTCGGCCGCCCACTGGCGGGCGATCCTCAGGCTCCACTTGCCGGAGCCGGCGCACATCGCGGGCAGCGACAGGCGGCCGGTGTTGAGGGTGGTGAGGGCGATCTTCAGGCCGGCGCCCTCGGGGCCGATCCGGTTGGCGGCGGGCACCCGGACCTGGTGGAAGCGGGTGACGCCGTTCTCGATGCCGCGCAGACCCATGAAGGCGTTGCGGTGCTCCACGGTGATGCCCTCGGAGGCGGCCTCGACGACGAACGCGGTGATGCCGCCCTTGTGGCCCTCGGACTTCGGCACGCGGGCCATGACGACGAGGAGGTCGGCGACCACGCCGTTGGTGGTCCACAGTTTCACCCCGTCGAGGACGTAGTCGTCGCCGTCGGGCACGGCCGTCGTCGCCAGGCGGGCCGGGTCGGAGCCGACGTCGGGCTCGGTGAGCAGGAAGGCGGAGATGTCGGTGCGGGCGCAGCGGGGCAGGAAGGTGTCCTTCTGCTCCTGGGTGCCGAAGAGTTTCAGCGGCTGCGGTACGCCGATCGACTGATGGGCGGAGAGCAGGGCGCCGACGGCGGGGCTCGCGGAGCCGACCAGGGCGAGGGCCTTGTTGTAGTACAGCTGGGTGAGGCCGAGGCCGCCGTACTTGGGGTCGATCTTCATGCCGAGGGCGCCGAGTTCCTTCAGGCCCGCGACGACCTCGTCGGGGATGCGGGCCTCGCGCTCGATGCGGGCGGAGTCGATGGTGCTCTCGCAGAAGGCGCGCAGTTTGGTGAGGAACTCCTCGCCGCGGCGCACGGCTTCGGCGTCCGGGAGCGGGTGGGGGTGGATGAGATCGAGCCGGAAGCGGCCGAGGAAGAGTTCCTTGGCGAAGCTGGGCTTGTGCCAGTCCTGCTGCCGGGCGGCCTCCGCCACCCGGCGTGCCTCGCGCTCGGTGACGGTGGTGCGTGGGGTGGTGGTGGCGGACATGGAGGCTCACCTCGCCGCGAAGAGGGATGATGCGGACCGTTCGTTACCGACCAGTGCTACTGGATCGTTGGTACCCGAAACGGGCCGACCCCACCACCCCTCGCGCGTCCGATCGGCCGAAAGCCCGCCGTCGACGCGCCCGGCGGAGCCCTTGAGCCACTGGAGGAAAAGCTGTCGAAGCGCTTCGACAGGCTATGGACACCCACCCGCGCTGGGGCTACTGTCAATACACCCTCACTCGCCCTTGTCAGCAATGCGCAGTGTCGAAGCGCTTCACAAAGCTTGGAGAGCTGGATGGTCACCCTCGCCGAGGTCGCCCAGCACGCCGGAGTCTCGGCGAGCACGGTGAGCTATGTCCTCAGCGGCAAGCGGTCCATCTCCGCCACCACCCGGCAGCGGGTCGAGCAGAGCATCCGGGAGCTCGGCTACCACCCGAACGCGGGCGCCCGCGCCCTGGCGAGCAGCCGTTCGAACATCATCGCGCTGGTGGTCCCGCTGCGCACCGACATGTACGTGCCGGTGATGATGGAGATCGCCATCGCGGTGGCCACCACGGCCCGTACGCACGGGTACGACGTGCTGCTGCTCACCGGTGAGGAGGGTCCCGACGCGGTGCGCCGGGTCACCGGCAGCGGGCTGGCCGACGCGATGATCGTGATGGACGTCGAGCTCCAGGACGAGCGGCTGCCGCTGCTGCGCGGCAGCCGCCGGCCGTCCGTGCTGATCGGTCTGCCCACCGACACCTCCGGCCTGACCTGCGTCGATCTTGACTGGGCGGCGACGGGCGCGCTGTGTGTGGAGCACCTGGCGGGGCTCGGCCACCGGGACATCGCCGTCGTCGGCGAGGCCCCGGCCGTCTACGAGCGGCACACCGGCTTCGCCGAGCGCACCCTGGACGGGCTGCGCGCCCGCGCGCGGGAGGCGGGCGTCCGGGTGCTGCACCGCCCCTGCGAGGGCGGGTACGACGCGATGGCCGTCACGCTGGCCCGGATCCTCGACGAGCGCCCGGGGACCACGGGGTTCGTCGTGCAGAACGAGTCGGCGGTGGAGCCGCTGCTCGCGCTGCTGCGCCAGCAGGGCCGGGCGGTGCCCGAGGACGTGTCGGTGGTCGCGATCTGCCCGGACCAGGTCGCGGTGCAGGCCTCGGTGCGGCTGACCTCGGTCGCCATCCCGGCGCAGGAGATGGGCCGGCACGCCGTGGAGCACCTGGTGGCCAAGCTGGACGGGCGAGGCGGCGACGAGGTCGTGCTGCTCGCGCCCGAGCTGACGGTACGGGCGAGTTCCGGGCCGGCGCCCGCCGCGTCCTGACGGCTCCTCCGGCCCACCGTGCCCCGCCCCGGGGGCACGCCGTACCGGCGGTTCCCTTCGCACAGCGCTCCGGCCGCCCGGGGCGCACCTCTGCCTGCCTTTCCTGTCTGCACCCCTGCACTCCTTCAGGAGCATGCCCGTGAACCAGCCTGCCGGAATTCAGCCCAAGGTCAGCCTCGCCCAGTCCTCCCCCACCGTCGGCACCTTCCGTGAGCGGGACGGCGCGCTGGAGTGGAGCGGGCGCCAGGAGACGGTACGGATCGAGCCGTGGGGGCCGGACGCGGTCCGGGTGCGCGCGCGGCTCGGCGGCCCGGTGCTCGAGGGCCTGCCGGGGGCCCTGCTCCCGGAGCGCCCGCCGGCGCACAGCACCGTCAAGGCCGGTGACGACGAGGGCCGGCTGACGGTCGGTGCGCTGACCGTCGAGGTGAACGCCGAGGGCCTGATCCGCTTCCTGCGCACCGACGACGGCGGCGAACTGCTCGCCGAGGAGCGGGCCCACTTCTGGTGGCCGGGCTCGCGCCTGTACACGGCGGTCGGCAACGGTCATCACCGGCTGGAGCAGCGGTTCGCCGCGTACGAGGGCGAGAAGCTGTACGGCCTGGGCCAGCACCAGCACGGGTGCCTGGACCAGAAGGGCATGGTGCTGGACCTGGTGCAGCGCAACGCCGAGGTGAGCGTGCCGGTGCTGGTGTCCAGCCGGGGCTACACGCTGCTGTGGAACAACCCGGCGATCGGCCGGGTGGAGCTGGCGGCCAACGGCACCCGCTGGGTGGCGGACTCGGCCCGGCAGCTCGACTACTGGGTCACCGCGGGCACTCCGGCCGACGGCCAGCGCGCCTACTCGGCGGTGACCGGCCGTACGCCGATGCTGCCGGAGTGGGCGGCGGGCTTCTGGCAGTGCAAGCTGCGCTACCGCACCCAGACCGAACTCCTCGCGGTGGCACGGGAGTACAGGCGCCGGGGCCTGCCGATCTCGGCGATCGTCTGCGACTTCTTCCACTGGACGCACCTCGGTGAGTGGAAGTTCGACCCGAAGGAGTGGCCGGACCCGGCGGCCATGGTCCGGGAGCTGGAGGAACTGGGCATCAAGCTGGTGGTCTCGGTGTGGCCGTCGGTGTCCCCGCTGTCGGAGAACCACGCGCTGATGGAGCAGCGCGGCCACTTCATCGGCACGCAGTACGGCCCGATGGCGCACGCCGACTGGCCGGACAAGGGGGTCGCCTCCACCGTGCAGGTGGCCTTCTACGACGCGACGAATCCCGAGGCGCGGGAGTTCGTGTGGTCGCGGGTGAAGGAGAACTACCTCGACCCGTACGGCATCACCGCGTTCTGGCTGGACGCCTGCGAGCCGGAGCTGAAGCCCGGCTTCCCGGAGAACCTGCGCTACTGGGCCGGTCCGGGCCTGGAGGTCGGCAACCTCTACCCGGCGGACAACGCCCGCACCTTCGACGAGGGGCTGCGCGCGGCCGGGGTGGACGAGGTGATCACCCTCAACCGCTCGGCGTGGGCGGGCAGTCAGCGGCACGGTGCCGCCCTGTGGTCCGGTGACATCGGCACCGACTTCGCGACCCTGCGCCGCCAGATCGCGGCCGGTCTCAACACCGCCCTGTCGGGCATCCCGTGGTGGAACACGGACATCGGCGGCTTCCACGGCGGCGACCCGGACAATGCGGCGTACCGGGAGGTGATGGTCCGCTGGTTCCAGTTCGGCGCGCTGTCCCCGCTGATGCGTCTGCACGGCTTCCGCGACCCGGGCATGGAGCTGGGCCCGGAGATGACCGGGGGCCCGAACGAGGTGTGGTCGTACGGCGAGGAGGCCGGCGCGATCATGGAGCGGTACCTGCGGCTGCGCGAGCGCCTGAAGCCGTACGTCCTGACCGTCATGCGGGAGGCGCACGAGGAGGGGCTGCCGGTGATGCGGCCGCTGTTCCTGGAGTTCCCCGGCGACGAGGCGGCCTGGTCCGTGGACGACGCCTACCTCTTCGGCCGCGATCTGCTGGTCGCCCCGGTGCTGACCGCCGGGGCCACCTCCCGCACGGTGCACCTCCCGGCGGGGGCGCGCTGGACGGACGCGTGGACGGGCGCGTCGTACGAGGGCGGTACGGCGGTGACGGTGGACGCGCCGCTGGAGCGCATCCCGCTGTTCCTGCGGGACGGGGCCGAGCTGCCGATCGCGGAATGAGCGGGGGGCCGGTCCCCGGGCGGGGACCGGCCCTTCTCGCCTGCCGCGCCGGCTCAGCCGCTGCTGACGCTCTCGCTGTTGACGGTGAAGTTCAGGCCGCCGGAGGACGAGGTGATCTCGAAGCCGAGCTGGAGGTCACCGATGGTCACGTTGCCGAACCAGCCCTTGGTGTCCTTGATCCACTTCAGGATCGGCAGGATGTTGACCGTGCCGGAGCTGGAGTTGGAGCTGCGGACGAAGGAGAACACCTCGTTGGAGCCGTTGTTGCCCTTGTAGACGGTCCAGGTGGAGCCGCCGAGGGACACGGTGCCCTGCGAGCTGCCGAGCGGGCCGACGGGTCCGCTCTTGTTGACCCAGAGCATGATCTCGTACTTGTAGTTGGTGTCCCAGATGTCGTACGCCGTCTCGTAGGCGCCGGACGACGGGACGCTGACGTTGTAGCTGCTGGTCAGCGAGGAGAGGGAGGTGATCGACTTGTTGATCACCTTCTTGGCGTCGGGGTAGGACTTGATGCCTCCGGTGTTGGGGTGGTCGGCCCAGACACCCCAGTTGGTACCGGAGTTGGCCCAGATGCACTGGCTGCCGGCGCCGGAGCCCCAGACGTCGTTGTAGAGGGTGTAGCCGTTCAGCGTGGTGCTGCCCCACCGGTCGCAGGAGCTCCAGACGGCGGCGGAGGCGGGGGCCGAGGCGAGACCGACGGTAGCGCCGAGGGCGAGTGCGGGGGCGATCAGGGCCTTGGCGACCCTGCTCAGGGTGGTGGTTGCCATGGTGTCCTTCCATGGGTGGGGGGAGTTCTTCCTCAGGTCACCGCGTCCCCAGGGTGAGGACGCGGTCGTGGGTGCGGCCGGGCCTCAGCACGGCTCGGGCGCCGTCCGGGCTCCAGGCGAGGTCGAGCCGGTTCGTGGTTCACGGCTTCAGCACCGCCACGCCGTAGCGGCCGAGGGTGACTTCGCCCGTGACGGCCGTACCGCCGAGCAGGTCCTGGTGGGTGCCCGGGACGGGGACGGTGACCGGTTCGCGACCGTGGTTGAGCAGGAACAGCAGGTCGCCCCGGCGCACCGCCTCGACGCAGGCCGGGAGCCCGTCGAGCACCGGGCGGAGGCCCGCCTCGGCCGCGATCCGGGCGAGCAGCGCGCGCAGCGCCTCGGGTTCGGGCAGCGTGGAGAGGTACCAGGCGCGTCCCCGGCGCAGCACGGCCGGCAGCCCGTCCAGTTCGCCGCCCTTGTATTCGGCCTCGGCCGAGGCGTCCTCGATCTTCTCGATCTCCTCGGACCACAGGGTGCCGCAAAAGCCGTCGGTCTCGGCCGTCTCCCCCGCGTCCAGCGGCCACCACTCGTGCAGGGTGCGGATGCCGAACAGCTCGCGGAGCCGGGCGTCCATGCCGCCGGGGCGGACCCGGTCGTCCTCGTCGGCGATGCCGGTGAGGAAGCCGCAGACCAGGGTGGCGCCGGCGCGGACGCAGGAGAGGAGGTTGTCGATCGCGGTGTCGGTGAGCAGGTAGAGCTGGGGGACGACGATCAGCCGGTAGGCCGACAGGTCGTGCTGGGGGTGGGCGAAGTCGGTGGTGAGGTGGGCCTCCCACAGCGCCCGGTGCCAGGCGTGCAGCACCTCGGGAAGCTCCACCTCGGTGGACGGCCGGCCCTCGTGGGCGCCGGCCCACCAGGAGTGCCAGTCGTGCAGGATCGCGATCTGCGCGCCGCTGTGCCGGCCCGCGATGTGCTCCCCGATCCGGGCGAGTTCACCGCCGAGCTGCTTCACCTCCTGGTAGGTACGGCCCCGCTCCCCCGCGTGGCCGACCATGCCGGAGTGGAACTTCTCCGCGCCCTGCCGGGACTGGCGCCACTGGAAGTAGCAGACGGCGTCGGCACCCCGGGCGACGGCCTGGAAGGACCACAGACGGTTCAGGCCGCGCGGCTTGGGGTGGTTCACCCCGCGCCAGTTGACGGGCCCGGCCGCCTGCTCCATCAGCATCCACGGGCCGCGCGCCTGCGACCGGGTGAGGTCCTGCACCAGCGCCCCGCGCCGGCCGCCGAGCGGGTCGCGCGGGTCGGGGTAGAGGTCGACGGAGACGACGTCCTCCTCCTCGGCCCAGCGCCAGGCGTCCTGCCCGAACCACAGCGGCATGAAGTTGGTGGTCACCGGGGTGTGCGGGGTGTGCCGGCGGACGATGTCCCGCTCGGCCGCGTAGCACTCCAGCAGCATGTCGGAGGTGAAGCGGCGGAAGTCCAGCACCTGGCCGGGGTTGTTCAGGTAGTGCGCGTGGCGCGGCGGCAGGATGCCGTCCCAGGTGTCGTAGCCCTGGCTCCAGAAGGCGGTGCCCCAGGCGGAGTTGAGGGCGTCGAGGGTGCCGTGCCGCTCGCGCAGCCAGCGGCGGAAGGCGGCGGCGGCCTCGTCGCCGTAGTCGTAGGTGCAGTACTCGTTGTTGATGTGCCACATGCGCAGCGCCGGGTGGCCGGCGTAGCGGGCGGCCAGGTCCTCGGTGATGGCGGCGGCGTAGCGGCGGTAGGTGGCGCTGGAGTGGGAGAAGTGCTGCCGGCCGCCCCACCACTCGGTCCGGCCGTCGGCGTCGCGGGGCAGGGTGTCCGGGTGCAGCCGGCCCAGCCAGGGCGGCGGGGAGGAGGTCGGGGTGGCGAGGACCACGCCGATGTCGCTGTCGTGCATCAGGTCCATGAGCCGGTCCAGCCACCCGAAGTCCCTTGTCCCGGGTTCGGGTTCCAGCCGGGACCAGGAGAAGACGCCCAGGGTGACGGAGTTGACCCCGGCGTCCTTCATCAGCCGGACGTCCTCGGTCCAGGTCTCCTCGGGCCACTGCTCGGGGTTGTAGTCGCCGCCGAAGAGGAGGCGGCCGCGGGTGGCGTCGGCGAGGCACGGCTTCACGCGGGCTCCCCGTACTGGATGCCGCGCCCGTTGGTGGCGACGTAGACCCGGCCGTACACGCGCGGGTCACCGGTGATGGCGTCGCCGATGTACCCCCACTGGTGGGCGTCGTCGTTGATCCGTACCCAGGTCTTCGCCTCGTCGTCGGAGCGGTACACGGCGGTGATCGTCCCGGTGGACCCGACCTGGTAGATCGCCGGATAGCCGGCGCCGTCGGCGGCCCGTCCGAAGCCGAGGACGTACGACGCCCGGCAACTGGCGACCCTGTCGAAGGTGGCGCCGCCGTCGCGGGAGCGGTACAGCCCGTTGTCCTTGGCGCTCAGCCACAGGTCACCGGTGCGCCCGGGGGCGGCGACCAGCTTGAACTGGCTGTCTCCGCAGGGCAGTCCGCTCGCCCGGGCGGTGAAGCCGAGGCCACCGTCCGAGCTTGCGTACACCGTTCCCGTGTCGGTGTCGTACGCGTAGAAGCGGGTCGGGTCGGCCGGGTCGGCGACCGGTGTGGCGCCCTTCGGGAAGGAGGAGACCTCGGTCCAGGTGGCGCCGTTGTCCGCCGAGCGGTGGGCGGCGTACTTGGTGCCGTCCCAGTGCACGAAGGACCACAGCAGCACGCCGGCGTCGGCGTCGACGGCGATGGGACCCGGCGCGTCGTGCGCGATGGCCGGCTGGGCCGCGAAGGGCGCCCAGGTCCGCCCGCCGTCGTCCGAGAAGGCGCCGTTGCCGTGGTCGCCCCAGCCGGCCCGCACGACGTACGACGGTTTCGCCGCCGCCTGCGCGAGTCCGGTGGCCGTGCCGAACACGGGGTCGGCGGCCATGCCCCGGGACGGCGACGCGGTGAGCCGCTCGTGGTACATCACGCCGATGTCGCCGCTCCCGCTGATCAGATGCGCCTCCCCGGCCGGGGGAGAGATCAGCTGGCGTACGGACGTCTCCTCCAGGCCCCGGATCACGGGCTCCCAGTGCCTGAGGTCGCGGGTGCCGTAGAGGGTGGCGCCGGTGCCGTAGACGATGTGCCGCGCGTCGTACGGGTCGACGGCGACGGTCTGCATCCACCAGCCGAACTTGGGCTCGTCGGCGCCCCACTTCAGGTACGGGGTCTCGGAGACGTCGAGGACGGCGGTGTTCTTCAGGGAGGTCCAGGTGCGGCCGGCGTCGGTGGAGCGGAACAGGGTGTCCACGGCGGACCAGCGGTTGTTGGTGGAGACGACGACGGTGCCGGGACGGCAGGCCGCGACGGCGACCCCGCCGTACCCGAAGGTGTCGGCGCCGCCGGGCGCGACCGGGGTGACGTCGGTCCAGGTGCCGGTGGTGGTGTCCAGCTTGTGCACGCTGCCGTCGGACTGGCCGTTCGGCCCGGGTGCGTCGGCGTACGTGACGTACAGCTCGCCGGTGTGCCGGTCGTGGGCGGCGCGGATCGGCACCTTGGCGGAGGTGCCGGTGGGCCGGCCCGGGACGGCCTCCCAGGTGGTCCCGTCGGTGGTCCGGAAGAGGTTGGCCGAGGTGCCGTCGCCGTCGCCCCAGCCGGCGTAGAGGGTGCGGCCGGCGGCGACGAGCAGGGTGACGCCCTGGCCGGAGGCGGTGGGGGTGGCCGGGAAGCCGGTGTCCCTGGCCCAGGTGGCGCCCCGGTCGCCGGACTTCAGCAGCCCGTCGTGCCGGGTGCCGAGCCACAGGGTGTCGCTGTCGCGCGGATCGACGAGCAACCGCTCACCGGCGCCCCGGCCGTCCTCGTTGGCGCCGAGCTTCACGGTGAGATCGGTGCGCTGCCAGGTCGCTCCGCGGTCCGCCGAGCGCAGGACGGCACCGTTGCCGGCCCAGTCCTGGCTGTAGGTCCCGAGGGCGAGATACAGCCGGTTCGGGTGCGATGCGTCGACCGCCATCGCCTCCACTCCGAGCAGGTTCCAGTCGTCCCAGCCGATGTGGTCGGTGAGCGGGATCCAGCGGGCGGTACGGGCGTCCCACCGGTACGCGCCGCCGATGTCGGTGCGGGCGTAGGCGAGGCCGGGGGTGGTGGGGTGGAAGAGGACACCGGTGACGAATCCGGTGCCGCCGATGACCGCGTTGCGCCAGCGGTACGCGGGGTGCCGGGCTTCGGCGGCGCCTGCCCGGGGTTGCAGAGCGGGCAGGCCGGTGAGAGCTGCCGCGGCTGCCGTTCCGGCGAGGACGGTTCTGCGGCTGGGGGTGGACGACATGGCTACCTCGCTGGGCGTGGGTGGGGTGGTGGACCGGTACTCGTGCGGGCCGGAGGGGGCCTGGCGCGCCGGCGCCGACGGGGTGCCGCCGCGCCCACCCGTGCCGCCCCGGGGCACCTCGCAGGCCGTTGAGGCAGGGGGGAGGCACGACTGCCCGCGGCTGTGCAGGCGTGCGCCGGCTGCGCCGACCGGAGGGGCGAGGGGACCTGCGCGACCGGCCGCGGACAACCCGCAGCCGCCGAACCGCAGAAGCTGCCCGCCCGGTGGGCGCCGTCGGTCAGCCCTTCACCGCTCCGGTGAGCATGCCCTTCTTGAAGTGCTTCTGGACGAACGGCGACAGCACGGCGACCGGCAGCAGCGCCATGACCATCACCGCCATCTGCACGGCCAGCCCGGACAGTTCCCCCGTCTTGATGGCCTGCCCCAGCCCGACCGGCGCCTCCTGCTTCTGCACCAGTTGGATCATGACGTTCTGCAACGGCATCTTGTTCTGGTCGTTCAGATACAGCGACGCGTTGAACCACGCACTCCAGTACCCGACGGCGTAGAACAGCGTGATCACCGCGAGCACCGCGCGGGAGAGCGGCATCGTGATCTGCCAGAGGATCCGGAAGTCACCGGCGCCGTCGATGCGCGCGCTGTCGATGAGTTCCTGCGAGATGCCCATGAAGAAGCCGCGCAGGACCAGGATGTTGAAGACGCTGATCGCGCTGGGCAGGATCAGGGCGAGATAGTTGTCGGTCAGGCCCAGGGACTGCACCAGCAGGTAGGTGGGGATGAGGCCGGCGCTGAAGAACATCGTGGCCAGCAGCACCATCAGGATCCAGCGGTGGCCCAGGGACCCGGTGCGGGACAGCCCGTAGGCGCACAGCACGGACACCGTCATCGAGAAGAGCGTGCCGACGAGGGTGACGAGGATGCTCACGATCGCGGCGCGGGTGACCTGGCCGCCGCTCAGCAGCTCCTTGTACGCGACGAACGTGATGCTCTTGGGGATCATCACCAGCCCGCCCGCCTCGTCGATCGTCTTCCGCGAGGACAGGCTGGTGACGACCACGATCCAGAGCGGGAAGAGGATCCCCAGGCAGGCCAGTGTCAGGACCAGGCCCTTGCCGGCGAGACCGGCCCTGGTGGGCTCCTCCTCCCACACCGGTCGGGGCGAGGCGGCCCACCGGGACCGCTCCGGTGCGGACGGCTTGTCGATCACGGCGGTCACTTCTTGTACACCCCCTGCTCGCCCATCAGATGGGCCACCTTGTTGGCGGCGAGGACCAGTCCGAGGCTGACCACGCCCTTGACGAGGCCGGCGGCGGCCGCGTAGCCGAAGTCCTGGTTGCGCACGCCGTTCCACCAGACGAAGGTGTCCAGGACCTCTGCCGCGCCCGGGCCGACGGCATCGCGTTGCAGCAGGATCTGCTCGAAGCCGACCGTCAGCGCGTCGCCCACGCGCAGCACCAGCAGCAGCGCGATCACCGGGCGCAGCGCGGGCAGCGTCACGTGCCAGATCCGCCGCCGGCGCCCGGCTCCGTCCATGGCCGCCGCCTCGTACAGATCGGGGCTCACGGACGCCAGCGCGGCGAGGAACACGATGATCCCCCAGCCCGCGTCCTTCCAGACGCCCTCCGCCGTGACGAGGAACTTGAAGGTGGACGGGTCGGTCATGATGTCCAGCCCGTTGTACCCGTGCCGGCGCAGCAGCTGGGACAGGATGCCCGCGCCGCCGAACAGTTGCTGGAAGACGGCGATGACCAGCACCCAGGAGAAGAAGTGCGGGAGATAGAGGACGGCCTGGGAGATCGCCCGTACCCGGGGCCTGACCACGCTGTTGATGAGCAGCGCGAGCAGGATCGGGATCGGGAAGTACAGCACCAGTTGCAGGGAGAACAGCACCAGGGTGTTCTCGACCGCGTTCCAGAAGGCCGAGTCCTCGAAGATCCGCTGGAAGTTCTCGAAGCCGACCCAGGGGCTGTGCAGCATCGAGACGATGCCGTTGTCACTGACGTAGGGGTCGTAGTCCTGGAAGGCGACGATGTTGCCGAGGATCGGCAGGTAGTTGAAGATCAGGACCAGCAGGACGGCCGGCATCGTCATCAGGAGCAGGACGCGGTCGCGTCTGAATCTCAGGCGCAGGCCCAGCTTTCCGGCGCGCGTCCTGCCCGGGGTCTTGGTGGCTTCGCCGGACGCCACCGGGGTCTGCTCCGACCTGTCGGCCGCCTCGGCCCTGCTGCGGGGCACCGTGCTGTGCGACACGGCGGTTCTCCTTGCCTCAGTGCCTGGTCAGCTCGCCGACGAACCGTTGTCGTCGAGCAGCTTCTTGTACCAGTCGCGCAGCTTGTCGCCGCCCTTGCTCTTCCAGTCGGAGACGGCCTGCTGCATGTCGCCGATCTTCTTGCGGCCGCGGGTGATGTCGTCCTCGAGCTGCTCGAAGTCGTTGCTGAGGTTGGTGTAGCGGGAGGGCTCGGTGATCATCTGGCCGTAGAAGCTGGACTTCTTGGTGAAGGAGCCCATCCGCTGCTGCCACAGGACCTGGGCCTTGGCGACCTCGGGGAAGTCGGGGTGGGCGATGGTGGCGGCGGGGCTGGCGACCATGACGTAGGCGTTCATGACCTGGTTGTTGCCCGCCGTGGTCTTCACGGGCACGCCGTCCTTGACGGTGTAGTGGGTGCCTTCGACGCCGTAGTTGGTCATCATGTATTCCTTGGTGCCGTACGGCGCGGCGGTGACGTTGGCGACGGCCAGCACGTCACGGATCACGGACTCCGGGGCCTTCTTGTTGATGAAGGCGAAAATGCCGGCGGGCTGCTCCGCCCAGAGCGTCGGGTCGCCGCCGTCGTGTCCGAAGATGTCCATGCCCCAGATCTTGAAGGCCGGGTTCTGGGTGGCCTGTTCGGCCGTCCGGCCCCACCACTGGCTGATGTTGTTGGCGTAGACGAGGAACTCGCCTGCCGCGAACTTGGGGCCCGGGTCGGGGGCGTTCTTGCCCAATTTGGCGTCAGGGTGAACGACACCGGCGGCGAACAGCTTGCGGGTCCACTCCAGCGCCTCGAGGTACTCCTCCGTCTCGATGCGGTTGACCAGCTTGCCGTCGACGAGGTTCCAGCCGAGCGGCTTCTCACTGCCGGAGAGCACGCCGAAGGCCTGGAACGCGGTCCACTTCATGTCCATGCAGGCCCAGCGCTTCGCCTTGGGATTGGTGATCTCCTTGGCCAGGGACAGGAACTCGTCCGCAGAGCGGGGTACGTCGTACCCCTCCTTGTCGAAGATGTCCTTGCGGTAGAGGGGCACGATGCCAGTGACGTACGGGGAGGGCTGCGGCAGGCCGCGCAGCTTGCCGCCGATGATGCAGCGCTGCCAGGCGTCGGTCGGGATGGCCGCGAGGTTCGGGTACTCCTTGACCTTGTCGCCCGACAGATACGGCCCGAGGTCGGCGAACTTGCTGATGATGGCGGTGGGTATCATGCCGCCCATGTTCCAGCTGGGGACGACCACCACGTCCGGCACGTCGCTGGAGGCGAGGACCGCGCCGAGCTTCTGGTCGTAGGTGTTGCCGTCCTGGTTCTGCCAGACGACGTCGACGCCGATCAGGTCGTTCATCCCCTGGTAGTAGGGGTTGTCCTGCTTGGGCGGGGAGCCCCAGAACGGCGACATGATGGTGATCTTGCCGCCCTTGCCGAGCTTCTTCGGGACCGAGGTCTTGAGGGTGGCGAGGTCGAGCTTGCTGGTGAAGCCGATCGCCGAGCCGTTCTTCGCGGGGATGTCCGGGGTCACCACGTTGTGCGCGACGTAGGCCGGCAGCAGCTTCTTCGCGCCCTTGCCCGAGGAGGAACCTCCGCTCGATCCGCTGTCCGAACCGCCGCAGGCGGTGAGCAGCGGCATCCCTCCCGCCACCGCCGCGGCGGCGACCGCGGTGGAGGCGAGGAAGCTTCTCCGGCTGGGTGCGGAGGAGGCGGCGTTCGGCGTCATTGCGTCAACCCTTCATGGCGCACCAGGACACCCGGCGGTGGGCCGTCGGCTGCGGTGTCTCGAGTGGAATCGGCTGAGCTGAAGCGCCTTCCGGACTCAGTCGAAGCGCTTCGATGTTGCTGCGAGGTTAAGTGAACACCTGGGGGTGCACAAGGGTCGATCCCAAGATTCCTCGGATGCGGAAAGGAACCCGCCTGCCCTTTCCCTCCTTGCTGTGCCGGTGAGAAGTCCGGCCCGATTCGGCCCAGCGCCTTGACACCCACCCGGTGCCGGAATGAGCATCGAAGCGCTTCGAAAGCGCCCTGCCGCTCCACCCAAGGGGAAACCGCCCGTGACCGTTCACCCGCCGCCCACGCCGCCTTTCCGTGATCCCCACCTGCCGTTCGCGAAGCGCATCGACGACCTGTTGGCACGGCTCACCCTGGACGAGAAGGTGGCCTTCCTGCACCAGTTCGCGCCCGCCGTCGAGCGCCTGGGCGTCGCCGCCTTCCGCACCGGCCAGGAGGCCCTGCACGGCGTGGCCTGGATGGGCCCGGCGACGGTGTTCCCGCAGGCGGTCGGCCTCGGCGCGACCTGGAACCCGGAGCTGGTACGACGCGTCGGCGAGGCGGTGTCCAAGGAGGTCCGGGCGATGCGCGCCCGCGACGACCGGGTGGGCCTGAACGTGTGGTCTCCGACGGTGAACCTGCTGCGCCACCCGCTGTGGGGCCGCAACGAGGAGGGCTACTCGGAGGACCCGAGGCTGACCTCGGCGATCGCGACGGCGTACACGCACGGCCTGCGCGGTGACCACCCGCTCTACTGGCGCACCGCGCCCGTGCTCAAGCACTGGCTGGCGCACAACAACGAGACCGACCGGGCCACCTCGTCGGCCTCCGTCCGCCCGCGGGTGCTGCACGAGTACGATCTGCGCGCCTTCCGGGACACGGTGGAGGCAGGGGCGGTGGCCGGGGTGATGCCCGCGTACAACCTGGTCAACGGCCGACCCAACCACCTCTCCCCGTACCTGCGCTCCCACTTGCGCGCCTGGACCGAGGAGGACCTGCTGGTCTGCTCGGACGCGGGCGCGCCGAGCAACCTGGTCGACGCCGAGCACTACTTCGACACGCACGAGGAGGCCACCGCGGCCGCCCTGCTGGCCGGCGTCGACAGCTTCACCGACCACGGCACGGACGGTTCGCAGATCACCGCGCGCGTCAGAGGAGCGCTGGACCAGGGGCTGCTGACGGAGGCGGACATCGACACCGCGGTCCGCCGCCAGCTCTCGGTCCGCTTCCGCCTCGGCGAGTTCGACCCGCACCACGACCCGCACCTCACCGGCGAGTTCGACACCCCGGCGCACCGGGCGCTCGCCCAGGAGGCCGCCGAGCAGGCCGTCGTCCTGCTGAAGAACGACGACGCGCTGCTGCCGCTCGCGCCCGGCACCCGGATCGCGGTGGTGGGCCTGCTCGCCGACGAGTGCAAACTCGACTGGTACAGCGGCAGCCTGCTGCACCGCTCCACCCCGCTGGAGGGCCTGTACGAGCGGTTCGGCGCCGAGCGCGTGGAGTTCGCCGAGGGCGTGGACCGGATCCGGCTGCGCACCGAGGACGGGACCTTCCTGCACGTGCCCCCGTCGGACGCCCCCGACGAGGCCCCCGGCGCGGAGGGCGCCCTCGACCCGGCGCTGCTCGCCGGCCGCACCGACCTGCCCCCGCTCACCACGGACCCGTTCGGCACCGAGTTCGCCCTGGTCGACTGGGGCGGCGGCGTCCTCACCCTGCGCGCCCCCGACGGCCGTTACCTCTCCGTCGCCGAGGACGGCCACCTGCGGGCCGCCGCGGACGAGCCGGGCGGCTGGGTCGTCCAGGAGACCTTCCGCCTGGAACCCCACCGGAACGGTCACCTCCTGAAGCACCTCGGCACGGGTCGTCACGTCTGTGTCGGCGCCGACGGCGCGAAGGTTGCCGACACCGGCGAGGTCTTCGAGGTGGTGACGGTCGAGCGCGGTGAGGACGCGGTCGCCCGGGTGGCCGGCCGGGCGGACGTCGTCGTGGTGGTTGCGGGCAACGACCCGCACATCAACGGCCGCGAGACCGAGGACCGGACGACGCTGCGGCTGCCCGGCCACCAGGAACGGCTGCTGCGCGCGGCCCGTGCCGCCAACCCGCGCACGGTGCTGGTCCTGACCTCGGCGTATCCGTACGCGGTGGACATGACGCGGCTGCCGGCCGCCCTGTGGACCGCGCACGGCGGCCAGGCGGCGGGCACGGCGCTGGCCCGGGTCCTGGCCGGCGACGTCTGTCCCGCCGGGCGGCTCCCGCAGACCTGGTACGAGTCCGACGCCGACCTGCCCGACCTGGGCGACTACGACGTGATCGGCGCCCGGCAGACGTACCTCTACTTCGAGGGCACCCCTCTCTTCCCCTTCGGGCACGGCCTGTCGTACACGAGCTTCGCCTACGGCGACCTGTCGGTCCGGGTCGCGGACGCCTCGGTGCACGTGTCCTGCACGCTCACCAACACCGGCGACCGGACGGCCGACGAGGTCGCCCAGCTCTACGCCCGGGCCGTGGACCCCTCGGTGCCCCGGCCGCGCCGCGAGCTGCTCGGGCACCACCGGGTGACGCTGGCGCCCGGCGAGCGCACGACGCTGGACTTCGGCGTACCGCTGTCCGCGTTCGCTTTCTGGGACGTGGCCGGGGGCGGGTGGTGCCTGGAACAGGGCCCGTACGAGCTGCTGCTCGGCGCGTCCAGCGAGGACGTCCGCCTGCGGACGACCCTCACCCTCGGCGGGGAGGAGCGTCCGGCCCCGCGCCCGGTGATCCGGCGGGGTCTGGAGGCGGCCGGCTTCGACGAGCAGTCCGGCGTCGCGATCGTGGACCGCACGAAGACGGCGGGCGACGCGGTGACCCCGGCGGCCGACGTCTCGGGCACAGTGGTCTACCGGGCCTGCGACTTCGCTGACGGCGTGCGCGAGGTGACCGCCCAACTGGCGGGCGAGGGCAGCCTGCAGCTCTCCCTGGACGGCGGCCCCGTCCTGGCCGAACTGACCCTGGTCACCCCCACGGCGGACCCCTACACGTACACCACCGTCACGGCCGGCCTCCCGGCCACCGAGGGCGTGCACGACGTCCACCTCAGGCTGCGCGGCCCCCTGCGGCTCGCGCACGTCGGCTTCTCCGGTTGAGGGTCCGGAGAGGCCCGGCACCAGGGAGGGGCCCGGCACCGGAAGGCAGCGGTGCCGGGCCCCATCGGGCGGAGCGGGCGCTCAGTGCACGGAGAACCCGCCGTCGACGAAGACCGACTGACCGGTGACGTAGGCGGAGGCGGGAGAGGCGAGGAAGACGGCGGCGCCGGCGAAGTCCTCGGCGAGGCCGTTGCGCCCGACCATGGTCCGGGCGGCGAGGGCCGCGACCTTCTCGGGGTCGGACGACAGTTGGGCGTTGAGCGGCGTCATCACGAAGCCCGGCACCAGGGTGTTGCAGGTGACCCCGTACGGCGACCAGGCCTCGGCCTGCGACCGGGCCAGCGACTCCAGCGCCCCCTTCGAGACGCCGTAGGCACCGCTGCGCACGAACGCCCGGTGCGCCTGCTGGGAGGTGACGTGGATGATCCGCCCGTAGCCCCGCTCGGCCATCCCCGGCCCGAACCGCTGCCCCAGCAGGAAGGGCGCGTCCAGGTTCACCGCCATGGTGGTGTCCCAGACCTGCTCGTCCAGCTCCCCCATCGGCGGCCGCAGGTTGATCCCGGCGCAGTTCACCAGGATGTCCGGCTCGCCGAACACCCCGACAGCCTCCTCGGCCGCTTCCCGCACCCCGGCCCGCGTGCTCAGGTCTGCGCCGAGCCAGCCGGCCCGACATCCGGCGCTCGTCAACTCGTCCACGGTTTCCCGGAGTTGCTGCTCCTTCCGCGCCACGATCAGCACCGCCGCACCGGCCCGTGCCAGCGCGCCGGCGATGCCCCGGCCGATGCCGGAGCTGCCACCGGTCACCAGGGCGACCCGGCCGTCGAGGGAGAAGAGATCGGAGAGGTAGGCCTGTGAAGTCATGCCCGAAGCGTACGGACGGCCCGGGCGGACCCGGGCCGTCGCGGGGAGGCGGTCAGGCTGCCGCGCTCCCTCAGCCCCGGTGGCCGGGGTCGGCGAGCGCGGTCACGAAGCGGAGGGCGTCCACGGTGCCGACGCCGGTGGCCATGTCGTAGCCCTTGACGGCCTGGTAGCCGGTGACGTCGGAGTAGCTGTTGTCGGTGCCGTCGTTGACGTCGACGATGCCGGTGCCCCTGTGCCGGGAGAGGGTGTACAGCGCCTTGTCGATGTTGCCCAGCCGGTGGCCGGCCGCCTGGTCGGCGAGGGCGACGATGCCCGAGAAGAGCGGGCTGGCCTCGCTGGTGCCGCCGGTGACGTCCCAGCCGGTGGCGGTCGGGTCGAAGCTGGAGTAGATCCAGGCGCCGCCGTTGACCGCGGCGGCCAGCGACACGTCCGGGGTGCCGCGGCGGGAGCCGACGACCTTCTTCACACCGTTCTGGAAGGCCGGGCGGGAGAACACGTGGGACTGGCCGCCGCCGCCCGCGCCGTAGTCGTTGTAGACGCTGTCCGGCCTGACGCGCTCGCCCTTGTCGTTCAGGTGGAGCTGGGTACCGCCGACGGAGGTGACCAGCGGGTCCGAGGAGGGCCAGGAGTTGACGCGCTTCTTGTAGTACGTCTTGCCGTCCGCCTTCAGGTCGGTGGCGCCGCCGTCGCCGGAGGAGGCGAGAACGGTGACGTGCTTCCTGGCCGCGGCCCGGAAGGCGTAGCGCAGGTTCTTGATGCTGGAGAAGTCGCCCCTGGCGAAGCCGGGGAAGGTGTTCTCGGTGGCCCCGAAGCTCTGGCTGATGACGTCGCCGGTGCCGTGGTCGATCAGGTACTTCTCGGCGTCCATCATCTCCGGCAGCCCGGTGGTGCCCTCGGTCTCCGAGACCGCCGTCTCCACCAGGACGATCTTCGCGCCCGGCGCCACGGCGTGGGCCATCTCGACGTCCAGGGTGCTCTCGCCGGCCCAGCCGGTCATGTCGGAGTTCTTGGGGTCGAAGGCGGGGACGTGCCCCCACCTGACCACCTTGACCTTGGTGCTGGGCAGGCCGAACTGCTTGCTGTAGACGTCGAGGTCGTGCTGGATCGTCGGGGAGCCGAAGGAGTCGACGATGACGATGGTGCGTCCCTTGCCCGTGATGCCCTTGCGGTACAGCGGGTTGAGGTTGTAGGCCGTGCGGTACTGCAGCGGGTTGTAGCAGGCGATGTGCCACTTGGCCTCGCACTGCCCGATGGGCAGCGGGCTGGACACGCCGTGGACCAGGGTGTGCCCCGCTATGGCCGGCACCGCCTTGGTGTGCGGTACGGCGGCGGCCGCGCTGGTGACGCCGGCCGGTGAGGTGGTCGCCAGGGCGGCGGCGACGAGGGCGGCGGTGGTGGCCGCGGAAGCCGCGACGCCGCGCCCGGTACGGGCAGTGTGCATGAATTCCCCTGAGAGGTCCGCGATCGGACGAGTGGTCGACTCGCATCCCATCGAGTGAGTCATGCACAGAACAAGGCTGTTGACCGGTCGATGCCGAATCCTTTACCCGGCAACAGGAAACGGCCGGAGCCCCCGCACAGTGGGCTCCGGCCGTTCGTCGACCTGTCCGTGGCAGGTCAGAGCGCGAGCCCGGTGAGGACCAGCACGCGCTCGTATGTGTAGTCGTCCATCGCGAACCTGACGCCCTCGCGGCCCACGCCCGACTGCTTGGCGCCGCCGTACGGCATCTGGTCGGCGCGGTACGACGGGACGTCGCCGACGACCACGCCACCGACCTCGAGGGCGCGGTGGGCGCGGAAGGCGACCTGGAGGTCGTGCGTGAACACGCCTGCCTGGAGGCCGTACTTGGAGTCGTTGACCGCGGCGAACGCCTCGGCCTCGCCGTCCACCTTCTGCACGGTCAGGACGGGACCGAAGACCTCCTCGCAGGAGAGGGTCACGTCGGCCGGCACCTCGGTGAGGACGGTCGGCGCGTAGGAGGCGCCGTCGCGCTTGCCGCCGGTGAGGAGCTTGGCGCCCGCCGACACGGCCTCGTCCACCCACGACTCGACGCGCCGGGCGGCGTCCTCGCTGACCAGCGGGCCGACGTCGGTCGCGGCGTCGCTCGGGTCACCGGTGACCTGGGCCTCGACGGCGGCGACGATGCGCGGCAGCAGGCGGTCGTACACGGAGGCGTCGGCGATCACGCGCTGCACGGAGATGCAGGACTGGCCGCCCTGGTAGTTGGAGAAGGTCGCGATGCGGTTCGCGGCCCAGTCGAGGTCGGCGTCGCTCGCCCAGTCGGCGAGGACGACGGCCGCGCCGTTGCCGCCCAGCTCCAGGGTGCAGTGCTTGCGCGGCACCGAGTCCATGATCGCGTAACCGACCTTCTCGGAACCGGTGAAGGAGATGACCGGCAGCCGCTCGTCCTGGACGAGGGCCGGCATCTTGTCGTTCGGCACCGGGAGGATCGACCACGAGCCGGCCGGCAGGTCGGTCTCGGCGAGCAGCTCACCGAGGATCAGGCCGGACAGCGGGGTGGCCGGGGCCGGCTTGAGGATGATCGGGGCACCCGCGGCGATGGCCGGGGCGACCTTGTGCGCGCACAGGTTCAGCGGGAAGTTGAACGGCGCGATGCCGAGCACGACGCCCTTGGGGAAGCGGCGGGTGAGGGCGAGCCGGCCCTGGCCGCCCGCGTCGGTGTCGAGCCGCTGGGCCTCGCCGCCGTTGAACCGGCGGGCCTCCTCGGCGGCGAACCGGAAGACGGAGACGGCGCGGCCGACCTCGCCCCGGGCCCACTTGACCGGCTTGCCGTTCTCGGCGGAGATCAGCTGGGCGATCTCCTCGGCGCGCTCGGCCAGCCGCTTGCTGACGTGGTCGAGGGCGGCGGCGCGGACGTGGGCCGGGGTGCCGGCGAAGTCCTCGCGGACGGCATACGCGGCGGCCACGGCCTCCTCGACCTGCGCGTCGCTCGGCACGCCGACCGTGCCGACGAGACGGCCGTCCCACGGGGAGGTGACGTCGAAGCTGTCCTCGCCGGTGACCTGGCGGCCGGCGAGCCAGAAGGCGTGGGTGGAAGTCATGTCTGGAGTCCCGGCCCTTCCGCGTTGGGGGTGTCGTTCGGTTCGAGCTCCACGGTAGGGCTGGGGAGGGCGGCGGGCGCTTGTCCGAGCCGTAGCAGTTGGGGGCCGGGTCACTACGGTTTGGCACAGTGGCCGGAGTCACCTCTCACGCCGGTGAGCGAGGGACGGTCCGTCACTCGCCCGACGTCGCCTTCAGGGCGAGCCACAGCTCCATCCGTACGTCCGGATCGTCCAGCGACCGCCCCAGGATCTCCTCCACCCTCCGCATCCGGTAGCGCAAGGTGTGCCGGTGGACGCCCAGATCGGCCGCGGCCGCGTCCCACTGGCCGTGCCGGGACAGCCAGGCCCGCAGCGAGGCGACCAGGTCGCCCCGCCCGGTGGCGTCGTGTTCGTGCAGCGCCCGCAGCAGCCCGTCCGCGAACGCCTTCACCGCGTCGTCGGCCAGCAGCGGCAGCACCGAACCCGCCGCGAGCTGCTCGTGCTCGACCAGCATCCGCCCCCGCCGCCGGGCCACCGACAGCGCCTGCTCGGCCTGCTTGTAGGCGGCGGCCGCGGCGATCGGCCCGGCGGGCGCGGACAGGCCGACCACCAGTTCGTCGTCCTCCTCCGCCGCCGGCTGCTCCGGCGCGGACCGGGCCCCCTCCAGAGCCGCCGCGTACGCGGTGCACGCGCCCACCGCCGCTCCCCCGTCCGCGGCCAGCACCACCAGCCGCTCCCCCTCGGGCACGACGAGCACGGCCTCCCCGGAGCGGGCGGCGGCCGACTCCACGGCCTCGGTGAGCCCGCCCAGCGGGTCACCCCCGGACACCGCCTCGGCGACGATCACCCGGAACGGCGCGTCGAGCAGCCCGCCGTACAGGTCCCCGGCGACGGCCCGGGCGTGGTCCGGCTGCCCGGCGAGCAGCATGCGCAGCACGGCGGCGCCGATGCGCTGCTCGGCCGCGTGCAGGGAGCGGGAGCGCTCGGTGGTGAGGGTGAGCAGGGCGATGGCGGAGTGGACCGCGTACCGTTCGGCGGTGCCGAGGGCGGCGGCCGTGCCGACGGCGAGGGCGGCGCGCGGGCGCCGGCCGGTGCCCAGGGAGTGCAGCTCGACGCGGTCCTCGTTGTCCGGTCCGCCGACCACCGAGGAGGCGGGCGCGGGCCGCTCCCGGAGCCGTTCGACGTCGGCCGTCAGCCGGGCGGCCCGGCGGCCGGCCCACTCCGGTGCGGTGGCGACGACGGCGCCCGAGGCGTCGTACAGCGCCGCCCAGCCGTCGACCTGCGCGGCTAGCGCGGCGAGCAGCCCCTCGGGGCCGTGGTTCAGGGCCTGCCGGGTCAGTTCGCGCTGGGCGGCGAAGCCGGCCGTCACGGCCCGGTACTGGTCGGCGGCGATCGCGGCGGAGACCGCCTTGCTGATGGCGAGGAAGGGGGTGCGGCGGGGCACCTCCAGCAGCGGCAGCCCCTCGTGCTCGGCGGCGTCGACCAGGGCCCGCGGCACCTCGTCGTAGTTGACGCCGACGGCGAAGCCGAGCCCGACGACACCGGCGCCGACGAGCCGCTTCACATACCGCCGCATGGCCTCCGGATCCTCCGCGTCCAGCTTGAGCGCGGTGATCAGCAGCAGCTCGCCGCCCTCCATGTAGGGCACGGGGTCGGCCAGCTCGCTCACATGGGCCCAGCGCACGGGCACGTCGAGCCGGTCCCCGCCCGCCCGCACGGTCAGCTTGAGCGCGGAGTGGTGGACGAGCGAGGCGAGCGTCGGGGGCATGGTGCCTTCACGGTGAGGGAGATCCGGTGATCGTGGTGATCATTTGGCCGCCGCGTATGAACGACCTATGCCGATTCTGCCTCACCGTACGGTCCGGTGATGACCCGACGGCGCAACCGGGCCTCCTCAGCCCCGCAGGTCCACCAGCAGCGGCGGTGCGTGCTCCCCCCGTACCGTCGTCAGCGACAGCACCGCGTGCCCCGGCGGCACGCCGTGCGCCAGTTCGGAGGCCGACCAGCGCTCGCGCTCCACCTGGCGGACGGTGACGGCACGGGCGGTGGGTGCCTGGCCGGTGATGACGCGGCGCAGCATGTGGACGGCCTTGCCGGCCGGGGTCTCGGCGATGATCTGCCGGTCGGTGACGTCCCGGGTCTCGGTCCACTCCTTGCCCCACACCTCGGCGAAGTCCTGCCCGTCCCAGGGGGTGAGCCCGGACAGCGCC
Source organism: Streptomyces sp. NPDC030798 (assembly GCF_055572275.1). Lineage (NCBI taxonomy): Bacteria > Bacillati > Actinomycetota > Actinomycetes > Kitasatosporales > Streptomycetaceae > Streptomyces > Streptomyces sp. NPDC030798. Next base: position 177,659 of record NZ_JBVIDR010000013.1, on the reverse strand, counting down.
ATCCGGCACCCGGTGGCGCCGAGCAGCGGGCCGCGCAGCGGCCGGGGGGCGTCGTCCAGGGTGCGCAGGGTCAGCACGGCACCGGCGTTCACCGACCGCAGCCGCTGGATGCCGCGCACGGCCTCCGGGGTGACGACACCGGAGGCGTCGTCCAGCAGCAGGCAGGCGAAGAGCGAGCGGTCCTCCCGCACCGTCACACCGGCCGTGAACTGGGCGAGCACCAGCCGGGCGAGGATCCGGGAGGCGTCGGCGTGCCCGCGCTGGGGCAGGTCGATGCGCACCCGGACGGGGTGGTCGAGGGCCTTGAGGGAGAACGGCCGGGACTCTCCGGAGGTGTCGAAGAAGGAGGCGAAGGCGGGCCGGTCGAGCAGCGCGATCCGGTCGGCGAGTACGGCGCCGACGTCGCCGGGGTGGGCCATCTGCCGCTCCCGGGCGTCCAGTTCGCGCAGCAGCGACTCCTGGCCGGTGTCGGTGAGCCCCTTGCGCAGCGCGGCCAGCGGGCCGGGCGTGCCGTCGAGCAGCTGGCGCAGCTCGGGCACGGACGGGAAGCGGTCGTGGACGGCGTGGAAGGGCCCGAGCAGCTGGGCGAGGACGGTGGTGGAGCGGCGGCTGTCACCGCCGGGGTGCGGGTCGGCGAGGTCGCCGACGAGGGCCTCGGCGAGTATGGCGGCGGCCTCGTCGGGATCGGTGGTGCCGCCGTACAGGTCGAGGTCGTAGACGGAGTCCGGGTGCCCGATGCGGACCACGACGTCGTACGACTCGGCCGGCCCGAGCCCGGCGCCCGCCGCGCCGACGACGACCACGGCGGCGCGTCCGGCGAGGGCGTGCAGGCAGAGCGACTCGGCGAGCGGCCGGACCACGGAGCCGGTCTTGCCGGAGCCGGCCGGTCCGACGGCGAGCAGCGAGGTGCCGAGCAGATCGGGGCCGAGGGCGAGGCCGGCGCCCCGGTAGTGGTACGGGTTGCGGGGGTCGTCGGCGGCGGTGCCCACCCGGACCTGGCCGGTGAGCAGGTCGTGCCGGGCATGCCGGGCGGGCAGGTCGCGCTCGCCGGAGGGGTGCAGACACGCGGCGGCACCGTCCCTGAGCACGGTGCCGGTGAAGGTGGCGAGACTGTGAGTGCCGGACCGTACGCCCTGCCAGGCGCGGCTGATCCGGGCCAGGTCGACGTCGCGCATGAGCCCGGCCCGGGCGTCGGCGGCCAGCCGTTCGGCGGCCTCGTGCGCCCCGGCCCGGCGCAGCTCGGGCCACTCGGCGGGGTCCTGCTCGGGGGCGGGCGGCGGTGCGGCGGCGGGTTCGGCGGGACGCCAGGCGGGCGGGCCGTAGCGGCGCCAGACCTCGCCCCAGCGGCCGAGCCGGCCGACGACCAGCATGATCGCCAGGGCGATGAGCGTGTAGTACGAGTACCAGAGGACGGCGTTGCCGATACGGTCGTTGCCCTGGCGCCAGGAGTCGGGAGTGAACAGTTCGAGCGGCAGCACCCACCAGCCGCCGAGGTAGCCGTTCCACAGCAGCGACCACACCAGCCACCCCACCAGGAACGCGATCAGCGCCCCGCTCAGCAGCTGCCGGGCCGGGATCAGCTCGGGTTCCTGGTCGGGGCGGGGCCGGTGGTCGAGGCGCCACACGCCCGGTGCCGCCTCCGGGCGGGGCGCGCGCAGCCAGGCGAGGAACGCCGCGCCGTCCGGCCTCGGCGGCGCGCCCGGGGGGGCCGGGGGCATGGGCGGCACCGCCGCGGCCTCCCGGGGCACCGCCGGGCGCGGCACAGGGTTCGCATGCGTGCCGCGCACGTCCCGCGTCCCGTCGCTGTCCATCTCGGTTGCCCCCTGACCAGCCGTTCCGTCCACCATCAGCGAGCCAATCTAACGCCCCGGGAAGGGGAGTTCACCGCTTACGCGGCCGAGAGGAAGGCCCGTCCGGGCGTATCGCGGTCCGGCTGCTATGTCCACCACGGACAACCGGCCTCGACGACAACGCCCACATGGAGCATGCCCACCCCCCGGTGGCCGTCCTAGCCTGCGAGAAAAGAAGGAAAGCGTCCGTAATACCCCCAGGAGCCCCGCATGACCGCACTTCCGCAGGAGCGCCGCGTCGTCACCGCCATTCCCGGCCCGAAGTCGCAGGAGCTGCAGGCCCGCCGTACCGCCGCGGTCGCGCAGGGCGTGGGCTCCGTGCTGCCGGTGTTCACCGTGCGCGCGGGTGGCGGCATCATCGAGGACGTCGACGGCAACCGGCTGATCGACTTCGGTTCCGGCATCGCCGTGACGAGCGTCGGCGCCTCCGCCGAGGCCGTCGTACGCCGCGCGAGCGCCCAGCTGGCCGACTTCACCCACACCTGTTTCATGGTCACCCCGTACGAGGGCTACGTGGAGGTCGCCGAGGCCCTCGCGGAGCTCACCCCGGGTGACCACGCCAAGAAGTCCGCGCTGTTCAACTCGGGCGCCGAGGCCGTCGAGAACGCCGTCAAGATCGCGCGTGCGTACACCAAGCGCCAGGCGGTCGTCGTGTTCGACCACGGCTACCACGGCCGGACCAACCTCACCATGGCGCTGACCGCGAAGAACATGCCGTACAAGCACGGCTTCGGTCCGTTCGCCCCCGAGGTGTACCGCGTGCCGGTCGCCTACGGCTACCGCTGGCCGACCGGCCCGGAGAACGCGGGCCCGGAGGCCGCCAAGCAGGCCATCGACCAGATCACCAAGCAGGTCGGCCCGGACAACGTGGCCGCGATCATCATCGAGCCGGTGCTCGGTGAGGGCGGCTTCATCGAGCCGGCCAAGGGCTTCCTGCCGGCGATCCGCCAGTTCGCCGCCGACAACGGCATCGTGTTCGTCGCCGACGAGATCCAGTCCGGCTTCTGCCGCACCGGCCAGTGGTTCGCGTGCGAGGACGAGGGCATCGTCCCGGACCTGATCACGACCGCCAAGGGCATCGCGGGCGGTCTGCCGCTGGCCGCCGTGACCGGCCGCGCCGAGATCATGGACGCCGCGCACGCGGGCGGCCTGGGCGGCACCTACGGCGGCAACCCGGTGGCCTGCGCCGGTGCGCTCGGCGCCATCGAGACGATGAAGGAGCTGGACCTCAACGCCAGGGCGAAGAACATCGAGGCGGTCATGAAGTCCCGCCTCACCGCCATGGCCGAGAAGTTCGACATCATCGGCGACGTCCGCGGCCGCGGCGCGATGATCGCCATCGAGCTGGTCAAGGACCGCACCACCAAGGAGCCGAACCCGGAGGCCACCGCCGCGCTCGCCAAGGCCTGCCACGCCGAGGGCCTGCTGGTCCTGACCTGCGGCACCTACGGCAACGTGCTGCGCTTCCTGCCCCCGCTGGTGATCGGCGAGGACCTGCTGGGCGAGGGCCTGGACATCATCGAGCAGGCCTTCGCGCGGATCTGAGTCCGCCCTTCGCGGGCCCGGGTTCGCGCATCTGAGCGAGTGGTCCGCACCTGTGGAGGTGGCCTGCGGCAGGCCGTGTGAAGAAGGTGTGCGAGGTGGATGTCGGGACGCGAATACGTCTGCCCAAGCGCCTTCGCCTGTCGTAGGTTCTTCCCCAGATGAGAGATACACCCCGCCCACAGGGGACTGTGGGCGATCTCAGGCCGGGGCCTCCCCAGCTTCGACCTGGTCGTGCCCTCGCGCACACCGGGGCCTGACGGCTCCGGGATCTCCTCACCGATCGGACGGTCGCCGCCCCAAACCCCCCGGGGCGAGCGACGTTCCGATCCGGACGGCCGCCCCGGAACCACCCCCCCTGTTCCGGGGCGGCCGACCTCCTTCCTCTTTTTCCTCTTCTTTCGGATGCCGTCGCATCGGGGCGGGACCTGAGAAGCTGGTCCCCGTGACCTCAGCGCCCGTCCGCCGCCCGCTCCTCCTCGGTGTCCCGGCCGTCCTCTTCGCCGTTATCACCTGGCAGGTCGTCACAGCCGGCCCGCTGCTGCGCGTGGACGCGCGGCTGAGCCGGGCGCTCATCCATCCGGACCCCTTCTCCCAGCTCCTGTCCGACCTCGGTGACGTCCGGGTCGCCCTGCCCGTGCTGGCCGTCGTCGCCGCGTACGCCGGCCGACGGGGCCGTGCCACCGGTACGGACCTGTGGTGGGTCCCGCCGGTCGCCGCGGTCGCGGTGATGGCGCTGGTCCCGGCGATCGTCGTTCCGCTGAAGGACTGGACCGCCCGGCCGGGGACACCCGCGATGCCCCCGGCCGTCGGCTACTTCCCGTCCGGGCACACGGCGACGGCGGGGGTCGCGTACGGCTGCGCGACCCTGCTCCTGCTGCCCTGGCTGCGCTCGGCCCACGCCCGCCGGGAGCTGGTCATCGGCTACGTCCTCGTCACTGCCGGCGTCGGCTTCGGTCTGGTCCGCCAGGGCTACCACTGGCCCCTGGACGTCTTTGCGAGCTGGTGCCTGACCGCGGTCCTGCTGACCGCCCTCTCCGTCGCCCTCGACCGGGGCGGCGAACTCGCCCTCAGCCGAAGTACGCGTCGAACGTCTTCTGGAACTCCCCGTTCGCGTAGCGATCCCAGTTCACCGACCACGTCATCAGACCCCGCAGCCCCGGCCAGGTCCCGTGGGTCGCGTACGAACCGCAGTTCGTCCTCTTCGTCAGGCAGTCCAGAGCCTTGGTGACCTCGGCCGGGGGGACGTAGCCGTTGCCCGCGTTGGTGGACGCCGGCATGCCGATGGCGACCTGGTCGGGGCGCAGCGGCGGGAAGACGTTGCCCGGGTCGCCCGCGACCGGGAAGCCGGTGAGCAGCATGTCGGTCATGGCGATGTGGAAGTCGGCGCCGCCCATGGAGTGGTACTGGTTGTCCAGGCCCATGATGGGCCCCGAGTTGTAGTCCTGGACGTGCAGCAGCGTCAGGTCGTCGCGCAGGGCATGGATGACGGGGAGGTACGCCCCGCAGCGGGGATCCTGGCCGCCCCATTTGCCGCTGCCGTAGTACTGGTAGCCGTTCTGCACGAAGAACGTCTCCGGCGCCATGCTCAGCACGAACCGCGAGCCGTACTTGGCCTTGAGGGTCTTCAGGGCCGAGATCAGGTTGACGATGACGGGGGTCGTCGGGTTCCTGAAGTCCGTGTCGCCCGCGTCCAGGGACAGGGAGTGCCCCTCGAAGTCGATGTCGAGGCCGTCCAGGCCGTAGTCGTCGATGATCTTCGACACCGAGGAGACGAAGGTGTCCCGGGCGGCCGTGGTGGTCAGCTGGACCTGGCCGTTCTGGCCGCCGATCGAGATGAGCACCTTCTTCCCGGCGGCCTGCTTGGCCCGGATAGCCGCCTTGAAGTCGGCGTCGCTCTCCACGGTGGGGCACTCGGTGGCCGGGCAGCGGGTGAAGCGGATGTCGCCGGAGGTCACGGAGGTGGGTTCGCCGAAGGCGAGGTCGATGACGTCCCAGCTGTCGGGCACGTCGGCCAGGCGCGTGTAGCCGGAGCCGTTGGCGAAGCTCGCGTGCAGGTAGCCGACCAGGGCGTGGGTGGGCAGGCCGGGGGTGTTGCCGCCGGTGCCGGCACCGGTCGTCGCGGTGACGGCGGCCGACTTCGCGGACTCCCCGGCGTCGTTGCTCGCGGTGACCTGGAAGTTGTACGCCGTCGACGGGGACAGCCCGGTCACGGTGGCCGACGTGCCGCCGGCCGTCTGGACCCTGACCCCGTCGCGGTAGACGGCGTAGCCGGTGGCGCCGGTCACCGGCGACCAGGACAGGGCGACGGAGGACGAGGTGACCGTGCCGAGCTTCAGCCCGGCCGGTGCGGCGGGCGGCTGTCCCGTGCTCGCGCCGGGGCCGAGCAGCGAGATGTCGTCGGCGTGGTAGGCGCCGGTGCCGTACCAGCCGTGGGTGTAGAGCGTGACCCTGGTGGTGGCGGCGCCGGTGGTGAAGGTGGTGCTCAGCTTCTGCCAGTCGGGGGCGGACTGGGTCCAGGTGGAGACGTCGGTGGTGCCGGTGCCGGTCGCGCCGAGGTAGACGTAGGAGCCGCGGACGTAACCGGTGAGCGTGTACTGGGAGTTGGGCTGGACGGCGACCGTCTGCGTGCACTGCGCGTTGTCGCTGCCGGCCGGGGTCGCCCGCAGCGCGGAGCTGCCGCTGTGCACGGGTGAGGTGACGGTCGTGCCGGCCGTGCACGTCCAGCCGTCGAGGCCGGACTCGAAGCCGCCGTTGCGCACGGCGTCCGCGTCGGCCGCACGGGCGGCCGACGACAGCGCGGTCGCGCCGGTCACGGCCAGGGCCATGACCGTCACGAGGGCGAGCAGGGGTCTGGGGCGTGGGGAGTGGTCCACAAAGGCCTCCGGGCAGGGGGGAGTTGGAGGGTGGAGCGCACTCAACTTGGTCCAGACCAATCGGCTTGTCAAGGTGTCCGGGCGTCATGCTTGCCCGGGCGGTCCCGCCGCCGCCTCGTGCATCGCCAGTTCCAGCAGCGCCGGGTCGGTGAGCGCGCCGGAGCCGTCCGGTGGTACCAGCCAGCGCACCCCCCGGACCGCCCGGCCCGGGTACGGCACGACGATCCAGGTGCCGGGCCCGGCGGTCCGGATGCCGGTGCCGAGCCAGCGGGCCGCGGTGCCGGGCGGCACGAAGAAGCCGACCCGGCCGTCACCGGAGTCGGCCAGCACCGGGCCGGGCCGGCCGAGGACGCGCAGGAGCACGTCGAGGGTCGGGCGGCCGAGGCCACCCGGCAGGATGAGCACGTCCCAGGCCCGGCCGGCGGGCAGCAGGGCGACCCCGAGGGGGTTCCGCTCCCATTCCCAGCGGCAGGCCTCGGGGTCCGGCGCGACGGCTGCCAGCCACTCCACCGCGGTCTTCGCCCCAGTCATCGCAAAGAGCCTCCCTCTCCCTCGTCGACGCGGGTCGCGTCATGAGGGAGAGGGAGGCTCCACGGGGGGCATTACGCGGGTTTCCCGACTTCTTTCGGACGAACCCGCCGATGCCCGGCGGGCTCAGCTGTCGAAGCCCAGACCCAGCCGGTCCATCGTCCGCAGCCACAGGTTGCGCCGGCCTCCTTGCGCGTCCGCGCGGGCCAGCGACCACTTGGTCAGGGCGATGCCGGTCCAGGCGAACGGCTCCGGCGGAAAGGGCAGCGGCTTCTTGCGGACCATCTCCAGCGCCGTCCGCTCCGTGTGCTCCCCGTCCAGCAGATCCAGCATCACGTCGGCGCCGAAGCGGGTCGCGCCCACGCCCAGGCCGGTGTAGCCCGCCGCGTACGCCACCCTGCCCTGGTGGGCGGTGCCGAAGAACGCCGAGAAGCGGGAGCAGGTGTCGATCGCCCCGCCCCAGGCGTGCGTGAAGCGGACGCCCTCCAGTTGCGGGAAGCAGGCGAAGAAGTGCCCGGCGAGCTTGGCGTAGGTCTCCGGCCGGTCGTCGTACTCGGCGCGGACCCGGCCGCCGTACGGGTAGATCGCGTCGTAGCCGCCCCACAGGATCCGGTTGTCGGCGGAGAGCCGGAAGTAGTGGAACTGGTTCGCCGAGTCGCCGAGGCCCTGCCGGTTCTTCCAGCCGATCTCCGCGAGGCGGTCGGGCCCCAAGGGCTCGGTCATCAGCGCGTAGTCGTAGACGGGCACGGTGTACGACCGCACGCGTCGCAGCAGGCTCGGGAAGATGTTGGTGCCGAGCGCGACCCGCCGGGCGCGGACCTGGCCGTACGGGGTGCGTACGGCCATCCCGGCGCCGTAACTCTTCAGGGTCAGCGCGGGCGTGTGCTCGTACACCCGCACGCCGAGCCTCAGGCAGGCCTTCTTCAGGCCCCAGGCCAGCTTGGCGGGGTGCAGCATGGCCACGCCCCGCCGGTCCCAGAGGCCCGCCTCGAAGGTGGGCGAGTTCACCTGCTCGCGCACGGCGTCGGCGTCCAGGAACTCGATGCCGTCGGCGAGGCCCTTGGCCTCCAGCTCCCGGTGCCACTCCTTGAGTTCCCGGGCCTGGTAGGTCTCGGTGGCGACGTCGATCTCGCCGGTGCGCTCGAAGTCGCAGTCGATGCCGTGCCGGGCGATCGCGGCCTCGATCCCGTCGAGGTTGCGCCGGCCCAGCTCCTCCAGCTTGTGGATCTCGCCGGGCCAGCGCGCCAGGCCGTTGGGCAGGCCGTGGGTGAGGGAGGCGGCGCAGAAGCCGCCGTTGCGGCCCGAGGCGGCCCAGCCCACCTCGCGGCCTTCCAGCAGGACGACGTCCCGCTGCGGGTCGCGCTCCTTGGCATTGAGCGCGGTCCACAGTCCGCTGTAGCCGCCGCCGACGACCAGCAGGTCGCAGGTCTCGGCGGTGGTGAGGGCGGGCTCGGGGCGGGGCTTGCCGGGGTCTTCCAGCCAGTACGGGACCGGCTGGGCTTCGGACAGAGCGGAGATCCAGTTGTCTTTGCCAGGACTCATGGCGCTTGGGGCCATGATTTCAACTCCCTACAGAGCTCAGGCCTTCTTGCTGTTGCGGCGGTTGCTGATGACCATCGAGGTCAGGACGAACAGCACGGCGACCAGGAACATGGCCGTGCCGATCACGTTGATCTGGACGGGCGTGCCGCGCTGCGCCGATCCCCACACGAACATCGGGAAGGTGACGGTGGAGCCCGCGTTGAAGTTGGTGATGATGAAGTCGTCGAAGGAGAGCGCGAAGGACAGCAGCGCGCCGGCGGCGATGCCGGGTGCGGCGATCGGCAGCGTGACCCTGAGGAAGGTCTGCACCGGGCCGGCGTACAGGTCCCGGGCGGCCTCCTCCAGGCGCGGGTCCATCGACATCACGCGCGCCTTGACGGCGGTGACGACGAAGCTGAGGCAGAACATGATGTGCGCGATCAGGATCGTGAAGAACCCCAGCTGAGCGCCCATGTTGAGGAACAGGGTGAGCAGCGAGGCCGCCATGACGACCTCGGGCATCGCCATCGGCAGGAAGATCAGCGAGTTGACGGCGCCCCGCGCGCGGAAGCGGTAGCGGACCAGCGCGAAGGCGATCATGGTGCCGAGGATCGTGGCGCCGAGCGTGGCCCAGACGGCGATCTGGAGGCTGACGGACAGCGAGCCGCACATGTCGGCGACGCCGCACGGGTCCTTCCAGGCGGAGGTGGAGAACTGCTGCCACTCGTAGTTGAAGCGCCCCTTCGGCTTGTTGAAGGAGAACACCGTGACGATGACGTTCGGCAGCAGCAGGTAGGCGAGGGTCAGCAGACCCGCGATGACGACGAGATGGCGCTTGAGCCAGGTGACGAAGGGCATTTAGACCAGATCCTCCGTCCCGGAGCGGCGGATGTAGATCGTGACCATGGCCAGGATCGCGGCCATGAGGATGAAGGACAGGGCGGCCGCCGTCGGGTAGTCCAGGATCCGCAGGAACTGCGTCTGGATGACGTTGCCGATCATGCGGGTGTCGGTGGAGCCGAGGAGTTCGGCGTTGACGTAGTCACCGGCCGCCGGGATGAAGGTCAGCAGCGTGCCGGAGACCACGCCCGGCATCGACAGCGGGAAGGTGACCTTCCGGAAGGTGGTCCAGGGCCTGGCGTACAGGTCGCCGGCCGCCTCGTGCAGCCGCCCGTCGATCCGCTCCAGCGAGGTGTACAGCGGCAGGATCATGAAGGGCAGGAAGTTGTACGTCAGTCCGCACACCACGGCGAGGGGCGTGGCGAGCACCCGGTCGCCGGCCGTCCAGCCGAGGGCGTTGGTCAGGTCCAGGAGGTGCAGCGAGTTCAGGGTGTGCACGACCGGGCCGTTGTCGGCGAGGATCGTCTTCCAGGCCAGGGTGCGGATCAGGAAGCTGGTGAAGAACGGCGCGATCACCAGGATCATGATCAGGTTGCGCCAGCGGCCGGCACGGAAGGCGATCAGATAGGCCAGCGGGTAGCCGAGCAGCAGGCACAGCACGGTCGCGGCGGCCGCGTAGAGGACCGAGCGCAGGAACTGCGGCCAGTACTCGGCGAGCGCGTCCCAGTAGGTCGCGAAGTGCCAGGTGACCTTGTAGCCCTCCTCCAGGGAGCCCGTCTGCACGGAGGTGGAGGCCTGGTAGATCATCGGCAGGGCGAAGAAGACGACCAGCCAGAGGAGGCCGGGCAGCAGCAGCCAGTACGGGGTGAAGCGGCCCCGTCTGCGCGGCGGCTTCTGCACGGGTTCGGCGGGGGCGAGGGGCGGGGGCGCCTCTTGGAGCGTCGACATGGTCAGGCGGCCTCTTCCTCGACGGTCTCCACACCGGCGTCGATGTCCTGCGCCGCGTCCAGGCCGAAGGTGTGCGCCGGGTTCCAGTGCAGGACCACCTCGGCGCCGGGGACCAGACGGCCGTCGCGCTCGACGTTCTGGACGTAGACCGCGAGCTCGTCGCAGACCGGGCTGTCGATCACGTACTGCGTGGAGACGCCGATGAAGCTGGCGTCGGCGATCGTGCCGGTGAGGCGGTTGCGGCCCTCGGGGATCGTCCCCGCGTCGTCGGCGTGCGTGAGGGCGATCTTCTCCGGGCGGACGCCGACCAGCACCTTGCCGCCGGTGGCCGCCGGGGCGGAACAGCGCGCCGCGGGCAGCACCAGTTTGCCGCCGCCCGCCTTCAGCACGATGTCCTCGCCGTTCCTCGTGTCGACCTCGGCCTCGATCAGGTTGGAGGTGCCGAGGAAGTTCGCGACGAACGTGGTGTTCGGGTTCTCGTACAGGTCGGTGGGCGAGCCGAGCTGCTCGACGCGGCCCGCGTTCATCACGGCGACCGTGTCGGCCATGGTCATGGCCTCCTCCTGGTCGTGCGTGACGTGGATGAAGGTGATGCCGACCTCGGTCTGGATGCGCTTGAGCTCGAGCTGCATCTGGCGGCGCAGCTTCAGGTCGAGGGCGCCGAGCGGCTCGTCCAGCAGCAGCACCTTGGGGTGGTTGATCAGCGCGCGGGCGACGGCCACGCGCTGCTGCTGGCCGCCGGAGAGCTGGTGCGGCTTCTTGCGCGCCTGCTCACCGAGCTGGACCAGCTCCAGCATCTCCTCGACCTGCTTCTTCACGCTCTTGATGCCGCGCCGGCGCAGGCCGAAGGCGACGTTCTCGAAGATGTCGAGGTGCGGGAAGAGTGCGTAGGACTGGAAGACCGTGTTCACCGGCCGTTTGTACGGCGGCAGGTGCGTGACGTCCTGGTCGCCGAGGTGCACGGTGCCGCTCGTCGGCTCCTCCAGGCCCGCGATCATGCGCAGGGTGGTGGTCTTGCCGCAGCCGGAGGCGCCGAGCAGGGCGAAGAAGGAACCCTGCGGCACGGTCAGGTCCAGCGGGTGCACGGCGGTGAAGGAGCCGTAGGTCTTGCCGATGCCGGTGAGGCGGACGTCGCCGCTGTTGTCTGTCGTCGTCATCGTCGTCACGCCCCTGTGAGCTTCGAGAACTTCTGCTGGTAGGCGGTCTCTTCCTTCTGCGTCAGGGCGCGGAAGGCATGGGACTTCGCCTGCATGGCCTTGTCGGGAAGGATCAGCGGGTTGCTGGCCGCCGTCTTGTCGATCTTCGCGAGGTACGGCGCGACTCCCGCGACCGGGCTGACGTAGTTGACGTAGGCGGCGAGTTCGGCGGCCGGCTCGGGCTCGTAGTAGAAGTCGATCAGCCGCTCGGCGTTCGTCTTGTGCCGCGCCTTGTTGGGGATCAGCATGTTGTCGGTCGACGTCATGTAGCCGCTGTCGGGGATGACGTAGCCGACGTCCGGGTTGTCCGCCTGGAGCTGGACGATGTCGCCGCCCCAGGCGACGCACGCGGCGAAGTCGCCCTTGGTGAGGTCGGACGTGTAGTCGTTGCCGGTGAAGCGGCGGATCTGGCCCTTGTCGACGGCCTTCTGCAGACGGGCGATCACCTTGTCGTAGTCGTCGTCGGTGAACTTGCCCGGGTCGATGCCCATGTCGAGCATGGTCATGCCGATGCTGTCGCGCATCTCGGTCAAGAAGCCGACGCGGCCCTTGAGCTTCGGGTTGTCGAGCAGGTCGGAGACCGACTTCACCTCGATGCCGTCGAGCGCCTTCTTGTTGTACGCGATGACGGTCGAGATGCCCTGCCAGGGGTAGGAGTAGGCGCGGCCGGGGTCCCAGTCGGGCGCCCTGAACTGGTCCGACAGGTTGGCGAAGGCGTGCGGCAGGTTGGCCGGGTCCAGTTTCTGGACGTACCCGAGGCGGATCATGCGGGCGGCCAGCCAGTCGGTGAGGACGATGAGGTCCCGGCCGGTGTCGTGGCCGGCGGCGAGCTCCGGCTGGATCTTGCCGAAGAACTCGTCGTTGTCGTTGATGTCCTCGGTGTACTTGACCTGGATGCCGGTCCGCCGGGCGAACGCGTCGAGCGTGGGATGCCGCTTGCCCTTGTCGTCGACGTCGATGTACTCGGGCCAGTTGGAGAAGTTGACGACCTTCTCCTTGGCCGAGTGGTCGTCGGCGGACACGCCTCCCTGCGTCTTCGTCGCCGCGGGGATCCCGCAGGCGCTCAGCGCCCCGAGTCCGCCTGCCGCGAACGCGCCACCGGCGGAGGCGCGCAGCAGCGACCGGCGGGTCAGGGCCGCCCGCCCGGTGCGGAGGCTGCGCCGTATGGCGGCCGCTTCGGCCGGTGTCGGACGGTCGGGCTCGTACTGCTCCATGCGCGTGGTGCCCTTTCGGAGGGATCGGCCCAGGTCACGGGCCGGGTCGTGGCTAGCGGTCCCCGAAGATGGTGCGGTGCCAGTCCTTCCTGGCCACCGCGGTGTTGTCGAACATTACGTGTTTGACCTGCGTGTACTCCTCGAACGAGTACGCCGACATGTCCTTGCCGAAGCCGGAGGCCCGGTAGCCGCCGTGCGGCATCTCGCTGATGATCGGAATGTGGTCGTTGATCCACACGCAGCCCGCCCTGATCTCGCGGGTGGCGCGGTTCGCGCGGTAGACGTTGTTGCTCCACGCGGAGGCGGCGAGGCCGTACGGGGTGTCGTTGGCCAGCCGGATTCCCTCATCATCACTGTCGAACGGCAGCACGACCAATACCGGGCCGAAGATCTCGGACTGGACGATCTCGCTGTCCTGGGCGGCGCCGGCGATCAGGGTGGGCCGGTAGTAGGCGCCGTTCCTCAGCTCGCCCTGCGGGGCCTCGCCGCCGGTCACCACGCGCGCGTACGCGCGCGCCCGGTCCACGAATCCGGCGACGCGGTCGCGCTGGGCGTGCGAGATGAGCGGCCCGAGGTCGGTGCCGGCGGCGAACGGATCACCGAGCCGCACCGTCTCCATCAGCGCGGCCGTCTGCTCCACGAAGGCCTCGTACAGCGGCCGCTGCACGTACGCGCGCGTGGCGGCCGTGCAGTCCTGCCCGGTGTTGATGAGCGCGCCGGCGACGGCCCCGTGGACGGCCGCCTCCAGATCGGCGTCGTCGAAGACGACGAAGGGCGCCTTGCCGCCCAGCTCCAGATGCAGCCGCTTGACGGTGGCGGTGGCGATCTCGGCGACACGCCTGCCCACCGCCGTGGACCCGGTGAAGGAGGTCATGGCGACATCGGGGTGTCCGACGAGGTGCTCGCCGGCCTCCTTGCCGGTCCCGGTGACGATGTTGACGACACCGTCCGGGATCCCGGCGTCCGTGGCGGCCTGGGCGAACAGCAGCGAGGTGAGCGGGGTCAGCTCGGCCGGCTTCAGCACGATCGTGTTGCCGGCGGCGATCGCCGGGAGGATCTTCCAGGCGGCCATCTGGAGGGGGTAGTTCCAGGGCGCGATGGATCCCACGACACCGATCGGCTCGCGCCGGACGTACGACGTGTGGTCGCCGGAGTACTCACCGGCGGACTGCCCCTGCAGATGCCGGGCGGCACCGGCGAAGAAGGCGGTGTTGTCGATGGTCCCCGGCACGTCGAACTCGCGCGTGAGCTTCAGTGGCTTGCCGCACTGCAGGGACTCGGCGCGGGCGAAGTCCTCGGCTCGGTCGGCGAGGACGGCGGCGAACCGGTGCAGGGCGTCGGAGCGCTCGCCGGGGGTGGCGGCGGCCCACTGCGGGAAGGCCTCGCGAGCCGCGGCGACGGCGGCATCGACGTCGTCGCCGCCGCCCAGCTCATAGCGGTACACCTCGTCGCCTCCGGCCGGGTCGACCACGGCGTGGGTGCGGCCCGAGGTGCCCTTGGTGAGGCGGCCGGCGATGAACTGCGCACCGCCGGCGAACCGGTCCTGCGCGGGAAATCGTTCCGGGGTGGTGCCCGGGTTGTGCATGTCGCTCTCCTCCGCCGTGCGTCCCGTCCCGGGGGGTGGGTGGCGTAGCTCCAGCTCGATTTGAGTGCCGATCCTGACAGAGCAGGCGCACTCCAACAAGTGATTCCGTTGTTGCCTTTTGGTTACGCGACGGAATCTGTCGACCAGGTGTCGAGTGGGGGCGGAAAAGGGCGGACGGAGTGTCAGTGGTGCGTGCCAGACTCGCGTGCATGGGGAAGATCGACGGGGTGGAAGCCCTGATCAGAGAGGTCCGGTCAGGCACTCGGATCACATACCTCCACTTCTGGGGGCACCGCCCGCACCGGGACGGCAGCATCGGCCCGAGCTGTCTGAGTCAGTGGTGGCCGTCACCGTTCGTGGTGGAGGGGGTGCGGTACGCGACGGCGGAGCACTGGATGATGGCCGGCAAGGCGCGTCTGTTCGGTGACGCCGAGGCGGAGCGCCGGGTACTGGGGGCCGCGCACCCGGCGGAGGCCAAGAAGGCGGGGCGCCTGGTCCGGGACTTCGACGAGGAGACGTGGGCCCGGGAGCGCTTCCGCATCGTCGTCGAGGGCAGCATCCACAAGTTCGCCTCCGACGACGACCTCCGCGGGTTCCTCCTGGGCACGGGCGACCGCGTTCTCGTCGAGGCCAGCCCCGTCGACCGCGTCTGGGGCACAGGCCTCGCCGCCACCGACGAGGCCTCCTTGGACCCGACCCGCTGGCGAGGCCTCAATCTCCTGGGCTTCGCACTGATGGAGGCGAGGGAGCACTTGGCGGGGGCCGGGGCGTAGCTCCCTGGTACGTCAGGGGAAGCGGGGGCGGGTCTTCAGCTGTAGTGGGCGATCGCGAACGCCGCCAGCCCGAAGATCAGTACGAGGCTCGTGGAGCCACAGATGATGCCGGCCAGCGCCACACCGGGGTTGGTCGCCTCCCCCCTCCGCGCCTTGCCCCGTCCCAGCGCCCCCAGCACCACCGCCACGATGCCCATCACCAACGCCAGCGGCCACGCACAGAAGCCGACCGTCGCCAGGATGCCCAGCACCAGCGACGCCGTCCCCATCCCGTTGTTCGGCTGCGGTGCCATCCCGGGCCAGCCGTATCCGGGCGGCCCGGCAGGGTAGGGCGCGAAGCCGGGAACGCCGTACCCCGGCTGAGGCTGCGGCGCCGCGGGGTACGCGTACGCGGGCGAAGGGCCGCCGGGATGGCCGTAGGGCACCTGCCCGGGCCCGTCGGGCGAGATCGGAGGCGGGGGCACCGCCTCCACCGCCGGGACGACGGGCGCACCGGGCGGCGCGTACGGACCCACGGGCGCACCGACGGGAGGCGCGGCAGCGACAGGGGCGACGGGACCGGCGGCCGGAGGCGCGAAGGGATTCACCGGCGCAGCGAACGCCGGCTGAGCCGGCACCCCCGAGCCGGCCCCCTGCTGAACCGGCGGGGCCGCCGGGCTCGCCCAGGCCGGGGGCACCGCGTCCGCGGGCTCCTCGGAGGTCGGAAGAGAGGTGACCGTCTGGTGGTCGTGGAGGGTGGGATGCGGCCCGGAGGGTCCCGGCGCCGGAGCCGGCCACTGCCCGCCCCCACCGGGCTGCGCGTCCGCCCCCTTGTCCAGGGACACCCGATGCTCCGGTGGTGTCGGCTGTGCCGCCTCGTCGGACATGCTGCGGGCCCCCCTCTGCCGGCCGTCCTGCTCCTGGCCGTCCCTCTGCTGAACGTCTCTGTGCCGGCCGTCCCTCTGCGCCGGACGTCCCGTCATGCTACGGGCCGTCCACGGCCACCCGGGCGGCGGGCCTACGATGATCCCGAGTCACCGATCAGCCGATCACCCGCGCCCGCACCCCGGCCCCAGGCCCGCGTGCGGCGCGCCGTTCCCGGGGAGGAACCTTGACCGACCGCAGCGCACACTCCGGCGCCGTACCCGCCGAGGGCACCGCCGACCGCGATCTGCGCACCTTCATCGCGGGCCTGCCCAAGGCCGAGCTGCACGTCCACCACGTCGGCTCCGCCTCCCCCCGCATCGTCTCGGAACTGGCCGCCCGCCACCCCGACTCCAAGGTCCCCACCGACCCCGAGGCCCTGGTCGACTACTTCACGTTCACCGACTTCGCGCACTTCATCGAGGTGTACCTCTCGGTGGTCGACCTCGTCCGCACCCCGGACGACGTCCGGCTGCTGACGTACGAGGTCGCCCGCGACCTGGCCCGCCAGCAGGTGCGCTACGCCGAGCTGACGATCACCCCCTTCTCCTCCACCCGGCGCGGCATCGACGAGAAGGCCTTCATGGACGCCATCGAGGACGCCCGCAAGGCGGCCGAGGCCGAACTGGGCACCGTGCTGCGCTGGTGCTTCGACATACCCGGCGAGGCCGGCCTGCACTCCGCCGAGGAGACGGCCCGGCTGGCCACCGACGACCGGCTGCGCCCTGAGGGCCTGGTGTCGTTCGGGCTGGGCGGCCCGGAGATCGGCGTGCCCCGGCCGCAGTTCAAGCCGTACTTCGACCGGGCCATCGCCGCCGGCCTGCACTCCGTCCCGCACGCCGGGGAGACGACCGGCCCGGAGACGGTGTGGGACGCGCTGACCGAGCTGCGCGCCGAGCGCATCGGGCACGGCACCAGTGCGGCCCGGGACAAGAAGCTGCTCGCGCACCTCGCCGAGCACCGCATCCCGCTGGAGGTCTGCCCGACCTCGAACATCGCCACGCGGGCCGTGCGGACGCTGGACGAGCATCCCCTCAAGGAGTTCACCGGCGCCGGGGTCCTCGTCACGATCAACTCCGACGACCCGCCGATGTTCGGCACCGATCTGAACAACGAGTACGCGGTCGCCGCCCGCCTCCTCGGCCTGGACGAGCGGGGCCTGGCCGACCTCGCGAAGAACGCCGTGGAGGCGTCCTTCCTGGACGCGGCCGGCAAGGCGCGGATCAGTGCCGAGATCGACACCTACACCAGCACCTGGTCGGCCGCCGGCTGAGGCGTCGCACAATGGGCGCCATGCAGACCGTGACCGCCGTCGCCCACCGCGGCGCCCCCTACCGCTTCCGCGAGAACACCCTCGACTCCCTGCGTGCCGCGCTCTCCCTGGGCGCGGACGCGGTGGAGGTCGACGTACGGCTCACCCGCGACGGCGTCCCCGTGCTGCTGCACGACGAGACGCTGGAGCGGCTCTGGCGGGTCGACCGGCCGGTGCTCGCGCTGTCGGCCGAGGAGCTGCGGGGGCTGACGGACGGCCGGGTGCCGACGCTGGAGCAGGCGCTGGCGGCGACGGACGGCAGCCGGATGATGCTGGACCTGTGCGGGCGGCCGGACCGCCGGACGGTCGGGCGGATCATGGACGTGGTCCGGCAGAGCGGGGCCGGGGAGCGCGTGTACTACTGCGCGGGGGCGGAGGCGATGCTCGCCGTCCGCGCCGCCGACCCGGCCGCCGAGATCGCCCTGACCTGGACGTCGCTGGCCCCGCCCCGGCCCGCGCTGCTGGACGCGGTGCGCCCTCGCTGGCTGAACTACCGCTTCTCGCTGGTCGACCGGGATCTGACGGCCCGCGTCCACCGGGACGGCTGTCTGCTGTCGGCCTGGACCCCGGACACCCGCCGCTCCATGCGCCGGCTCCTCGACCTGGGCGTCGACTCGATCACCACGAACCGGGTCGACGCCCTGCACGAGCTGCGCAGCGGCACCGCGGCACCGGGAAGTCGGACCCGCGAGCGCTGAGCCACCGTCGCCGGGTCGGCCGGGGTGGCACGGGTGGGGTACTGCGGAACCGGGGTGTCGTCCGTGCCGGTGTCCCGGACCAGGCCGTAGCGCACGGCGCCCTGGGCGGGGCCGGTGGTGATGTCCTTCTCGACCGCGTCCCAGGTGGTCGGGAAGAGGCTCAGCCCGTAGCCTCCAGCGCCCGTCCCCGCCCTGGGCGGCGGCGACGGTGGCAGACCACTCCCTCCCTGCCACCTCCGTCCTCATGCCCGCACCTTCTCGCCCCGGGCAGCCCTGTACGGCCGAGCTACTCGAGGAACCGCCAGAGGTAGAGCGTCGCCGCGAGACACCCCGTGGCCGACAGCCCGCACCACCACAGGACAGCGGTGTTGAGCTGCACCTTGAGCCAGGGCTTCTGCTCCTGCTCCAGGATGTCGGCCGCGACCCGCTTCCTGACCGGCACCAGCATGATGACGAACATCAGCAGGACGCTGCAGTACAGGTACAGGGTGAAGGAGACGGAGTAGCCCTTCACCGCGGCGTTGGGGACCAAGAAGACACAGCCGGCCAGCGGGGCGAAGGACATGCGCCGCTTCGCGTGGGGCGTCGGCATGCACCAGCGCATCGCGGCCACGTGGATCAGGCTGACGACGGCGGCGATGAGCCACCAGTCGACGGTGGACACATGGACGGACATGCCGGCGGCCCCTCCTCGGGTGGAATGCGACAAGATCTTTCCTCGGCACGCTCACTATGGCGGCCCGGCACCCCGACCTGTACGGCGACGTCCGGCATGAAACTGCCGCCGAACTCTGCCGCCTTCCGGCAACGACCCGGATACCCCTCGGGGTCGACCCTGACAACTCCCGCCTCTTTCAGGGCGGTCGACCAGGGACCCGGTCAGGGTCGGCCCCCTCCTCGCCGACGATCCGCCGGGCGGCCACGCCCGCCGAGGATGATCGCGAACCTTCGGACATCCGCGATCCTCCAGGGAGAACCCGCATGCGACGCACCACCCGCCGTTCCACCACCCTCCTGGCCGCCGGTCTCGTTCTCGCGCTGGCCGGTGGCCCGCTGGCCGCCCCCGCGTTCGCCGCCCCCGAGCGGACCACGGCCCGTACGACGGCCGGTCCCGACGCCGAGGCCCTCGCCGCCGCGATCGCCGGTCTCCCCGACCACGACGCCACCGCGGCACTCGTCCGCGTCGGCGGCAACGGGACCTGGCGCGGGGCGGCCGGGGTACGGGACGTCAGGACCGGCGCGCCGGTGCTGGAGAACGCGCGTTTCCGGGCCGGCTCTGTGACGAAGGTGGTCACCGCGGCGATCGTGCTCCAACTGGCCTCGGAGGGCCGCATCTCCCTCGACGGCACCGTGCAGCAGTATCTGCCGGGCCTCCTCACCGACGACTTCGCCCCGATCACCGTCCGACAGCTGCTCAACTACACCAGCGGCCTGCACGCGGGCGCCTCCCTCGGCGACACGGTCGAGGACGGCTACGCGCACCGCTTCGAGACGCTGACACCCCGGCAGGTGGTGGCGGCCTCCGTCGCACAGGGGCCGGCGTACGCACCGGGCACCCACCAGGAGTACGACAACATCCACTACACCGTCCTCGGCATGCTCATCGAGAAGGTGACCGGCGACTCGTACGCCCACCAGGCGGCGGTGCGGATCTTCCGGCCGCTCGGCATGCGGGACAGCTCCTTCCCGGCCGGCCCGGACCCCCGCATCCACGGGCCGCACAACCGGGGGTACGACTGGATCGACGGCAAGCTGGTGGACGTGACCGACTGGAACATGTCCGACCGCTTCGCCGCCGGTGACCTGATCTCCACGACCGCCGATCTGCAGCGGCTGCTGGTGGGGCTGTTCCGCGGCCGGGTGGTGCCCGAGCCCCAGCTGAGGGAGATGTTCACCCTGCCCGACGTGCCCGGCGCCCGCTACGGCGCGGCGCTGGAGCGCTTCGAGCTGGGCGGCAAGGTCATCTGGGGCAAGACGGGCTCGCGGCCCGGCTACGCCACGGTCATCGCCGCCACCCGTGACCTGTCCCGCACCCTGGTCTACTCGGTCAACTCCACCGACGCCAAGGGCGACGGCCAGGGCACGGCCGAGCGCTTCGGCTACCCGGCGTTCAACCGCTGACGTACGCCGGGCCGATCCGCTCCAGCCGCTTGATCTTCTTCCGTACGACGTACAGCGGCACCACTCCGATCACCCCGAACGACATGTCGATCAGGCTCCACCAGAACGGGATCCCGCGCACCGGTCCGCACACCAGGGCGAGCGGGATGATGCCGGCGCAGGCGATCATCCCGAACTCCACGACCCAGATGTTGCGGACCGGGTCGCGGTACGGCCCGTAGAAGGCGACCGCGATGACGAGGTGCGCGAAGGCCAGCCAGTCCGTGCCGTAGAGCACGAACGGGTACTCGGCGTCGACGGTGTCGAGCCCGTCCCGCACCCGGGAGATCCACCCCATGAGCCCCGGCAGGTACTCGGGCACCGACAGCGCCCGCAAGGCCCCCTCGGTCCACCGCAGTTCGTGGACGAGTGGAAAGGCGGTGGCGCCGCTGAGCACGAGGCACACGACGAAGAGGGCCAGCCACACACGGATGCCCTTGAGCAGGGCGGCTCTGTCGCTCATGGCATGAGCGTACGCCCTTACTTGAACGTGTTCAAAAACGCCGACCAGGCGGACGGCGTGAAGACGACGGCGGGACCGGTGGGGTTCTTGCTGTCACGGACGGGGATGCGGGCGGGGGCGGCGGCGTCGTCGACCTCGAGGCAGTCGCCGCTACTGCCGCCGCTGTAGCTCGATTTGCGCCAACGCGTCGGGGTGGATGCGTCAGGAGTACTGTGCCCGTGCTGCTTCATGCTCGTAATCCTCCGCAACCGACCTGATCAGCGCCAGGGACTTACGGTGCGACAACGCGTCGCCCAGCGCATGATCGTAGGCGACCTGGCATTCACGGACCGCGGACGGAAGTTCCAGGATGCGGCCCGACTTCAGGCCTTCCGCGTAAGCGATGGGCGGCAGGTCCTCGAACCACATGAGCGAGACGAACCCCTCCAACAGGGCGTGGTAGCCGACCGAGAAAGGCAGGACGTGCACGCGGATCCGGTGGCTCTCCCCCAATGCCGCGATGTGCCGGAGTTGCTCGCACATCACTTGCGCGCCGCCGACCTTCCGCCGCAGGACCGCCTCGTCGAGCAGCATCCAGACGTGGGGCGTGTGGAAGTTCTCCAGGATCCGGGCGCGCTCAAGACGTGTGGCAAGTAGCTCGTCACGTTCCTCGGCGGTCTTCGGCGAGGCACCGGAACTGAGCACCTCGCGGGCGTATGCCGGCGTCTGAAGGATGCCGGGCACCAACTTGGGCGCGTACTCCCGGATCTCGGTCGCCTTGCTCTCGAACTCCAGCGCCTCGGCGAAATGCTCCGCGACCTTCCTGCCGTCCAGCGTCGGCAGGAACCGCTCGAAGAACCCCCCGGCCCCCAGCACCTGGTCCAACCGCCGCGCATCCTCGATGTCGGGGCGCCGGCGCCCCGCCTCGATGTGCGCGATGTGCGTGCGCGACATCACCGCACGCTGACTCAGCTCCTCCTGCGTGAGTCCGGCGGTCTCCCGCCTCCGCTTCAGCTCCTGCCCGTACTGCTCCCGCGACCGCGGATTGTCCTCGATGGCCACCGGCTCGACTCCCCCTGGTGCACACGCCGTTGTCACGCTCGGTCATCTACCGAAGCTACCCCGAACCACATCACTCTGTGCATGCATCACCACGGAAAGTGAAAGGCGACGGCATGCACGACGAGGACGAGGGCGGGCTCATCAGCGCGTACCTCACATTGAGGGTCTCCCGGGACAGCGGCCGGACATGGGGCCCCACGGCGACGTACCGACCGCCCAAGGACGCCGCACCCCTGGACCTGTCGGGCCGCTTCCCACCGTGCGCGTGCCCTCGATGCCGGGAGAAGCAGGCGCGGTAGCGAGTTCGGTCAGGGCAGGTCGTCGCCGACCCGCCCTGATCCACGGAACTGTCGGTGGACGGGGTCAGTTGCAGAGGATGACGATGACCCCCTCGCAGTCGTCATCGTCGTCGCCGTAACCGCCGCTGCCGGTTTCGTGGGCCGGGGCCGTGCGGGCGGTCGTGGTCTTCGCAGCGGTGGGGGGTGCGGGCGCGGCGGAGGCGGTGGTGGCCGCGCCGGTCGCCCAGGCGACGGCCAGGGCGGCGCTCAGGGCGAATACGCGCGGTATGCGGGCCACGATCCGCGCGGAGTGGTGCGGATGGTCGCGGGGGGCAAGCTGTGCAGTGTTCATGCCCTCACCCTGCACACCCTTCCCCCCACTTTCTCCCCGAGCGCGGCCGATCGGATGAGTCACGCGGAACGGGCCGGATCCCCGCCGGCCGGCCCCCTCCACCCCTGGCCCAGCGCCAGCACGCTCAGGCCGAACATCGAGACGCCCAGGGGCACATGGACCGCCGGGACGTGGGCGATGCCCAGCACCACCTGCACCGAGGCGAGGACCAGGAAGCCGGAGGCGTACAGGATCGGCCGGGCCGGCCCGCCGCCCGGACGCCACGCCAGGATCGCGGCGAGCAGGTACAGCATCGACGCGCCGTACATCACGCGCGCCCCGACGCTGTGCAGTACCTCCCCGTGGGACGAGGCCAGCAGCAGCCCGGCGGTGACCGCCTGGAAGAAGAGGGCCAGGGTCTGCAGGGCGACCGCCACCCGGAGGTACGGGAAACGGTTCTGCTGTGTCGTCGTCTGTGTGGCCATGTCGCGGCTTCCTCTTCTGCCTGGCGGCCGTGGATCGGCAGCGTCTCGCCGATACGACGACACGGCCCGGTGAAATGTGAGGCGGTGCGGAGCAGAAGCAGGGAGCATTCGCCACCATGAGCACCCCATCCGAGCCGGACCTGAGCCAGGTCGTCGGCGAGCGGCGTCATCTGATCAACCTCGCCTACCGGCTGCTCGGTTCACTGGCCGAGGCCGAGGACGCCGTCCAGGAGACGTACGTCCGCTGGTACGCGCTGCCCCGGCAGAAGCAGGACGCCATCGACTCCCCCGGCGCCTGGCTGACGACGGTGGCCACCCGCATCTGCCTGGACCTGCTGGGCTCGGCGCGGGTACGGCGCGAGCGCTACGTCGGTACGTGGATACCGGAGCCGCTGCCCGACCGTACGGAGTGGGTCGGCGGGGCGGCGCAGGGCCACCGGGCCGACCCGGCCGACTGGGTCACCCTGGACGAGTCGGTGAACATGGCCTTCCTCGTCGTCCTGGAGGCGATGACGCCGGCCGAACGCGTGGCGTTCATCCTGCACGACGTGTTCCGCTACCCCTTCGCGGAGGTCGCCGAGATCGTCGGGCGGACACCGGCCGCCTGCCGGCAGCTCGCCTCCTCGGCCCGCCGGCGGATCCGGGACGCGCAGGCCCCGGTGGGTCCGGTGGCCGGGCAGGCGGGTGTGGTGCGGCACTTCAAGGAGGCGTGGGAGGCCAAGGACATCGAGGCACTCGTCGGTCTCCTCGACCCCGACGCCACGATGATCGCCGACGGTGGCGGGCTGGTCGGCACCGTCCTGCGGCCGGTCGAGGGCGCCGGTCCCATCGCCCAGTACCTGCTCCACATCGCCGGCAAGGCGCCGGGGCTGACCCTCCTGGAACGGACGGTCAACGGCCTGCCCGGCCTGGTCGCGCAGCACGCCGGTGTCACGGTGACCGTGGCGGCGTTCAGCCTGACCGACGGCCGCATCACCCGGATCTGGGCCGTCCGCAATCCGGAGAAGCTCCGCCCGTGGAGCGACGGTTGAACTCAGCCTGACGGGCCGGGCCGGCGCGCGTCACTGGCCCACCCTGCCGTCGATCCGCTCGCGCAGGAGGTCGGCGTGGCCGCAGTGCCGGGCGTACTCCTCGATCCGGTGCACCATCAGCTCCCGGACCGCGATCCGGTCCTTGCCGACCCGCTCACCGAGATCCCGGTGCTCGGCCAGCGCCGCGTCGGTGGCGGCCTGCTCGCGCGCCAGATCGGCGTACGCCGCGTCGACCACGGCCTGCTCGGCGACCGCTCCGTCGAAGTCCGCGTCCCGCGCGCCGTACAGCTTCGGCAGCGGCTCGCCGTCGGTGATCCAGTTCCGCCAGTTGCGCTCCACCTCGGCGAGGTGGCGCAACAGGCCGAGCAGCGACATCGTCGACGGCGGCACCGATCGGCGGGCCAGCTGCTCCGCGTCCAGGCCCTCGCATTTCATCCGCAGGGTCATGCGGTAGTTCGCCAGGAAGTCCTGCAGTGTCGGAAGTTCCCCGTCCGGGCTGACTCCGTCGCTGTTACGGGGGTCGTCGTCCGGGTCGGACCACATGTCGGGGTAGACGGTCGCCTGAGTCCATCGCGCGGGTTCGTCGGTCATGGGCTCCATGGTCGACCGCGGGGAACGCGGCTCGCATCTCGTTTAATACCCCGCCGCCGTGGGCGAGTCCGTGGAAATTGGCCCGATATGCCAGTACATTTCCGCCCACCGCTTGGAGATGTCACTTGCTGTCACTTCGAGATGTCACCGGCAGACGGGCAAGGCACGGGATGAGCACGGAACGCCGCGGTGCGGTGTGGACCGGGATGGCGCGGCTGTGTGCGTCGCCGGGGCTTGCCGGACGGGGGCGGCTCGGGCTGGTGACCAACCACACCGGCGTACTCCCCGACCTGCGGCCGGCCGCGCCCGCGCTGCTCGACGCCGGAGTACGGCTGGTGGCGCTGTTCGGTCCCGAGCACGGGCTGTACGGGAGCGGTCAGGCCGGGCAGGCGGAGGAGGCGCGGACGGACCCCGTCACCGGTCTTGCGGTGCACGACACCTACCGGTGCGACGGCGAGCGGCTCGACAAGCTGCTGATCGACAGCGGCGTCGACGCACTGGTGTACGACCTGCAGGACATCGGGGCCCGGTTCTACACCTACGTGTGGACGATGTTCGACCTGATGGTCTCGGCGGCGCGCACCGGTGTGCGGTTCGTGGTCGCCGACCGGCCCAATCCCCTGGGCGGGCTCGTCAGCGAGGGGCCGCTGCTGGACCCGGCCTGGGCGGGCTTCGTCGGACGGGCGCCCGTACCCGTCCGGCACGGCCTCACCTGCGGTGAACTCGCCCGGCTCTTCAACACCTCCACCGTGCCCGAACTGGCGGGCCGTCCCGTCGAGTTGACCGTCCTCGACCTGGTCGGCTGGGAACGTGCCATGAGGGCGGAGGCCACCGGGCTGCCCTGGGTCGCGCCCTCGCCCAACATGCCGACGCCCGCCACCGCCGCCGTCTACCCCGGCACCTGCCTGTTCGAGGGAACGAATCTCTCGGAGGGCCGCGGTACCACGCAGCCCTTCGAGATCGTCGGGGCGCCGTACCTCGACGGGCGGTTCGCACCCGCGCTCGCCGAACTCGGGCTGCCCGGCGTGCGCTTCCGTGATCTGCGGTACGTGCCGACCTTCCACAAGTACGCCGGGCAGCCGTTGCGCGGGGTCCAGCTCCACGTCACCGACGCCGAGGCGTTCGCTCCCGTGCGGACCGCCGTCGCGATGCTCGCCACGCTGCGGCGGCTGCACCCGGACGACTTCGCCTGGCGCACCGGGGACGACGATGCGCAGGACATCGAACACGGCCGTCACTTCATCGACCTGCTGTGGGGGTCCGACCGGCTGCGGCGCGCCGTCGACGCGGGCGACGACCCGCTGCCGCTGTGCGACCCGCCGGCGCCGCCCGGCCGGTGGGCCGGTGACGACGTGCTGCTCTACTCCTGAGACCGGGAAGGACGACCCTGTCGATGACCGACCGCACGACGACATCCCGGGCCGGGGTTCGTGGCTTTCGCGTGGGTGACGGGCCGAAGGTGGTGGAGGTGTGGCGCCGGAGTGCGCCGGCCGACCCCATCACCCCGGACCGGTTCCGCTCCCTGGTGCTGCTCGACGCCAACTTCGATCCGGAGGGTCTTCGCATCGCCGTAGAGGATGACCGTGTCGTCGGCGCCGCCTACGCGGTGCGCCGGCTGACGCCGCTGTACGGCACCGATCCGGAGCCGGAGCAGGGCTGGATCCCGTTCTTCTTCGTCGACCCGGCCGCCCGCGGGCGCGGCCTCGGACGCCGGCTGCTGACCGACGCCCTCGACTGGCTGCACGGCCACGGCCGGACCCGGGTGGACTTCTCGTCGTACACGCCGAACTACGTCCTGCCGGGGCTGGACGCCGCGACGTACCCGGAGGCCGCGAAGCTCCTCGAATCGCTGGGCTTTCGGACGCTGTACGAGGCGGCGGCGATGGACCGTGGTCTGGTCGGCCATCGCCTCCCGGACGATGTCGCGGGGCGCCTCGCGGAACTGACGGCAGGGGGTTACCTGTTCGCCACCCCCTGCGACGACGACCTGGTGGAACTGGTCGCGCTCGCCGGGGGCCACTTCAGCCCGGATTGGGCCCGCGCCATCCGGGAGTGTCTGGCCGCCGGTACGCCGCTCGACCGGATCGTCGTCGTACGGGACCCCTCGGGCCGGCTGGTCGGCTGGGCGATGCACGGTGCGTACGAGTCGGTGGACGAGCGGTTCGGTCCGTTCGGGGTGCTGGAGGAGATGCGCGGGACCGGGCTCGGCAAGGTGCTGCTCCATCTGGTCCTGGAGCGGATGCGGGCGCGTGGGGCGCACTCGGCGTGGTTCCTGTGGACCGGCGAGCGGTCACCGGCGGGGCACCTGTACCGCTCGGCCGGTTTCACCACGACCCGGGTGTTCCGCGTGCTGCGCCGGGAGGCCTCCCGGTGACATCGTCATGCCGTACCGGCCGGCTGAGCCGTCGCCGCTTCGCCCTCGCCCTCCCGTCGGCGCTGCTCGCCTCCGGATGCGCCGCGCCGCACCGGGGTACCGGACGGCCCGGCGATCCGATCGTCCTCACGCTCCTCTCCCACTACGCGAGCGGGGCGCTCAAGGAGGCCCTGCAGGGGCCGGTGGACGAGTGGAACGCCACGCACGAGCGGGTCAAGGTGCGGACGACGGCCGTCGAGTTCACGGATCTGCTGACCACGTTCATGGTCCGGCAGGCCGCGGGGCAGGGCGCGGACATCCTCCACCCGTACTGCCTGTGGAACGGCCAGCTCGTCCGGGCCGGCGTCCTGCGGCCCGCGCCGTCCGAGCACGCCGAGGAGATCCGGCGGAGCTACAGCGCGGGCGCGGTCGGCTCCGCCTCGGTGGGCGGCCGGGTCTACGGCTATCCGACCGAGGCGCAGACGTACGCCCTCTACTACAACAAACGGCTGCTGCGAGCCGTCGGCATCGGCCGTCCGCCGCGCACCTGGCGGGAGCTGGAGGAGACCGCCTACCGGACCAGCAGGCGGGACGGGTACGGCAACACACTGGTCCAGGGGTTCGGGCTGTCGACGTACGACGACTCCACCACCGTCGGTCAGACGCTCGCCCTGCTGAGCGCCGCCGGGGGAACGTTCCTGTCGGCGGACGGCAGGCGCACCGCCCTCGACTCGTCGGCCGGCCGGGCCGTGCTCGGCCTGGAGCACCGGCTCGTCACCCGCGGTGCGAGCGCCCCCGGTGTCAACGTCTACCAGGCGTTCCCGTCCGGGCAGGTGGCCATGGTGATCGGCGCCGGGTGGTGGACCGGCAGCCTGAAGGAACTGATGGGCAAGGAGTACGGCGATGTCGGCGTCGCGCCCGTGCCGGTGCCCGAGGCGGGCCACCGGCACGGCACGCTCGCCACCGGGTTCATGCTGGGCGTCAACACGGCCAGCAGGTACCCGCGGGAGGCCTGGGAGTTCCTGCGCTGGCTCAACGCCGAGAAGGTGCGGGGCGCCAGCCGGATGAGCCGGCTGCAGGTGTCGGTCGGCTCCCTCACCGGGCGCTCCGACGACATGCGGACGCTTCTCGGCCGGGGCGGCGATCCGCGCCTGCGCCCGTTCCTGGACGCGCTGGCGTACGCCGTACCGGAGCCGAACGGGCCCGGTGCGCAAGCGGCGAAGTCGCTGCTGCGCAAGAACATCGAGGCGCTGTGGACCGGTCAGCAGTCGGTCGCCGAGGCGCTGCGCACCACCCGCCGTCAGGTCGATCAGGAGGTGGCGCGCTCGTGGTGAACACCCTGGCGCCGGAGGCGACCGAGCGGCCGGCCCGCGACCCGCGGACCGCCGGGGCCGCCGTCGACGGCCACCGCCGCACCCGGCGCCGCCAGGCCGTCGTCGCCTATCTCTTCCTGGCCCCGACGCTGCTGTTCTTCGCCCTCTTCCTGATCCTGCCGCTCGGCTTCGCGCTGCTGCTGTCGCTGTCCCACTGGGACGGGTTCAGGCTCGGCGACATCGACCCGGCCGGCCCGGACAACTTCACCGGGCTCTTCGCCGACGGGTCCACGTTCCTGGCGCCGATCCTCACCAACACGCTGCTGTTCGCCCTGGGCACCGTGGCCCTCGCGCTCGCGGGCTCCGTGGTCGTCGCGACCTGTATCGAGAATCTGCGGTTCCAGGGGGTGTGGCGCACCCTGTACTTCCTGCCGATCGTGACGACCGTCGTCGCCGTCGGCAACGTGTGGAAGTACATGTACGAGCCGGGCGGCCTGGTCAACGGCGTGCTGAACGCCCTCGGGCTCGGCTCGGTGGCGTTCCTGCAGGATCCGGGCACCGCACTGCCCTCGGTCGTGGTCGTCCAGGCCTGGGCCTCGGTCGGTACGGCGATCCTCGTCCTGACCGCCGGGCTGAAGTCCATCCCCGAGTCCTACTACGAGGCCGCCGCGCTGGACGGCGCCGGGCCGATCACCGTCTTCCTGAGGATCACTCTGCCGCTCCTGCGGCCGTCCCTGCTGCTGGTGTGCGTCACCCAGTTCCTCACCGGGCTGCAGTCGTTCGGGCTGATCATCGTGATGACCAGGGGCGGCCCGGGGGACGCGACCGACGTGGCCGCGCTGGAGATGTACCGGCGGGCCTTCGGCTACGGCGACTGGGGTACGGCGAGCGCGGCCGCGTTCGTGCTGTTCCTGGTGGTCCTCGCGGTCACGCTGGCGCAGTTGTGGCTGTTCCGGCGCAGGGGGGAGGACGCGTGAACCGCCGCCGTTTCCCGTGGCTGTCGTATCTGGTGGTCGTGACCGGCGCCGTGCTGACGGTGGTGCCGTTCCTCGACATGGTGATGACGTCCTTCAAGGGCCCCGGTGAGGCGGGCAGGCTGCCGTACCGGTTCCTGCCCGAGGCGTTCGACCCGGCCAACTACCGCGCCGCGATCCACCAGCTCGATCTGCCGGTGCTCTTTCGCAACAGCGTCGTCGCCACCGCGCTCATCACCGGATCGGTGCTGCTCACGTCGTCGCTCGCCGGGTACGCGCTCGCCAAACTGCGCTTCCCCGGGCGGGAGTTCGTCTTCCGTCTCGTCCTGGCGACGATGATGTTCCCGCCGTTCCTCTTCTTCGTCCCGCGCTTTCTGATCCTGGTGCACTGGCCGCTGGCGGGCGGCAACGACCTGTTCGGGCGCGGCGGCGCGGGACTCACCGTGAGCATCGTGGCGCTCGCCATGCCGTTCCTCGTCAACGGCTTCGGGATCTTCCTGATGCGCCAGTTCATGGTCTCGATCCCGGACGAAATCCTCGAGGCCGCGCGCATCGACGGGGCCGGTGAGTTCGCCCTGTGGTGGCGGATCGTGGTGCCGCAGACCACGCCGGTGCTGGTGACGCTGGGGCTGCTGACCTTCGTCGACGCCTGGAACGAGTACATCTGGGCGCTCCTCGTGTCCACCGCCGACCCGGACGTGATGACCCTGCCCGTCGGCATCCAGTTGCTGCAGGACCATGTCGACCCGGCCCGCACGATGCCGATCGTCATGGCCGGCCTCGTCCTGAGCACCCTGCCGGTGCTGCTCCTCTTCCTGCTGCTGCAGAAGTACTACATCCGCGGGGTCATGCTCAGCGGCCTCAAGTGACCCGCGCACGCGCGTGCTTCGGCACGCGATCCGGCAGCGTCGCGTCACGCCGTGGGCGGAGCAGTACGCAGTCGAGTCGACGGCGTCACTGGAGGACGCTCGCCCGGCGTACCGCCAGGAGCGCGACGCGGACGTCGGCCGCCGCCCGTGGATCGGACAGCGAGCGGGCCGTGAGCTCCTCGACGCGCCGCAGCCGGTAGCGGACGGTGTTGGGGTGGACGAACAGGCTGCGCGCCGCGTCGGTGGCGGAGCCTGCGGCGGCGTACCAGTGCTCCAGGGTCTCCACGAGGCGGGCACGTTCCGCGGCGGGGAGATCGAGCAGGGGCTGGAGGACCACCTCCACCAGGTGCGCCGCCTCGGCCGGGGCCGCGGCGACGACCATGGCCAGCGGGTCGTCGTCGAACCGCGCGACGCCGGGGCCGGTGCCCGGGAGGCCGGCCAGAGCAAGACGGGCGAAGCGCAGAGCCTGGGGGGTGTCCCGCAGCGAGTGGAAGCACGGGCTGATGCCCACGCGGGCGCCCGCCCGGCGCAGGATGCGCAGGCAGGTGCTCTCCGCGATCTCCGTGGGCACGGCGGCCAGGCCGATCTGCTGGTCGGGCAGCAGCCGCCAGGCGAAGTGGACCTGGGCCTGACGCAGCGCCGCTTCCGACCCGGCCAGCGGCTCCTCTCCGGGAGCGCCGGTCGCCGCGGCGGCGACGATGTAGGGGCCGCGGTCGGGCAGGCCCAGCTCGCGGGCGGCCTCCCACAGCGTGCGGTCGGCGATGGCGCCGGTGAACAGCGCCTCCACCAGTGCCGAGCGGCGCGCCTGACGCCGCGAGGTCAGCTCGGCCGTCGTCTCCCGGTAGGCCGCCGCGACCGCCTCCGCGTACCTGCCGAACAGGGCCCAGATCTGCGCGGACTGGGAGACCAGTTGGGCGTCGGTGACCTCCGGATGGGTGCGCGCCTCGCCGAGGATTTCCGTCCACAGGAGCTCGAAGCCGATCCGGTACGCGTGCAGGGTGTCCGCCAGCGGGACGCCCTGCTCGGCGCGGACGCGGCCGGTCTCCCGGGCCGGGCTCGGGTCCTGGGCTTCCGCGCGGCCGAGCTGTCGCAGAAGCAGGTCCGCGTTGGCGGTGCACGAGCGGCGCAGCGAGTCGTAGGGGATCAGCGACTCGTCCTGATAGGCATCGACGTCCGAGCGGATGCGCTGCGCCATCCGCTCGCCCAGTTCCGGAAGCCTCGCATGAAGCGCCGCGATCACCCCTGAGAGGTTCATTCCCGCAGCGTAACGCCCGCTTTTTGTTTCTGGGAACAATCCGGGTGGGCAGACGCTGTCCTGCCACACATAGGTCGTCGCCACGGACCTCTGCACGATGTCGTCAACGTGAACGGCGGATTTCGACGGCGAGTTCGTGGAGGCGGTCATGGCCAATCTGGCTCAGTTCCTGGTGGAGACGGCACAGCGGCAGCCGCAACGTCCCGCGCTGCGGCTGGGGGACCAGGTCACCAGCTACGCGGAGCTGGACGAGCGCAGCGCCCGAGCCGCCGCGCTGCTGCGGGCCGAGGGCGTACGACCGGGAGACCGCATCGCCCTGATGCTGCCGAACGTCCCCGAATTCGTCGTCCTGTACTACGGGGTGCTGCGCGCGGGAGCAGTCGTCGTACCGATGAACCCGCTGCTCAAGACCCGGGAGACCGAGTACCACCTGCGTGACTCCGGCGCGGTGCTGCTCTTCGAGTGGCACCAGGCGCCGGGCGAGGGCGCGCAGGGCGCGGCTGCCGCCGGAGTGCGGCACCTGGCCGTCGAGCCGGCCGCCTTCGCGGACCTGCTGACCGGTCACGACCCGCTGCCCGAGGTGAGCGAGCCGGACGGCGAGGACGTGGCCGTACTGCTGTACACCTCCGGCACCACCGGCCGCCCCAAGGGTGCCACGCTCACCCACGCCGGGCTGCGGCACAACACCGAGGTCAACGCGGTTCATGTCCAGCAGATGACGGCGGAGGACGTGGTGGTGGGCTGTCTGCCGCTGTTCCACATCTTCGGCCAGATCTGCACGATGAGCGTGACCGTCCGCGCCGGTGCCTCGCTCATCCTGATCCCCCGCTTCGACCCGCAGACCGTCCTGGACGCCATCGCGCGCGACCGCGCGACGATCTTCGAGGGGGTACCGACCATGTACGCGGCGCTGCTCCAGCACCCGTCCCAGGCCGACGTGTCCACGCTGCGGATGTGCGTCTCCGGCGGAGCCTCGCTGCCGGTGGAGATCCTGCGCGACTTCGAGCACCGCTTCGGCTGCGTGGTGCTGGAGGGCTTCGGCATGTCCGAGACCAGCCCGGTGGTCACCTTCAACCACCCCGACCGGCCGCGCAAAGCGGGATCCATCGGCACCCCGATCAAGGACGTGGAGGTGCGGCTCCTCGACGACAAGGGCCGGGACGTGGCACCCGGCGAGATCGGCGAACTGGCCGTCCGCGGACCGAACGTGATGAAGGGTTACTGGAACCGCCCGGAGGAGACGGCGGCCACCATCCCGGACGGCTGGCTGCGCAGCGGAGACCTCGCGCGCCAGGACGACGACGGCTACCTCTACATCGTCGACCGCAAGAAGGACATGATCATCCGCGGCGGTTACAACGTCTACCCGCGCGAGATCGAGGAGGTGCTCCACGAACACCCGGCCGTCGCGCTGGCCGCGGTGGTGGGCGTGGCCGACGCGCATCTGGGCGAGGAGATCGCTGCCGCCGTGGTGCTGCGCCCCAAGGCCCGGGCGACGCCCGCCGAGCTGCAGCAGTTCGTCAAGGAGCGCGTGGCGGCGTACAAGTACCCGCGCCAGGTGTGGCTCGTGGACACGCTGCCGACCGGCCCCAGCGGCAAGATCCTCAAAAGGGAGATCACCGCACCGACGCACCCCGTCACCTCGACCGACCCGGTGGGATGATCTCCCGGTCGATCGAAAGGGGCACGAGAACAATCTCGACCCGGTTTCACACCCCGGGTGGTCAGAGCCCCACGATCGCGTTCCACCGCTTGGCGAACTCCACCCGCTCCGTGGATGTGATGTCCCGGGCGATGGCGAGGCGTTGCCGCATTCCGGCGTCCGGGAAGATCAGCGGGTTGTCCGCGAGGGACGCGGTGTCCTTGTCCTTCGAGGCGGCCAGGACCTCCCGGGCCGCCGGGACAGGGCAGACGTAGTTGACCCAGGCGGCGAGCCGGGCGGCGACCTCGGGGTCGTAGTAGTAGTCGATCAGCCGCTCCGCGTTGCCCTTGTGGCGGGCCCTGTCGGGGATCATGAGGGAGTCCGACCACAGCTCGGCGCCCTCCTCGGGGACGACGAAGCGGATGTCGGGGTTGTCGGCCTGGAGCTGGATCACGTCGCCGGAGTACGCCTGGCAGGCCAGGACGTCGCCGCTGACCAGGTCCTTGGTGTAGTCGTTGCCGGTGAAGCGGCGGATCTGGCCGCTGCGGACCTCCCGCGCCACCTGGTCGCAGACGGTGTGGAAGTCGTCGGCCGTCCACCGGGTGATGTCCACGCCGTTACCCTGCATCAGCAGCGCGAAGGCCTCGTCCAGGCCGGAGAGAAGGGTCACCCGGCCCCTCAGGTCACGTGCCCAGAGGTCCTTGACGTGCCGTATCTCCCGGCCCAGCTTCCGGCGGTTGTACGCGATGCCGGTGATCCCCGACTGCCACGGCACCGTGAACCTGCGGCCGGGGTCGAAGGCGGGTGAGCGCAGGAGGGGGTCCAGGTGCTCGGCCACCTGGGGCTGGCGGGCGCGGTCCATGCGCTGCACCCAGCCGAGGCGTACGAACCGCGCGCACATCCAGTCGCTGATGACGATCAGATCCCGGCCGGTCGACCGGTGGTTCATCAGCGCCGGGCTGATCTTGCCGAAGAACTCGTCGTTGTCGTTGATCTCCTCGACGTAGTCGACGGAGATCCCGGTGCGCTTCTCGAACGCCGCCAGCGTGGGCCGCCGGTTCGGGTCGTCGTCGTCCGTGTCGATGTACAGCGGCCAGTTCGCCCAGCTGAGCCTGCGGTCGGCGGCGGACTCGTCGGCCACGGCCCGGTCGCCGGGCTCGACGTAGGCCGCGGGCACCCCGCACCCGGACAGAACGCCGAGCGCGGCGGTGCCCCCGGCCGCGCGCAGGAGGGACCGGCGGGACGACGAGGGCGCGCGCGAAGGAGTGTGAGCCACCCCGGCAGCATGCCCCGGCCCCCGGCCCCCGGACAATCGACGCTGCGTCGACCGGACCCGCGCCGAACGGACACGTTGTCGACGCCCCGAACGCACGGCGCGCACGGGGCGTTGACGGCGCCTCAGTCCAGAGAGGTCATCACGTGCTTGATGCGCGTGTAGTCCTCGAACCCGTACGCCGACAGGTCCTTGCCGTAGCCGGACTTCTTGAAGCCGCCGTGCGGCATCTCGGCGACCAGCGGAATGTGGGTGTTGATCCACACGCAGCCGAAGTCGAGCTTCTTGGACATGCGCATCGCGCGGCCGTGGTCCTTGGTCCACACCGAGGAGGCCAGCGCGTACTCGACGCCGTTGGCCCACTCGACGGCCTGGTCCTCGTCCGTGAAGGACTGGACGGTGATGACCGGGCCGAAGACCTCGTTCTGGATGATCTCGTCGTCCTGCTTCAGGCCTGAGACGACGGTCGGGGCGTAGAAGTACCCCTTGTCGCCGACCTGGCTGCCGCCCGCCTCGACCTTGGCGTGGGCGGGCAGGCGCTCGATGAAGCCGGAGACCTGCTTGAGCTGGTTGGGGTTGTTCAGCGGGCCGAAGAGCACGTCCTCGTCGTCCGGCTGCCCGGTCTTCGTCTCGGACGCGGCCTTGGCCAGCGCGGCGACGAACTCGTCGTGGATGGACTCCTGGACCAGGACGCGGGTCGCGGCGGTGCAGTCCTGGCCGGCGTTGAAGAAGCCCGCCACGGAGATGTCCTCGACGGCCTTGGCGATGTCGGTGTCCTCGAAGACCACGACGGGGGCCTTGCCGCCCAGCTCCAGGTGGACCCGCTTGACGTCCTTGGAGGCGGACTCGGCGACGGACATGCCCGCGCGGACGGAACCGGTGATGGAGGCCATCGCCGGGGTCGGGTGCTCGACCATCATGCGGCCGGTGTCGCGGTCGCCGCAGATGACGTTGAAGACGCCCTTGGGGAGGATCGAGCCGAGGATGTCGGCGATCAGGACGGTGGAGGCGGGGGTGGTGTCCGACGGCTTCAGGACGACCGTGTTGCCCGCCGCGATCGCCGGGGCGAACTTCCACACGGCCATCATCATCGGGTAGTTCCACGGGGCGACCTGCGCGCAGACGCCGACCGGCTCGCGGCGGATGATGGAGGTCATCCCGTCCATGTACTCACCGGCCGAGCGGCCCTCGAGCAGCCGGGCCGCGCCCGCGAAGAAGCGGATCTGGTCGACCATCGGCGGGATCTCCTCGGAGCGGGTCAGCCCGGTCGGCTTGCCCGTGTTCTCCACCTCGGCCGCGATCAGTTCCTCGGCGCGCTCCTCGAACGCGTCGGCGATCTTCAGCAGGGCCTTCTGGCGCTCCGCCGGGGTCGTGTCGCGCCAGGCCGGGAACGCGGCGGCGGCGGCCGCCATGGCGGCGTCCACGTCCGCCTGTCCGGACAGCGGAGCGGTGGCGTACGCCTCGCCCGTCGCGGGGTTGACCACCTCGGTGGTCCGTCCGTCGGCGGCGTCCCGGAACTCACCGTCGATGTAGTTGCGCAGACGACGCAGCTCGGTGCTCACTGCCGGCCTCCTGATCTGGTTCGAGGGTTCGAGCTGTCCAGCCCGGGCAGCCGGGTGCGGCTGTCCAGAAGCTGAGACACCCCACCCTAATCGGCGTTCCCACGTTTTCAACACCCCCGTCCGCACCAGTTCTGCGAAATCCGCAAGACTGGAACCCGTAGACAACGAAATTCATCGATACGGCCTTGCGAAACTGTCGAGACGTCGTGCACAGTGAGGTCGTGGCCAGTCGAAGCGCAGACCAGAGGGACTCCTCCCGCGAGTCCAGGAACGGCACTCCCCAGCTGGATGCCGTCTCCCTCGCCATCATCCAGCAGCTCCAGGA
The DNA here is from genome assembly GCF_055572275.1 of Streptomyces sp. NPDC030798. Lineage (NCBI taxonomy): Bacteria > Bacillati > Actinomycetota > Actinomycetes > Kitasatosporales > Streptomycetaceae > Streptomyces > Streptomyces sp. NPDC030798. Next base: position 141,927 of record NZ_JBVIDR010000013.1, on the reverse strand, counting down.
GGACGGCCGCCGGCCGTACGCCGCGATCGGCAAGGCCGTGGGCCTGTCCGAGGCGGCCGTGCGCCAGCGCGTGCAGAAGCTGCTGGACCAGGGCGTCATGCAGATCGTCGCCGTCACGGACCCGCTTACCGTGGGCTTCCGCCGGCAGGCGATGGTCGGCATCAACGTCGAGGGCGATGTCGAGTCGATCGCGGACGCGCTGACCGACATGTCGGAAGTCGAGTACGTGGTGATGACCGCGGGCTCGTTCGACATCCTCGCCGAGATCGTCTGCGAGGACGACGACCACCTGCTGGACGTCATCAACAAACGCATCCGCGCCCTGCCCGGGGTGCGCTCCACCGAGAGCTTCGTCTACCTGAAGCTGAAGAAGCAGACCTACATGTGGGGAACCCGATAACCGTGAGCCAGAAGGACCTCAGCCGCACCGCGTACGACCACTTGTGGATGCACTTCACCCGCATGTCCTCGTACGAGAACTCCCCCGTCCCGACCATCGTCCGGGGCGAGGGCACCTACATCTACGACGACAAGGGCAAGCGCTACCTCGACGGTCTCGCGGGTCTGTTCGTGGTCCAGGCCGGACACGGCCGCACCGAGCTGGCCGAGACCGCGTTCAAGCAGGCCCAGGAGCTGGCGTTCTTCCCGGTGTGGTCGTACGCCCACCCCAAGGCCGTGGAGCTGGCCGAGCGCCTGGCCGACTACGCGCCGGGCGACCTGAACAAGGTCTTCTTCACCACCGGCGGCGGCGAGGCCGTCGAGACCGCCTGGAAGCTCGCCAAGCAGTACTTCAAGCTGGTCGGCAAGCCCACCAAGCACAAGGTCATCTCCCGCGCGGTCGCCTACCACGGCACCCCGCAGGGCGCCCTGTCCATCACGGGCCTGCCGGGCCTGAAGGCTCCCTTCGAGCCCCTCGTGCCCGGCGCGCACAAGGTGCCCAACACCAACATCTACCGCGCGCCGATCTTCGGCGACGACCCCGAGGCCTTCGGCCGCTGGGCCGCCGACCAGATCGAGCAGCAGATCCTCTTCGAGGGACCGGACACCGTCGCCGCCGTCTTCCTGGAGCCGGTGCAGAACGCCGGCGGCTGCTTCCCGCCGCCTCCCGGCTACTTCCAGCGGGTCCGCGAGATCTGCGACCAGTACGACGTGCTGCTCGTCTCCGACGAGGTGATCTGCGCCTTCGGCCGCCTCGGCACCATGTTCGCCTGCGACAAGTTCGGCTACGTCCCGGACATGATCACCTGCGCCAAGGGCATGACCTCGGGCTACTCCCCGATCGGCGCGTGCATCATCTCCGACAGGCTCGCCGAGCCGTTCTACAAGGGTGACAACACCTTCCTGCACGGCTACACCTTCGGCGGTCACCCGGTGTCGGCGGCCGTGGGTCTCGCCAACCTCGACCTGTTCGAGCGCGAGGGCCTCAACCAGCACGTCCTCGACAACGAGGGCGCGTTCCTGTCGACCCTGCAGAAGCTGCACGACCTGCCGATCGTCGGCGACGTGCGCGGCAACGGCTTCTTCTACGGCATCGAGCTGGTCAAGGACAAGAACACCAAGGAGTCCTTCAACGACGACGAGACCGAGCGCGTCCTGTACGGCTTCCTCTCCAAGGCGCTGTACGACAACGGCCTGTACTGCCGTGCCGACGACCGCGGCGACCCGGTCGTCCAGCTCGCCCCGCCGCTGATCTCCAACCAGGAGACGTTCGACGAGATCGAGCAGATCCTGCGCGCGACGCTGACCGAGGCGTGGACGAAGCTCTGAGCCACGTACATCTGATCAGCTGATCAACACCGGCCCCGGTGCCCTCCGTTCGAGTGAGAACGGCGGCCCGGGGCCGTGTGCTGTCCGGACTCCGGCGGGACGCCTGCCTAGCGTGCCAGTGACCGATCGGCCCAGCCTTCGTTCCCCCGGAAGAGGGATCAGGCACCGGGAAACACGGATCAGAACGAGGTGTACGCCCATGGAGGCCCCGCCGGACAACGACGTGCTCTGGGCACGCTCCCTGCACTTCAGACACCAGGACGGCTCCCCCGGGCTGGCCGGGGTCTCGCTCGGCGTGCGGGTGGGTGAGATCCTCGCCGTCACCGGCCCGCGCGGCAGCGGCAAGACCACCCTGCTGCGGTGCCTGTCCGGTCTGGTGCGGGCGCAGGAGGGCGAGATCTGGTTCAACAGCGCGCCCGTGCACACCCTGGGTCCGATGGCCCGGGAGCGGCTGCGGCGGGACCGGTTCGGCTGGATCGACCCGGCCCCCGCGCTCGTGCCGGAGCTGAACGTCTGGGAGAACGCCGCGCTGCCGCTGATGCTGCGCGGCACCGGCCGGCGGCGGGCCAAGGTGGCCGCCGTGGAGTGGCTGGAGCGGCTGGACGTCGGCGACCTCGCCCGCAAGCGCCCGCACCAGTTGCGCCAGGCCGAGCGGCAGCGGGTCGCGATCGCCCGGGCGCTCGCCCCCGCGCCGACGGTGCTCTTCGCGGACGAGCCGACGGCGCCGCTGCACCGCGCCGACCGCGCGCACGTCCTGCGCACGCTCACCACGGCGGCCCGCTCGCACGGCATCACCGTCGTCCTGGCCACGCACGACGCGGAGACCGCGGCGCTCGCCGACCGTACGGTGTCCCTGCTGGACGGGCGGTGCGTGCGGACCGTGCATCTGCCGGAGGCACCGGAGACGGAGGGCCGGGCCGCGTGCTCGCTCTCCGTCTGACCCGCGCGGCCCGGCCCGCCGTCCAGCTGCGCCGCCTGCTGGTGGCCGCGGCCTCGGCGGGCACCGGTTTCCTCCTCCTCGCCTCCCTCGGCCACGCGCTGGACCATCCCGGGAGGCCGGACGGAGCGGTGCTGCGCCTGGCCTGGTGCGTGCTGCCGCTCGCCGCCACGGTGTACTTCGCGCTCGCCGTGGCCCGCACCGACCCCGGCACCCGGCCCCGCCCCGGGCTGTCCGCCGTCGGCCTGGGCCCGGCCCGCCTGATGGCCGCCTGCGCGCTGACCACCGCCCTGTCCTCGACGCTGGGCTCGCTGCTGGCGCTGCTGGTCTTCCTCCACCTGCGCGGCGACCTCACGGGGCTGCCCTTCGACCGCGCGGGCGCCTCGTTCCTGGCCCCCGGCCGGCCCCTGCCCCTTCCCGGTGCGCTCACCCTGCTGGCCCTGGTCCCGGTCCTCACCTCGGCCGCGGTGGCCCTCACCCTCCGCCCCCGGGACCCCCGCCCCACTCCCCAGGGCCCGCGCGGCTACGGCCGCTTCGGCGCGTACGGCCACACGGCGGCCCGCGAGACGTTCGGCACGTACGGCAGGTTCGGGGCGCGACGCGGGAGCGGCGACCGGAGGAACCGTACGACCGGGGGTACCACCGACACGGCGCACACCGACCGGGCCCCGGGCGACGGCGACGCCCGTCCGAACCGCCAGGCCCCCGGCCTCCCGCCCCCGGGCACGGCCGCGGACACCGACGCGTCGCCGCTCCTGGACTCCGCCCAGCGCCGTACCGCACGGTCGTCCGTGCCCGAAGAGATGCCCCTGGCCCCGGGCGCCGAGGCCGGCGGCACCGGCGACCTCCCGGCCCCGGGCACGGGCGCCGAGTGGGATGAGGTCCTGCCCAGCCCGTCGGAGGCCCGTGAGACGCCCGTGGGGCTGCCCTGGGGGGTGGCCCTGCTGGCCGGGGGGCTCGCCGTGCAGTCCCATGCCGGTCGTCCCGGGGCCGCTCCCGCCCTCGCCGAGCTGCCCGTGCAGGCCGTTGCCGTGCCGGCCGGGTGGGTGCTCACCGCCGCCGGGCTGGTCCTCGCCTCGCCCGGCCTCGCCCACCTGTGCGGGCGGCTGCTGCAGTGCACCCGCCCGGGCGCCCTCAGGCTGCTGGCCGGGCGGGGGCTGATGGCGGAGGCCACCCGGATCGGCCGGCCGCTCGGCGTCGTCTGCGCGGTCGCCTCCGCCGCGTACGCCATGACCGCCCTGTACGGCGGCCCCGCGCCCTCCTTCGGCCCGCTGACCACCCTCGCCGCGCTCGTCGTCGCCGGCTGCACGGTGGCCACCCTGCTCACCGCCGCCGTGGAGGCCCGCCAGTGCCGGGCCGAGACCACCGCCGCCCTGCTGCGGCTCGGCGCCCGCGCCGGAATGCTGCGCGGTGCCGCCGTCCTCCGCGCGGCCGCCCTGCTGGCCCTGTTCGGCCCGCTCACCCTGCTGATCGCCCATCTGTCGGCGCTGCCGTCGGTCCGCTGAACGTGCGTGAAAAAAATCCGCCGGGCGCCGATGAGTTCTCCGGCGGTCCGCCGTCTACCCCAGCGAACGGCAGCAAGCGCACCGACCGAGGGAGAGACATGTACCAGCAGATGGTTTTCGTGAACCTGGCCACCGACGACGTCGAGGCGTCGAAGAAGTTCTTCACCGAACTCGGCTACACGCTCAATCCCCGGTTCAGCTCCGACGACTGCGCCTGCGTCGTGATCAGCGACACCATCGTCGCGATGCTGCTGAGCAAGCAGCACTACGCCAACTTCACCAAGAAGGAGATCGCCGACTCGCGCACGACCAGCGAGGTGCTGATCTGTCTGAGCGCCGAGAGCCGCGAGAAGGTGGACGAGCTGGTGGAGAAGGCGATCGCGGCCGGCGGCAGCGCGAGCGGCGAGACCCAGGACCACGGCGTCATGTACGGCCGCGCCTTCGACGACCTCGACGGCCACACCTGGGAGGTCATGTGGATGGACCCGGCGGCGGTTCAGGGCTGACCCCACCCGGGGCGAACATCCGTGCCTAGCATGGGCGGGTGCATCCGACACCCGCCCAGCCGCACCGGGCCTCCCACGACCGTGAGATCGAGTCCCTCGCCGAGTTCGACGAGGTGGTCGCCGCGCACGGCACGCTCGCCCGGTTCCGCGTACAGGCCGTCGACCTGACGGCCCGCAGCAGCGCGTTGCTCGAACTGGACGCCTCCGGCGCCGTGTTCCTCGGCTGCCCCATGGAACCCGAGGCCGCGGCCCATGTCCGCTCGTCCGGCGCCCTGGTGTTCCCGCCCGTCCCGGGGCTCCCGTTCGACCCGTACCGCGGGTTCGTCTACACGCCCGACGAGTTGTACGCCTCGCTCGGCGAGGGCTACGAGGCGACACCCGACGCGCGCGCCTACGGCTGGTTCCAGCACACCAGGGCCGACGGTGACGTCTTCGCCTCGATGCTGCGCGCGATCCACGACGAGGCCGTCTCCGACGCCCTGGACGAACTCCTCGCCGGCGACCGGGTGGTGGGCGTGATGGGCGGCCACGCGATGGCCCGCGGCAGCGACGCGTACGCCGGTGCGGCCCGCCTCGGGCGCGAGCTGGCGCGTGCCGGGTTCACGGTCGCGACCGGCGGCGGACCGGGTGCGATGGAGGCCGCGAACCTCGGTGCGTACGCCGCCCCCTTCGAGGACACCATGCTCGAGGAGGCCCTTCGACTCCTGGCGAAGACCCCCTCGTTCAGGCCGTCCGTGACCGAGTGGGCGCGGGCCGCCTTCGAGGTGCGCGAACGGTGGCCCGGCGGCGGGGAGTCGGTGGGCATCCCGACCTGGTTCTACGGCCACGAGCCGCCGAACGCCTTCGCCGCGCACATCGCCAAGTACTTCGCCAACGCCCTGCGCGAGGACGGCCTGCTGGCCCGCTCGAACGCGGGCGTGGTGTTCCTGCCCGGCGCCGCCGGCACCGTACAGGAGATATTCGACAACGCGACGCCCAACTACTACGAGTCGCGGGGCGATTCCACGCCGATGGTCCTGGTGGACGAGCGGCACTGGACGCGCGAGCTGCCGGCCTGGGACTTGCTGCGGTCGCTGGCTCGGGGCCGGCGAATGGAGTCCCGTATCGCCCTGGTTGACCGGATCGAGCAGGCTGCGGAGGCGTTGAAACGTCTCTGCAGTTAAAGGGCAGGCAAAGCCAAGGGCGGTGAGGGGCATATGCGTTGACACTCCTTATGGAGCGCTTATAAACCTGTGAGCCTCGTGGGGGTGCTGGGACTTCACCTCGCAAGGTGTCCCAACTCCCTCTCAACCCCCCGCAGTTATGCACTCTGAAAAGGACAAACGTGTCCATAACTCGCCGCAACGCACGACGTTCCGTGCGCATCCTGGGTGTCGCCTCGGCTTCCGCAGCTCTGGCGCTGGGCCTGTCCAGCACCGCCTTTGCGTGCAACATCCGTGACTTCAAGGCGGAGCCCGGCTGCGTCGGTGACAAGGGCCAGATCACGGTCACCGACACCGACGCCTCCGGCACCAACGCCACCATCACCGTCTTCGAGAAGACCGACGCCGGCGAGACGCAGGTCGGCCAGGGAGAGGTCAAGGGTTCCAAGGAAGGCACCCCGGTCTCGATCGACGTGGACTGGAAGGCCAGCACGACCTACCGCGTCCACGTGAAGACCGACCGGTTCAACGTCGACCAGGACATCAAGCCCGACCTGCAGACCCCGGCCACGGCCTGCAAGAAGGAGGAGTCCTCCTCCCCGTCGCCGTCGGCCTCGCCGTCGCCGTCGAAGTCCACCCCGGCCGAGTCCGCGAGCCCGACCCCGTCGGCCTCCGAGTCCAGCTCCGCCCCGGCCGGCAAGCCGAGCAACGCGCCCTCCCCGGCGACCGGTGACTCGAACCTCGCCGAGACCGGTGCGAACTCCAACACCGGCCTGATCGCCGGTGTCGCCGGCGCCCTCGTGGTCGTCGGCGGTGGCGCGGTCTTCTTCGGCATGCGCCGTCGTGGGGCCAACAGCGGTCGCTGACGCCTCGCTTCGTACACCGCTCGTACACACCGCGGCTCGTCCCCGTATCCCCGGGGGGCGGGCCGCGGCCGTGTTCCACCGAAGCCGGGCCGCCGCCGGCTCGATGGCTCAGCCGAGCACGACGATCTCGGCCGCGTCGAACACGGCCCCCACCTCGTCCCCGGCCTCCGGCGCCTCGCGGAGCGCACAGGCCGCCTCCAGGCGCGGGCCACCGTCGCGGGGCCTGAGGTGCACGGCCACATGAGTACCCCGGAAGGTCCGGGCGGTCACCGTGCACGGCAGGCCCTCGTCGGCCGCCACGAGCCGTACCCCGGCGGGCCGCACCAGCAGCGGCCGGCTGCCGCGCGGGGAGCCGTCGGGCACCGGGAGCTTGCCCCAGGGGGTGTCCGCGGCCGTGTCGCCGACGCTCGCCGGCACCACGTTGTCGAAGCCGAGGAAGCGGGCCACGAACTCGTCCGCCGGCCGCTGCCAGACCTCCAGCGGCGTCCCGGACTGGGCGATCCGCCCGTCCCGCATCACCACCACCCGGTCGGCCAGCGCGAACGCCTCGCCCTGGTCGTGGGTCACGGCGAGTACGGTCGTACCCAACCGGCCGAACAGCTCCCGGAGTTCCACCACGAGCCGCTCCCGCAGCGAGCGGTCGAGCTGGCCCAGCGGCTCGTCCAGCATCAGCAGCCGGGGCCGGGGCGCGAGCGCCCGGGCGAGGGCCACGCGCTGCTGCTCACCGCCGGACAGCCCGGCCACGGCCCGCCGCGCGGCCCCCGGCAGCCCCACCAGCTCCAGCAACTGCGCGACCTGCGCGTCCCGTTCGCCCCGGGACACCCCGTGCATGCGCAGGCCGAAGGCCACGTTGCCGCCGACGTCACGCTGCGGGAACAGCTGGTGATCCTGGAACATCAGGCCGACGCCCCGCTTGTGCGCGGGCACGCCCGCCTGGTCCCGGCCGTCGAGCAGCACCCGTCCACAGGCCAGCGGCTGGAGCCCGGCCACCGCCCTGAGCAGCGTGGACTTGCCGCTGCCGCTCGGCCCGAGGACACACACCACCTCGTGCTCGGCAACATCGAGACCGACCCCGTCGAGCACGGGCCGGCCGCCGAGGCGCACGGTCGCGGCGTCGAGGCTCAGCAGCATCAGAACTCCCCCGTCCGGTCGGTGCGGAGCCGCTCCAGGACCAGCAGGGCCGCCGCGCACACCACCATCAGAATCGTGGACAGGGCCATCGCCTGCCCGTAGTTGAGGTCCCCGGGACGGCTCAGCAGCCGGGCCACGGCGACCGGGAGCGTCGGGTTGTCGGGGCGGGCGATGAACACGGTGGCGCCGAACTCCCCGAGCGACACCGCGAACGCGAACCCGGCGGCGATGAGCAGCGCCCGGCGCACCAGCGGCAGATCGACCTCGCGCCACACCCGCCAGGGCGAGGCGCCGAGCACGGCCGCCGCCTCGCGGAGCCGTCCGTCCACGGCGCGCAGCACGGGCAGCATGGTCCGTACGACGAAGGGGGCGCCCACCAGGGCCTGGGCGAGCGGGACGAGGATCCAGGACTGGCGCAGGTCCAGCGGCGGCCTGTCCAGGGAGATCAGGAAGCCGAAGCCGACGGTGACGGCCGAGACGCCGAGCGGCAGCATCAGCAGCGCGTCGAAGCCCCGCACCAGCCGTCCCGCATCCCGGCGGGCCAGCGCGGCGGCGGCGAGACCTCCGATCAGCACAGCGATCGCGGTGGCGGCGACGGCGTACTCCAGCGAGGTCCACACGGCGTGCACCGGCGCCACCAGGAAGGTGCCGCCGTCGGTGTGCGTGAGCGCCCGGTAATAGCCCAGACCGGGTGCGTCGAGGGAGCGCCGCACGAGCACGCCGAGCGGCAGGACCAGCAGCAGGACGATGGTGAGGAGCACCCCGGCGAGCAGCGCCCACTGCCCGCCGCCGCGCGGCCGGCGGGCGGTCGCCGCCGGGTCGACGAGCCGCAGGGCGCTCTCCCGCCGCCGTACGGTCCAGGTGTGCACGGCGAGAATCGCGCCCACGGCGGCGAACTGGACGAGGGTGAGGACGGCGGCCGTGGACAGGTCGAAGACCTCGGAGGTCTGCCGGTAGATCTCCACCTCGACGGTGGAGAAAGTGGGTCCGCCGAGGATCTGGACCACGCCGAAGGAGGTGAACGTGAACAGGAACACCATCAGCGCGGCGGCGGCCACGGCCGGCCCGAGCGCGGGCAGGGTGACCTTCCGCCAGGCGGCGAGCGGGGAGCAGCCCAGCACCCGGGCGGCCTGCTCCTGCTGCGGGTCGAGCTGGGCCCAGAGGCCGCCGACGGTCCGTACGACCACCGCGTAGTTGAAGAAGACGTGCGCCAGCAGGATCGCCCACACCGTGGTGTCCAGCCGTACGCCCCACAGCCCGTCCAGCAGCCCGCCCCGCCCGACCAGCGCCAGGAAGGCGCTGCCGACCACGACGGTCGGCAGCACGAACGGCACCGTGACGACGGCCCGCAGCACCTGCTTGCCCGGGAAGTCCAGGCGGGCGAAGACATGGGCGGCGGGCAGCGCGGCGAGCAGGGTGAGCGCGGTGGAGGCGAGCGCCTGCCAGGTGGTGAACCACAGCACGTGCCGGATGTCCGGCTGCGTGACGACGTCCGCCATCCGCCCGAACTGCCAGACGCCGTCCACCTTCAGGCCGCGCGCCACGATCGCGGCGACGGGCCAGGCGAAGAACACGGCGAAGAACGCGACGGGCAGGGCCATCAACCCCAGCCGCGCCGCGCTCCCGCGCCTGCGGATCTTCGCTACTTCAGTACGAGCGACGTCCACGACTTGACCCACTGGTCACGGTTGGCGGCGATCTTCTCGGGCGCCATGGTCGCGGGGTGCGCGGCGGCCGGCCCGTACTTGGTGAAGTCGGCGGGCACGGCTGCGCCCCGCACGACCGGGTAGACGAACATGTTGAGCGGCATGTCCTGCTGGAACTCCTTGGAGAGAAGGAAGTCGATGAACGCCTTGCCGCCCTTGGTGTTCTGCGCGTTGCTCAGCAGCCCGGCGAACTCGATCTGCCGGAAGCAGGTGCCGCTCGACACCCCGGTCGGGGCGGTGCTGGGCCGCTTCTTCGCGTAGATCACCTCGGCGGGCGGGGAGGAGGCGTACGACACCACGAGCGGCCGGTCGCCACCCGCCTTCTTCCCCTCGGAGGAGCCGGAGAAGTCCTGGTAGTAGGCCTGCTCCCAGCCGTCGACGACCTTGACGCCGTTGGCCTTCAGCTTCTTCCAGTAGCCCTGCCAGCTGTTGTCGCCGAACTGCGCGGCGCTGCCGAGCAGGAAGCCGAGACCGGGCGAGGAGGTGGCGGCGTTCTCGGTGACGAGGAGGTTCTTGTACGCGGGCTTGGCGAGGTCGGCGTAGGACTGCGGCGGGGTCAGCTTGTGCTGGCTGAAGTACGCCTTGTCGTAGTTGACGCAGATGTCGCCGTAGTCGATCGGCGTGACGCGGTGCTTGTCCTTGTCGAGCTGGTAGGCGGCGCCGACGGTGGCGAGGCCCTTCGCCTCGTACGGCTGGAAGAGGCCGTTGTCGAGGGCTCGGGAGAGCAGGGTGTTGTCGACGCCGAAGAAGACGTCGCCCTGCGGGTTGTCCTTGGTCAGGATGGCCTTGTTGACGGCCTGCCCGGCGTCGCCGTCCTTGAGGACGCGGACCTTGTACCCGGACTTCTTCTCGAAGTCCTCGAGCACGTTCTTGGACACGGCCCACGAGTCGTGGCTGACCAGGGTCACGGTCCTGGAGCCCGTCGAGCCCTTGGCGTCCGTCGAGCCCTTGGCGTCCGTGCTGCCGCACGCCGTCAGCGTGGACAGGGCGACGAGGCCGAGCCCGGCCGCCATGGCCACGAAGGTCTTGGTGTGCACTGGATGTCCTCCTGGGGTTGGCCAGGAAGAGACGCGGCCCTGCCCGGGCTCCGCGAGGGAGGCCCGGGCAGGGCGCAACAGCTTGAGTGATGACCGAACTTCCTACCCAGAATGACCTGGGCGAGGTTCAGAGGGTCTGCGGCCCTGTCCGCCGCACTCTCAGCGCTGTGGCGCTCCCCTGTCGGAATATGCAGATGTGATGACGATGATGACGCGGTCAGATTATCGCTCGGTGGCCGCCAGCTGACCACAGGCCCCGTCGATCTCCTGTCCCCGGGTGTCCCGGATGGTCACCGGCACACCATGGGCCGCGATCGCCTCGACGAACGCCTTCTCGTCCTCCGGCCGCGAGGCGGTCCACTTCGACCCCGGCGTCGGGTTCAGCGGGATGAGATTGACGTGCACGGGCTTGCCCTTGAGCAGCCGCCCGAGCCGGTCGCCGCGCCAGGCCTGGTCGTTGATGTCACGGATCAGCGCGTACTCGATGGACAGCCGGCGTCCGGACTTCTCCGTGTACTCGAACCCGGCGTCCAGCACCTCGCGCACCTTCCAGCGCGTGTTCACCGGGACGAGGGTGTCGCGCAGCTCGTCGTCGGGGGCGTGCAGCGAGATCGCGAGGCGGCACTTGAAGCCCTCGTCGGAGAACCGGTGGATGGCGGGCACCAGCCCGACCGTCGACACCGTGATCCCTCGCTGCGACAGCCCGAGCCCGTCCGGGGCGGGATCGGTGAGCGCGCGGATGGCACCCACCACCCGCTTGTAGTTGGCGAGCGGCTCTCCCATCCCCATGAAGACGATGTTGGACAGCCGCGCGGGCCCGCCGGGCACTTCCCCGTCCCTGAGCGCCCGCATCCCGTCCACGATCTGGTGCACGATCTCCGCGGTGGACAGGTTCCGGTCCAGCCCCGCCTGCCCGGTCGCGCAGAAGGGGCAGTTCATGCCGCACCCCGCCTGCGAGCTGATGCACATGGTGACCCGGTCCGGGTACCGCATCAGCACCGACTCCACCAGCGTGCCGTCGAACAGCCGCCACAGCGTCTTGCGGGTCGTGCCCTGGTCCGTCGACAGATGCCGGACGACGCTCATCAGCTCCGGGAACAGCGCCTCGCGCAGCTTCTCCCGCGAGCCGGCCGGGATGTCGGTCCACTGCTCGGGGTCGTGCGCGTACCGCGCGAAGTAGTGCTGCGCGAGCTGCTTGGCACGAAACGGCTTCTCCCCGACCTCGGCCACCGCCTCCTTGCGCTCGGCAGGCGTGAGATCGGCAAGATGCCGCGGCGGCTTCTGCGCTCCGCGCGGCGCGACGAAAGTGAGTTCTCCGGGCTTTGGCATAACCCTTCCAGTGTCGCAGATCCAAACGGGTGACCTGCGGCTGTCGGGCGCTACGACTGTCGGTAGTGGTCGTCGTCGGTCGCTGTTGGGCGGCCTCGGACGGCCCCGGGACGGCCCAGGGGCAGCGCGGGATAACGCGTTGACGTGGCTGTGGCGGCTGCGGTGCGATCACCCTATGGGTTCTGGCAACAGCGAGACGGGTGCCGGCGTGGCCGACGACATGATCGTCGCTGGGCGAATCATCCTGGGGCTGAAGGCGCTACGTGATCACCTCGGCTGCTCTCTGCATGAAGCCCTCGACGCCTACGCTGCACGCTACGAGGTGTTGCGACGGGAACGTCCGGCCGCCTTCACCAAGAGTCACGAGGAGTACTGGGCGAACTTCTACTCATGACCCAAGCGACGCGATATTGAAAACCGTCGTGACAGCGATGTCACCGTGGGTTCAAATCCCACCGCCTCCGCTCACTGAGCAGTGAGAACGGCCCCTGACCTGGATCTCCGGGTCGGGGGCCGTTCTCTTGCCCGGACGCCGGGACTTACCGTCATTCCCCTTGGTTTCCCGCTCGTTGGGGAACGTGGGGGGGCACGGACCCTCACGCCGTACGCTGCGCCCATGCGCTTTTTGGTCGAGACGTTCGCTGTCGGTGCTCTGCGGCGTGGCCAAGGGATTGAGCAGTTCCTCGGGGCGGTGGAGGGGGCAGAGACACCGGCCATTCGCTGGGTCGGCATCGAGTCCACCAAGCGCGGGTACGAGGTGACGCTGCACGTCGTAGAGGACGTGGGCAGCGAGACTTTCTGTGATCTCCTGGAGTTCCCGCCGCTAGACCCTGATGACGAGTTCGGCCAGACGCTGGCTGTTACCGGTGATGCGGCAGGCGCGATGGCTGAGGCTGAGCGTCAAACCGGGGCTGTGCGTCACTGTTGGGTGAACGCTGGCATGGCCGGAGACGAGTACCTCGACTACCTCCGCGCAGGGCGCCCTGCAACGTGAGGTCGAAGGAGTCTCAAGGATCGTGCCAAAGCGACGGGCGCCGGCCGATGGTGCGGCTGGCGCCCGTACTGTCAGGGCTTTGTGGTCTGGCCTCATCCTTATCAGGTCGATCATGGGCTAGCTGTCGTACAGGCAGTGCCAGGTGACCCGGAAGCTCAGCGGTCGCCTTGGACCACAGAGATCCAGCTCCGTTCGCCGCTGTTGGTGTCAGTCGTTGATGTCACATCCCGGCTGGCCGCTTGGCACATCATCGCTGCTGGTGGCCAGCCCTTACAGCTTGAAGAACAGATACATCAACGCAAAGCTGGCGACTCCGACACCGACACATATGACGGCATTCCTGACCGCATGCGGCCCATCCCGTTCCGGAGTGCCCCATATCTCGACGGACGCAAAGAAGAAGGCAAGCACTCCGACCACGGAGAAACTGCCCCCGATGAGCCAGAACAAGAAACGCATCATGGTGTCCCCCCACCGATTCAGGCAGGGAGAGGCTACAAGGTCAACATAGTTTCCGCTGCCCAGTCGGCCAGCCTTGATCCCGCCGCCCAGCCCATTACCCGCCCCAGCTCCCATCCCGTACGCCGTCGACCCACACACCGTGGAGCGGGCGTGGTTCCTGGCGTCCAGGTGGAGCGCGCCACTGTACGAACGACCTGGACGCCAGGGGCCACGTCTGCTCGGCTCTGCCTGGGTCGATGGTGTGCGGGATGGGAGCCCCCAGCATCCGCCACGATGGACCCGCGGGCGGCGACGGCGCCCCCTCCATCCCGGTGCCGGCCGATCCCCCGCCGGAGGCCCTGTCCTGACCGTGGTCGCGCTCGCGGTGCTCGACTCATGGGGCCGTAGTTCTGCTGCGGCCCCAGGGGGCCGGCCCCTGCGCCGAAGGCGTGTGGGGGCCGGGCTCCAGGGGCCAGCCCGCGCCTTGCGCGGGCACTTGATGAGGTAGAGAAACCTGTAACAACCCAGGTCACGCGTCGAAGTCGTACTCCAGGATGTACGAGGCGGCGTCGAGCGTCATCTCGTTGATCTCGACGGGGCGGCCTTCGTCCGCAAACGCGGTGCGGCAGATGAGGATGACCGGCGTGCCTGCGGCCATGCTCAACTGTGCTGCCTCATCCTTCGATGGCATGCGTGAGCGGATCTCTTCGCGGAAGTGCGCTGGCTTGTAGCCGAGTTCGGCAAGCCTGGCGTACGTCCCGCCTGGTCCCGTGTCCTCCTGAGTGATAGCGGACCCCGCAACCACTGACGTGGGCAGACAGCTCGTCGCGAGTAGGACGGGCTTCCCCTCCAAGACGAAGCGCCGTCGCCTCACGCACACCGTCTCGTCGTCGGCCAGGTCCAGAACCGCGCTGATGCGGTCGGGCGCGGCCTCCTCGGACACGACGACCTTGTCCACCTCGAGTGCGCGGTTCTCGATGTCCGCAGACCAGATGGAACGGCCGCTGCCCCACTGCTGCTGGGAAAGCCGCTGGATCCCCCGGCGTCGAAGCGGGCGGAACGCTCGGACGAACACACCGGCACCCTTACGGGCCTCGGCGACGCCTTCGTCTCGGAGCACGCTCAACGCCTGTCGGGCGGTCATGCGGGCCACGCCGGGGAGCGGCGTCGGACAGGCCGCCCCTTGCCAACGCGGCCCACAAAGGGTGGCTTCACCCTTCGCCTCAAGGGGCACACGGCCAGTGAGACCCACGGAGGTACAGAGATGAGCGCCGGAGAACGGGCCAAGGCAAAGGCCGAACAGATCGTCGGAAAGACCGTGCGGACGGCGGCCCACGCGATGCACAAGGAGACCCTCGCGGCGAAAGGCGCCGCTCTCGAAGCACGAGGCAAGATGCGGGGCACGAAGGAACAGACCAAGGGCTCGTTCAAGCGCTGAGCGCGCTGCCACAGGCTTGAACCCGTCCCAGGAACGGCTGAAGGCCCAGGGAGAGGGAAACAACCTCTTGCCTGGGCCTTCGGCGTTCGAACCTGCGTAGCCAGCGCTGACCACGGAGGCGCTGACCTGGGTGTTTCCAGCGCAGTCGCCGCGACTCCACCGCTGCCCCCCGAAACGGTCATAAAATCTGCACGTCCGGGCGCAAGCAGGCATGAAACGGGCTAAACTGGGCGCTGCGCAGCCAAGGGGCGCATCACCGGGACAGTCCCGACGCCACAGGAGAATCTCAATGACCCACGGAACGATGGCCGCTCCCGAGGCCAACCCCCGCGCCAACGCCGCTTTGGCTGCCGACTGCGAGGTGTGCAACGGCTGGGGAACCGTGATCACTTCCCAGGGGCGGCACGAACTGTGCCAGGTCTGCCAGTCCCCCACCGAACCCGAGTGCCACGACAGCGGCTGATCGCATGCCCGTGATCACCGCCACCCCCCGCATCCTCTGGTGCTTCCCGGGCTCGGGCAGGGTGGAAACCCGGTTGGTCGGGGGCGCGGGGGTTTCTACGCTGGGTGCATGTCTCATGGCAAGACCTCGTACGTGTGCCTGTCGTGCCGGGTGTCGTACAAGCAGCCGTACGACCCGTCGCGGGAGCGTGTCTGTCCGCGCTGCGCGGGGGCGCTGCGGTACGCGGGCTCGGCGTTCGCGGCGCCGCCGAAGCGGGACCGGGATGCCTGGCGGACGCTGACGGTGCTGCTGAACGCGGGGGTGCGGTTCCACAAGAGCTGCTGCGGCGGGCCCGGCTACCGGCCGCGCACCCGGCGCGAGGTGCGGGAGCGGCTGCGGCACGCGCGGCGGAGCGGCGAGCCGGCGGCGCGGGCGCTGGTGCGGGTCGTCGTGCCGTGACCGGCCTGGAGGCGCTGTCGCGGATCGTGCCCCCGCCGGCCGACCCGGTCGATGCCCGTGGTGACTGGGGCGTGGCCGAGGAGCGGCTCGGGGTGCGGCTGCCCGGTGACTACCGGGTGCTGGTCGAGACGTACGGGTGGGGCGAGTTCTGTGACTACCTGTATCTGCGGACGCCGTTCGGGACGAGCCCGTACAACGGGCTGGAGTGGTACGACGGGCTGCTCGTCTGGGGCAGCACCATGGACGCCGACCGGCTGTGCTGGCGTACCGAGGGGGCGCCGGAGGAGTGGCCGGTGGTGCTCGTGGGGCGGAGCGTGGGGCGCGAGGAGTTCGCTGCGGGTGCCGCCGGGTTCGTCGAGGGGTGGGTGACAGGGCGGCGGCAGTCTGCCGTTCTGGTCGACATGGAGCCGGATCTGGCGCCCTGGTTCAACACGTTCCGGACCCGGTCGTACCGGTGTCTGCGGCTGTCCGAGGGCCCCCGGCCGTACGCCGAGCGGTTGCGGATCCTGCGGGACGTGCTGGCGCCGACCGTCGACCGGGGGTCGTGGCAGTCCGAGGACGGCGCGCACGGGCAGGACCACTTCGCGACCGCGGACACGGACTGGCACCTCACCTACGACCGCTCCCGCCCGCACCAGATCCGCGTCGCCTTCCCGCCCGAGGACACGGTCGCGGCCCGCGACCGCCTCTTCGGCGCCGTGCGTCTCATGGGCTGCACGGTGTTGGAGATCACCACGGCCCGGGGACGCCCGACGGCCGACTGGGACGCCTGAACCGACTGGGCGACGGCGGTACGACGCCGGGCCCCGCCCTGTGATCAGGAGGGGGCCCGGCGTCCGTGCTCACGCGACGTGGCTCAGGCCGAGCCGACGAACACCACCATCAGCAACCACACCACCGGCGCCGTCGGCAGCAGGGAGTCCAGGCGGTCCATGATGCCTCCGTGGCCCGGGAGCAGGGTGCCCATGTCCTTGATGCCCAGGTCTCGCTTGATCATGGACTCGCCGAGGTCGCCGAGGGTGGCGCTGGCGGCGACCGCGAGGCCGAGCAGCAGGCCCTGCCACCAGGCGCCGTCGTCGATCAGGAACTGCATGCACAGCGCGCCCGCGACCATGGCGAAGAGCACCGCGCCGAGCAGGCCCTCCCGGGTCTTGCCGGGGCTGATGCGCGGCGCCAGCTTGTGCCGGCCGAAGCGCCAGCCGACGGCGTACGCGCCCGTGTCGCTGACGACCGTGAGCAGCAGGAAGGTGAGGACCCGCCAGGGGCCGTCGCCGGCGGCGAGCATGAGCGCGACGAACGTGGCCAGGAAGGGGACGTAGAACGCCGCGAAGACACCCGCCGTGACGTCCTTGAGGTAGCCGTCGGGTGGTTCCGTCATCCGCCAGACCAGCACGGCCAGCGCCGTCAGCGCCATGGCGACCCAGGCGCCCTCGGCGCCCCGGACGTACCCGGCGATCACCATCGCGGCGCCGCCCAGCGCGAGCGGCACCAGCGGCGCCTTGATCTCCTTGCGCTCCCGCAGCCTGCTGGTCAGCTCCCACAGGCCCACGACCACGGCGACCGCGATCACCCCGACGAACACGGCCTTGACCACGAAGAGGGAGGCGATGATCACCACACCGAGTCCGACCCCGACCCCTATGGCCGCGCTCAGGTCGCGGCCCGCGCTCTTCTTCTTCGGCGCGGGCGCGGGCGCCGGCTGCGGGGCGTCGGGCATGGGCTCCGGATTCTGCTGCACCGCCCCGTGGGACGGCGCCTGCTGCATGTCGTCTCGGAACAAGGGGCCGTTCAGCCGAGCGGCCCCCCGCTCGTCGTCCTGGTTCCCGCCGTACGCGGGTCCGTCGGGCACGATGGGCATGGGGCGAGTCTGCTGCGCCTCAGGCGCATCGTACGCGGGACCCGCCGGGGCAGCCCCCTGAGCGGGTCCCTGGTCGGACGGCCCCCAGTACCCGGCCGGTGAACCGGTGTGCGGCGGCGCTCCCCAGGAAGAGTCGTTCATCAGACCTCGAGCAGCTCCGCTTCCTTGTGCTTCAGGAGCTCGTCCACCTGCGCGACGTACTTCGCGGTGGTGTCGTCCAGCTCCTTCTCCGCACGGCGGCCCTCGTCCTCGCCGACCTCGCCGTCCTTGATCAGCTTGTCGATGGCGTCCTTGGCCTTGCGGCGCACCGAGCGGATGGACACCTTGGCGTCCTCGCCCTTGCCCTTGGCCACCTTGATGTACTCGCGGCGGCGCTCCTCGGTCAGCTCCGGGAACACCACTCGGATGATGTTGCCGTCATTGCTGGGGTTGACGCCCAGGTCGGAGTCGCGGATCGCCTGCTCGATGTTGCGCAGCGCGCTCTTGTCGAACGGGGTCACGACCGCCATGCGCGGCTCCGGCACGGAGAACGAGGCCAGCTGGTTGATCGGCGTCGGGGCACCGTAGTAGTCGGCCACGATCTTGTTGAACATCGCGGGGTGCGCACGGCCGGTGCGGATCGCGGCGAAGTCCTCCTTGGCGACCACGACGGCCTTCTCCATCTTCTCCTCGGCCTCGAGGAGGGTCTCTTCGATCACCACTTGCTCCTGCGTGTCTTGAGTAAGGCCCGGCTGCGATTCCTCGTTCGGGGCGGCGGCCGGCTGCGTCGCGTCTTCTTCCTGCACGGTTCCCGACCGGCAGGACATTGTCCATCCCCCGGCCCTGGTCCCGCCCCCTTACGGGGCCGCGCACCACCGGCCGGGTTGCCGCCGGGTCAGCCCCGGCCGGCCTGGTCACCCACCAGCGTGCCGATCTTCTCACCCTTGACGGCCCGCGCGATATTGCCCTCCGCCAGCAGCTCGAACACGAGGATCGGCAGCCTGTTGTCGCGGCACAGGGTGATCGCGGTGGCGTCGGCGACCTTCAGGTCGCGGGTGATGACCTCGCCGTAGCCGAGGGCGTCGAACTTGACGGCGTCGGGGTTGGTCTTGGGGTCGGAGTCGTAGACCCCGTCCACGCCGTTCTTGCCCATCAGCAGCGCCTCGGCGTCGATCTCCAGGGCGCGCTGGGCGGCGGTGGTGTCGGTGGAGAAGTACGGCATGCCCATACCGGCGCCGAAGATGACCACGCGGCCCTTCTCCAGGTGGCGCACGGCACGCAGCGGGATGTACGGCTCGGCGACCTGGCCCATGGTGATGGCGGTCTGCACCCGGCTGTCGATGCCCTCCTTCTCCAGGAAGTCCTGCAGGGCGAGGCAGTTCATCACGGTGCCGAGCATGCCCATGTAGTCGGAGCGGGCGCGGTCCATGCCGCGCTGCTGCAGCTCGGCGCCGCGGAAGAAGTTGCCGCCGCCGATGACGACCGCGATCTGCGCGCCGTCGCGGACGACGGCCGCGATCTCGCGGGCGATCTTGTGCACCACGTCCGGGTCCACGCCCAGGCCCCCGCCACCGGAGAAGGCCTCTCCGGACAGCTTCAGCAGAAACCGGCCGCGTACTTTGCCGTCGTCGCTCTTCTGGGCCTTGGTGGTCATGGAGATCCCGCCTCTTTCAGGTGTTGCACATACGAAGAAGGCCACTGCCGGTTGGGGTCGCTTTTCGCTCCCATGCGCGGCAATGGCCTCCTCGTCAGATCTGCTGCCGTCCGCCACGTGCCCGGGTGTGGCGGTGTGCGCGGACGACTGCTGTCGACCCTATCGGGATTTCTCCACGGGTCGCGCGTCGATCGCGGTACGGACTCAGATGCCGACCTTGATGCGCGTGAAGCGCTTCAGGGTGACACCGGCCTCGTCCAGCACCTTCTGGACCGACTTCTTGTTGTCGAGCGCGTACGGCTGGCCGAGCAGCGTCGCGTCCTTGAAGAAGCCGTTCAGGCGGCCCTCGACGATCTTGGCGACCGCGGCCTCGGGCTTGCCCTCGGCGCGGGTGGTCTCCTCGGCGATGCGGCGCTCGGACTCGACGACGTCGGCCGGCACGTCCTCCTTGGCGAGGTACTTCGGCGCGAAGGCGGCGATGTGCTGCGCGATGCCCTTGGCGACCTCGGCGTTCGGCTTGTCGAGCTCGACCAGGACGCCGATCTGCGGGGGCAGGTCGGGCATCGTGCGGTGCATGTAGGCGGTGACGTAGCCGTCGGCGAACTGCGCGAAGCGGTCGAGGACGATCTTCTCGCCGAGGTTGGCGTTGGCCTCGTCCACGAACGCCTGCACGGTCTTGCCGGCCTCGATCTCGGAGGCGAGCAGGGCCTCGAGGTCGGCCGGGGCGGTCTTGGCGACGTGCTCGGCGATGGTCTTGGCCACGGCCTGGAACTTGTCACCCTTGGCGACGAAGTCCGTCTCGCACTTCAGCTCGACCAGGACGCCGGAGGAGTTGTCGTCGGCGATGATGGAGACCACGGCGCCGTTCTCGGCGGAGCGGCCCTCGCGCTTGGCGACGCCCTTCTGGCCCTTGATGCGCAGCGCCTCGACGGCCTTCTCGACGTTGCCCTCGGCCTCGTCCAGAGCCTTCTTGCAGTCCATCATGCCGGCGCCGGTCAGCTCACGGAGCTTCTTGACGTCGGCGGCGGTGTAGTTCGCCATGAGTCTGTGAGTCTTTCTCGAAGTCTGGAAGATCTTCAGGTCGGCACGGTCGCGCTCCACGGGTGAACGCGGAGCGCGTACGGCATGCCGGCCTACGGGTGAACAGCGGGGGCGGACGTCATGTCACTGCCCCCGCTGTCGACGCTGCGTCAGGCCTGCTCGCCCTCGGCGGCCTTCTCGCCCTCGGCCGGGGCGGCCTCGGCGGCCGGAGCCTCGGCGGCCGGAGCCTCCGCAGCCGGAGCCTCGGCGGCCGGAGCGGCGGCCTCGTCGGCCTTCTTCTCACCCTCGAGCAGGTCGCGCTCCCACTCGGCGAGCGGCTCGCCCGCGGCCTTCTCGCCCTTCTCACCGGCGGCCACGCCGGAACGGGCGATGAGGCCCTCGGCGACGGCGTCGGCGATCACGCGGGTGAGCAGGGTGACGGAGCGGATCGCGTCGTCGTTGCCCGGGATCTTGTAGTCGACCTCGTCGGGGTCGCAGTTGGTGTCGAGGATCGCGACGAC
This sequence comes from Streptomyces sp. NPDC030798, assembly GCF_055572275.1. Lineage (NCBI taxonomy): Bacteria > Bacillati > Actinomycetota > Actinomycetes > Kitasatosporales > Streptomycetaceae > Streptomyces > Streptomyces sp. NPDC030798. Next base: position 121,195 of record NZ_JBVIDR010000013.1, on the reverse strand, counting down.
CGGGATGTTCAGCTTCCGGGCCTCACCAACGGCGATGTGCTCCTTCTTGGTGTCCACGATCCAGACGGCGCTGGGCACCTTCTGCATCTCGCGGATACCGCCGAGGGTCTTCTCCAGCTTGGCCTTCTCGCGGGAGAGGACCAGCAGCTCCTTCTTGGTCAGACCGGAGGACGCGACGTCCTCGAAGTCGATCTGCTCCAGCTCCTTCAGGCGCTGCAGACGCTTGTAGACGGTGGAGAAGTTGGTGAGCATGCCGCCCAGCCAGCGCTGGTTGACGTAGGGCATGCCGACGCGGGTGGCCTGCTCGGCGATGGCCTCCTGCGCCTGCTTCTTCGTACCGACGAACATGACCGTGCCGCCGTGGGCGACGGTCTCCTTGACGAACTCGTAGGCGCGGTCGATGTACGACAGCGACTGGAGCAGGTCGATGATGTAGATGCCGTTGCGCTCGGTGAAGATGAAGCGCTTCATCTTCGGGTTCCAGCGACGGGTCTGGTGACCGAAGTGGACGCCGCTCTCCAGCAGCTCCCGCATCGTGACGACGGCCATGGCCGTATCTCCTTGAATTTCTCGGTTGTGCCGCGACAGCCGGCCGGCCGTCGCGCCTGACGCCCGCGATGCGCCGTGCCGCTAGGGACCGAGGGGCGCTTGGCAGGAACCCTTGCCGGGTGCCGTACCGGGGCGTGCGAAGTCGACCCGGTGACCCGGATCGCCAGAAGAAGTGTACGGGACCGGCGGGGCCCCGGGTGACGCCGCTGTCCACAACGCGTCAGTAGTCCACAGATCCCGGCCATGATCGGCGTGGCCGCGGGAGCCTGTGCGGCATGCGACGAGCGATCCGATGTACGGCGGTGCGGGCGGCGTGTCTCCTGGCCCCGGCCCTGGCCGCGCTTTCTTCCCTGGCCTGGGCGGACACCCCGCCGCCCGCTCCCCCGCCGGCCGGTGGGACACCGGTTCCGGCCATCGGCCGTGCCTGGCCGGTGGGCGTCCGGCCTCCGGTCCTGCGCGGCTGGGAGCCGCCTGCGACGCCGTACGGCCCCGGCCACCGCGGCGTCGACCTCGGCGCCCCGCCCGGCTCACCGGTTCGCGCGCTCGCCCCCGGCCGCGTCACCTTCGCGGGCCGGGTGGCGGGCCGGGGCGTGGTCTCCCTGCACCTGACGGGAACCGACCTGCGGACGACCTACGAGCCGGTGACGCCGTCGGTGAAGGAGGGGGATGCGGTGGCGGCGGGCGAGGTGGTGGGCACGGTCGAACCCACGGGCTCCCCCTGCCCGGCCGTGTGCCTGCACTGGGGCCTGCTGAGGGGCGGGACCTACCTGAACCCGCTGGCCCTGCTCCCACCGTGGCTGCTGCACCGGGGCCCGTCGAGGCTGCTGCCGGTCCTGGGAGTGCCCCCGGCCCAGGACCTTTCGTCTGGATCGGGCCGGATCAGGCGCCAGGGGCCCGCGAGCCCGGCATGATCCGAACGAGGAGGCCAGGGAGGCGGGGCTCAGCCCCGCACGCCTCGCAGCGCCATGGCGACCGCGGCGTCCGTCACCACCGCGGGATCCTCCGCCGCCCCCAGCTCGATCCGCCGCACCGCCGCATCGACGACGCCCTGCAGCAGCATCGCCGCCAGCCGGGGCTGCTCGTGCCCCATCTCCGCCAGCGCCTCGACGACCATCGCGACCAGCCCGCCGTGCGCGGCCCGGATCTTCTCCCGCGCCCCCGCGTCCAGCTCGCTCGCCGAGATCGCCACCACGGCGCGGTGCCGCCGGTCCCCGACCAGCGCGAGCTGCTGCCGTACGTAGGCCTCGACCTTGCCCTCGGCCGACGGGGCCCGCTCCATGGCCGCCGCGACCTCCGCCGCCCACACGGGGAAGTCGACCTCGCACAGCTCCTCGACCACCGCGGCCCGCGACCGGAAGTACTCGTACACGGACGACCGGGCCAGTCCCGTCCGTTCGGCCAGCGCGGGGAAGGTCAGCGCCTCCGTCCCGCCCTCGGACAGCAGGGACCGTGCCGCGTCCAGCAGGGCGGCTCGCTGCATCGACCGGTGCTCGGCCACGGAGGCCGCTCGAATCCTTGGCACGTCAACACTTTACGGACGGACCCCCGCGCAGGGGAGCGACTCAGCGGCCGAAGCTCGCCAGCTTCGCCCTCAGCTGCAGCACCGACTTGGTGTGGATCTGGCTGACCCGGCTCTCGGTGACCCCGAGCACATGGCCGATCTCGGCGAGGGTGAGCCCCTCGTAGTAGTACAGCGTGACGACGGTCTTCTCCCGCTCGGGCAGCGTGTTGATCGCCCGCGCCAGGAACCGTCTGAGCTCCCGGTCCTCGGCCACCTCCACCGGGTTGTCGGCGGCGGTGTCCTCCAGCGTGTCCATGAAGCTCAGCCCGTCGCCGTCCTCGCCCCCGACGTGCAGCAGCTCCTCGAGAGCCACCACGTTGGCCAGCGACAACTGGCTGAACACGGCGTGGAGTTCCTCGACCTCCATGCCCAGCTCGGCGGCGACCTCCCCTTCCGTCGGGGTCCGACGCAGCCGCGCCTCGAGGGTGGCGTAGGCCCGTTCCACATTGCGCGCCTTCTGCCGGACGGACCGGGGGATCCAGTCCAGCGCCCGCAGCTCGTCGATCATGGCGCCCCGGATCCGGGTGATGGCGTACGTCTCGAACTTGATCTCCCGGCCGATGTCGAACTTCTCGATCGCGTCGATCAGCCCGAACACGCCCGAGGAAACGAAGTCCGCCTGTTCCACGTTGGGCGGCAGGCCCACGCTCACCCGGCCCGCCACGTATTTGACGAGCGGCGAGTAGTGCAGGATCAGCTGCTCCCGCAGCCGGTCGTCCCCCGTCGCCTTGTACGACCGCCACAGCTCGTCGAGCGTCGAGGGAGCGGGCGGCCGCACGCTGCCACCGTCGCGGGCGGCTGGGGGGAGCGCCGCCCGGTCGGACCCGGAGGTGTGCTGGGGCATTCGTCGCCTTGTGCCGTTCTGCCGTGAAGTGCCGTGATGTGCCGTGTTGTGCTGCGCAGTGGGGGAAGTGAGCGGAGGTGGGATGTGGTGGGGTGGGACGGGGGCCGAGGGGTGAAGTGGGGTACCTGGGTGAGCTGTCGGTCTGGTGTCGAGTTGGCGCGTTCTGCGCCCGGACTTTCGTGAGCGTAGCGTGACTGAGGAGTCGCGGTGTGCGAACAGCCCGGCTCCACCCGTGCGCGGAGCGGTTCCGCCGGCCGCACCACCTCGCCCCGCCCCTCGCTCTGCGTGACCGGCCGGTGAGGCCAACTCCGGGAAATCCCAAGGGCGTAGGGGTTCCCCCGGACGGCCGAACACGCTGGGTCAACATGGACCCCGACCGCCTCGGGCCGAGATCACGGCATGGCGTGTCAACTTCCAGCCATCGCCGTGTCGTTCGACGTAACCAAGTGCTCGGAGTTCGTACAGCCTCGCGATCGCGTCGTCCGGCGTGGTGCGCGCACCGGCCGCGATCTCCGCGACGGGGGCCGCGCGGTCGCCGGGGAGGGCGGCGAGGACGGCGCGGGCGGCCGGTTCCAGCAGGTCGCGGGGGAGGACGGGGCCACGCCGGGGCGGCGCGAGTTCACCCATGTCGCCCACGAGTTCGACGACGTCCGCGGCGTCCGTGACGAGGACGGCCTCGGCTCGCAGCAGTTCGTGCACCCCGGCGGAGAGCGCGCTGGTGACGGGGCCCGGCACGCCCATGGTGAATCTGCCGAGACGCTGGGCGGCCCGCGCGGTGACCAGCGAGCCGCTGCGGCAGGCGGCCTCCACGACGACGGTGCCCCGGGTGAGGGCCGCGATCACCCGGTTGCGCAGGATGAACCGGCTCGGGGTCGGGTGATCGCCCGGGGGCAGCTCGCCGATCACCAGTCCCTGCTGCGCGATGCGGTGGAGCAGTGCGGTGTGGCCGCGGGGGTAGGGCTTGTCGACGCCGCAGGCCAGGACGGCGACGGTGGCTCCGCCGGAGGCCAGGGCACCGCGGTGGGCGGCGCCGTCGATGCCGTAGGCGCCGCCGGAGACGACGACCCAGCCGCGCTCGGCCAGGCCCGAGGCGAGGGAGGCGGCCACGTGGGTGCCGTACTCGGTGCAGGCGCGGGCGCCGACGACGGCGACGGAGCGGAGCGCCCACATGCGCAGGCTGGGCGCCCCGCGCACCCACAGCCCGATGGGCCGGGCGTCGCCGAGGTCGTCGAGCTGGGCGGGCCACTCCGCGTCGCCGGGGCGCACGAACCGCATCCCGGCAGCCCGCGCGACCTCCAGATCCCGCTCGGGCTCGGCCCGCCGGGCCCGGGCCACCAGCCCGCCCCACCGGGTCCCGCTCACCCCGGGCAACGGCGTCTCGCCGTCCCGGAGCCGCCGCACCACCTCCGCCACCCCGAACTCCCGCAACCACCGCCCCCCGGCCTCGTCCCCGGGCTCGACGACCCGAGCAAGAAACACCCGGGCCACGAGCTCGTCGTCCGCCGTCACGTCAGGGCCTCGATCGCCATGGGGACACCGCGCGGGACCCCGGTGCGCAGTTGCAGGGCGAGGGCGACGTCGGTGGCGTCCGGCCGGTCGTGCCCGACGAGATCGGCGACCGTCCAGGCCACGCGCAGCACCCGGTCGATCCCGCGGGCCGTGAGCACGCCCCGTTCGAGGCTGCGTTCGGCGTCGTCCATCGCGCCGGCGGCGGCGTGGAAGCGGCTGCGCAGCTCCCGTCCGGGCACCTCGCTGTTGGTGCGCCAGGGTGTTCCGGCGAGCCGCGCGGCCGCCCGTTCCCGGGCCGCCCCGACCCGGTCGGCGACGGCCGCCGTGGACTCGCCCCGGGCGCCGGGCTCGGTGAGCTGGGCGCGGGTGACGGGGTCGACCTCCACTCGCAGGTCCACCCGGTCCAGCAGCGGTCCGGACAGCCGGGCCTGGTAGCGGCGGATCGCCGAGGGCAGGCAGTCGCACAGGGAGTCCCGCTGGGAGAAGCGCCCGCAGGGGCAAGGGTTGGCCGCCAGGACCATGAGGAATCTCGCCGGGAACCGGACCACTCCCGCACTGCGCGCGATCACCACATGCCCGGACTCCAGGGGCTGCCGCAGGGCGTCCAGGGTCTGGCTGTGGAACTCGGGAGCCTCGTCGAGGAACAGCACGCCCCGGTGGGCCAGGGAGACGGCGCCGGGCCGCGCCACGCCCGGGCCGCCGCCGACCAGTGACTGCATGGTGGCCGAGTGGTGCGGGGCGCAGTAGGGCGCGACGTCGATGAGCGGCTTGCCGGGAGGCAGCAGCCCGGCCACCGAGTGGACCGCCGTGACCTCCAGCGACTCCTCCCGGGTGAGCCGGGGCAGGACGGCGGGCAGCCGCTCCGCGAGCATGGTCTTTCCCGCGCCGGGCGGGCCCTCGAGGAACAGATGGTGTCCCCCGGCGGCGGCCACCTGCACGGCGGTGCGCGCGGAGAACTGGCCCACGACGTCGGCCAGGTCGTGGTCCTGGTCGTGCTGCGCGGCGCCCATGCTGTGCATGCCGGTGGCCGCCCCCGTGCCGGGCACCCGCAGGCCGGCCAGAAGGGGGTCCGGGCGCCCCTGGTACTCCGGCTCCTCCTCGGGGACCGGCTCGTCGGTCAGGACGGCGATCAGCTGCCGCAGGCTGCGCACGCCGAGCACCGACACACCGGGGACGAGTGAGGCCTCGGCGGCGGCGCACTCCGGCACGACGACCTGTTCATAGCCGGCGTCGGCGGCGGCCAGCACCGCGGGGAGGATGCCCCGCACCGGCCGCACCCTGCCGTCCAGGCCCAGCTCGCCGATCATGACGATGTCGGCAAGCACCCTGGGATCGATGCGCTCGGCGGCACCGAGCACCGCGCAGGCGACGGCCAGGTCGAACCCCGAGCCGGCCTTGGGCACCGAGGCGGGGCTGAGCCCGACGGTGAGCTTCTTCTGCGGCCACTCGGCCCCCGAGTTCACCACCGCCGCCCTCACCCTGTCGCGGCTTTCCGTCAGGCTCTTGTCGGGGAGGCCGACCAGGGTGAAGGCCGCCACTCCGGGTTCCAGGTCGGCCTGGACCTCGACGACCACTCCTTCGACGCCGACCAGGGCGACGGAGCACGTACGGGCGAATCCCATGTCAGGCCACCCCCCGCGCGTGCTCGACGCAGGGGCCGCCCCGGCGGGGCAGGAGGACGCCGACCAGGTCGATGCGGACACCTCCGGGCGGCGCTCCCCCGTGGCTGTGGATCCAGCGTTCGGCCAGGCCCAGCAGACGCTGGGCCTTCCTGGGGGTCAGCGCGGCCATCGGGTGCTGGAAGTCGCCGCCCCTGCGGGTCTTCACCTCGCAGACGACCAGCGTGCTCCCGTCCCGCGCCACGATGTCGATCTCGCCGGTCCGTCCCGCGCGCCAGTTGCGCTCCAGGATCGTCATCCCGGCCTCGGCCAGCCGCCGCGCGGCCAGATCCTCGCCGTACCTGCCGAGTCCCTTGCGTGCCCTGCTCATGTCGGCACCACCTCCGGCGCCAACGGTCACGCATCCGCCCGACAGTTGTTGATCTTCGTGGACCACTCCGAGGTTGTGGAAAACTCCGTCACCCGCCCGGGAGCTCCAGATCGCTCTTGTTCAGCTCCTCGATGTTCACGTCCTTGAACGTGAGCACGCGCACCTGCTTGACGAAGCGGGCCGGCCGGTACATGTCCCACACCCAGGCGTCTGCCATGGACACCTCGAAGAACACCTCGCCCTGGACCGAGTGCACCTGCATCTCGTAGTCGTTGGTGAGATAGAAACGCCGCTCGGTCTCGATCACGTATTTGAACAGACCGACGACGTCGCGGTACTCCCGGTAGAGCTTCAGCTCCATCTCGGTCTCGTACTTCTCGAGGTCCTCGGCGCTCATGGCATGTTCCCCTTCAGCCGTGCGATCCCCCCATTGTGCGCCAGTCCGACGAGCCCTCAGACGATTTCGGTGTCGAGGGTCACGGGCCTGGCCGGGGGACCTTCGTCGAGCAGCGTGCGCAGCAGCCCGGCGAGTCTGGTCGGATACACCGTCTCACGTGCCCGGCCCAGTTCCCGACACGTCCACCAGCGCGCTCCGGCGACACTGCGCCGCTCCAGCTCGGTCAGGCCCTGGGCCGCGGTCGCCGTCTGGGTCGTACGGGCCAGGTAGTACCACTCGTCCTGGTCCCAGCGGCGGCCCGCGAACGGGAACGAGCAGCGCCGGCGCCACAGCACCGGGCCGAGGTCGACCTCGGTGATGCCGGTCTCCTCGGCGAGTTCCCTGAGCGCGGCCTCTTCGCGCGTCTCGGTGCCCTCCACGCCACCCCCGGGGGTGAACCACCAGTCGTCGGACGGATCGTCCGGCTCGTGGCCGTGCAGCAGCAGGATGCGGTCATCGGGGTCGAGCAGGACCACCCGGGCCACCCTGCGCAGGCCGCCCTGCTGGGCGTCCTCGCCCGTCGGCACGGGCTCAGCGGACACCGGCGGTCTCCGGGCCGCTGCGGCGGCGGGAGCGGCCCAGGCGTCCCGCGATGGGGCCGTAGGCGCCGCCCGCGAGGACCAGCACACCGCCGGCGGCGATGACCAGCTCGATGGTCCGCAGCGGGCCGGGCCGGGACAGTGGGCCGAGGGCCTCGAAGCCGGTGGGCCGCTCGAGCCCGCCCTTCAGGGGCCAGACCACGGCGTCGACGCGGGCGGAGACGGCGCCCCGGGACACCGTGCCCTTGGCGGCGTCGGTGAGGTGGGCGGTGGAGTCCAGGGAGCCCTGGCGCTCGTCGCCGAGGAGGAAGAGCCGGCCCTTGGGCACGGTCACCGTCGGGAAGTTCGTGAGCTCGGCCAGGCTGCCCTTGGGCAGATAGGGCTCGTCGATCTGCTTGCCGTTGACGGTGAGCTTGCCGTCGGTGCAGCAGGAGACGGTGTCGCCGCCGACCGCGACGACCCGCTTGACCACGTTGGCGTTGGTGACCCAGCTCTGGTCCCGGAAGACGACGACGTCGCCGCGGCGGACGTCGGCGCCGTCGACGCGCTCGGCCAGCACCCGGTCGCCGGCGTCGATCGTCGGGGTCATCGAGCTGGTGGGCACGGTGTACGGCCGGTACAGCACCGCTCCCCAGACGAACCCGCCGAGGAACAGCACCAGGCCCAGCGCCACGGCCAGCCCGGAAAGCCGCTGACGTGTCCGGCTGCCGCCGGTTTTTGCCGTGCCCGCGCCCGCGCGCTGCGGGGCCGTACGCGTCGTGCTCTCGCCCATGGACCCGCACCCTACCCGGCGGTACGAGTCCGGCCCACCCTCCGGCCGGACTGGGTTGGTCAAGAAGTGACCGCACCCGCCCCGGAGGCTGTCGGCGACTCAGTCCCGCGCGGCCTTCGTCGTCCGCCGGCGCCGCCACACGGCCACCGGCAGGACCGCCGCCACCGCCACGGCACCCGGCGCCGCCGGCAGGGTCGAGGCCGCGGAGGACTTCTTCTTGTCCAGGCCCTGGTCGAAGGTGTCCGGGATGGGCAGCGTGCCCCAGCGGTTGACCGGCCAGGCCTTGACGACGGCGCGGCCGACGACCTTGTCGACGGGGACCATGCCGTGGTGCCGGTCGGACTGGTTGTAGCGCGAGTCGCGCGAGTTCTGGCGGTGGTCGCCCATCACCCAGATGTAGCCCTTGGGGACCGTGACCTTGAAGGTGCCGCCCTGGTCGTCCTGGCTGCAGGGGGTGTTGCCGGGGTAGACGTACGGCTCGTACAGCGCCTTGCCGTTGACCGTCAGCGGGCCGGTGCCCTTGCACTGGATGGTGTCGCCGCCGACGCCGATCACCCGCTTGATCAGGTCCTTCTCCTCGGCGGACGGCATCAGGCCGATCCAGCTGAGGACCTTCTGCACCGGGTTCGGGGTGGGCGTCGGCTCGCCCGCCAGCCAGTTGTCCGGGTCGTGGAAGACCACGACCTCGCCGCGCTCGGGCTGGGAGCCGAACCACGGGGTGAGCTTGTCGACCAGGACGCGGTCACCCCGCTGCAGGGTGTTCTGCATCGAGTCCGACGGGATCGAGAACGCCTGGACCAGGAACGTCTTGATCAGCAGCGCCAGGACCAGCGCGATGCCGATCAGGATCGGCAGTTCCTTCCAGAAGGAGCGCGGCTTCTTCGGCGCGCGCGCCGTCTCCTCACTCCCGGTCTCGGGCCGCCGGTCCTCCGGCGTGCCGTCGCCGGACTCCGGGAAATCCGGGTCTCCGGAGGTCATGGCGCCGTCCTGAGCATGAGCGTTCGCCTCCACGGGGTGCCCGCGGTGCTCCTCGCCGTCGTGTCCCGACCGTGCGCCAACCGCCACATCCCCCACGCCAACTCCTTACTCTGTGCCGCCGCCTGCCCCATACACGGTGCAGGCCCACCACTCCCATAACGAGCGGGAGTTCCGCAGGGGTCGGGAGCTGGGTCATTCCGTATCGATCGTCGGGAGCAACCCTATGCGACAGCAGAGGCGCGGCGGTCGACCCCGACACGGAGTCGGAGACGCTTGCGAAGGTTTTAGGTTCGTCGAGGCCGGTCCAGTGACCGATGGGCCAGCCGATGGCCATGGCCCGGCCGACCACCGAGTCCTCGGAGACCGTTCCGCCGTACGGGGTGTTCTGGTGGACGCGGGAGTCCGCGGAGTTGGCCCGGTGGTCGCCCATCACCCACAGGCGCCCCTGGGGCACCGTGATGTCGAAGGGGGTGAGGGAGGGCGCGTTCCCCGGGTACAGGTAGTCGCTCTCGGTCAGCGGCACGCCGTTGACGGTGACCCGGCCCTGCGCGTCGCAGCACTTGACGTGGTCGCCGCCGACCCCGATGACCCGCTTGATCAGGTCCTTCTCGTTGGCCGAGGGCAGCAGGCCGATGAAGGTGAGGCCCTCCTTGACCTGCTTGACGACGACGGGGTCGTTCGCCTTGGGGGTCTGTTCGTCGGCGAGCCAGCCGCCCGGGTCGTGGAACACCACGACGTCCCCGCGCTGCGGCTTGGAGCCGAACCACGGGGTGAACTTGTCGACCAGGACGCGGTCGCCGATCCGGATCGTCTGTTCCATGGAGCCCGACGGGATCACGAACGCCTGGACGAGGAACGTCTTCAGGACCAGCGCTATGAGGACGGCGACACCGACCAGCAGAGGGATCTCTCGAACGGCCGAACGCCTGCGCTTGCGCTTCACCTTGCGCTGCAGTTTGCGCCGCTCCGCGCGCGTGCGTCCGCCGCCCGGCGCCGAGGAGGAGGTGCGGCGCGTGCCGGTGGGCAGCAGGCTCTCGGCGGGGTTGTCGGGCACCCCGCGGGGTTTGCCCCGGTTACCCATGGGCGCCTCCCGTGGGGGCCGCGGGCACGCGCGCGTAGGCGGACGGCCGCGTCAGGTGCGTCCAGTGGGCGTACGGCCAGGCGATCCAGTCGGCGCGGCCGATGACGTCGCCGACGGGGATCATGCCGCCGCCGGGCGAGCCCAGGTGGTCGCGGGAGTCGCTGGAGTCGCTGCGGTGGTCGCCGAGGAGGAAGAGGCGGCCCGCGGGCACGACGACGTCGAACGGGACGCTGGACGGGGTGTCCCCGGGATGGAGGAACGCCGTCTCGTCGACCGGCCGGCCGTTCACCTCGAGCCTCCCCTCCTTGTCGCAGCAGACCACGTGGTCGCCCCCCACACCGACCACGCGCTTGATGTAGTCGGCGTCCCCGAAATACCCGGTCCCGTCGAAGACAACCACGTCACCGCGGCGTGGCTGGGCACCGAAACGGTACGCCAACTTATTTACGAGGACGCGGTCTCCGATCCTCAATCCCTGTTCCATGGATCCGCTCGGAATCTGGAACGGTTGCACCACGAAAGCGTTGAGAAGCAGCAAAAACACCAGGCAGACGAGGCCGGTGAGGGTGATCCGGCCACCGGGCAGCCACTCGGTGATCCGCGCCACCAACGCGAAACGCGACCGGCCCTCCGGCCCCGGAGAACCGGGGTGGGAGGAGCGGTCGCGTTCCGTCTGCTGTGCTTCGGTGTCCATCGGAGCCGCATGCTATCCGGCTCCGCTGTGACCCCGGAAAAGCGCTCAGTTCTCGCGCTTCTCCTTGATCTTCGCGGCCTTGCCGCGCAGCTCACGGAGGTAGTACAGCTTGGCGCGGCGCACGTCACCACGGGTGACCAGCTCGATCTTCTCGACGATCGGGGTGTGCACCGGGAAGGTGCGCTCGACGCCGACGGAGAACGAGACCTTGCGGACCGTGAAGGTCTCGCGGACACCGGAGCCCTGGCGGCGGATCACAACGCCCTTGAACTGCTGCACACGGGAGCGGTTGCCCTCGATGACGCGGACGTGGACGTTGACGGTGTCGCCCGGACGGAAGGCCGGGACGTCGCTGCGCAGCGACGCGGCGTCGACGGAGTCGAGCAGGTGAGACATTTCGTCTGCTTTCTTCGCTGATGCCACAGGTCATCAACGGGAGATAGGTGTACAGGAGGCTGCCGTGCGGGTCGGGGCGGGCGTCGTGTCCCCCTGTGGCAGGGGCGCACGCCGGACGGGCGCACAACAGCGGCCTATTCTTCCACGCCCTCGGCCCGCCGCCAAAATCGGCCGTACGGCTCCCCCTCCGGGTCGGGCTCCCAGCCCAGGATGGAGAGCATCTCGCGGTCCTTCTTGTCGAAGGCCTTGGGGTCGCAGCGCTCGATCAGGTCGGGCCGGTGGGCCGTCGTACGCCGCAGCGCCTCGTCGCGCCGCCAGCGGGCGATCTTCCCGTGGTGGCCGCTGAGCAGCACGTCCGGGATGGCCCGGCCGCGCCACACGGGCGGCTTGGTGTGGACGGGACCCTCGAGCAGGTTGGCCATGGCGCCGGGCGCGAAGGAGTCGTCGCGGTGGGACTCGGCGTTGCCGAGGACGCCGGGCAGCAGCCGGGCGACCGCCTCGGTGATGACGAGTACGGCCGCTTCCCCGCCGGCGAGGACGTAGTCGCCGATGGACACCTCGTGGACCGGCATCCGCGTGGCGTACTCGTCCATCACGCGCCGGTCGATGCCCTCGTAGCGGGCCGGGGTGAAGATCAGCCAGGGGCGCTCGGAGAGCGCGACCGCCAGTTCCTGGGTGAAGGGACGGCCGCTGGGGGTGGGGACGATGAGCGCGGGGGCCCCGGCGCCGCTCTCGTAGCCGTCGGCGAGGACCGTGTCCAGGGCGTCGCCCCAGGGCTCGGTCTTCATGACCATGCCGGGACCGCCGCCGTAGGGCGTGTCGTCGACGGTGTTGTGCCGGTCGTACGTCCACGCGCGCAGGTCGTGCACGTGGACGTCGAGCTGCCCGCGCGCGCGTGCCTTGCCGACGAGGGAGACGTTCAGGGGTTCCAGGTACTCGGGGAAGATCGTGACGACGTCGAGGCGCATTACGACTCGTCCCCCGCGTCCTTCGACGAGGCGATCTCGGCGCGGTCGTCGATCAGGCCGGGCGGGGGCGCGATGACGGCCTTCTGCTCCTCGAGGTCGATCTCGGTGACGATCTCCTCGACGAACGGGATCATCACCTCGCCGCCGTCCGGGCGCTCCACGATGAACAGGTCCTGCGAGGGCAGGTGCGAGATCTCGGTGATCCGGCCGACCTCCGTGCCGTCCTCGGTGACCACGTCGAGGTCGATGAGCTGGTGGTCGTAGTACTCGTCCTCGCCCTCGGGCAGTTCCTCCGGGTCGATCTCGGCGATCAGGAGGGTGTTGCGCAGGGCCTCGGCGGCGTTGCGGTCGGTGACGCCCTCGAACCGCAGGAGGAGGCGGCCGCTGTGGACGCGCCCCGTCTCGATGGTCAGCGGTCCCGTGGTGGCGGGGTCCGTGGCGAGTACGGCGCCGGGCGCGAGCCTCAGTTCCGGCTCGTCGGTGCGTACCTCGACGGTGACCTCGCCCTTGATGCCATGGGCACGGCCGATCCGTGCGACTACCAGCTGCACGTGTCCAATTCTCCTGTCATCTCCTGCGTCCTGCTCATACGACTGCGGGCCGGGGACGGCCAGTGGCCCTCCCCGGCCCGAGCCGGTTGCGATGAAGCGTCAGCGGACGTGGTCCACGTCGACCAGGTCGACGCGGACACCGCGGCCGCCGATGGCGCCCACGACGGTACGCAGAGCACGCGCGGTACGGCCGTTGCGGCCGATCACCTTGCCGAGGTCGTCGGGGTGGACCCGGACCTCCAGCACGCGCCCGCGGCGCAGGTTGCGCGAGGCCACCTGCACATCGTCAGGGTTGTCGACGATGCCCTTCACGAGGTGCTCAAGCGCCTCTTCGAGCATGTTGCTCAGGCCTCGGTCGACTCGGAGGACTCGGCAGCGGCCTCGTCCTTCTTCTCAGCCTTCTTCTTCTGGGTGATCGCCTCACCCTTGCCCTCGTCGTCACCGCCGAGAGCCTCGAACGACGGACGCGCGGCCTTGGGCTCCGCGACGAGCAGCGGCGCGGGAGCCGGCTCGCCCTTGAACTTCTGCCAGTCGCCGGTCTTCTTCAGGATGGCGAGGACGGGCTCGGTCGGCTGCGCGCCGACACCCAGCCAGTACGCCACGCGCTCGGCGTCCACCTCGATGACCGACGGGTTGTAGGTCGGGTGGTACTTGCCGATCTCCTCGATGGCCCGGCCGTCACGGCGGGTACGGGAGTCGGCGACGACGATGCGGTAGTGAGGCGAACGGATCTTGCCCAGACGCTTCAGCTTGATCTTGACTGCCACGGGAGTGGGTTCTCCTGGATTTGACGTGGTTGGGCACGGCGAGCTGCCGCGTGGGGTTGCGGTACCCGAGTGCCCGATGGACGCGTCAGCCGGAGGAGAGAGGGGTCCTGTGCGGCTGTCGAGTACAGCTAGCCATTGTGCCACACCCCGCGGGTCGCTCCTGGCCTCGGGTACGGGACCCGGTGCCGGGCATGGCACAGCGGCACCCGGCGTGGAGGTGATCGCACGTCGGGTGCGCTGCTCGGCGCTGCGGGGGTGGTGCGCGCGGACCGCCTGACCGGCACCCACGAGATGCCGGGGTTCGTGGCCGTCCGCCGCTACGCCGCCCCCGCCACCTCCGGGATGCGGAACGGCTTGCCGCAGCCGCCGCACACGATCGGTGCCTGGGCCAGGACCGAGGGGACCACCCGGACGTTGCGGCCGCAGTCGCAGACCGCCTTCACACGGACGCCGCCGCCGGAGGAGCCGTGCCGGGCGGCCGGGCCGCGGAAGGTGCGCGAGGTGTCGGAGGAGGTGGCCGCCGTGTGCGCCTTCAGCGCGCGCTGGAGCCGCTCGATCGTCGGGCGGTAGCGCCGCTTGGCCTCGGGGCTGAGCGTGACCAGGGAGAAGCCGCTGCTCGGATGCGGCTCCTCGGGGTGGTCCAGGCCCAGCTCCTCGGCGATGGCGAGGAAACGGCGGTTGTGGTAGCGGCCGGCGCGGGAGGTGTCGCGGACGCCGCGGGCGGCGGCGACGCCATGGACTGCCTCGTGAAGCAGCCGCTCGAAGGAGAGTTCGTGACCGCACGCGGACGACGACTCCCCGATCAGGGACTCTGGCGCGGCAAGGTCCGGCAGCTCGGGGTGGTACCGCTGAATGTCGGCCCACGCCTGCGCCAGCTCTGCGGCGAGAACAGGTGGTGTCTGTGTCGTGCTCACGTAATGACAACGAGCGTGGGTGCCCCTGTGTTCCTATTCCGGGGCATCCCAAATAATTTGCACGTACCCGTCAGTTGCCACTGATGCGTCCTGACGAGGGCGGGTGCGCTGATCTGCGGAGAAGCCTCACAGCTCCTACCAAGCCGGTGCGTAGTCCGACGTACGCCCCGGCGCGTAGACCCCGCGGCTGCCGGGGCCGGCGGATGCGCAAGAGGCGTTTCGGCCGCTCTCGGGCGGAGACCTCATCCCGTTCAGCGTCCGTGACGGCCGTGGCGTTACCGCGCGCGGATCCGCCGTCGGCAGCGGGCCGGTCCGCCCGGTGCGCGGCCCAGCCGTCCGGGAGCGGCCACCGTACGGTCCTGCGGATTGCCGGGATGTGAAATCTCGCCACACTCGCCACCCCGCCCCAAGCGGGGCCCCTCGACCCCTGGACGGCATCGCGAGCCGGGAGTTACCTGGCATACGTGGAGAGTGCGAACGCACGACACGGGGACCACGCGATCGGGCACTGCGGTGAACTGTCGGCGGATTGGGGCGCTTACCTATGACACCTACGCTCGTGCGGGAACACCTGTCTCACGCGGGTTCCGCACCACCCCGCGTGAACCTGTGCGCACGCGCGCGTGACTGGTCCGAGATCCAGGAGCGGATGCTGGTGCCGCTCTACGAGACCGTCCACGAGCGACTTGAAGTGGGCCCCGGCACCCGGGTGCTGGGCCTGGAATGCGGTACCGGGCTCGCCCTGCTGATTGCGGCCACCAGAGGGGCCGCGGTCACCGGTGTCGACTCCTGCTCCGAACGGCTCTCCCTCGCGCGCGAGCGCCTGCTGCCGGACGCGCCGCCCGGAATGCGGGGCACGCGCGCGCGTGGGGGCGCGACACTCCTGGAGGCCTTGCCCGGGGACGCGGCCGGCTCCCGGCCGCCCGCGTACACCCTGGTGACCGTGTTCGAGCCGATCGGCTGTCTGGCGGGCGACTCCGAGGGGCTCGGCGAGCTGCTGGCGCGGGCGCTGCCGCTGGCCGGGCCGGGGGCGGCCGTGGTGCTGGCCGGCTGGGGGCCGCCGGAGCGCTGTGCCACCTCCTCGGTGCTGCGGGTGGCGACGAAACTGGCCGATCCCCTGCGCAGCGCGGGCAGCTGGCGGCCGGCCGCGCGCGACGACCTGGAGGAGGTCGCCCAGCGGGCCGGGCTGAAGCCGGACGGCTCGGGGCGGGTGGCCTGCCCGTTCGGGTACGCCGACGTCGACAGTGCCGTACGGGGCCTGCTGTCGACGGGACTGTTCGACGCGGCGATCGCCGCCACCGACGGCAAGCAGGTCGACAAGGAGCTGGCGGAGGCCCTGCACCCCTACCGGCGTCCGGACGGCACCGTGTGGATGCCCAACGTCTTCCGCTACCTGATCGCCCGCGTGCCCCGGTAGCTCGCTTCAGTCCAGGTCCTTCGTCAGGCGGGTGACGCCGGCGATCCGGTACGCGTCCGCCTCCTCCAGCGTCTCGTTCTCCAGCAGCGCCTCGGCGAGGGCGTCCAACTGGCCGCGGTGGTCCTGGAGCTTGCGGCACGCCTCCTCGTAGCACTCGTCGACGATCCGGCGCATCTCGGTGTCGATCACGTCGAGGGTCTGCGGGGCGGCGGCGAGACCGTAGGCCTGCTGCGCGTCATTGGGCAGCGCGGAGAGGCGGCCGACCCGCTCGCTCATGCCCCAGCGGGACACCATTCCGCGCGCGATGCCGGTGACCTGCTCCAGGTCGCTCTCGGAGCCGGTGGTGACGACGCCGTAGACGACCTGTTCGGCCGCCATCCCGCCGAGCGCGCCGATGATCCGGCCGCGCAGGTACTCCTCGGTGTACGCGTACCGGTCCGCCTCCGGCGTGGACAGCGTGACCCCGAGCGCCCGGCCGCGCGGCACGATGGTGATCTTGCGGACCGGGTCGGCGCCCGGCTGGAGCATGCCGAGCAGGGCGTGGCCGCTCTCGTGGTAGGCGGTGCGCCGGCGCTCCTCCTCGGGCATCACCAGCGGGCGCTCGGCACCGAGCTGGATCTTCTCCAGGGCTTCGGAGACGTCGGTCCGTGTCACCCGTTCCTGCTTGCGCTTGACGGCGAGCAGGGCGGCCTCGTTGGCGAGGTTGGCCAGGTCGGCGCCGGTCATGCCCGGGGTGCTGGCCGCGACCTGGGCGAGGTCGACGTCCGGGGCGAGCGGGATGCCGCGGGTGTGGATCTCCAGGATGGCCTCACGGCCGCCGCGGTCCGGCGGCGAGACCTGCACCACCCGGTCGAAGCGGCCGGGGCGGGTCAGGGCCGGGTCGAGGATGTCGGCGCGGTTGGTGGCCGCGACGACGATGACGCCCTCGGAGCCGGAGAAGCCGTCCATCTCGGTGAGGATCTGGTTCAGCGTCTGCTCGCGCTCGTCGTGCCCGCCGACCCCGGAGCCGCCCGCGCGGGCCCGGCCGATGGTGTCGATCTCGTCGATGAAGATGATCGAGGGGGCGACCTTGCGGGCCTCGGCGAACAGCTCACGCACCCGGGAGGCGCCGACGCCGACGATCATCTCGATGAACTCGGAGGCGGACGCCGAGAAGAACGGCACCCCGGCCTCCCCCGCCACCGCGCGCGCGAGCAGCGTCTTGCCCGTGCCGGGCGGGCCCGCGAGCAGCACCCCGCGGGGCATCTTGGCGCCCATGCGCCGGTAGGCGTCGGGGTTCTTCAGGAAGTCGACGACGTCGTTCAGCTCGCCCTCGACCTCGTCGATGCCGGCCACATCCTCGAAGGTCGTGCGCTTCTGCCCCGGCACCAGCTCCACCGGCTTGGGCGGTTCCTTGCGGCCGAGCATGCCGCCCGCGCCGCCGAGCCCCGCGCGCATCCGCCGGGCGATGAACACCCACACGGCGATCAGCAGCAGCATCGGCGCCAGCGAGATCAGCAGATTGGCCAGAAAGCTGCGGTGCTGGACGACGGGTTGCGCCGTGACGGTGACGTCGTGCTTGGTCAGGTTCGCCCAGAGGTCGTCGTCCGCGAACGAGGGCCGCTCGGTGTTGAACTTGGTGTACGTCCCGTGGCCGCCCGGCCTCTCCCGCGCCTTTCTGAGCTGGCCCTGGATGGAGTCGCCCTTGGCGTAGATCTTCTCGACGTTGCCGGCGTTCACCTGTTTGCTGAACTCGGTGTACGAGATCGTCGGCTCGTTGGCCTGATCGGCGTACGACAGCACCAGGTTGGCGATCAGGTACACGACCAGGGCGGCGAGGATCAGCCGCCACCAGCCGCCGCGCATCCGGCGCCCGCCCGGCGGCTGCCGCTGCGGCTCCTCGGGTGCGCCCTCGGTTCGCCAGGGCTGGTCGGGTGACTGGCGTGGCGGCGCGGGGTTGGTCATATGCGGACGGTACGACACCGACCAACCCCCGGCACGCCCACAGGTGGAGCGGCGAAGGATCAGCCCATGAACTTCTTGAACTCGTCCGGCAGCTCGAACTCCTGACCGCCCTGCTGCGGCAGGCCGAACGCGCCGCCCTGCCCGGCCGCCTCGCGACGCTGAGCCGCCTCCAGCTCCTGCTGCTTGCGCTTCATCGGGTTGCCGGAGCGCTGCTTGCCCTTGGCCTTCTTCGGCTGCTTCTTGGCGCGGCCGGGGCCGCCGCCCATGCCCGGGATGCCCGGCATGCCGGGCATGCCGCCGCCCTGGGCCATGCGGGACATCATCTTGCGCGCCTCGAAGAACCGCTCGACCAGGTTCTTCACCGCGCTGACCTCGACACCGGAACCGCGCGCGATACGGGCGCGGCGGGAGCCGTTGATGATCGTCGGATCCTGGCGCTCGCCCGGGGTCATGGACTTGATGATCGCGGCGGTACGGTCGACGTCCCGCTCGTCGATGTTCTGGATCTGGTCCTTGATCTGGCCCATGCCCGGGAGCATGCCGAGCAGCTTGGAGATGGAGCCCATCTTGCGGACCTGCTCCATCTGGGCCAGGAAGTCGTCCAGGGTGAAGTCCTGGCCCTTCTTGGACGCCAGCTTCGAGGCCATCTTGGCGGCCTCTTCCTGGCTGAAGGTCTTCTCCGCCTGCTCGATCAGGGTGAGCAGGTCACCCATGTCGAGGATGCGGGAGGCCATCCGGTCCGGGTGGAAGGCGTCGAAGTCGTCCAGCTTCTCGCCGTTCGACGCGAACATGATCGGCTTGCCGGTGATCTGCCGGATCGACAGCGCGGCACCACCGCGGGCGTCGCCGTCGAGCTTGGAGAGCACCACGCCGTCGAAGCCGACGCCGTCGCGGAAGGCCTCGGCGGTGTTGACGGCGTCCTGACCGATCATCGCGTCGACGACGAACAGGATCTCGTCCGGGGAGACCGCGTCCCGGATGTCGGCGGCCTGCTGCATCATCTCGGCGTCGATGCCGAGGCGGCCGGCGGTGTCCACGATCACGATGTCGTGGACCTTGGTCCTGGCGTGCTCGATGGAGTCCTTGGCGACCTTCACCGGGTCACCGACGCCGTTGCCCGGCTCCGGGGCGTAGACGGCGACACCGGCGCGCTCGGCGACGACGCTCAGCTGGTTGACGGCGTTCGGGCGCTGGAGGTCGCAGGCGACGAGCAGCGGCGAGTGGCCCTGCTCCTTCAGCCAGCGGCCGAGCTTGCCCGCGAGGGTGGTCTTACCGGCGCCCTGGAGACCCGCGAGCATGATCACCGTGGGCGGCTGCTTGGCGAAGCGCAGGCGCCGCGTCTCGCCGCCGAGGATGGTCACCAGCTCGTCGTTGACGATCTTGAGGACCTGCTGGGCCGGGTTCAGCGCCTTGGAGACCTCGGCGCCGAGGGCGCGCTCCTTGACGTTCTTGATGAACGTGCGGACGACCGGCAGGGCCACGTCGGCTTCGAGGAGCGCGATGCGGATCTCGCGTGCCGTGGCGTCGATGTCCGCCTCGGACAACCTGCCCTTGCCGCGGAGATTTTTGAACGTCGCGCTGAGGCGGTCGGAGAGGGTATCGAACACGGTGGCGTCGGTCCTCGGAGTCGGAGTCGTTTCGGGCTGCCCTCCAGGGTATCCGGCCCCGCGGGCAAATCGTCCCCGCCCGCCGGATGCGGCGGGCGGGGACGCACCCCCGCGTCAGCGGGGAGCGGGCGCGTCACGCCCGCAACGTGTCCTCGAGGACCTTGGCCGTCGACGCCGCGTCCTGGGGCGGCAGCGGCGCCCCCGTGCCCGTCGTGACGTAGAAGGCGTCCACCGCGTTGGAGCCCAGCGTGCTGACGTGCATGCTGCGCACCCGTACGCCCGCCTTCTCCAGCGCCATGCCGATGCGGTACAGCAGCCCCGGGGCGTCCTGGGCCCGTACCTCGATGACCGTGGCGTGGCGGGAGGCCGCCGGGGCCACCTTCACGCGGGGCGGCGGGGCGACCCAGCCGCGGCGGCGGGGGTAGGCGGCGTCGCGTTCGGCGAGCCGGCCCGCGACGTCCAGGGAGCCGTCCAGGGCGCGGACGAGGTCGGCGCGCAGCCGGGTGGCCTGGGGCAGGGAGCCGTACTCGGCGGCGACCCGCCAGTTCAGCAGCAGCACCGAGCCGCCGTCGTCGACGTCGTCGGGCAGGCCGAGGGTCCGCAGCTCGGCGGTGCGGACGGTCAGCCGGTGCACGGCGAGGACGCCGGCGACCGCGGGCAGTACGCCCGGCTGGTCGGGTACGGCGATGAGCAGTTCGACGCCGAGGGGCTCGGGTTCCTCCGCCGGGTCCTGGTCCGCGGGCGGTTCTGCCTGGGGGCGCAGCGCCAGGACCGGGCTGCCGGTGCGGAAGGCCTCGATGGCGAGGCGTTCCTGCTCGGCGGTGGGTGCGCCCGGCTCGGGCTCCGCCGGGACGTCCCCGGCCAGGACGGCGGAGACGCGCCGTACCAGGTCGGCGACGAGGGAGCCGCGCCAGGAGGACCAGGCGGCCGGGCCGGTGGCCAGCGCGTCCGCCTCGGTGAGGGCGTGCAGCAGTTCCAGGGTGCTCTGGGTGCCGACCGCCTCGGCGACCGAGCGGACCGTGGCGGGGTCCTCCAGGTCGCGCCGGGTGGCCGTCTCGATGAGCAGCAGGTGGTGCCGTACGAGGGTGGAGAGCACGGCCACGTCGGTGCGGTCGAAGCCGATCCGGGCGGCCACGTCGCGGGCGATGATCTCGCCGGCCACCGAGTGGTCGCCGGGCCAGCCCTTGCCGATGTCGTGCAGCAGGGCGGCGACGAGGAGCAGGTCGGGGCGGCTGACGCGGCGGGTGAGCTCGGAGGCGCGGACGGCGGTCTCGATCAGGTGCCGGTCCACGGTCCAGAGGTGGACGGCGTTGCGCTGCGGGCGGCAGCGGACCCGCTCCCAGTCGGGCAGGAGGCCGCTGATCAGACCTTCCGCCTCCAGGGCCTCCCAGACGTCGACGGTCGGGCGGCCGGAGCCGAGCAGGGTCACGAGCTGTTCCCGCGCCTCGGCGGGCCAGGGCACCGGCAGGGGCCGCGCGGTGGCCGCCATGCGCCGTACGGCGTGCAGGGAGAGCGGGAGGCCTGCCTGGGCGGCGGCGGCCGCGGCGCGCAGCGGGAGCACGGGGTCGCGTTCGGGGCGCGCGGCGCGGGCGAGCACGACCTCGCCGTCCTGCTCCACGACGCCCTCGGCCAGCGGGGAGCGCTCGGTTGCGGGCTTGCCGCCGCCCAGCATGGCGCGCAGGCGCGGCCGTACGGCGCGTGAGCGCAGCACGCGCCCCACCTCGCGCCAGGTGACGTCACTGGCGTACGAGATGACGCGCGCCGCCTCGTACACCTGGCGCAACAGGGTGTCGGCGTCCAGCAGACCCAGCTCGGCGGCGACCTGGTCCTGTTCCTGCAGCGCGAGCCGGTCGGTGGCCCGGCCGGTGGCGAGGTGGAGGGCGTCGCGTACGTCGAGCAGGCGGCGTCGGGCGTCGGCGAGGCCCTCGCGCGGGGCGTCGGCGAGCCAGGACGCGGCCACGGCGCGCAGAGCGGTGGCGTCCCTCAGGCCGCCGCGGGCCTCCTTCAGGTCGGGTTCCAGCAGGTACTGCAGCTCGCCCTGGCGCTCGGCGCGCTCGGCGCACAGCTCCTGCAGCTCGGGGAGGCGTTTCGGCGCCTGGTTGCGCCAGTCGGCCAGGACGGCCGTGCGCAGGGAGGCGGTCAGGGACTGGTCACCGGCCAGGTGACGGGCGTCCAGCAGGCCGAGCTGGACCTTCACGTCCTCCCCTGCGGTCTTCCGGGCCTCCGCCGGGGTGCGCACGGAGTGGTCGAGCGCCAGGCCGAGGTCCCACACGGGGTACCAGAGGCGGTCGGCGAGGGCGGCGACCGCGCCGGGGTCGCTGCCGTCGTGCAGCAGCACCAGGTCCAGGTCGCTGCGCGGGGACAGCTCCCCGCGGCCGTAGCCGCCGACGGCGATGAGCGAGGCGCCCTTCACCGCTCCGGCCGCCGCCGTGAACAGCCCGGCGAGCCAGTCGTCGGTCAGCTCGGCGAGGGCGGCACGGCGCGGCGGCCCGGACCGCGCCTCCTCGGTGAGGAGGCGCAGCCGGGCCGCCGCGTAGCCGCTGGGTCCCGAGTCTTCCGCTTCGCTTCGCACATCCGTCCCCGTCACCCAGCGACTCCTGTCCTTCGGTTGGTCAGAGCGCGTCCGGGCCGCGCTCGCCGGTGCGGACCCGTACGGCCGTCTCGACGGGCAGGGACCAGACCTTGCCATCACCGATCTTGCCGGTGCGGGCCGCCTTGACGATGACCTCGATCAGCTGCTCGGCGTCGTCGTCCTCGGCCAGCACCTCGATACGGATCTTGGGGACCAGGTCGACGGTGTACTCGGCACCGCGGTAGACCTCGGTGTGGCCCCGCTGACGACCGTAACCGCTTGCCTCGGTGACCGTCAGCCCGTGGACGCCGAAGGCCTGCAGGGCCTCCTTGATCTCGTCCAGCCGGTGCGGCTTCACGACGGCGGTGATGAGCTTCATGCGTCCACCTTCTTGGTCTGCGGGGCGGCCAGGGCCGAGGAGCCGGCGAGGGAGCCGACGACACCGCCGCCGGCGCCGCTGAAGTCGTATGCGGTCTCGGCGTGCTCGGCCTGGTCGATGCCCGAGACCTCCTCGTCCTCGGTGACCCGCATGCCGATCGTCTTGTCCAGCAGGAAGGCGAGGACCGCGGAGACGATCAGGGAGTAGGCGAGGACCGCGCCGACACCTGCGCACTGCTTCCACAGCTGGGTGAAGGAGTGGTCGCCGTAGAAGACACCGGTCGCGGTGGACTGGCCCTTGCCGGTGGCGAAGAAGCCGATCAGCAGGGAGCCGATGATGCCGCCGACCATGTGGACGCCGACCACGTCGAGCGAGTCGTCGTAGCCGAACTTGAACTTCAGGCCGACGGCGGCGGCGCAGGCGACACCGGCGATGGCGCCGACGGCGATCGCGCCGAGCGGCGAGACCGCACCACCGGACGGGGTGATGGCGACCAGGCCGGCGACCGCGCCGGAGGCGGCGCCCAGCGTGGTGAACGCGCCGTGGCGGATCTTCTCGTAGGCGAGCCAGGCCAGCATGGCGGCACCGGTGGCGACCTGCGTGTTGACGAACATCAGCGCGCCGACGCCGTCGTCGTTGCCGAGCCACGAGCCGGCGTTGAAGCCGAACCAGCCGAACCAGAGCAGACCGGCACCGAGCATGACCAGCGGGAGGCTGTGCGGGCGCATCGGGTCCTTCTTGAAGCCGACGCGCTTGCCGATGACGAGGATGACACCGAGCGCCGCCGCACCCGCGTTGATGTGGACCGCCGTACCACCCGCGAAGTCGATCACGCCGAGCTTGAAGGCCCAGCCGTCGGAACCCCAGACCCAGTGGGCGACCGGGACGTAGACGATCGTCAGCCACAGGGCGATGAAGAGCGACCAGGCCGAGAACTTGACGCGGTCCGCGAGGGCGCCGCTTATCAGGGCCGGGGTGATGATCGCGAACATCATCTGGAAGACCATGAACACGAAGATCGGGATGGTGTAGCCGGGCCAGAGCTCCGTCAGACCGATCTTGCGCAGGCCGAACCAGTCGGAGTCCCAGCCGATGAAACTGTTGTTCGTGCCGAAGGCGAGGGAGAAGCCGTAGAGCACCCACAGAATCGTGACGATGCCCATGCTGATGAAGCTCATCATCAGCATGTTGAGGGTGCTCTTGACGCGGACCATGCCTCCGTAGAAGAAGGCGAGGCCCGGCGTCATGATCAGCACCAGGGCGGAAGCAATGAGCATGAAGCCTGTGTTCGCGGACGACAGCTTGGGTGCCTCCGCGGCAAGCGTGATGGCTGGTGCCATCGGCGTCTCCTCGTCGGTTGGTACGGCCCCGTGCGGGCGGTGCCTGAGCGGACCGGCGGGTGGTGGGGCAGGCCGGTTATGCGCCACGAGACTGGCGCAGCGCCGTTTCGGTGGAAGCCCCTCGTTGTTTCGCCGGGGTGACGAAGGCGCCGGGCGTGTTACGCGTCGATGAACTGCCGGATATCGGGCATGCCGATCGTTATCGTGGCGCAACCTTCTGCGGGCAGTCCCCACGCAGAGAGAACCGGCCGCGGCCGGCCTCTCCGACGACCTGGCGCGGGGGAGCCGAGTCGGGCTGTTCGGGAGGGCCGGCCGCGGCCGGGGCCTGCGGAGACGGTGTGGGTCAGACCGCCTCGGCGGTCTCGGGCAGGTCGACGGCGAGCTGCTCGGAGAGGTCGGCGACGGCGGTCAGCTCGCCGAAGTCGCGGACGGCCGCGGCGACCGTCTTTCGGATACGAGTGTTCACGCGCTCCGAGCGCACCTTTTTGGCGATGCCCATGGCCTGCGAGGCGTACTCGGTGCTGCGCTCGGGTTCACGCCGCAGCAGGTGCACGGTGGCCATGCCGATCAGGTTGAGGGCGTACGAGCGCTGGTGCTCGTGGTCCTTGGAGAACAGCTCGACCGCCCGCTCCATCAGCGGCTGGGCCAGCGAGGCGTAGGTGGGGCTGCGACCGGCGACGTAGGCCAGGTCGCGGTAGGAGTGGGAGTTCTCCGCGAACAGTTCGGCCTCGGAGAAGAAGCGGATCCAGTCCGGGTCCGGCTCGTCCCACTCGTCGGCCTCGGCGAAGGTGTCCTCGGCCATGCGCACGGCCCGCTTGCACTTGCCGGGCTGGCCCATGTTGGCGTAGGCGCGGGCCTCCATCGCATACAGCATGGACTGGATGCGCGGGCTCGCGCAGTCCCGGCTGCCGTACTGCGCGAGGTGGATCAGCTCCAGGGCGTCGTCGGGGCGGCCGAGGTGGATCATCTGGCGGCTCATGCTGGACAGGACGTAGGAGCCGAGCGGTTTGTCGCCGGCCTCCTTGGCCGCGTGCAGGGCGAGCACGAAGTACTTCTGCGCGGTGGGCTGCAGTCCCACGTCGTACGACATCCAGCCCGCGAGTTCGGCGAGTTCGGCGGCGACCTTGAAGAGCTTGCGGGTGGTGGCCTCGGGCTGGGGTTCCTGGAGGAGGTCGGTGACCTCGTGCAGCTGGCCGACGACCGCCTTGCGGCGCAGGCCGCCGCCGCACTGGGCGTCCCACTGGCGGAACATCCGCGTGGTGGACTCCAGGAGGTCCATCTCGGGCTTGGAGAGCCGGCCGTGCCGGCGCGGGTCGAGGACGGTGTCGGGCTCGGCCGGGGCCGGGGAGGACGGGGTCGGCACGAGCCAGCGCTGCATGGGCTCGATGAGGGACGGGCCCGCGGACAGGGCCAGCGAGGTCCCGAGGAAGCCGCGCCGCGCCAGCATCAGGTCGCTGCGCGAGAACTCGCTGAGCAGGGCCACCGTCTGCGGGCCCGTCCACGGCAGGTCGACACCCGACGCGGAGGGCGACTGGCGGGCGGCGCGCAGGCCGAGGTCCTCGATGGAGACGACACAGCCGAAGCGTTCGGAGAACAACTCCGAGAGGATCCGCGGGATCGGCTCGCGCGGGTTCTCCCCGTCCAGCCAGCGGCGCACCCGGGAGGTGTCGGTGGAGATGTGGTTCGCGCCCAACTGGCGTGCCCTGCGGTTCACCTGGCGGGCCAGCTCGCCCTTGGACCAGCCGCTGCGCACGAACCACGAGCCGAGCAGCTCGTTGGGGCGCTTGTCAGCGTTCGTCCCGCTACCGCCGTTGCCGCCCACTGGAACGCCCCCATCCCTGAGACCACTGTGTCGCCGAGTGCGGACCGGCGTGTGTCGCCGAGCGCGGTCCGCTTGTCACCGAGTGCGCCAAGCCCTATCAGAATGCCGGTACATACGGCTTCCCGTCCGGCGGTTCTCACCCTTCGAACGAGCTGACGACTTGCCTCCGGCATACCCACGGGTGCATGTGCCCCCAGACCTCGCACACTCACAGTAGTCCCACGATCACCCGTCCAGCCATGGCGATCCGGGAAACGCCACCATTCGCCACCCCTTCGGATGAACTCACGGTGGGCCGTCCGCGATTCACTTGACATAGGACGATCGGAAGTGGGCGGACTGAGGCACACAGGGGCGCGCAGAGCCCTGTGCACGACCCGTGGCGCTGCAAGGCGCCAGCCCGACCTCACGGGAGGGCTCGCCGGAGTTTCGGCGCCAGGGAGAGCGGCCAGAAGCCGTAGCGTTACTTTCCGCTTCCGTCTCGTTCCGCGGCGTAACCACCGGCGCGCAGGACCCGTTGGAGGGGGCATGGGCTTCACGATCGGCGGCATTCGCGAGATCCGCACCGGCACGCGGCGGCGCGGCCGCTCGTCGGAGTGCACCGCCGTCGCCGAGTTCACCGGCCTGTGGGGCTGGGACGTGGTGCCGGGCGCCCGGGCCGCGGCGGGCGCCTGCTCCTGCGGGCGCGCCGGCTGCCCGGCGCCGGGTGCCCACCCGCTCGGCTTCGCTCCCCGGGTGCCGGCCGGGGCCACGCTCGACGAGGTGACCAGGGCCTGGGCGGAGTTCCCGGGGGCGTCCGTGATGCTGCCGGTCGGCGGTGCGTTCGACGTCCTCGAGGTCGCCGAGCCCGCCGGGCGTCATGCCCTGGTCCGCCTCGAGCGCATGGGCCTGCCCCTCGGCCCGGTCGCCGCGACCCCCGACGGCCGCGCCCACTTCTTCGTCGCCCCCGGCGCCGCCGCCGACCTCCCCCGGCTGCTCTACCGCATGGGCTGGGACGACCCCTCCGCCCTGGACCTGCGCGGTCTCGGCCCGGGAACGTACATCACCGCCCCGCCCTCCGACCGGGGCGGCCTCGGGCCGGTGCGCTGGCTGCGCCCGCCGGCCCTGGACTCGGCGACCCGGCCTCCGGCGGCCCGGCTGCTGCTGGGCACGCTCGCGTACGTGGCGCACCGGTCGGGAGCGCGGGCCTGACCTCCCAGGAGCCCTGGCGAAAGGCGAAGCGCCCGTCCCCCACCGCGTGTCGGGGGGCGGGCGCTTCCGGCAGCCGCTGGTGTCGGTTACCGGTCACTCACCGATGAGGGCGTCCACGAACGCCTCCGGTTCGAACGGCGCCAGGTCGTCCGCGCCCTCGCCGAGCCCGACCAGCTTGACCGGCACGCCCAGTTCGCGCTGGACCGCGATCACGATGCCGCCCTTGGCCGTGCCGTCCAGCTTGGTCAGCACGATGCCGCTGATGTCCACGACCTCGGCGAAGACCCGCGCCTGCACCAGGCCGTTCTGGCCGGTGGTGGCGTCCAGGACCAGCAGCACCTCGTCGAGCGGCGCGTGCTTCTCCACGACCCGCTTGACCTTGCCCAGCTCGTCCATGAGCCCGGTCTTGGTGTGCAGCCGCCCGGCGGTGTCGATGAGGACCACGTCGACCCCCATCTCCTTGCCCTCCTTGACCGCGTCGAAGGCGACGGAGGCGGGGTCGCCGGCCTCGGGACCGCGCACGGTGTAGGCGCCTACCCGCTCGCCCCAGGTCTGGAGCTGGTCGGCGGCGGCGGCTCGGAAGGTGTCGGCGGCGCCGAGGACGACCGTGCGGCCGTCGGCCACCAGCACCCGGGCGAGCTTGCCGGTGGTGGTGGTCTTGCCGGTGCCGTTGACGCCGACGACCATCACGATGCCGGGCTTGCGATCCGCCGGCTCGGTCTTCACCGTGCGGTCGACGTCGGTGCCGATCAGCTTGAGCAGCTCCTCGCGCAGCAGGCCGCGCAGCTCCTCGGGGGTGCGGGTGCCGAGCACCTTCACGCGCTCGCGCAGCCGTTCGACCAGCTCCTGAGTGGGCTGCACGCCGACGTCGGCGGTGAGCAGCGTGTCCTCGATCTCCTCCCAGGTGTCGTCGTCCAGGTGCTCGCGCGAGAGCAGCGTGAGCAGGCCCTGGCCGAGGGCGTTCTGCGAGCGGGACAGGCGGGCGCGCAGCCGGACCAGCCTCCCTGCGGTGGGCTCCGGGATCTCGATCGCGGGAGCCTCGACCACGGGAGGCTCCTCGACGACGACCGGCGGGCCGCCCGGGAGATCCACCTCCTCGATCGTCCGGCGCGGTTCGTCGCGCGGCGTCTCGGCCTCGTCGCCGACGTGCGGCTCGGCCGGGGGCGCGGTGATGTCGGGCGTCCTGGGGGGCGGCGGGGGCAGCGGCTTCCGGCGCCGGGTGCCCACGATCAGCCCGCCGAGCGCGGCGAGCACGACCACGGCGATGACTACAGCAAGGATGACGGTTTCCATAACGCGTCCAGTATCGGCCATGGGTGCGCCAAGGCTCGGTTTGTACCTTCCTCCGAGAGACAAATGCCACTGAAGGGAAGAAGTCGGATCAAAGTACGATGGAGATGGCTCCGTCGACGCGCGTAGAGTCCGACGTCCCGTCCCCCACCCCGAGGCACTCTCCTTCATGAGCAGGACAGCCCTGAGCAAGGCGGCCCCGAGCACGCCGGCCACGAGCACGCCGGCCGAGGCCGAAGGCACTCTCGAAACCCGTGGCATCGAGCAGGTACCCGACCAGGAGCGCACGGCCAGAACCCGCGAGCTGTTCCCGACCTGGGTCGGCGCCAACATCAGCGTGCTGCTGCTCACCATGGGCGCCAGCCTGGTGGTGGCGTACCACCTGGACATCTGGCAGGCGCTCGTCGTCGCGGTCGCCGCGCCCCTCGTGTCGTACGGCCTCGTCGGGCTGATCGGCATCGCCGGCAAGCGGGGCGGCGCACCCGGCATGGCGCTGTCGCGCGCGGTGTTCGGGCAGCGCGGCAATCTGCTGCCGGGCGCGCTGATCTGGGTCGCGCGCTGGGGCTGGGAGACGATCAACGCCGTCACGGGCGCCTACGCGATGCTGACCATCCTGGACATCGTCCTCGGCATCAAGGGCAGCGGCGTGCTGGACATGGTCGTGCTGCTGGTCTTCGTCGTCTCGACGTTCGCGATCTCGGGGCTCGGCATCCACGCCGTACAGAAGTGCAACAAGTACGCGACCTACCTGTTCGGCGCCTTCTCCGTGCTCGTCCTGCTTTACCTCGCCGTGCACACCGACTGGGGCAGGGTGACGGCCCACGGCGCCGGCTCCACGGCCGCGGTGATCACCGGTGTCGGGATGATCGCGGCGGGCGGGGTCAGCTGGATCCCGTCGGCGCCGGACTTCACCCGTTATCTGCCGCGTACGGCGTCGTCGAGGGCCATCGTGGGCACGACGGTGGGCGGCGCCGGGATCGTCGTCCTGCCGATGGTCCTCATGGGGGCGGTGATGGCGGTGTCCACTCCGGACCTGGCCTCGGCCTCCGACCCGGTCTCCTTCCTCGGCGAGATCCTCCCCACCTGGATCGCGGTGCCGTATCTGCTGATCGCGCTGATCGGCATGCTGCTGATCAACTCGATGTCGATGTACTCGGCCGGCTTCACCGCGCAGACGCTCGGCTTCCAGGTGCCGCGCCACTGGGCGGTCTCGGTCAACGCGGTGATCTCGCTCGTCCTCGGCGGTGTGCTGATGCTGGTGGCGACGAGCTTCCTGGGCTCCTTCATCGCCTTCCTGTCCCTGCTCGCCGTGGCCTTCTCCGCCTGGGTCGGCGTGTTCGGCGCCGACATGCTGCGCCGCACGGAGTACGACGGGGCGGCCCTGGCCGACACCTCGCGGTCCAGCGCCTACTGGTACCGGGCCGGCTTCTCCCCGGCGGCGGTGGCCGCGTGGGCGGCCGGGCTGGTGTCGGGGCTGATGTTCACCACGTCGGACTGGTTCACGGGGCCGCTGGCGAAGAACAACGTCGTCGGCGAGTACGGGCTCGGCTGGGTGGCGACGATCGTGGTCTCCGGCGCGTTGTACGCGGTGCTGCCGAAGCCGGCGGTGGTGCGGCCGGAGCCGGCCGCCGAGCGCGCGGAGGAGCGCGCGACCGCAGCCGCCTGAGCCGCGCCCGCCGCGTCGGCCCCTGCCCTCCGACATACGCCGCACCCATGGCCATCTGACGTACCGTCAGCTACCGTCCCCCCTCCACCGAGTCGTACCGGAGGGGGACTTCCCATGCCCGTCACGGTCGTGCGGTTCAACCTCGTCGCGCCCGGCGCCGGTCCCGCCGAGCTCTCCGCCCGCTACCGGGCCGCCCTGGAGATGGCCGCGTACGCCGACGAGCACGGCATCACCACCGTGCAGACCGAGGAGCACCACGGCGCCGCCGACAACTGGCTGCCGTCGCCGTTCGCCTTCGCCGGCGCGGTGTTCGGGGCGACCCGGAGCATCGCGGTCACGGTGTCGGCGGCCATCGGCCCCCTGCACGATCCGCTGCGGCTGGCCGAGGACATCGCCGTACTGGACCTGCTCAGCGGCGGCCGGCTGGTGACGGTGGCCGGGATCGGGTACCGGCCCGAGGAGTACGCCCTGTTCGGCGTGGACTGGAAGCGCCGGGGCCGGCTGCAGGACGAGGTGCTGGAGACGCTGCTGAAGGCGTGGAGCGGCGAGGAGTTCAGCCACCGGGGCCGTACGGTACGGCTCACCCCGCGCCCGTACAGCGATCCGCATCCGCTGCTGCTGGTCGGCGGCTCCTCGAAGGCGGCGGCGCGGCGGGCCGCCCGGCTCGGCCTGCCGTTCTTCCCGAGCGCGCATCTGCCGGAGCTGGAGGCGTACTACAAGGAGCGGCTCGCCGAGTACGGCACCGAGGGGTGGACGATGATGCCGGCCGCCGAGACCCCGCTGCTGCATGTCGCCGAGGATCCGGACCGGGCGTGGGCGTGGTACGGCGAGCACTTCCTGCACGAGGCCCGGACGTACGCCTCGTGGCAGTCAGGGGACATCCGCTCGGCGGTGCGCTCGGCGGCCACCACGGTCGAGGACCTGCGCGCGGAGGGCGTCTACCGGATCCTCACACCGGAGCAGTGCGCGGACCAGGGCCTGGACAGTCTGGTGCTGCATCCGCTGGCGGGCGGAATGCCGGTGGAGGAGGGGTGGCGGAGTCTGCGGCTGTTCGCCGAGCGGGTGCTGCCGCGGCTGAGCGGATGAGCCGGGCGGCACGGGCAGGAGCCCCGCGCCTGGATGAGCCGGGGGATGCAGACCGCCGCCCCCGGCCCGGGCAGTGGCCGGGCGGGGGCGGCGGCGGGTACGAGGAGAGGGGCAGCGGGGACTTGGCCCGTCTCCTCGAGTGCGACGGGGCCGGTCAGCCCATCTCCTCCAGCGCCTTGCCCTTCGTCTCCTTGACGAACCGGAGGACGAACGGGATGGAGAGCGCGGCGAAGACCGTGTAGATGACGTAGGTGCCGGAGAGGTTCCAGTCGGCCAGCGACGGGAAGCTCGCGGTGATGGCCCAGTTGGCGATCCACTGCGCGGCCGCGGCCACGCCCAGGGCGGCGGCACGGATCCTGTTCGGGAACATCTCGCCGAGCATGACCCAGACGACCACACCCCAGGACAGGGCGAAGAAGAGCACGAACACGTGGGCGGCGATCAGGGCGATCCAGCCCTGCGTGGCGGGGAGCTTGCCGCCGACCAGGTCGTAGGAGAACGCCCAGGCCTCCAGCGCGAGGCCGACGGCCATGCCGACGGAGCCGATGAGGGCGAGCGGCTTGCGGCCGATGCGGTCCACGAAGATCATCGCGATGACGGTGCCGACGATGTTGATGATCGACGTCGTGAAGGAGTAGAAGAACGAGTCCGTCGGGTCGACGCCGACCGACTGCCACAGCGTCGAGGAGTAGTAGAACGCGACGTTGATGCCGACGAACTGCTGGAAGACCGACAGGCCGATGCCGATCCAGACGATCGGCTTGAAGAAGAAGCCGCCGCCGAGCAGGTCGCGGAAGCTGGACTTCTCCTCGCGCTTCATGGCGGTCTCGATCTCGCGCACGCGGGCGTCGAGGTCGGTGCGGTCGCCCTCGACCTCGGCGAGGATCTGGCGGGCGCGGTCGCGCTTGCCGACGGAGATCAGGAAGCGGGGGGACTCCGGGATGGCGAAGGAGAGCAGGCCGTAGAGGACGGCCGGGATCACCATGACGCCGAGCATGACCTGCCAGGCCTCCAGGCCCATGAGCGTGCCGCGCTGGTCGCCGCCGGCGGCGTTCAGCAGGCCCCAGTTGACCAGCTGGGAGATGGCGATGCCGACGACGATCGCGGCCTGCTGGAAGGAGCCGAGGCGGCCGCGGTAGGCGGGCGGGGCGACCTCGGCGATGTAGGCGGGGCCGATGACGGAGGCCATGCCGATGGCGAAGCCGCCGACGACGCGCCAGAAGGCGAGGTCCCACAGCGCGAAGGGCAGCGCGGAGCCGACGGCGCTGATCGTGAACAGGACGGCGGCGATCTGCATGCACCGGATGCGGCCGATGCGGTCGGCTATGCGGCCGGCGGTCGCGGCGCCGATGGCGCAGCCGATCAGGGCGACGGCGATGACCTGGGCGAGGGCGGCGGAACCGATGTCGTAGCGGTCGCGGATGGCCTCCACGGCGCCGTTGATCACGGAGCTGTCGTAGCCGAAGAGGAAGCCGCCCATGGCGGCGGCCGCCGCGATGAAGATGACATGCCCGAGATGTTCGGGGTGAGCCGTCCTTGCTCCTGACTGGTGTGCCTGCGCTGTGCTGGTCACGTGTATCTCCTCGGGCCGCGGCAACGCTGCCGCGTGGGGGGCGAGCCCTTGCAGGTGAGACCTGAAGGTAAAAGCAACGTTGCAGAGACTATGCCTTCAAGTATCGAAGTCAATACTTCAGCAGCTGTGAATTTTGCGGAAAGCCAAAGACCTCTGTGTTCAAGTTGTGAACACAGAGTCAGGTGGTCTCGAGGTGGGGTGGAGAATGTCTCAGCGCAGGCGCTGGGAGATGACCTTGGACACGCCGTCGCCCTGCATGGAGACGCCGTAGAGCGCGTCGGCGACCTCCATCGTGCGCTTCTGGTGCGTGATCACGATCAGCTGCGAACTCTCCTGCAGCTCCTGCATGATCCGGATCAGCCGCTGCAGGTTGGTGTCGTCGAGGGCGGCCTCGACCTCGTCCATCACGTAGAACGGGCTCGGGCGGGCCTTGAAGATCGACACCAGCAGGGCCACCGCGGTCAGCGACCGCTCGCCGCCGGAGAGCAGGGAGAGCCGCTTGACCTTCTTGCCCGGCGGCCGGGCCTCGACGTCCACGCCCGTGGTGAGCATGTTGTCGGGGTCGGTCAGGATCAGGCGTCCCTCGCCGCCCGGGAAGAGCCGGCCGAAGACGCCCTCGAACTCGCGGGCCGTGTCGCGATAGGCCTCCGTGAAGACCTGCTCGACCCGCTCGTCCACCTCCTTCACCACCTGCAGGAGGTCGGCGCGGGTCTTCTTCAGGTCCTCCAGTTGCTCGCTGAGGAACTTGTGCCGCTCCTCCAGCGCCGCGAACTCCTCCAGGGCCAGCGGGTTGACCTTGCCCAGCTGCTGGTACGCCCGCTCGGCGGCCTTCAGCCGCTTCTCCTGCTCGGCCCGGACGAAGGGGCGGGGCTGGTTGCGCGGGTGCTCCGGATCCTCGGGCAGCGTCTCGCCCTCGGCGGGGGGCGAGGGCGGCACGGGCTGGTGCGGCCCGTACTCCGACACCAGCCCCGCCGGTTCGACACCCAGTTCCTCCAGCGCCTTGGTCTCCAGCTGCTCGATCCGCAGCCGCTTCTCGGCGCCGAGTACCTCGCCCCGGTGAACTGAATCCGTCAACTTGTCCAGCTCGGACTTGAGTTCGCGTCCTGCGCTGCGGGCGGCGGTCAGGTCCTGTTCGCGGGCGGCCTTCGCGGCCTCGGCGGCGGCCCGCTCGCGCTCGGCCCGGCCGAGGGACACCTCGACGTGCGCGAGCAGCTGGCGGGCGCCGGAGGCGACCGCCCCGGCGACGGCGGCCTCGTGGCGCAGGCGGGCGCGGCGCTGCTCGGCACGCGCGCGTGCCTCGCGCTCGGCGCGGGCGGCCCGGTCGAGGGAGTCGGCGCGGCCGGCCAGGGCCTTGACGCGTTCCTCATGGGTACGGGCCTGCAGCCGGGCCTCCATCTCGGTCTGCCGGGCGTTGGCGCCGTCGGCGGCGAGCCGGTCGCGCACGGAGGTGTCCGGCTCCTCCTCCCCCGGCACCTCCTCGGCGACGGCCAGCCGCTCGGCCAGCTCCTCGGCCTCCTGTACGGCCTTCTCCAGTGCCTCCTGGGCACGTGCCGCCGCGGCGGCGGACCGCTCGGCCTCGCCGGCGGCACCGCGCGCCTGCCCGGCCAGCCGCCCGAGCTGCTGGGCCACGGCCGACTTCTCCCGGTCGGCGGCCCGGCGCCGCTCGCCCAGCTCCTCCACCAGGGCGGCCGCCCGCACCCGTCGCTCCCCCGCCGCCTGCTGCGCCTCGGCCAGCTCGGCACACCGCCCGCCCAGCTCCTCCAGCTCGGCGGCGGCCTCGTCCACGGAGGCCTGCACCTCCAGCAGGCTGGGCACCCCGGCCGACCCGCCGTGCGCGAAGTACGCCCCGAGCAGATCACCCTCGGCGGTCACGGCGGTGAGCTCCGGCTGCGCACCGACCAGATCCTCGGCGTCCTCGAGAGTCCCGACGACGACAATCCCCCGCAACAGCCGGCGCACCGCAGGCATGAGCTCGGCAGGCCCACTGACGAGGTCGGCGGCGAAGGGCGCGGGCGCCGAGGTGGGTACGTCACCGGGGCGAGCGCCGCGGGCAGCACCCGAGGGGTCCGCGGGGGCGGCCCCGCCCGCCGGCCCGGTTCCCCCGCCGGGGGAACCGGCCGGGCCGGTGGGCTCATCCGTTGCCGTCAGGAGGAGGGTTGCCCGGCCTGCGTCCTGTTTGCGGAGGAGTCTGATGGCGTCGGCCGCCGAGGCCGGGGTGGTGACCGCGACGGCGTCCGCTGCCGCGCCGAAGGCCGCGGCAAGAGCGGTCTCGTGGCCCGGGGTGACCGTCAGAAGTTCCGCGGCGGGGCCGAGGATGCCGGTGAGGCGGTCGCGGGCGTCCAAGAGCAGGCCGGTGCCGTCCTTGCGCCTCAGGCCCAGGGCCAGGGCCTCGTGGCGGGCCTGGGTGGCGGCGCGCCTGCGTTCGGCGGTGGTGGCCGCCTCGCGGGCCGCGCTCAGCGCGGACTCGGCCTCCGCGAGCTGCCGCTTCGCCGCCTCGTGCTGCTCGCCGAGGTCGACGTCGTCCGCGTCGAGACCGTCGACCTCGGCCTTCAGCGCCTCGTACTCCTCCTGTGCCCGGACGGCGCGTTCCTGCGCCTCGTCGCGGGCGGCGGCCAGCCGGTCGATCTCCGCCTGCGCGGAGGCCGCACGGGAGCGGGCCGCGTTGACCTGCCCGCTCAGGCGCGCGAGGCCCTCACGGCGGTCGGCGATGGCCCGGGCGACGTCCTTGAGCCGGCGTTCCTCGACCGCCAGCTCGCGCTCCAGTTCGGCGCGGTGCGCGACCGTGTCGTCGAGGGCCCGCTGGGCGGCCTCCAGGGCCGCCTCCAGCTCGGCCTCCTGCTCACGGATGCGGGCGGCCTCGCGCTCCATGTCCTCGGGGTCCCGGCCGCGCCGCTCCTCCGGCGGCGCCGAGGTCGCGCTCTTCACGCGCGCGTCGGCCAGCGAGATGGTGCCGCGCACCCGCTCGGCGAGCTGGGACAGCTCGTACCAGGTCTGCTGGGCGCGCTGCAGGCGCGGCGCGAGCTGCCGTACCTCGTCCTCCAGCAGGGCCTCCCGCTGGAGCGCCTTCCTCAGCTCCTGCTCGGCGGCCTCCTTGCGCTCCTTCAGGGCCGCCTCGTCGGCGATCTCGGCCTTCAGCGCCTCGCGCAGGCGTACGAGGTCGTCGGCGAGCAGCCGCAGCCTGGCGTCGCGCAGATCCGCCTGGATGACCGCGGCCCGGCGCGCCACCGCCGCCTGCCGGCCGAGCGGCTTCAGCTGGCGCCGCAGCTCGTCCGTCAGGTCCTGCACGCGCGCGAGGTTGGCCTGCATCGCGTCCAGCTTCCTGAGCGCCTTCTCCTTGCGCTTGCGGTGCTTGAGAACGCCCGCGGCCTCTTCGATGAAGGCGCGCCGGCCCATCGGATCGGCGTGCAGCACGGAGTCGAGCTGGCCCTGGCCGACGATGACGTGCATCTCGCGGCCGATGCCGGAGTCGGAGAGGAGTTCCTGGATGTCCAGCAGGCGGCAGGTGTCGCCGTTGATCTGGTACTCGCTGCCGCCGTTGCGGAACATGATCCGCGTGATGGTGACCTCGGCGTACTCGATGGGCAGCGCCCCGTCGGAGTTGTCGATGGTCAGGGACACCTCGGCGCGGCCCAGCGGCGGGCGGCCGGTGGTGCCGGCGAAGATGACGTCCTCCATCTTGCCGCCGCGCAGCGACTTGGCGCCCTGTTCGCCCATGACCCAGCTGAGCGCGTCCACGACGTTGGACTTGCCCGACCCGTTCGGTCCGACGACGCACGTGATCCCGGGTTCGAACCGGAGCGTGGTCGCCGAGGCGAACGACTTGAACCCGCGGAGGGTCAGGGCCTTGAGGTGCACGCCGCTGAACTCTACCTTCCGCCGTTATCTCACTCCACGGACACTCGCAACCCCACGGTTTCGCCGTTGAACATCCAGGGCACATCAAACGTTGAAGAGGCTGAAAGGATGCGCGGGGGAAAGAAAGAAGGGACGCCGGAGCGTCCCTTGCAACTCTGACGGCCGGGTTGCGGTCGTCTGACCAACATGAGCGGTTGATACGGGCAGCCCAACCACTGCGACTGCTGTCGTGGAGCGATGCAGCGATCAGGTGAGCGCAGGCTCCGCCTGGTGTGCGTCGATGCTCTCCATGATCCTGTCCTGAGAGGCGGCAGCCGTCAGCGCTTCGTTCTCCGCCTGGATCCGTACGAGCTCGGACTCCAGGTCCTGTACGCGCTGCTGCAGCCGTCGCATCTCGGCGAGGAGTCGAGGGTCGGAGCCGCCGACGTAACCGAGAAGCGCCTTTGCCATGATGGATGGTCCTCCACACTGAGTGACCGACCGATGCGGTGTGGGTCGTGAGGGATTCGCACCCGCGGTGCTTGACACACTCGAGTGTTGCTCTGCCGTTCTCTTCATGCCAAACAGCTAAGGTGCGCGGGGCTTTCAGCGTCTCACCAAAAAGTTTGACGGTCAACACGATCACGCCCTGTATTGGGGGGCAAACCCGGGGCGCGCGGCCGTCGGGCGGCGGCGCTGCGTCTCCTGCGGGGCCCTCAGGGCGTGGCGATCAGCTGTACCAGCGGAGCCTGCCATGCCGGGCTCTTCTTGGCAACCACCTGCCGGTTTTCGCTCCGGGCGGGGGTTTGGGGCGGGGTGCCGCCCGGGGCCCGGCGGACCTCCGGAGAAACGACTCAGCGGATGGCGAAGCCGTCGTAACCGCCGCGAGGTGTGTCCCAGATCTCGGTGACTCCGGCCACCTGGCCGGGCGTGTCGCCGCCCTGCAGCCAGGTGAGCAGTCCCTCGCAGCCCTCGCGCGCCCCTTCCGCGACCACCTGGACACGGCCGTCGCCCAGATTGAGAGCAAAACCACTCAGGCCGCCGATCTCCAGCGCCTTGGCCCGCGTGAACCAGCGGAAACCCACACCCTGGACGCGTCCACGCACCCAGGCGACCAGTCGCACATCCTCGCTCATGGGTGCAACCTAACCGGCCGATGTCGCCCGGAACACAGCCCCCCTCGGCGCCATGGGGTACCGTCCGGACCCAATACATCTCATATGAAACTCACTCGATCGAGTGGTCCGGGTCGGCCAGAGGGAGTCGCTCACCACCGAAGCGCCTGGTCACGCACCGGTCGCGCACGGGTCGATCGCGAGGACGAGGAAGAAGGCAAGGACATGGGACGCCACCGACGCTCGGACGCCGGCCGCGCCGCCACGGGCCGCGCCACGGGGGGCACGCACACACACCGCTCGGGCACGGGCGGCGAGACCCCGCTGGACTCGTTCACGAGAGCTCCCTACACGCGTGACCGCGCGCCCATGGGCATCGCGCCGTACCTGAACCCCGAGGCGTACGCCGAGGCCAACGCCAGGAGCACGGCTTATCTGTACGCGGTCGACGACGTGCGCGCCACGGCCGCCGGCGGCGGTTTCACCCCGGACGGCGGCCCGTCCCCGTCCGACGGCCACCGGCGCCGCAGGAGGGTCGCGAAGCCGGTGCGCACCGGCCTGCTCGGTGTCTCGGCGGCGGTCGCCCTCGGTACGGCGGCTGTGGCCACGGGTGTGGTGCCCGGCCTGGAGAACTACCAGCTCGGCGGCAGCACGCACACCACCGGCGGCGACCGGCCACAGGCGGCGGCCTCCCCCAGCAACACCGCCGCCGAGCAGGGCGGCACCTCGGGCAGCGCGGACAGCCGGAGCGGCGGCGGCGCAACGGGCCAGGCACCCCGGCGCCCGGCCGCACCGGCCGCCCCGGCCCCGTCCGCCTCCGCGTCCCGGTCGGCCACGCCGTCCACCTCGGCCTCCCCGACCCCGACGAAGGCCCCGGCGAAGAGCCCGGCGAAGAAGCCGGCGACGAGTCCGCCGACGAAGCCCGCCCCCGCCGCCGAGCCCTCGACCGCCCCGTCGCGTACGGCGTCCAGGGCACCGGCGGCGTCCTCCGCACCCGTGACGGTGTCCGTGCGGGCCGCCGCCGAGGCGGAGGTGCTGAGGCTCGTCAACGAGGAGCGGGCGAAGGTCGGGTGCAGCGCGCTGGCGGCGAACTCCTCGCTGACCGGGCTGGCCGAGACCTTCAGCGACGACATGGCGGCGCGGGGCTTCTTCGACCACACCGACCCGGACGGCGCGACCCCCTGGGACCGGGCCGCGAAGGCGGGCATCACCGGCCTCGGCGGCGAGAACATAGCCCGCGGCCAGGCGGACGCGGCGGCCGTGATGCAGGCCTGGATGAACAGCCCCGGCCACCGCGCCAACATCCTGAACTGCGACTTCAAGACGGTCGGCGTCGGCGTCCACTTCGGCCCGGGCGGCCCCTGGTGGACGCAGGACTTCGGCTACTGAGAAAGCCGCAGGTCAGACCGCTAAGCACCCTCCTGGGCCGTGCCCGGGCCGTCATCCGTGGGTTCCTCGTCCATGAAGACGCGATCCACGGCGGCCCGGGTCCGGGTCCCGCTCGACGGCATTAGGTGTGTGTACGTCCGCAGCGTGAAGCCGGGGTCATGGTGGCCCAGGTACTCACTGAGAGCCTTGATGCTCTCCCCCGCGTCCAGCAGCACCGAGGCGTAGAAGTGCCGCAGCGCGTGCATACCGTTGTCCCGCCCAGTTTCGACGCCTGCCGCCCGAAGTGCCGGCCGCCATACGCGGTCGTTGAAGCGGTTCCGATCAAGCCCCGGCTGCGCTCCGCTCCGCCGGGCGCGCTCCCGGCTCCGCTGCGGGCGCCGCTCCTGCCTCCGGCCCGCTCCGCCCGCGCTACGCCGACGCGCGCCCACATGCGGGTAGGGCCGGTGGCCATGAGTCGATCACCGCTACGAGACGGTCAGAACAGCGCCTCCGGCGGGGGGGGATCGGCCGGCACCGGGATGGAGGGGGCGCCGTCGCCGACTACAGGTGCGTCGTGGCGGATGCTGAGGTCAGCGCACTCCCGCTCACCCACCGTCATCGTCGGGTGTGCGCTGTCACACGCCTGGCGCCGTCGGTGCCGTCCAGGTGTGGGATGCGATTCTCGGCGTCGGCTTACGAGCCGTGCCTGGAGTCCTGCTGCGCTTAGCCCTGGTCGATCACGGTGATGACCTTCCTCTTCTGGGGAGCCCAGGGGTGTGCGTCCTCGGCGCCGTGCTCGCCACGTCGGCGATCCTGGCCATCGTGGCCCCGGGTACGTGGCCGACGCCGACTGGCTTTGTCCACGAGAAGGGGCAGCAGATGTCCACCGCTTCGGGAGGCATCAGAGCCCGCCGAGGATTCGAACGGTGATGCTCGGCGTCATGGCTGTGCTTCGGCCCCACAGCGAATGGAAAACACGTGGCCGGTCCGCCACGGAGCTGCGACGATGCCCCTGTTTCCCGAGCGGAGGACGTTTGTTCGTTTTCGTGTGTGTGCGGTGTGACGCCGAGTTGACCCCGCCGTTGTCCCAGGTCGCCCTGCCGGTCCACGCACGTCAGAAGTACGGCAACGGGCTTCAGCTCCCGGTGCTCATGGAATCGGGGACGTTCGCCGTGGAGCTGGAGCCCTGGGGGCCGCCGTGGCGAAGGTGGGAGGAGATCGATCCGGACGAAGCGGCTGCCCGCGGCATCTACGCGCCGGTCCACGCCCTGTCCGACGGCGCGCCCGGCGCGGTCGTCATCGCACCAGGAGACACCCACGGCACTGTGCTGATCCCGGAGAAGCGCGGCGGCGCTTGCTGCGGCTTCGACGGGGGTGACGGCCCCAACATGGCCTGCGCGGCGTGCGGTCTTCCCGTGGCGAGCAGGATCGACGACTGCTCGCTCTGGCAGGCCGTGTGGCTCGTCCCGAACGCCGTGCGCCGCCTTCCCGTCGAAGGCGCCGACGCCGGGCTGTTGTCATGGGCGGACCTGCTCGCGGAGGGGGATGGCGTGCCCCCGTCCGAGCCGATCGCCTCGTGGGGAGAGCCGTTCCGGGCGAGCGACCGGTGGCACTGGAGCCCCCAGTGGGTGGCGGCAGCCGGGCAGGCGCTCGCCCACCTCCTGGTGGCCTCCGACGGCCAGGCGGTAACCGTTCCGGACGGCCTGACCGCACAGATGTTCCAACGCGCCCTCGACACCCTGCTGCCGGCGGGCGGGCCGAGGCGACGCGCCGTCCTGGCCGGACCGGGACAGCCGGCCCGCAACGCTGACGCGGACATCCTCCTCGTGCCGTCCCACCCGCAGACCGGGAAGGCATGGACCCCGGCCACTCCGGCGTACTTGGTCCCGTTGCCGTTCGGGGTGTGGCTCGGGCTGGTCTTCCCCGAGCCGCAGCTGCCCGTCCCCGCATCGGGGCCAATACCCGACGGCCTCCTTCGCGACGACCCGCCCACGCCGAGTGTCCATGACGTGTTCCGGATCGACTGGGAGGTCTTCCAACGAACTCTGGCCCGGCTGCCGGCCGTCCGCACCCCGTGGCTACGCGAGATCACCGACAACCTCACGCAGCACATACGTACCGGCCTCCTCTAGCGGACTGACAGGGTGCCAGTACCAATCGAACAGCGCCGGACAGCGGTGCCTCCCGAAGTGGTGAACATCTGCTGTCTGTTCTCATGAACAAAGCCAGCCGTCGGCTTCGCTGCTCATCGCCACCGTGGTCATCGCACTGGAGGTCCTCCTGGGCACCGCCGTGGCATGCCTGTGCAGCTTCATGTACAGCTACACCGCGCGGCTCAGCGGCGGCGTCGAAGTGGCCCTGACCGACGACCTCAGCGATCCGGCTCAGACCTCGTGCCTCGTGCCTCGATCCACAGGAGCTAGACGTGCCCCCTGCGTGCCCGATGAAGGGGCACCACACCAGGAACAGCGGGGAGTCACGGCAAGCGGTCCGGAAACGCTCAGGTCAGCGCCTCGCCAGGGCACAGCACATCCGCATACGCGATCTTCCAAGGTGCTCCAGGACCCGGGCAGCGGCGCTTGACCGGGTCGTTGAGACTCCGCGACCGCACGCCTCCACCGCCCGTCTCAGGGCCTGAGCTTGTCGTATTGGGGGTCGAAGCAGACCAGCCCCATGGACTGCGCCAGGGACGCTGCGAAGGTGGAGGCTTCCTCGGCCATGCTGTAGCGCATCGGAAAGTAGATCAGTGGGCCGCTGGCCTCACCGATCAAGGGTCCGGTCGACCAGGGGGAGGTGTCATCCTCGTCCTCGGTCAAGTCGCACCAGCGCTCAAGGAGCCCGGCGACGTAGGCCGCGATGCGTTCGGTCGGCGGGTGGTCGGTATCCGAGTCGATGTAGCGCGAGTAGAGGTCTTCGAAGACCCGGCCAGCGGTCTTGTCGTCCGCCGGTCTCTCGCCTTCCCAGACAGCCAAGTCGTAGCTCATGGCCGCGAGACTCTCACGCGGCACCGACACTCTGCCGAGACGGCCCGCTCGATGCCCGGGCTCCGGGCCGTCTCTGGACCGTGCGGGGCGCTCAACGACGACCAACGCTGACAACCACCGACAGCCAAGCCGCAGGTCGCAGCGTTGATCGATTACTTGGTCACAGGTCAGATACCCTGCCTTTCACTTCTTCGGCTACTGACCGAGCCCGGCGCCGTCGGCAGTCCGAGAACCAGCGAACGAGGTGGGGAGTTGAGCGGCCCTGACGCCACGCCGGGAGGGTGGTTCGGGCGGAACGCTGGCGCGATCCGCCGATGGTCGGAGCGTTTGACCTTCCTCGGCGCCTGCGCCATCGGCATCGACCGCGTGCACCAGCACGCCTTCGTCCACGCCTCACTGTGGCTCATCGCCGGCGTCGGCGGCACAGGGATCCACATCACCGACGCGCGACGCGCGCGGCGCAGGGCCGAGCAGGCACGACAGCAGCAGCTGCATACGCTCGCCGTGCTGTTCCGCGCGGTCACCGAGCGGAAGACCGGCATCCCGGCGAAGTGATCCGGCCGCCCGGTCGCGGCCGCGGCGTGGCCGATCGCCGGGTCGCGGGTCACAGACCCGGCGCTGCGCCACCGGCCGCGCTTCCGGCTACGCCGCCGCGCGTCCCCGGGTGAAGACCTTCGCGGTCTCGGTCACCCGGCGGCCCAGGTGCTCGGCGGTGGCGATGTCGGCCTTGTGGACGGCGTCCGGGCCCTCGTCGACGTTGGTCTGGGCGGCGGCGCCGGCGAAGACGCCGAGGCGGTTGAGGTCGTGCTCGGAGCCCTCGCTGTTGTTCCAGCCCGGGTGCAGGCCGAGGTTGACCCAGTGCATGCCGTGCTGGCCGGCGAGGATCTGGAAGAACTGCAGGGTGTGCAGCTTGTCGCCGCTCTTGGAGCCGGAATTGGTGAAGCCGGCCGCCAGCTTGTCCTTCCAGTCCTGGCCGAACCAGCGCTTGGAGGACGCCTCGGCGAAGACGTGGAAGGCGCCGGACGCGGTGCCCATGTAGGTGGGCGAGCCGAAGACGATCGCGTCGGAGCGGTCCAGCGTCTCCCACTGCTCGTCGGTGATCTCGTCGACCTTGATCAGGTGCACCTCGGCACCCGCCTCCACGGCACCGGCGCGGACGGCCTCGGCGAGCACGGCGGTGTGGCCGTAACCCGAGTGGTAGGCGATGGAGACGACAGGGCTGGTCATGAAAACTCCTCGAAGGGCAGCTCACTAACAATGTCGAAAGGAAAGCACTAACTTCCGGTTAGTGCAACCTGGTGGTTAGCGCTGCCTCGGCGTAGGCTTGTGCCATGGACAGCACCCCGCAGCTCATCGCCGAGGACGATCTGGCGTACAACGTGTTCGCCAAGGCCTGCCCGTCGCGCGTCACGCTGGAGCACGTCACGGGCCGCTGGGGCGGGCTGACGCTCGGCGCGCTGTACGAGGGCTCGCTGCGCTTCAACGAGCTGCGCCGCCGTGTGGACGGGGTGAGCGAGAAGATGCTGTCCCAGACGCTGCACGCGCTGGAGCGCGACGGACTGGTGCACCGCGAGGCGCAGCCGACCAACCCGCCCCGGGTGGACTACCGGCTGACCGAGCTGGGCCGCCAGGTGGCCGAGCGGCTGCTGGCCCTCATCCACTGCGTCGAGGGAGCGATGGACGACATCCTCGCGGCCCGCGAGGCGTACGACTCCCGGCAACCCTCGTAGGGCATTCCGCGGCTCAGGCCCGCGGTGGGCGCTGGCACTTGGGGCAGAAGTAGCTGGACCTGTTCATCCAGGGGCGGCGGCGCATGGGGGTGGCGCACCGCTTGCAGGGCAGGCCCTCGCGGCCGTACGCGTCGAGGGAGCGGTCGAAGTAGCCCGACTCGCCGTTGACGTTGACGTACAGGCTGTCGAAGCTGGTGCCGCCGACGGCGAGGGCCGCGTTCATCACGTCCCGGACGTGGCCGAGGAGTTCGGCGGTGCGCGGGCGGGTGAAGCCGGACGTGGGCCGCTCGTAGTGGACGCGGGCGCGCCACAGGGCCTCGTCCGCGTAGATGTTGCCGACCCCGCTGATCAGTGACTGGTCCAGCAGCGCCCGTTTGATGGTGGTCCGCTTGCGGCGCAGGGCGAGGTGGAACGCCTCGTCGTCGAACAGCGGGTCGAGGGGATCGCGGGCGATGTGCGCGATGACGTCGGGCAGCCCCTCGGGGGTGTTGTCGTGCAGCGAGAGACCGCCGAAGGTGCGCTGGTCCACAAAGCGCAGCTCGGTGCCGAGGGAGTCGGCGAACCGGACGCGGATGCGCAGGTGCTTCTCGTCCGGCGTCTCCTGCGGCTGCACCAGCAGCTGGCCGCTCATCCCGAGGTGGGCGAGGACGGACTGGTTGGTCTCCTCCAGCGGCAGCCACAGGTACTTGCCGCGCCGGCGGGCCGTACCGATGTGGTGGCCCTTGAGGCGGTGCGTGAAGTCGTCGGCGCCCGCGATGTGCCGGCGCACGGCGCGCGGGTGCAGCACCTCGACGTCGGCGGCGGTGCGGTGGGCGACCCACCGTTCCAGGCCGCGCCGGACGACCTCGACCTCGGGCAACTCGGGCATCGGGACCCCCGTACGGACCGTGGGATGAAGGCGAGCGCCCACCCCGGCGGGAAACGGCGGGGCGGGCGCTCGGTGCTGCTCTCGTCAGGCGGGGGCGGACGACGGGTCGCCGTCCTGGGCGGCGATCTCCTTGGCCGCCTTGGCGCGCTCGTCCGCCGCGGCCCGGATGGACCGCCAGGCGGACTCGGCGGCCTGCTGCTCCGCCTCCTTCTTGCTGCGGCCGGTGCCGGTGCCGTACGAGACGCCTCCGACGCGGGCGGCAGCAGTGAAGGTCTTCTCGTGGTCGGGGCCGGTCTCCGTGACGAGGTACTCGGGCACGCCGAGCCCCTCGAGCGCGGTGAGCTCCTGGAGGCTGGTCTTCCAGTCCAGGCCGGCTCCGAGGTTCGAGGACTTCTCGATCAGCGGGTCGAAGAGCCGGTGCACCAGCTCGGACGCCGCGTCGAGGCCCCGGTCGAGATAGACCGCACCGATCACCGCTTCCAGGGTGTCGGCGAGGATGGACGCCTTGTCCCGGCCGCCCGTGCCCTCTTCACCGCGGCCGAGCCGGATGAAGGCGCCCAGGTCGAGGCCACGCCCGACTTCCGCCAGCGCACGCGAGTTGACCACCGCGGCCCGCAGCTTGGCCAGCTGGCCCTCGGGCAGGTCGGGGTGGGT
Organism: Streptomyces sp. NPDC030798; assembly: GCF_055572275.1. Lineage (NCBI taxonomy): Bacteria > Bacillati > Actinomycetota > Actinomycetes > Kitasatosporales > Streptomycetaceae > Streptomyces > Streptomyces sp. NPDC030798. The sequence goes on along the minus strand of NZ_JBVIDR010000013.1, from coordinate 76,207 downwards.
GCGGTACAGCGTGTCCGTGACGACGAGGCCGAGGACGGAGTCCCCGAGGAACTCCAGCCGCTCGTTCGTCGGCAGACCGCCGTTCTCGTACGCGTAGGAACGGTGGGTCAGCGCACGCACCAGAAGGGCGGACTCGACCTGGTAGCCGAGCCGCCCTTCCAGAAGCGTGTGGGACGAGGCCTGGTTGTCCGCCGGGCCACCCTCGCTTGCGCGGGGAGAGTTCTTCTTCGCCGTGGACACAGTGCCTCTCACCAGCCCGCTCAGACTTCGAGGACCTGGCGCTTGTTGTAGGTGCCGCAAGACGGGCACGCGATGTGCTGCTGCTTGGGCTCGTGGCAGCGCTCGCACGCAACCAGGGTGGGGACCGCAGCCTTCCACTGCGACCGGCGGTGGCGCGTGTTGCTGCGCGACATCTTCCGCTTCGGAACAGCCACGGCTACTTCTCCTGCTTCTCGGCGGCGCGCGCTGATCCTGGCCCGTCGCCGCTCATCTCGTCCTTCTCGCCGTCCTGCATGGTGCCGGCGAGTCCCTGCAAAGCCGCCCAACGGATGTCGACGGCGTCGTGGTGGTGGTCCGGGTCGTCCGCGAGCCTCGCTCCGCACTCGGAGCACAGGCCCGGGCAGTCTTCCCGGCACACCGGCTGCATCGGCAGTGCGAGCACCACCGCATCGCGCAGCAGAGGTTCGAGGTCGAACAGTCCGTCCTCGAGGAAGAACCTGTCCTCGTCGTCCTCGGCGTCGTCGCCCGGTTCCGCGATCACGCGGCCCCGGTCGTCGGCGTCAGGGTACGAGAACAGTTCCTGGAAGTCCGCTTCGAGCTCCAGCCCGACCGGCTCCAGACACCTTACGCACTCCCCCTCGGCCTGTGCACGGGCGGTGCCTGTGACGAGCACACCTTCCATGACCGACTCGAGTCGGAGTTCGAGCTCCACCGGGGCGCCTTCCGGCACTCCGACGACCCCCTGGATTCCGAGGTCTGCCGGAGCGTCGACCGTGCGGGTCAGGCGCTGCAGCGCACCGGGCCGCCGACCCAGCTCGTGCGTGTCGAACACGAGGGGGTTGCGGTGGTCGAGGCGGGCGTTGGAGGCCATTCCTGCTTTCGGTCTTCGAACTCGTGGGGACGCCACCCGTCGGTGTCGGGGCAGCGGCGATCGCGGGCGTCCACGCAGTCAGCGACCAGCGCACACGCGACCGAAGAGCCAGGATACTGGACCTTTCGCTCTCGGCCCAATCCGGTGCCCCGCTACAGTCCGCGGCCCTGTTCGTAGGCCCGGAGCTGCTCGGCACTGATCATGCTCGTGTCGAAGAGGCTGGTCTCGTCGAGCGCCGCGTAGCCCTGCTGCTGCGGAGGCTGCTGGAGCTGCTGCTGGGGGTCGTAGGCGGCCTGCTGCGGGTCGTAGGCCGGCTGGTAGGCATAGGGGGCCGCCTGCTGGTAGCCGTACGGGTCCTGGCCGTAGTCGGTCTGCTGCGGGAAGCCCGCGTAGGGGTCCTGCTGCTGATAGCCGTAGGCCGGCTGCGGCTCGTACGTCGGCTGCGGCGGCTCGGGCTGCCGGGGCTGGGAGGCCGCGGGGCGCTCGGCCGGGGTGTCGGCGAGGGCCGCGAGGTCGGCGAGGTAGTCGGCGTCGCTGGAGTGCTGGAAGGTCGTCGTGTCGTCGGCGAGGGCGCCGAGGTCGTCGGTGGCGATCCTGCCGTGCAGCTTCTGCCGGCCCCGGCCGACGGCCTCCAGGGTCTTGGCGAGGACGGCCTCGAAGGCGCCGAGCTTGGCGTCGACGTAGGCGTCGGCGTTGTGGCGCAGGGTCTCGGGGTCCTGGCTGCGCTCGGGGGCGTCCTCGTCCTCGTAGCCGTTCTCGTCCAGGCCGGGCCCGGTGCCGAGCAGCTTCTCGCGGCCGCGGCCGACCGAGCCGAGGGTCTTGGTGAGGACGACCTCGAAGTTGGCGAGCTTGGAGTCGACGTAGTCGTCGGCCTCGGCGCGGATCTCCTCGGCCTCCTGGCGGGCCTCGGCGAGGATCCGGTCGGCCTCGGCCTGGGAGCGGCGGGCGATCTCGGTGCCGGAGATCAGCGAGCCGCGCTCGGCGTGCGCGTTCTCGATGATCCGCTCGGCCTCCTGGCGGGCCTGCTCGACCATCTGCTCACGGTCGCCGATCAGCTCCTGCGCCTGGGCGAGGGAGCCGGGCAGGGCCTGGCGCACCTCTTCGAGCAGCGCGAGCAGCTCCGCGCGGTTGACCACGCACGAGGCCGACATGGGCATGGACCGGGCACCGGAGACCGCGGCGACGATCTCGTCGAGCTTTTTCTGGACGTCCACCTGGCTCGCCACTCTCTACAGCTGTGTTGGAGACGGACGGGACGACTGTAGCCCCATCAGTCTTTGCGGAGGCGCTCGTTCAGCGCGGACAGGACCTCCGGCGGCACCAGGTGGGAGACGTCCCCGCCCCAGGCCGCGACCTCCTTCACCAGGGAGGAGGAGAGGAAGCTGTAAGTGGGGTTGGTCGGGACGAACAGGGTCTCGACGCCGGTGAGGCCGTTGTTCATCTGGGCCATCTGCAGTTCGTAGTCGAAGTCGCTGACCGCGCGCAGGCCCTTGACGATGGCGGGGATGTCGCGCTGCTTGCAGAAGTCGACGAGGAGGCCGTGGAAGGCCTCGACCCGGACGTTGGCGTACTCGGCGGTGACCCGGCGGATCAGCTCGATCCGCTCGTCGATCTCGAACAGGCCCTTCTTGGACTGGTTGATCATGACCGCGACGTAGACCTCGTCGTACAGACGGGAGGCGCGGGCAATGATGTCGAGGTGTCCGTTGGTGATCGGGTCGAACGACCCGGGGCATACGGCGCGGCGCACTTGTGATCCCTCGCTCTCCGGTCCGGTCATCGTGCGTCTTCGCACGAAGCGGCGGCGCGACCGTACCAAAACGTTCCCTCGCCGTAGCGACGGGACCTCAGGGCCTCGATCCCGGCCGGCCAGCGGAATTCGCCGCCTCTGGTGCTGCGCTCCACGGTGACGAGCGCTTGCTCAGCGAGCCAGCCCCCTGAGGAGAGTGTGAGGAGAATCTCGCGGAGATCGTCGTCCGTGACCGCGTACGGAGGGTCGAGGAAGACCAGGTCGTAGGGCTCCTCCGGGGCCGACTGCCTGATGACCTGCTCCGCCTTGCCCGCTCTGACCTCTGCGCCGGCCAGGCCCAGACTCTTCACGTTCTCGCGGACGATCCTCGCCGCGCGGGCGTCCGCCTCGACCAGGAGGGTGTGGCTCGCGCCTCTCGACAGGGCTTCCAGGCCCACGGCGCCCGAGCCGGCGTAGAGGTCGAGGACCCGTTCGCCGTCCAGGGGGCCGCCGAGGAGGGACTGCCAGGTGGAGAAGAGACCTTCGCGGGCACGGTCGGAGGTGGGCCGGGTTCCGGTGCCTGGCGGGACGGCGAGGCGACGCCCGCCGGCTGCGCCGGCGATCACGCGGGTCATCTTCGGTCCTTGGTCGGGGGTCGGTACGGAATCAGTCTGGCAGCAGCTTCGGCGTGGTCGCTCGCGCAGGTTCTCCCGCCCCTGGGCGGGATCCCCTCATCCCTTCTCCAGGTACTGCTCCCTCTCCTCGTCCACCAGGGCGTCCAGGGCTGTGCGCAGTCCGGGGAGGTGCCGCAGCTCGGGATCGGCCGCCACCAGCGTCGCCGCCTCCTGTCTCGCCTCCGCGATGACCTCCTCGTCCTCGATGACCGCCAGGACGCGGAGGCTGGAGCGGGCACCGGACTGGGCCTGGCCGAGCACGTCGCCCTCACGGCGCTGTTCGAGGTCGATGCGGGAGAGTTCGAAGCCGTCGAGGGTGGAGGCGACCGCGTTCAGCCGCTGGCGGGCCGCACTGGCCTCGGGCATCTCGGTGACCAGGAGGCAGAGGCCGGGGGCCGAGCCCCGGCCCACGCGGCCGCGGAGCTGGTGGAGCTGGGAGACGCCGAACCGGTCGGCGTCCATGATCACCATCGCGGTGGCGTTGGGGACGTTGACGCCGACCTCGATGACCGTGGTGGCGACCAGGACGTCGGTCTCGCCGGCGGCGAAGCGGCGCATGACCGCGTCCTTGTCGTCGGGGTGCATCCGGCCGTGCAGGACCTCCACCTTCAGGCCCTGCAGGGGGCCGCGGGTCAGCTGGTCGGCCACCTCGAGGACGGCGAGCGGGGGGCGCTTCTCCGCCTCGTCCTCGGGGGACTTCTGCTTGGCCTTGCCGGGGTCGTCCTCCTCGTCGCCGATGCGGGGGCAGACCACGTACGCCTGGTGGCCGTTGCCGACCTCCTCGCGCACGCGCTCCCAGGCGCGGGCCAGGAAGTGCGGCTTGTCGGCAGCGGGGACGACGTGGGTGGCGATCGGGGAGCGGCCGGCCGGGAGCTGGTCGAGGACGGAGGTCTCCAGGTCGCCGAAGACGGTCATGGCGACCGTGCGCGGGATGGGCGTGGCGGTCATGACGAGGAGGTGCGGGGGCTGTTTGCCCTTGCCGCGCAGGGCATCGCGCTGTTCGACGCCGAAGCGGTGCTGTTCGTCCACGACGACCAGGCCGAGGTCGTGGAACTGGACCTTGTCCTCGATCAGGGCGTGGGTGCCGATGACGATGCCGGCCTCGCCGGTGGCCAGGTCGAGGAGGGCATGGCGGCGGGCGGCGGCGCCCATGGAGCCGGTGAGCAGCACCACCTTGGTGGCGTGCTCGGCGCCGCCCAGCATGCCCGCCTGGGCCAGCTCGCCCATCATCTCGGTGATGGAGCGGTGGTGCTGCTGGGCGAGGACCTCGGTGGGCGCGAGCAGGGCCGCCTGACCGCCGGCGTCGACGACGGCGAGCATGGCGCGCAGGGCCACCATCGTCTTTCCGGAGCCCACCTCGCCCTGCAGCAGGCGGTGCATCGGGTGTGCGGTGGCGAGGTCGTCGAAGATCTCCTGGGAGACCTTGCGCTGGCCCTCGGTGAGGGTGAAGGGCAGGCGGTCGTCGAAGGCCGTGAGGAGGCCGTCGGGCGCGGGGACGCGGGGGACGGCCGGGAGTTGGGCGTCGGCGTACCGGCGGCGGGCCAGGGCGACCTGGAGGACGAAGGCCTCGTCCCACTTCAGGCGGGCGCGGGCGTCGGCGATGTCGGCCTTGGTGTGCGGGCGGTGGATCTTGAGGAGGGCCTCGGGGAGGGTGACCAGGCCCCGGCCCTCGCGCAGGGAGGGCGGCAGCGGGTCCAGGGCCTCCTGGGCGCTGGGCAGCACCGTCTGGACCGCCTTGCCGATCTTCCAGGACTCCAGCTTGGCCGTGGCGGGGTAGAGGGGGATGAGGGCGCCGGCCCAGGTCTCGACCGTCTCCTCGCTGTCGCCCCGCAGCAACTCGTACGCCGGATGGGCCAGTTGGAGGCGGCGGTTGAAGACGGAGACCTTGCCCGCGAACATCGCGCGGGTGCCGGGCAGCAGTTCCTTGTGCGGCTTGTGCACGCCGTTGCCGAAGAAGACCAGTTGGAGCCGGCCGCTGCCGTCGGTGATGGTGACCTCCAGGCGCTGGCCCTTGCCGCGCGGCGCCTTGGCGGAGGCGAAGCTGTGCAGGCGGGCGTCGGCGACCATGGCGACCACCGTGACGTGCTCGTCCATGGGCAGGTCGGCGAGGTGGGTGAGCTGGCCGCGCTCCTCGTATCTGCGCGGGTAGTGGTGCAGGAGGTCGCCGACGGTGTGCAGGCCGAGGTGCTCGGCCATCACCTTCGCGGTGGCGGGGCCGAGCACCTTCTTCAGTGGTTCTTCCAGTGCGGGCACGAGATCCATTGCACACCACGGCACCGACAATGCCGTAACACGCTGCCCTGCGGATTCCTCCCGGATGCCGTAGAGATCTGGGAAACTGCTGGTCAGGCGGGACGTTCCGGCTCTAGGATGGCGCGCTCCGGCCGACCCCCGCGGTCACCGCCCCTCCGGGACCGCCCGACCCCGCGCCGAACGCTCTCTCCCCCCGCCGGCGCTGCGACGATGGACTCCCAGACCTCACAGTCATCCCAGGCATCCCAGTCACCCCATACGTTCCAGGTCGACCTGCGCGGTCTGGTGGACCTGCTCTCCCATCACCTCTACTCCAGCCCGAAGGTGTATCTGCGCGAGCTGCTGCAGAACGCCGTGGACGCCATCACCGCCCGGCGGGCCGAGGACCCCGGTGCCCCGGCGCGGGTGCGGTTGTACGCGGCCGACGGCGCGCTGCGGGTGGAGGACAGCGGCGTCGGGCTCACCGAGTCGGACGTGCACAGCCTGCTGGCGACCATCGGCCGCAGTTCCAAGCGCGCGGACGGCCTGCAGGAGGCGCGTTCGGACTTCCTCGGCCAGTTCGGCATCGGTCTGCTGGCGTGTTTCGTGGTCGCCGAGCGGATCCGTGTGGTCAGCCGCAGCGCCCGGACGCCCGGGGCGCCGCCGGTGGAGTGGACGGCGCGCGACGACGGCTCGTACACCGTGCGCACGCTGCCGGACGCGGAGCGGCCCGAGCCGGGCACCACCGTGCATCTGGTGGCGCGGGCGGGGGCGGCCGAGTGGCTGGCGCCCGAGCGGGTGCGCACGCTGGCCCGGGACTTCGGCTCGCTCTTGCCGTACGACGTCCGGGTGGGCGGGGAGGCGGTCACGGACCTGCCGGCGCCCTGGGACCGGTCCTACCCGAGTCCGGCCACCCGCCGGGTCGCGCTGGCCCGGCACTGTCACGAGCTGTTCGGGTTCACCCCGCTGGACTCGATCGACCTGGACGTGCCGGTGGCCGGGATCCGCGGGGTGGCGTACGTGCTGCCGTCGGCGGTCAGCCCTGCCCAGCGGGCGACCCACCGGGTGCATCTGAAGGGCATGCTGCTGACCGAGCGGGCCGAACAGCTGCTGCCGGACTGGGCGTTCTTCGTGCGCTGTGTGCTCGACACCGACAGCCTGCGGCCCACGGCCTCGCGCGAGTCGCTGTACGAGGACGAGACGCTGGCCGCCGTACGGGAGGCGCTCGGGGAGCGGATCCGGTCCTGGCTGACCGGGCTCGCGGCGGGCGATCCGGAGCGGCTGGCGGCGTTCCTCGCGGTGCACCACCTGGGCGTGAAGTCGCTGGCCCGGCACGATCCGGACATGCTGCGCACGATGCTGCCGTGGCTGCCGTTCGAGACGACCGACGGGCAGCTCTCGCTGGAGGAGTTCGCGCTGCGCCACCCGGTGGTGCACTTCACGCGGACGGTGGAGGAGTACCGGCAGGTCGCGCCGATCGCCTCCGCGCAGGGCGTCGGGGTGGTCAACGGCGGTTACACGTACGACAGCGAGCTGGTCGAGGCGCTGCCGTCGGTGCGGCCGGGGACGGTGGTCGCCGAGCTGGACGCGGACACCGTGACCGCGCACCTGGACGCGGTGGACCCGGCCGAGGAACTGGCGCTGGCCGGTTTCCTCGCCGCCGCCCGTGCGAAGCTCGATCCGCTGGGCTGCGACGTCGTGCTGCGGGCCTTCCATCCGCTGTCCGTGCCCGCGCTGCACCTGGACGACCGGGCCGCCCGGCACGAGCAGGCGCGCGCGCAGGCCGAGGAGCAGGCCGACGACCTGTGGGCGGGCATCCTGGGCTCGCTGCGCGGCAGCGCCCCGCGCGCGCGTCTGGTGCTCAACCATCTCAACCCGCTGATCCGGCGGATCAGTTCGCTGCGGGAGGCGGAGCTGATCGGCACCGCCGTGGAGTCGCTGTACGGGCAGGCCCTGCTGATGGCGCAGCGCCCGCTCAGGCCGGCCGACTCCGCGCTGCTGAACCGGGCGTTCATCGGTCTGCTGGAGTGGGCCACTCACGGGGAGAACGGGCACTGATGACGGGGATCACGGACTTCGACGCGCTGCGCCGGGCCATGGCGGAGAACTCCGAGCAGCCGGAGGGCCCGGCCCGCAACGCCCGCGCGGAGGAGCTGCTCGCCGCGGCGGAGAGGCTGAACATCCCGCTCGCGGTGATCGAGGCCCTCGGGCACCAGCTGAAGGTCTACAACTACAGCTCCGAGAAGGACCGCATGTTCGTCCCGTTCGCGCGCCTGCTGCGCATGTGGGACGAGCGGCCGGAGGACTTCGACGAGTACGAGGCGCACTCGCTGCACTGGGTGTTCAAGTGGGTCTCGGCCGGCATGCTGGACCAGCCGCACATCCCGCTGGCGTCGGTCGAGAAGTGGCTGGGCGAGATGGAGCACCGCTACCGGCTCGCCGGGCACTCCGAACGAGCCGTGCGCAGCGCCGAGTTCAGCGTGGCCGCGCACATCGGGGACCTGGCGCGGGCGGAGCGGGCGTATGCCGCGTGGCTGGCCGCGGACCGGGACCGGATGGCCGACTGCCACGCCTGCGAGCTGCACGGGCAGGGCACCTGGCAGGCCGAGCGCGGCCGGGACGCGGAGGCGCTCGAGCTGTGGCGGCCGGTGCTGGAGGGTGAGTACAGCTGTGCGCACGAGCCGCACACCGTCCTCGCCTCCTCGCTGCTGCCGCTGCTGCGCCTCGGCCGGCTGGACGAGGCCCGCGCGCACCATCTGCGGGGCTTCCGGCTGGTGCGGGCCATGGAGAGCATGCGAGGCGCCTACGCCGACCATGTGGAGTTCTGTGCGCTGACCGGCAACGAGGCGCGCGGTCTGGAACTGCTCGCCGAGCGGCCGGCGTACTTCACGGACACCGGGCATCCGCGCAGCCGGCTGGAGTACCTGGCGGTGGTGGCGCTGCTGATGGAGCGGCTGACCGGGCTGGGCCTGGGCGGGCAGCGGGTACCGGGGCCTGCCGGGCGGGCCTGGACGGCGACGGAACTCGCCGCCCACGCGCGCGGGGAGGCCCTCGAGCTGGCCGGGCGGTTCGACCGGCGCAACGGGACGTCGTACGTCGGCGACCGCGTCCGCGCGCGGATGGCGCAGCGCCCGCTGGTGGAGCGCCTGCCGCTGGGCGTGCGTGCGGCGCGTTCGGCGCCACCGGCGCCGGTGGTGACGGTCCCGGAGCCCCGGGAGCCCGGCGAGTCCGGGGAGCCCGGCCCGGCCGCGCTGCTGGCGCGGGCACGCCGGCTGTCGGAGACCCTGCAGCCGTACGCCCTGGAGGCGTGGGCGGCGGCCGCGCGGGCCGCCGAGGGGGTCGAACTGGACGTGCGCGACCGGGCGGAGCTCGCCGACCACGAGGCGATGGCCCGCGGCCCCGAGGGCGCGGGCCTGTTCGAGCGGGCCGCCGAGCTGTACGCGGAGGCCGGCGACCCCGGGGAGGCGCTGGCGGCACGCGCGCGCGGGGCGTACGTCCGGGCGCTGGCCGGTGAGGTGGACGCCGCGGCCGAGGCGGTCGCCGGGCTGTACGACGAGGTGCTCGCGCTGTACGCCGAGGAGGGCACCGGTGCGCGGCAGGCCGCGGCGGTGCTGATGAGCCGGGCCCGGATCCTGATGCGGCGCGTGTACGACGGCGCCGAGGACGCCGCTCCGGGCACGGTGCCGCGCGCGGTGCTCGCGGAGGCCGAGCAGGCCGTGCGGGAGGTGCTGGCCCTGGTGCGGGGGCATGCGGGCGGCGATGTGCGGCTGACCGCGCGGGGCGCGGAGGCGCGGGGGATGCTGGCCGGTCTCGCCGAGCGCGCCGGGGATCCGGCGCGGGCGGCGGAGCTGTACCAGCGGGCGGCCACCGACTACGTGGCGGCCGGGCTGCCCTGGTTCGCGGTCGAGTACGAGGTGCAGCTGGCCGCGCTGTCGCACCAGCTCGGCGACCCGGCCGGGACCGAACGGGCGCTGCGGGCGGCCCTGGAGCACGGCGGTCCGCACGTGGAGCCGACCGGCCGGGCGCAGTTGCATCTGCAGCTCGCCGAGGTGCTGGGCGGCCGGGGCGAGGCCGGTGAAGCCGCCGAGCATGCGCTGGAGGCCGCGCACTGGGCCGACGAGGCGGGTGAGAGCGGCACTCTGGGCGCCTGGGCGCGGCACCAGCTCGGCGGCTTCCTGCTGCGCGAGGGGCGGTGCGCGGAGGCCGCCGAGGTGCTGGAGTCCGCGCTGCCCGACCTGACGGCCGAGACGCACGGCGACGGCGCGGTCGTCCAGGCGCAGTGGTGGCTCGGGGACTGTCTGAGCGAGCTGGGCGAGCACCGGGCGGCGGCCGAACGGCGGCTCCGGGCGGCGGAGATCGCCCGGCACTGGCCCGAACAGCAGGACCACGCCACGCTGGCGCATCTGGCCGCCGAGTCGCTGAGCAGCGCGGGGCTGCTGGAGGAGGCGGACCGGGCGTACACGCGCGCGGGGGACCTGTGGCGGGCGCTCGGCAATCCGCAGTTCCTCGTGCGCTCCCTGCGCGCCCGCGCCTGGCTGGCGCTGCGCGGGGAGGGCGGCGCCGAGGGCGGGCGGGAGCTGATGGCGCGGGCGGTGCGCGCGTGCGAGGACGCGCTGGAGGGCGCCGACCCGGTGGCCCGGGAGCAGCTCACCGCCGAACTCGGGCACACCCACCGCCAGTTCGGCGACCTGCTGGCCCGTTCGGTGGCCGAGGAGGCGGAGGACGCGGTGATCCAGGGCGCGTTCGAGGCCGCGCTGACGCAGATGGACCGCGCCGCCGACCTGTTCGGCACGCTGGGCGCGGACGGCCTGCACAGCCGCACCGGGGCCCAACTGGCCGCGGCCTGGCTGGAGACCGACCTCGCCCGCCCGGCCGCCGCGGCGACCCGCGCGCGGGCGGTGCTGGCGGCCTACGCCGGTTCCCCCGGGGCGGACGACACCACCGAGTCCCGCCGGGCGGAGGCCCGCCAGATCCTGGCCCTGCCGGAGGTGGCCGAGCAGGGGTGAGGCATCGCCGGCCCCGGTCCCTCGGGGGAGCCGGTCACTCGACGCCGATGAGGAGCAGGGCCGCCTGGTGGCCGCCGCGGTAGACGACCGTGTCGACGGCCAGATAGGCGTCGCGGACCCGGGTCTGAAGGCGGTGGGCGGCGGATTCCGGGGCCTCGTCGCCGATGACCAGGGTGACCAGTTCGCCGCCCGCCTGGAGCATGCGGTCCAGGACCGTCTCGGCGATGGTGGTGACGTCGGCGCCGATCACCGCGACGTCGCCGTCGATCAGGCCGAGGACGTCCCCGGCCTGGCAGATGCCGGCCGTCGTCCAGAACTGGTGCTCGGCGACGACGACCTCGCCGTACCGGGTCGCGCCGGCCGCCGAGGTCATCTGGACGACGTCCTCGTCGAACCGCCGCTGCGGCTCGTGCACCGCGAGCGCGGCGATGCCCTGCACTGCCGAGCGGGTCGGGATCAGGGCCACGCGGATGCCCTCGGCGCGGGCCTGCTCCGCCGCGGCGGCGGCGGTGTGGCGCAGCTCCGCGTCGTTGGGCAGCAGGACCACCTCGCGCGCGTGGGCCCGCCGTACCGCCTGCACCAGCTCCCCGCTCGCCGGCGGCTCCCCGGGGCGCGCGAGCACGGTGGTCGCGCCGGCCTCGGCGTAGAGCCCGGCCAGGCCCTCGCCGGGCACGACCGCGACGACGGCCCGCTGGGCCCGCTCGCGCGGCGGCCGCTCACCGCCGGTGTGCACGTCGTCGAGCCCGAAGTGGGTGATCCGGATCCGGTACGGCCGCCCCGCCTCGACGCCCGCCTCCACGGCGGCACCCGCGTCGTCGACGTGCACATGGACGTTCCACAGTCCCTCGCCGCCGACCACGACCAGGGAGTCCCCCAGGGCGTCGAGCCGCTCCCGCAGCCGGGCCACGGCCTCGTCATCGGCCTCGAGCAGATAGATCACCTCGTACGCCGGGCCGCCGTCGGCTCCGGCGCCGTCCGCGCACGACGGGGCTGCGAGCGCGGGCTCCACGCGCGCGTGCGCCTCGGGAACGCCCACGGGGACGACGGGGACTCCCCCCGGCGTCTCCCCGGTGAACGCCTCCACCAGTGCCCCCAGCACCGCCACCAGCCCCCGGCCGCCCGCGTCGACCACGCCGGCCCGTTCCAGCACCGCGAGCTGGCCCGGAGTCGCCGCCAGGGCGGTCCTGGCGCCCTCGTAGGCGGCCCGGGCGACCGTCACGCAGTCGCCCTCGGTGCCCTCGGCGGCGTCGGCCGCGGCGGAGGCGACCGTCAGGACCGTGCCCTCGACCGGGTGGGCCACCGCCTCGCGCGCGGAGTCGGCGGCCCGGCGCAGGGCCAGCCGCAGCTCCGTGGCGTCACTGCCGTGCGGGGTCCGACCGCCGGGGCTCCCGGCCAGCACCTGGGCCATCCCGCGCAGCAGCTGGGCGAGGATCGTCCCGGAGTTGCCGCGGGCACCGATGAGCGCCCCGTGGGCCATCGCACGCACGGCGTCGGCCGGCGTCGGCTCCCCCGGCCCCGCCTCGTGTCCCGACGCCCCTGCCCCGGACCTCGGCGGCCCCGCCTCGTGCCCGGCGAACACCGCCTCCACGGCGGTCGCCGCCGACTCCAGGGTCAGGTACAGGTTCGTCCCGGTATCCCCGTCGGCCACGGGGTAGACGTTGATCGCGTCGATCTCCTCGCGCGCCCGCCCCAGCGCCCGCAGCGCCAGACCGCACCAGGTGCGCACCGCGAGAGCATCGAGTGTCTGCGGCCCCTGCGCCACCTGCGCCTCCCTGACTGGCTGGACGTGGGACGCAGCGTAGACCCCGCGGGGGTGTCCTCCGGAAGAGGGCTGGGAGCGGGTGCCTGAGCTGCCATGGTAGTTTCGTTCTACGGGCGCAGCCGTTGTATGCTGCTCCGGTTGCCCGATCCTGATCGGGCCATTCCCCTGGCAACGCCAATCAAGATCTCAGATCTCAGGATCTCGATCCCGGCATGCCGGGATCAACCGTAAGTGCATCTGAAGTCTTTGGAGTGACCCGTGGCTGCCAACTGCGACGTCTGCGGCAAGGGGCCGGGCTTCGGCAACAACATCTCGCACTCGCACCGCCGTACGTCCCGCCGCTGGAACCCGAACATCCAGCGTGTGCGTACCGTGGTCGGCGGGACGCCGAAGCGCGTGAACGCTTGCACCTCGTGCATCAAGGCCGGCAAGGTCTCGCGCTGACGCACAGCTAAGCGCGCGGCCACTGTCTGGTTCGCTGCACTGAGCCGGTCCACCTCCGGGTGGGCCGGCTTCTTGCCGTACCGGCACTCACTTCCGAAAGCGCCACCCGTGGTCCACCGGACCGATTCCGCCGCCGAGCGCGAAGCCGGCCGCGATCGCCCCGGTGACGTACTCCTTGGCCGCCGTGACGGCCTCCGGCACGGTCAGCCCCTTCGCCAGCCCGGACGCGATCGCCGAGGCGAGCGTGCAGCCGGTGCCGTGCGTGTGCCGGTTGTCGTGGCGCGGGGCCCGCAGCCAGTGCTCGGCCGAGCCGTCCGTGAGCAGGTCCACGGCGTCCCCGGCCAGATGCCCGCCCTTGATCAGCACCCAGCGCGGCCCGTACGCCAGTACGGCCGCCGCCGCCCGGCGCAGATCGGCCTCCGACTCGACCCGCACCCCGGTCAGTTGGGTCACCTCGTCGAGGTTCGGGGTGGCCACGGCCGCCGCCGGCAGCAGCTTCGTACGGACGGATTCCAGCGCGGAGGCCGCCAGCAGCGGGTCGCCGTGCTTGGAGACGCCGACCGGGTCCACCACCGCCGGCGCGTCCGTGCCGGAGATCAACTCGGCGACCGCCTCGACCAGTTCGGCCGAGGCCAGCATCCCGGTCTTCACGGCCTGGACGCCGATGTCGTCCACCACGCTGCGGTACTGCGCGCGTACGGCCTCCACGGGCAGCTCCCAGGCGCCCTGGACGCCCAGGGAGTTCTGCGCGGTCACGGCGGTGATCACGCTCATGCCGTGCACGCCGAGCGCCAGCATTGTCTTCAGGTCGGCCTGAACGCCCGCTCCGCCGCCGGAGTCGGACCCGGCCACCGTGAGGACCCGGGGGATCACGACTCGATGTCCGCGAAGTGGTCCCAGCCGCCCTTGCTCGTCCAGGGCGCCCCGTCGACGGTCACCTGGGGCAGCGCCGAGGGGTTGAGGACCTCGCCGATCACCTTCCAGCGGGCCGGCAGCTTGGCGTCCGGCGGGAAGGTCGCCACGATCGCGTGGTCCTCTCCCCCGGTCAGCACCCACTGCAGCGGGTCCACGCCCACGGCCTGCCCGATGTCGTTCATCTGCGTCGGGATGTCGATCGCGCCGGACCGCACGTCGATGCGGACCTTGCTGGCCTCGGCGATGTGCCCGAGGTCGGCGATCAGCCCGTCGCTCACGTCGCACATCGCGGTGGCGCCGAGCGCGGCGGCGGCCGGGCCAGCGTGGTACGGCGGCTCGGGGCGCCGGTGGGCCTCCACGAAGGCGCGCGGGGAGCGAAAGCCGCGGGAGAGCACCGCGTAGCCCGCCGCGGACCAGCCCAGCCAGCCCGTGACGGCCACGAGGTCGCCGGGCTGGGCTCCCGCGCGCGTGACGGGCTCCTGGTTGCGCAGATCGCCGAGCGCGGTGATCGACACCATGATCGTGTCACCGCGTACGACGTCCCCGCCGACCACGGCGGCCCCGGCGACCTGGCACTCGTCCCGCAGCCCGTCCATCAGCTCGCTGGGCCAGGTGACCGGAAGCTCGGCCGGGACGACCAGGCCGAGCAGCAGCGCGGTCGGTACGGCGCCCATGGCGGCGATGTCCGCCAGGTTTTGCGCGGCCGCCTTGCGCCCGACGTCGTACGCCGTGGACCAGTCGCGGCGGAAGTGCCGCCCCTCCAGCAGGATGTCGGTGCTGGCCACCACCCGGCGGTCGGGGGCGGCGACCACCGCGGCGTCGTCCCCGGGGCCGACCCGGACCGCCGGGGTGGTGGTGAGACGGGAGGTCAGCTCCCGGATGAGCCCGAACTCCCCCAGCTCACCCACTGTGCCCTTCATTGCCGTCAAGCCCCTTCTGTGCCTGTGCGCGCGCTCGCCGGTGCCTGTGCGTGCCCACTCGCGCGTCCTCAGTGTCCCCGATACGGTCTAGATGACCGTCGTACGGTCCATGTGGCCGTCGTACGGTCAAGGTGACCGTCAACTTCTGTCGTGCCTGCACCCTGGCGCGCAAGCCCGGTTCCCGCAGGTCTCCCCGCGGGGAGCGGCGACGCGATACCGTGGCGTTCCTTTTCCCCACATGATCCTCGTGGCCGCCCTGGAGGTTCCGTGGTACAGGCGTACATCCTGATCCAGACGGAGGTCGGCAAGGCGTCGACCGTCGCCGAGACGATCAGCAAGATCCCTGGAGTTATCCAGGCCGAGGACGTGACGGGACCGTACGACGTCATCGTGCGCGCCCAGGCCGACACCGTCGACGAGCTGGGTCGCATGGTGGTCGCGAAGGTCCAGCAAGTGGACGGCATCACGCGCACCCTGACCTGCCCGGTCGTGCATCTGTAGCCCCCGTCTACCCTTGGCCGGTGAACTTCTTCCGTCACCGGCCTCTCGGCCTGCTCGCGCCCGCGCTGCTGATCGCGGTCGCGGGCTGCTCCACAGCAGACGACAGCGCCACCGTGGCGGTTCCCAGCCCCGACGCGAAGGCGGCGCAGGCGTGCCGGGATCTGCACCGGGTGCTGCCCGGGAAGCTCGACGGACGGGGCCGCAGGGACCCCGAGCCCCGGTCCGCCTACACGGCGGGCTGGGGAAGCCCGGCGATCATACTGCGCTGCGGTGTCGTACGGCCCCCGAAGATGGTCGACCCCAAGGTGGCCGAGGGCGGTGACCCGGACGCGATCGCGGGCGGTGTGAACGGGGTGGACTGGCTGATGGAGAAGCAGAGCGACGGGACCTGGCGGTTCACCACCGCGGGCCGTGTGGCGTATGTGCAGGTGAGCCTGGTCCAGGGGATGTCCGCGCAGCAGGAGGGCACCGCCGTGCTCACGGAACTCGCGCCCGCCGTGAAGAAGGCGATCCCCCGGGGGATCGCCTCCCTGCGCGGCTGACTCGCCGGGTGCTCAGCGCAGCCCGGTGGAGCGGCGCAGTGCGGCCTGGACCAGGCGGTCCACCAGTTCCGGGTAGCTGATGCCGGTGGCCTGCCACATCTGCGGGTACATCGAGATCGGCGTGAAGCCGGGCATGGTGTTGATCTCGTTGATGACGAACTCGCCGTCCTCCGTGAGGAAGAAGTCCGCGCGGACCAGGCCCTCGCAGGACGCCGCCTCGAACGCCTCGACCGCGAGCCGCCGCACCTCGGCGGTCTCCTCGTCGGTGAGCGGGGCCGGGACGATGCCGGGCGTGGAGTCGATGTACTTGGCCTCGAAGTCGTAGTACGCGTGCGCGTCCGGCGGCGGGATCTCGGCCGGGACGGAGGCGCGCGGCCCGTCCTCGAACTCCAGTACCCCGCACTCGATCTCGCGCCCGCGCACGGCGGCCTCGACGAGGATCTTCGGGTCGTGCGCCTGCGCCTCGGCGATCGCCTCGTCCAGGCCGGACAGGTCGTCGACCTTGGTGATGCCGATGGAGGAGCCCGCGCGCGCGGGCTTCACGAACAGCGGCCAGCCGTGCTCGCCGGCGAAGTCGACGATCTTCTTGCGGGCGGCGGACTCGTCGCGCTCCCACTCGCGCGGCCGGATCACCACGTACGGGCCCACCTTGAGCCCGAAGGAGGTGAACACCCGCTTCATGTACTCCTTGTCCTGGCCGACGGCCGAGGCGAGCACACCCGAGCCGACGTAGGGCACTCCGGACAGCTCCAGCAGGCCCTGCAGGGTGCCGTCCTCGCCGTACGGGCCGTGCAGCACCGGGAAGACGACGTCGACCTCGCCGAGGGCCTTGGGCACCGAGCCGGGCTCGCTGTAGACGACCTCGCGGCTGGCCGGGTCGACGGGGAGCACCACGCCGCCCTCGCCGGACTCCGCCAGGTCCGCCACGCTCGGGGTGCGGCGGTCGGAGATGGCCATGCGCTCCGGCTCGTCGGCCGTCAGGGCCCACCGGCCGTCCGTGGTGATGCCGATCGGCAGGACGTCGTACTTCGACCGGTCGATGGCCTTGAGGACGGCGCCGGCGGTGACCACGGAGATCCCGTGTTCGGAGCTGCGCCCGCCGAACACGACGGCCACGCGTGGCTTGCGGGACGGCTGCTCAGGGCTCTGGGGGAGGTTCTCGGTGCTCATATCGCGATGAGCGTACCCGGTGGTAGAGCCCCAAGACAGCGTCGACGCAGGGGGTCGCTCAGCGTCGCTCCGGCTTCGCACTGCGCGACATCAGCTCCTTGAGGGCGACCACCGGAGGCTTGCCCTCGTGCACGATGTCGACGACCGTCTCGGTGATGGGCATCTCGACGCCGTGCCGGCGCGCCAGATCCGCCACGGACTCGCAGGACTTGACGCCCTCGGCGGTCTGCCGGGTGACCGCGATGGTCTCCTCCAGGGTCATGCCCTTGCCGAGGTTGGTGCCGAAGGTGTGGTTGCGGGACAGCGGCGAGGAGCAGGTGGCCACCAGGTCGCCCAGACCGGCGAGTCCGGAGAAGGTCAGCGGGTCGGCGCCGAGGGCCATGCCGAGCCGGGTGGTCTCGGCGAGGCCGCGGGTGATGAGCGAGCCCTTGGCGTTGTCACCGAGGCCCATGCCGTCGGCGATGCCCACCGCGAGGCCGATGACGTTCTTGACCGCGCCGCCGAGTTCGCAGCCGACCACGTCGGTGTTGGTGTACGGCCGGAAGTACGGGGTGTGGCAGGCGGCCTGGAGCCGCTGGGCGACCACTTCGTCGGTGCAGGCCACGACGGCGGCGGCGGGCATGCGGGCGGCGATCTCGCGGGCCAGGTTGGGCCCGGTGACGACGGCGATGCGGTCGGGGCCGACCTTGGCGACGTCGTCGACGACCTCGCTCATCCGCATGGTGGAGCCCAGTTCGACGCCCTTCATCAGGGAGACGAGCACCGTGCCGGGCGCGAGCAGCGGGGTCCACTCGGCGAGGTTGGCGCGCAGGGTCTGGGAGGGGATGGCGAGGACGGTGAAGTCCGCGTCGCGCAGGGCCTCGGCGGGGTCGGCGGTGGCGCGCAGGTTCTCCGGGAGTTCCACGCCGGGCAGATAGTCGGGGTTGGTGCGCGTGGAGTTGACCGCCTCGGCCAGCTCGGGGCGGCGGGCCCACAGGGTCACCTGGCAGCCGGCGTCGGCGAGGACCATGCCGAAGGCGGTGCCCCAGGAACCGGTGCCCATGACGGCGGCCCGGACAGGCTTGCTCACTTGCCGCTCTCCTCCTCGGTGCCGCTCCGCGAGACTTCCCGGGCCGCCTGTGCGGCTGTCTTGACGTGCGCCGCTTCGACAGCCGCTTCCGCGAGGGACACCTTCGCGGCGGCTTCCGGATCGGCGGGCGTCGCGGCGACTGCCCGAGCGGCGTCCTGCACGGCTGCCTCCGGTCCGGCGGGCTGTGCGGCGGCTTCGGCACCGACCGCCGCGGCGACCTGCGCACCCGGCGTCTTCGCGGCTGTTGCCGGGGCGGCGGAAGGTGCGGCTGCCGGGACGGCGGGCTGTGCGGCAGTTGCCGGGGCAGCGTCCTGCACGGCTGCCTCCGGTCCGGCGCCCTTTGCGGCTGCTGCCGCAGCGGCGGGCTGTGCGGCGGCTTCGGCACCGACCGCCGCGGCGACTTGCGCACCCGGCGTCTGCGCGGCTGTTGCCGGGGCCGCGGGGGGCGACGACTCGGCGGGGGACCCCGAGGGGGCTTCGGCGGCGGGCACCGCGTTCCGCTCGGTCTGCGCGCGGGTCTTGCGGCGCTGCTCGATCCGCTCGCGGCGCGGGTCGTAGGGCGTCTCGGGGGCCTTCTCGCCGCGGATCTCCTCGAGCTGGCGGGTGATGGCCGCCATGATGACCTCGGTGGCCTCCTTGAGGAGGTCGGCGGTCATCTCCTTGTCGTAGAAGCGGGAGAGGTCCACGGGCGGGCCCGCGAGGACGTGGTGCGTCTTGCGCGGGAAGAGGTGGGGCTTCTTGGCGTAGGGCGGCAGCAGTTCGTTGCAGCCCCACTGGGCGACGGGGATCACCGGGCACTTGGTCTGCAGGGCCACGCGCGCGGCGCCGGTCTTGGCGGTCATCGGCCAGCCGTCCGGGTCGCGGGTGAGGGTGCCCTCGGGGTAGAAGGCGACGCACTCGCCGCGCTCCACGGCGTCGATGGCGGCGCGGAAGGCGCTGAGCGCGTCCGTGCTCTCGCGGTAGACGGGGATCTGCCCGGTACCGCGCATGGCGGCTCCGACGAATCCCTTTTTGAAAAGCCCGCTCTTCGCGAGGAAACGCGGCACCCGTCCGGTGTTGTACTGATAGTGCGCGTACGCGAAGGGGTCCACATGGGAATTGTGGTTCACCGCGGTGATAAATCCGCCCTCGGCCGGAATGTGCTCCATTCCACGCCAGTCCCGCTTGATCAAAGCCACCAGCGGCGGTTTGCAGATCACCGCGGCGAAGCGGTACCAGAAGCCGATTCTGCGGCGGGGCACGCGGACACCTTCCTTCTAGGGCCTGTCAGGACTGCCACCTGGGCCGGGGGCCGCACAAGTGTCGCCCCGGGGCGCCGGTCTGTCGAGAACACCGTACGCCCCGGCTCCCGGCGCGCCCGATCCCCCGGGTGACAATGAGCGCGACAAGAGAGGGGCGGTACGCCGGTGCAGTGGACCTTGGTCATCCCGCTGAAGCCTCTGGCACGGGCCAAGAGCAGGCTGTCGGACACCGCGGCCGACGGGGTGCGCCCGGGGCTGGCCCTCGCGTTCGCACAGGACACGGTGGCCGCGGCGCTGGCGTGTCCCGCGGTGGCGGATGTGGCGGTCGTCACGGACGACACCGTGGCCCGGCGGGAGCTGGCGGCGCTGGGTGCCCGGATCGTCCCCGACACTCCGGGAAGCGGCCTGAACGCGGCTCTCGCGCACGGCGCGGGCGTCGTACGGCTGCGGCGGCCGGCTGCGCCGGTCGCGGCCCTGAACGCCGATCTGCCGGCGTTGCGGGCGGCGGAACTCGCGGTGGTGCTGGACGCGGCGGCGGAATTCCCGCGGGCGTTTCTCGCGGATGCGGCGGGAGTGGGGACGACATTGCTGGCCTCGGGACCGGGACGTGAATTGCGGCCGGAGTTCGGTGTCGATTCCCGCGCCCGGCACCGGGCCTCCGGCGCCGCGGAACTGGAGCCGGCGGAGGTGAATTCCGTCCGGCAGGACGTGGACACCGGGGCGGATCTGCGCGCGGCCCTGGCACTGGGGGTGGGGCCTCATACGGCGGCTGTCTCGGCGGGGTTGCTGATCCCGGGGACGTGAACCGCCCGTCCCGCGGGTGCGTGCCGCCCTGAAGGAGTGCGGTGCCAGGCGGGATCGCACCCGACGCCCCACGGCGCGATCCCCCGGCCGGCATTAGGCTGGCCGGCATGCAGGCGACCGCGTACACCTACGACCCCCACACCCGCAGCGGCCAGGTGCTGCTCGACGACGGCACCCCCGTGCCGTTCGACGCGGCGGCCTTCGATGCCGGAGGCCTGCGGCTGTTGCGGCCCGGGCAGCGGGTTCGGATCGAGACGGAGGGCGGGACGGAAGGCGAGAAGCAGGCGCTGCGCATCACGCTCGTGACCCTGCAGACGCTCTAGCCGCTCAGGCCACACACGCCGCGGGCCGGGCTCCCCAGGGGAGTCCGGCCCGGCGCGTTGAGTGCTGTGCGGCCTTACGACGTCGCCTTGCGGGCGGTGGTCTTCTTGGCGGTGGTCTTGCGGGCCGTCGACTTCTTCGCCGGGGCCTTCTTGGCGGTGACCTTCTTGGCCGGAGCCTTCTTCGCCGTGGTCTTCTTGGCGGTGGCCTTGGTCGCGGAGGTCTTCTTGGCGGCGGCCGAGGTGCCCGCCGTCTTCTTCGCGGTGGTCTTCTTCGCCGCCGCGGTCGTCTTCTTGGCCGTCGTCTTCTTCGCGGTGGTCTTCTTCGCCGCCGCGGTCGTCTTCTTGGCGGCGGCCTTCTTGCCCGCGGCCTTCGCGATCGTGGCCGGCGGGCCGGACAGGCTGCCCTTGGGCGCCTTCTTGACCGACACCTCACCGCCGCGCGGCAGCTTCTTCGAGCCGCTCACCAGGTCCTTGAAGCCCTGACCGGCACGGAAGCGCGGCACGGAGGTCTTCTTGACCCGAACCCGCTCGCCCGTCTGAGGGTTGCGGGCGTAACGCGCGGGGCGGTCCACCTTCTCGAAGGACCCGAAGCCGGTGACCGAGACCCGCTCGCCCGCGACGACCGCGCGGACGATGGCGTCCAGGACATGATCGACAGCGTCGGCGGCCTGCTGGCGGCCACCCACCTTGTCGGCAATCGCTTCTACGAGCTGCGCCTTGTTCACGTCTTCCCCTTCGGAGACATCGCCAGAACGAAAGTGTTCAAGCTTTTTCGCACGTTAGGCAGATATATACCGCAAATCAAACACGAAACGGGCTAATCACCCTTGTGCCGCAACGGACTCGGTTGTCTCGGGCTGTTCAGCAGTCCTCTTCGGGGATCCGACCCTCGTCGAGGTCCGTCATGAACCGCTCGAGTCGCCTTGCCGCAGCGGCGGGATCGTGCTTGGCCGCGGCCGTAATGACCAGCAGCTTCCGGGTCAGCGCCATCCGTACGCCCTCCGGGACTTGCAGTGCGCGCACCCGGGAGTGCGCTTCCTTGAGTTGGTCCGCGACCGCCGCGTAGAGCTCGAGTTGGCCGTCGTGTTCCATGCACAGATTGTGCCATCTGGGGCGAGTTGTCGCCTGCTCAGGGGGCAACTGCCGCCCCTGACAGCCCTGTCGACCCTCGCCGCAGCCTCGGTCCCACAGGGCGCGTACCCCACCAATCCCCGCCGTAACGTGGCGAGTTGAGAGTCGCTCCGGCGCCGGGAGGGGGCCGTTCGGGTGCAGACATGGCTGTACCCCCGATCGTGGCGATCGGGGGTACAGGGGGGACGCCGGGTGGCCGAAACCCGACCCGCTCAGGGGCCGCTCACTTGGTTCAGACCTGGAGCGTGCGCGGCTTGAAGGAGGGCCGCTTGCCCTCGTAGGCGGCGATGTCGGCCTCGTTCTGCAGGGTGATGGAGATGTCGTCCAGCCCGTTCAGCAGCCGCCAGCGGGAGTTCTCGTCCAGTTCGAAGGCGGCGGTGATGCCCTCGGCGCGCACCTCGCGGGCCTCGAGGTCCACGGTGATCTCCGCCTGCGGGTCGGCCTCCGTCAGCTCCCACAGCGCGTCCACGACCTTCTGGTCGAGCACCACGGTGAGCAGGCCGTTCTTCAGCGAGTTGCCCCGGAAGATGTCCGCGAAGCGGGAAGAGATCACGGCCTTGAAGCCGTAGTTCTGCAGCGCCCAGACGGCGTGCTCGCGCGAGGAGCCGGTGCCGAAGTCGGGGCCGGCCACCAGGACGGTCGCACCCTGCCGCTCAGGGCGGTTGAGCACGAACTCGGGGTCCTTGCGCCAGGCCTCGAACAGCCCGTCCTCGAACCCGTCCCGGGTCACCTTCTTGAGCCAGTGAGCAGGGATGATCTGGTCGGTGTCGACGTTGCTGCGGCGCAGCGGAACGGCCCGGCCGGTGTGGGTGGTGAAGGCTTCCATGATTCTCAGACTCCAGCGGGCACGGGGGCGTCGGACAGGTCGGCGGGCGAGGCCAGGTGGCCCAGGACGGCGGTCGCGGCCGCGACCTGCGGCGACACCAGGTGCGTCCGGCCGCCCTTGCCCTGCCGGCCCTCGAAGTTGCGGTTGGAGGTGGAGGCGGAACGCTCACCCGGGGCCAGCTGGTCGGGGTTCATGCCGAGGCACATCGAGCAGCCCGCGTGCCGCCATTCGGCGCCGGCCTCCTTGAAGACCACGTCCAGGCCCTCGGAGACGGCCTGCAGACCCACGCGCGCGGAGCCGGGGACGACCAGCATCCGTACGCCGTCGGCGACTTTGCGGCCCCGCAGCAGGTCGGCGGCGGCGCGCAGGTCCTCGATGCGGCCGTTGGTGCAGGAGCCTACGAAGACGGTGTCCACCTTGATGGAGCGCAGCGGCTGTCCGGCCTCCAACCCCATGTACTCCAGGGCCTTTTCGGCGGCGAGGCGCTCCGAAGCGTCTTCGTACGAAGCCGGGTCGGGGACGGACGCCGAAAGCGGCGCGCCCTGGCCGGGGTTGGTGCCCCAGGTGACGAACGGCGACAGCTCGCCGGCGTTGATGACGACCTCGGCGTCGAAGACGGCGTCCTCGTCCGTGCGCAGCGTCTTCCAGTACTCCACCGCGGCGTCCCAGTCGGCGCCCTCGGGGGCGTGCGGGCGGCCCTTCAGGTACGCGAAGGTGGTCTCGTCGGGGGCGATCATGCCCGCGCGGGCACCGGCCTCGATCGACATGTTGCAGATGGTCATCCGGGCCTCCATCGAGAGCTTCTCGATGGCGGAGCCGCGGTACTCCAGGATGTAGCCCTGGCCGCCGCCGGTACCGATCCTGGCGATGATCGCCAGGATCAGGTCCTTGGCGGTGACGCCCTCGGGCAGCTCGCCGTCGACCGTGATCGCCATGGTCTTCGGGCGGGCCAGCGGCAGCGTCTGGGTGGCCAGCACGTGCTCGACCTGCGAGGTGCCGATGCCGAACGCCAGCGCGCCGAAGGCGCCGTGCGTGGAGGTGTGGGAGTCGCCGCAGACCACGGTGGTGCCGGGCTGGGTCAGACCGAGCTGGGGGCCGACGACGTGCACGACGCCCTGCTCGACGTCGCCCAGCGGGTGCAGCCGGACGCCGAACTCTGCGCAGTTCTTGCGCAGCGTCTCGAGCTGTGCGCGGGAGACCGGGTCGGCGATGGGCTTGTCGATGTCGAGGGTCGGGGTGTTGTGGTCCTCGGTCGCGATGGTGAGGTCGAGGCGGCGCACCTGGCGACCGCCCTTGCGCAGCCCGTCGAAGGCCTGCGGGCTGGTCACCTCGTGCAGCAGGTGCAGATCGATGTAGAGGAGGTCGGGCTCGCCCTCGGCGCGCCGGACGACATGGTCGTCCCAGACCTTCTCCGCGAGTGTCCTACCCATCGCTTTCCCTCCGGCCGGCAAACGTCCACCGGCCCAACTAGAGATCTTGAGGATGCGGCGACTGCCCTGTGTGGGCCCCTGAAGTCGTGATTCCGGGCGTCCGCCGCCGGGCCCGTTGGTCTTCGGGCCGCTGTGTGATTCCAGGGTGGCGCGTTCCACGGAAAATTGAACTTGCGTTTCACAGAGTGAGACGTGAGTATCGTTGCATGGACAACAGTAGCGGCGTCGGCGTTCTGGACAAGGCGGCCCTCGTCCTGAGCGCTCTGGAGTCCGGTCCGGCCACCCTCGCGGGTCTGGTCGGCGCGACCGGACTGGCACGACCCACGGCCCACCGCCTGGCCGTGGCCCTGGAACACCACCGCATGGTGGCACGCGACATGCAGGGCCGGTTCATTCTCGGTCCCCGGCTGGCAGAACTGGCAGCGGCGGCCGGCGAGGACCGCCTGCTCGCCACGGCGGGCCCGGTGCTGACCCACCTCCGTGACGTGACGGGCGAGAGCGCGCAGCTCTACCGGCGCCAGGGCGACATGCGCATCTGCGTCGCCGCGGCGGAGCGCCTGTCCGGCCTGCGGGACACGGTCCCGGTGGGCTCCACGCTGACCATGAAGGCCGGCTCCTCGGCGCAGATCCTGATGGCCTGGGAGGAGCCCGAGCGGCTGCACCGCGGCCTGCAGGGCGCCCGCTTCACGGCGACGGCCCTGTCGGGCGTACGGCGGCGGGGCTGGGCCCAGTCCATCGGCGAGCGCGAGCCGGGCGTGGCGTCCGTCTCGGCGCCCGTGCGCGGCCCCTCCAACCGCGTGGTGGCCGCCGTCTCGGTCTCCGGCCCCATCGAGCGCCTGACCCGCCACCCGGGCCGCATGCACGCCCAGGCGGTCATCGACGCGGCCGCCCGCCTCTCGGAGGCCCTGCGCCGCTCGGGCTGAGCCCGCACAGGGCCCCGAACGGGGAAGAGCCCGCCCCAACGCCGCGGCAGGCTCCTCCCTCGCAGCGGGGCCCTCGATCCCGGGAGCGGCGCGAGGGAACTGCGCGCCCGGCCGGCCGGCCGGGCGGACCACGACGTGGCGGGCTTCCTGCCCGGCGTCCACCCGGAGGTTCTCCCCGGTGCAGGTCATGTCTGGTGCGACGGCCGTCCGCGTGGAGAGATGCCGACCCGCTCGACCGCATGACCGGGGAGGAGTCCTGCTGAGGCGCCCCGAGGAGCCGGCCCACCGCTGGGACCCCTGCGAGCCCGACGGCCTCGGCCGCGACGAGGGCCGGCCCGGCCAGGGTCTTTCGTCGGGATCGAGCCCGGCATGCTCCGAACGAGAGGACCTAGGCCCCCGCGCCCTTTCCCGACCGGTGGGCGAAGCGGTCCTTCGCGTAGCGTCCCCGCCGCTCCAGCGGGACCTGACCGTGCGCGGCGGCCAGGCCGAACGCCGGCATGTCGCCGTAGATCGTCTCGTACGACCCCTC
The DNA here is from genome assembly GCF_055572275.1 of Streptomyces sp. NPDC030798. Classification (NCBI taxonomy): domain Bacteria; kingdom Bacillati; phylum Actinomycetota; class Actinomycetes; order Kitasatosporales; family Streptomycetaceae; genus Streptomyces; species Streptomyces sp. NPDC030798. The sequence goes on along the minus strand of NZ_JBVIDR010000013.1, from coordinate 50,946 downwards.
GGGCACGACGTACGTCTCGTGCCAGATGCCCACGTGCCCGCGTACCTTCCCGGCGCGCTCCCTGCGGTTGATCAGCGCCCACACGCGGTGGTGGAAGGCGTCGGTCGCGCCGGCGTAGGCGTACAGCTTCTCCTTGGACTCCCAGTACTGCACGACGTAGTAGGTCCGCGGCGACGCCGTCAGCAGCACCCGCCCGAGCAGGCCCCGCCCTGGGTCCCGCTCGAGTTCGCGCAGCATGCGGAACATCGCGAGCATCACCGGCACCCACTGGTGCACCGCCCAGAAGCGGTTGACCCGCATGCCGATCAGCAGCACCACGACATCACCCTCGGCGTCGGCGGTGGTGCGACCCGAGACGATCCGGTTCCCGAGCATGACTCCCCCTCATCGGTGAGCGGCACTATCCAAGTACCCGTGTTTGGATAGTGGCGTTATCCAAGGAGGAGCGCAAGGGATGCGGCTTGCCGAGCTGAGCAGACGCAGCGGTGTGTCGACCGCGACGATCAAGTACTACCTGCGGGAAGGCCTGTTGGCCCCGGGCCGCCAGGTGAACACGACGACCGCGGAGTACGACGAGGAGCATCTGCGCCGGCTGCGTCTGGTGCGCGCGATGATCCAGGTGGGCCGGCTCCCGGTGGCCACCGTCCGCGAGGTGCTGGGCCATGTCGACGACGACTCCCTGGGCCGCACGATCCGCCTCGGCGCGGCCCTGTGGACGCTGCCGCAGGTGCCGGAACCGGACGAGGACGACGAGTTCGTGCAAGCCGCACGCAGCGAGGTTGACCGGCTGCTGCAGACGCTGGGCTGGACGAACGCGCAGGCCCTCGCGACGATCTCCCCGGCCTACCGCTCGCTCGTGGTCGGGGTGGCCGCGTTCCGCCGCCTCGGGTACGGCTGGGGACACGAACAGCTCGCGCCGTACGCCGAGTTGATGCACCGGACAGCCGTCCTCGACCTGGACAATCTGGAGGCGTACCCGTCGGAGGCGGAGCGGATCGAGTTCGCGGTCCTGGGGGCGATCCTCAACGAGCCGCTGCTGCAGGCGCTGCACCGGCTGGCGCAGGAGGAGGAGTCGGCGCGGCGGTACGGCTTCGAGTGAGCCGCCGCGGACACGCCGAAGGCCCTCCACCGAGGTGGAGGGCCTTCGAACCGCGTACCCCCGACCGGATTCGAACCGGCGCTACCGCCTTGAGAGGGCGGCGTGCTAGGCCGCTACACAACGGGGGCGTGGACGCTGCGTTTCCGCAGGTCCGAGCTGGTCTACCTGGACTCGAACCAAGACTAACTGAACCAGAATCAGTCGTGCTGCCAATTACACCATAGACCAATGATGGTTTAGACCAGTCAGTACCCCCGACCGGATTCGAACCGGCGCTACCGCCTTGAGAGGGCGGCGTGCTAGGCCGCTACACAACGGGGGCCCTAGCGATCCCGACAGGGTCAGGATCAGTACCCCCGACCGGATTCGAACCGGCGCTACTGCCTTGAGAGGGCAGCGTGCTAGGCCGCTACACAACGGGGGCTTTGCAGATAAGCTCTGCGAGCTGGCCTACCTGGACTCGAACCAAGACTAACTGAACCAGAATCAGTCGTGCTGCCAATTACACCATAGGCCACTGGAACTCAAGCCCCTGCGGGGTTCTCGTTCTAGCTTGCTCCTCGGGACCGGCCTTCGGCCCGCTCCCCTCGGCGCAGGAAGAACATTACCCGAAGGTGGACGGGGCTCCAAAACGGGTATCGGCGCGGACGAGCGCCGGGAGTTCGGCGAGGGTCGAGATCCGGTGCGCGACGACCTCCCCGGCGACCCGTGCGCAGGCCGTCCCGCGGTCGATCCACACCGACAGCAGCCCGGCCTCCGCCGCGCCCCGCCCGTCGATCTCCGGGTGGTCACCGACGTACGCCACCTGGTGCGGGGGCAGCCCAAGGGCCTCGCACGCCGCCAGGAAGGCACCCGGCTCCGGCTTCGAGACGCCCAGCTCGGCGGCGCACAGCACGGCCTCGAAGCGGTCCAGGAGGCCGAGGGTGCGCAGCTTGTGCTCCTGGACGGTGAGGCTCGAGTTGGACAGCACCGCGTGCCGGTGGCTGGCGGAGAGGGCATCCAGGGCGGGCAGGACGTCCGGGAAGAGGCTCCAGGCGGCCTCGTAGTGCCCGACGTACCGCTGGAACCAGGCGTCGGCCTCGGCGTCGGTCAGTTCCGTGCCCAGGAACACGCGCACGCGGTCGCGCCGCTGGTCCTGGAACGAGCACTCCCCCGCCGCGTACCGCGCCCACTGCAGGTCGGTGATCTCCCGCCACCGCAGGAGAGCCTGCTCGGCGCTGTCGTACCCGGCGAGCAGCCCTTCCACCGCCAGATGGGCCCGCATGCCCTCACGGTCGGCGGTCGTGTAGTCGAACAGGGTGTCGTCGACGTCCCAGACCACGGCTCTGATCGTCATGCCACCGACGGTACCGCCGAACGGCCGGCACATTGGTCCGCATGAGCGAGTACCGCGTCGAGTTCACCGTCGAGGCCCGTGCCACGTTCGACGCACTGCCCGCAGAGCGCCGAGCCCAGGTGGACAGGGCCGTGCGGATACTGGGGCGCGATCCGTTCCGGAAGACCTCGACCGCGCCGCTGGGACCGGACGACAATCTGCGCAAGGCCTATGTGGCTCCTGGCGTGATGCTGGAGTACGTGGTGGCCGGCGCGATCATGGTCGTCGTCGTGGTCTGGATCTTTGACGAAAGCCACTACCTGATCGACGAAGCCGACGCGCAGTGAACAACGCGTCAGGGGCGGCATCCGGAGGCCTCCGGATGCCGCCCCTGACCCATGTGTCGGCTACGCGCTCAGCCTCGCCAGCGCCGCGTCGATGCGGGCCAGCGTCTTCTCCTTGCCCAGGACCTCCAGGGACTCGAAGAGGGGCAGGCCGACCGTGCGGCCGGTGACGGCGACGCGGACCGGGGCCTGGGCCTTGCCGAGCTTGAGGCCGTGGGCCTCGCCGGCGGCCAGGACGGCCTCCTTCAGGGACTCCGCGGAGGTCCAGTCCGCGGACTCCAGCTTCTCGCGGGCCGTACGCAGGAGGGCGTCGCTGCCCTCCTTCATCGCCTTCGCCCAGGACGGCTCGTCGAAGACGGGCTCGGCCAGGAACAGGAAGTCGACGTTGGCGGTGATCTCCGACAGGACCTTCAGCCGGGTCTGCGCGTGCGGCGCGATCGCCTGCCACTTCGCCTCGTCGAAGTCCTCCGGCGCCCAGGGGGCGAACGGGGCCTTCAGCCAGGGGCGGCAGCGCTCGGTGAACTCCTTCGCCTCCAGCAGCCGGATGTGGTCGGCGTTGATCGCCTCGCACTTCTTCAGGTCGAAGCGCGCCGGGTTGGGGTTCACGTCGGCGATGTCGAAGGCGGCCACCATCTCCTCGATGGTGAAGATGTCCTGGTCCGCCGAGAGCGACCAGCCGAGCAGCGAGAGGTAGTTGAGCAGGCCCTCGGGCAGGAAGCCCTGCTCCCGGTAGAGGTTCAGGCTCGACTGCGGGTCGCGCTTGGACAGCTTCTTGTTGCCCTCGCCCATCACGTAGGGCAGGTGGCCGAACCGGGGGGTCTGCTGCGCGATGCCCAGTTCGGTCAGCGCCTTGTACAGGGCGATCTGGCGCGGGGTGGAGGAGAGCAGGTCCTCGCCGCGCAGGACGTGGGTGATCTCCATCAGGGCGTCGTCGACCGGGTTGACCAGCGTGTACAGCGGGGCGCCGTTCGCGCGGACGATGCCGTAGTCGGGCACGTTCTCCGGCGTGAAGGTCAGCTCGCCGCGGACCAGGTCGGTGAAGGTGATCGTCTCGTCCGGCATGCGGAAGCGGACGATCGGGGTGCGGCCCTGGGCCTGGTACTCCTCGACCTGCGCGGCGCTCAGGTCGCGGCAGTGACCGTCGTAGCCGGACGGCCTGCCGGCGGCGCGGGCGGCCTCGCGGCGGGAGTCCAGCTCCTCCTGGGAGCAGTAGCAGTGGTAGGCGTGGCCGGCGTCCAGCAGCTTGGCGGCGACGTCCTGGTAGATGTCCATGCGCTGCGACTGGCGGTACGGCGCGTGCGGGCCGCCGACCTCGGGACCCTCGTCCCAGTCGAAGCCGAGCCAGCGCATCGCGTCGAGCAGCTGCTGGTACGACTCCTCCGAGTCGCGGGCCGCGTCGGTGTCCTCGATGCGGAAGACCAGGGTGCCCTGGTGGTGCCGGGCGAACGCCCAGTTGAACAGGGCGGTGCGGACCAGGCCCACGTGGGGGTTACCGGTGGGCGAGGGGCAGAAACGGACGCGTACGGGGGAGCCGGGTGCGCTAGCCACGCTTGACAACCTTGTTGGTGAGAGTGCCGATGCCTTCGATGGTGACGGCGACCTCGTCGCCGACGTTGAGGGGGCCGACCCCCGCGGGGGTGCCGGTGAGGATGACGTCGCCGGGGAGCAGGGTCATCGCCTCGGAGATGTTGACGACCAGGTCCTCGATGGGGTGGATCATCTCGCTCGTGCGGCCGAGCTGGCGCTGTTCGCCGTTGACCGTGAGCTGGACGGTCAGGTCGTTCGCCCGGTCCAGGTCCAGGTCGGTCTCCACCCAGGGGCCGAGCGGGCAGGAGGTGTCGAAGCCCTTGGCCCGGGCCCACTGCTTCTCGCGCCGCTGCACGTCGCGGGCGGTGACGTCGTTGGCGCAGGTGTAGCCGAAGATCACGTCCTTGACGCGCTCGCGCGGGACCTCGCGGCACATCCGGCCGATGACGACGGCCAGCTCGGCCTCGTGGTGCAGTTCCTGGGAGAAGGGCGGGTACTGGATCTCGTCGCCGCTGCCGATCACCGAGGTGGAGGGCTTGAAGAAGGCGAACGGGGCGTCGGGCACCTCGTTGCCCAGCTCGCGCGCGTGCTCGGCGTAGTTGCGGCCGAACGCCACGACCTTGTTGGGGAGCACCGGCGGGAGCAGCCTGACCTTGCTCAGCGGCACCTTCGTACCGGACAGCTCGTGGTCCGCGAACGGGATGCCCTTGATGATGTCGAGGACGAGTTCGTCCTGCTTGTCGCCCTCGACCGCGCCGAAGGCTACGTTCCCGTCGATGGAGAACCTGGCGATGCGCACGGGATCCTGCGCCCCTCAACTAGAACCGGCGTACTGACGCCCCAGGTTAGCCGGTCGGGCCGCCCGGTGTTCGGGCAGCACGGCGTGGCGGGTGGCCCATTCCGGAAGCGGAAACCGTCGTAGCGGAATTCAGAATTCCGCCCTTTGGGGCGCCGGGGGCATTGGGCGCGATCGCTCCGCATACGGAGGCATTTCCCTCGTGGCGCCGGGCTTCGGGCCGCATGATCTCTGTCCGGAACCGGTATTGATCCGGCCACGCCCGAACCCTAGGATCCCGATGGGAAATACACCGACTTTCCACTGGGGAGAGGACCTCATGAAGGCATCCCGGAAGCTCTGTTCCCTCGCTGCCGCAATTCCGGCGGCCGTCGCCGCGGTACTGGGCACGGCTCCCCTCGCCCACGCCGACGCGGGCCCCTACTGCCTGGACTACGAGAAGAACTGCGGTGTCTTCTTCTACAACAGCGGACTGACCGGTTCCTTCACCGCTTTCCGTGGCAGCAGCGTGTCCAATCTCGCCGGATACACCTTCCTGACCTCCGGGTCGGGCAAGGGCCAGCCGGTGAAGAACAACGCGGCCTCGTTCAACAACCTGAGCGTCGACAACATCGCCACGGTCTTCTACAACAGCGGCTACTCCGGTGCCTGCGACACCTTCGCCCCGCTCAGCGGCACCGACCGGCTGCACAACACCTACAACGAGAACGCCTCCATGGCCTTCGCCCGCGGCGGGATCAACTGCTACAAGTGGAACTGACCCACCGGCGACGCGGCGCGGCGGCGCGTCTGGCGCTGCCGGCGCTCTGCCTCGCGCTCCTGGCGGGCTGCGCCTCCCAGGAGTCGGCGGCGCCGGGTCCGACCCCCCTTCGGGGGGCGGCCGCGCCGAGCCCGAGCGCCCCGGCCCGCAGCGACTACACCTACCGGCTCCCTCTCGCGGCCTACAGCTACAGCGAGGCCGAATACGACGTCATCGAGGACGCGCAGCAGATACTGGCCCGCGATTGCATGAAGCGTTTCGGACTTTCCTACACGCCCGTGCGGAAATCCACGTCCGGCGCCACCTCGGATCGCCGGTACGGGATATCGGACAGCGCGGAGGCGGAACGCTACGGATATCACCTGCCGCCCCAGCCGGCCGAGCACCGGCCGAAACTCGACGCGGACCGGCGCACGGTGCTCTACGGAAACCGGGAAAAGGCGGCCGCTGGGCGCGGAAAGGTGACGTTCCGGGGGAAGGCGGTTCCGGAGGCGGGCTGTCTGGGTTCGGCCGTACGGAAGCTCGCGAAACCGTACGAGTATCCGGCGGGCGTCGCCGCGGCGAGCACCATCTCCTCGGACAGCTTCCGGAACTCGATGCGGGACCCCGGCGTCAAGGCGCTGTTCGCCCGCTGGTCCGCCTGCATGAAGGAGAAGGGGTACGACTACGCCTCGCCCCTGGACCCGTTCCGGAATCCCGCGTTCACGGACGGTCCGGTGACCGCCGGGGAGAAGCGGACCGCGACGGCGGACATGACGTGCAAGGAGCGGACGAATCTCCTGGAATCGTGGCTGAAGGCCGAGTCCAGGATTCAGCGGGGGATGATCGCCCGGCACCGCACGGAGCTGCGGCGGCTGAAGAGCCTGCACGCACACAAGGTGAGCGCGGCCAGGAAGATCGTCGCGGGTGCGTGATCCCCGGGCCGCGCTCCTCGGCTGCGGTGCCCGCGTCGGGCTACTCGCCGGCCGGCGCCCCGGCGGCGACCGGGATCTCGTTCAGCACGGTGCGGCGGGGGTTGGCCGTCTGGGCGGGAAGCTCGACGGAGTGCTCCGGCAGCTCGGGCACCTGCAGTTCCTCGGCGTCCTCGAGGTGCGCCAGAGTCGTGCGCCGCGGGTTGGCTATCGTGCGGAACATCATCGTCGTCTTCACCGTTGTCAGTCCTGTGCGTCGGGGGCCGGTTCGGGGTTGGCAGAGTCGCCCATCCTGTAAAGCGTCAGGCTAAACATCCGATTCCCCGCCGCAGGCGCGAAGTCCCCAGGATCTCCATGTGAGTTTGCTCACGAACTCAGGGGCAAACCGGTCAATTCCGGCCGACAACCGCCCCCAGCGAAACGGACATTGACTCCCTGAAGCTGTCATTCCGCTCCTGATCATGTCGACTGGGACAGGAGGCACCGAGGGGCGACTCGCAGGCTTATGCCCGGTTTACTCGGAATCCCCTTGCACCGGTGGTGACCCAGGCTTCACAATGCGTCACGTAGGTCACAGCTCGGGGTACGGCCCTTGTTGGAGTTCCTGCACTGTGCTGGAATTCCACGGACCGCCGCGGGATCGAGCCGGCGCGCAGGGGGCGCAACGCAGCGCCGAGTGGCGGCGAGAGGGGGGAACCAGCGCCGGTCACTCAAGACCACCCGGGGGGCGTAATTCAGGGCGCTCTCCAAGACGCCGACACCGTGTCCCTCCGTTCGCGCGGAGGGGCGCCTGGTCCAGAGGTTGCGACGCTAGTGCAGGGACGTTTCAAGAGGGATGGCAGCGCTTCGGCGGAGCCGGAGGCGCACGGCGGGACCGACCGCGGTTCCTCGCCCCAGCACGCCCAGAACCCGGGCCCGGCCCCGTCCGGAGACGGCGGTGAGCGCCCCGGGCGCCTCGGCCCGTCCTCCTCGCCGGGCGCCGCGGGCAACCCGGACCCGGCGCCGAAGCCCGCCAAGGCGCCGAGCGGCCCCGGCTCGCGCATGGCCCTGCGCAACTGGCGCATCTCCACGCGTCTGGTGTCGCTGCTCGCGCTGCCCGTCGTGGCGGCGACCTCGCTGGGTGCGCTGCGCATCGACCAGAACATCAACGACATCCAGCAGCTCGACAACATGAAGCTGCTGACGGACATGACCAAGCAGGCCACCGAACTGGCCCAGGCGCTCCAGGACGAGCGCGACCAGTCCGCCGGCCCGCTGTCCCACGGTGTGAAGTCGACCGACTACACGGTCAAGGGTCTGCAGGACAAGACCGACCGGGCCCGCGAGAACTTCCTCAACGCCGCCGAGGAGATCGACTCGGCGAGCAAGAGCGGCCAGCTCCAGGGTGTCCGCGACACCATCGTGAGCCTCGCCGGCCAGCTCGACGACCTGGCCCGCATCCGCGACAGCGCGTACGAGTCGAAGAACAACTCGACGCAGACGGTCGAGTCGTACCACCGCCTGATCACCCAGCTGATCGACCTCTCGCAGTCCATGGCGGAGGCGTCCAGCAACCCGGAGATGATCTCGCGCACCCGTGCCCTGGCGGCCTTCTCCACCGCCAAGGAGTACGCGTCGGTGCAGCGCGCCGTCATCGCCGCCGCGCTGACCTCCAGCAACACCACCAAGGGGCATCTGTCCGCCAACGACCGCCTCTACGGCGACTCGGCGTACCAGAGCGAGAACTCCGAGATCGCGATCTTCCGGAAGATCTACAGCAGCGAGAACCCCGACGAGCTGCTGCAGCCGATCGAGGACGGCAACCCGATCATCCAGTCCGCCGACCTGTACGCGAAGCGGGTGCTGGAGTCCCCGACGGGTCTCGACAGCCTTCCGGCCCGCTCGTACCGGGACTGGCTGGACGACAGCTCCACCAAGATCACGCAGATGCAGAAGATCGAGCACACGCTGCTCGAGGACATGGAGCAGAAGGCCCGCGAGCTGAAGTCGTCCTCCGAGCAGGACGCGATCATCTCCGGTGCGCTGATCCTGCTGGTGCTCGGCATCTCGCTGGTCGGCGCGTTCATCGTGGCCCGCTCCATGATCCGCTCGCTGCGCCGGCTGCAGGAGACCGCGACCAAGGTCGCCCAGGACCGTCTGCCCGAGCTGGTCAAGCAGCTCTCCGAGTCCGACCCGCAGGACGTGGACACCTCCGTGGAGTCGGTCGGTGTGCACTCCCGGGACGAGATCGGCCAGGTGGCCGCGGCCTTCGACGACGTGCACCGCGAGGCGGTCCGCCTCGCCGCCGAGCAGGCCCTGCTGCGGGGCAACGTCAACGCGATGTTCACCAACCTCTCGCGCCGCTCCCAGGGTCTGATCCAGCGTCAGCTCTCGCTGATCTCCGAACTGGAGTCCCGAGAGGCCGACCCGGACCAGCTGTCCTCGCTGTTCAAGCTGGACCACCTCGCCACCCGTATGCGCCGTAACGGCGAGAACCTCCTCGTCCTCGCCGGTGAGGAGCCCGGCCGCCGGTGGACCCGTCCCGTCCCGCTGGTCGACGTGCTCCGTGCCGCCGCCTCCGAGGTGGAGCAGTACGAGCGCATCGAGCTGGCCGCCGTGCCGACCACCGAGGTCGCCGGCCGCGTGGTCAACGACCTCGTGCACCTGCTCGCCGAGCTGCTCGAGAACGCCACCTCCTTCTCCTCGCCGCAGACCAAGGTCAAGGTCACCGGTCACGCGCTGCCCGACGGCCGTGTGCTGATCGAGATCCACGACACCGGTATCGGCCTCTCCCCCGAGGACCTCGCGGCGATCAACGAGCGGCTCGCCTCGCCGCCCACCGTGGACGTCTCCGTCTCCCGCCGCATGGGCCTCTTCGTGGTCGGCCGGCTGTCCCAGCGGCACGGCATCCGCATCCAGCTGCGCCCGTCCGACTCCGGTGGTACGACCGCGCTGGTCATGCTGCCCGTCGACGTCGCCCAGGGCGGCAAGAAGCCCGCTCCGGGCAAGCCCGGCGCCCCCGCGCCGACCGGCGGTCCCGCCGCCGCGCAGGCCGCGGCCGGTGCCGCCGCCGCGCGCCGCGCGGGCGGCAACGGCGGCCAGGGCGGCGCCCTCGGTGGCGCCCCGGCCGGCGGCGGCCGGCTCGCTGCCGGCCCCGGCCCGCGCGGCCAGGTCGGCTCCGCCCAGGGTCCCCGGGCCGCGCTGCCCGGCGCGGGCCCCAACGGCCGTCCCGGTGCGCCGGGTGGTGCGCGCGGACCGCAGGGTCCGGGTGCCGCGGGTACTCCGGGTGCTCCGCAGCAGGGTGGCCGGCCGGCTCCGGCGGGTGCCGGTGCGGGCGGCTTCGGCGGCCCCGGCCAGGCGCCCGGTGCCCCGCAGGGTCTGCAGGCCGCGGGCCAGGGCGGGCCGCAGCAGGACGCCTTCGGCGGCCGCGGTCCGGCCGCGCCGCGCGGCGGTGCCGCCGGCTCCGACCAGGGCCGTCAGCCGCAGCTTCCGCCGCGTGGCGGTCCGCGGGCCGAGCTGCCCGGCGGCAACCCGTCCGCACGCACCCCGGACTGGAGCGACAGCGCCCAGCTCTCGCGTGCCTCGCTGGACGCCCCGCGCGGCCACGACGAGCAGGACCCGGCGCACACCGCGCGCATGCCGCGCGTCGACGACCGGCAGGGCCCGGGCTCGACCGCGGAGATACCCCGCGTCGACGACCGGCAGAACCCGTCCTCCACGGGCGAGTTCCCGCGCCCCGACTTCGGTCTCGGCGGCAACGGCTCCACGGGTCAGTTCCCGCGCCCGAGCGCCCCGCAGCAGGACCCCGGCCAGTTCGGCCAGCAGGGCGGGACCGGTCAGTTCGTCCGCTCCGACGTGTTCGGCACTCCGGCGCCCGCGCCGCAGGACCCGCAGAGCACGGGCCAGTTCGCGGCCCCGCAGGCGTACGACGGCGGCTTCGACGGCAGCTCCACCGGGCGGCACGCGCTGCCCGGGCGTCCGGGCCAGGGCCCGGCGGACACCGGCCGGTTCGAGCGTCCGCAGCCGGGCGGCCGCGCCGACTTCGGCGCCCCGCGCCCGCCGGCGCCGCAGCAGCAGCGTCCGGTCCGCCAGGAGCCGGAGGCGCTGCCGCCGGCCACCGGCCCGGGCGACGGCCGCACCCCGCTGTACGACACGCTGGAGACCAACTGGTTCCACGGCGGCCAGCAGGAGCGGCACCAGGAGACCTCCCCGGTCCCGGCCCCGGCGCCGCAGCCGCAGGCGCCGACGGGTCCGCAGCGGTCCTCCACCACCGGATCGTGGCGCACCTCGCCGAACGACGAACTCGTCCGGCAGGCGGAGCGCGTACGGCAGCCCGCGGCGGGCGGTGTCACCACCTCCGGCCTGCCGCGTCGGGTGCCCCGGGCGAACCTCGTCCCGGGCACGGCGCAGCAGCAACAGCACCAGAGCGGTCCGCAGGTCTCCCGTGCGCCCGATGACGTACGCGGCCGGCTGACCAATCTCCGTCGGGGTATCGCTCAGGGCCGTCAGGCCGGCGGCGGCCAGACCGGCAGCTTCCCGAGCCCCACTCACCAGCAGGAGCGTTAGTTGAGTCCGATGAGCCAGGCGGCACAGAACCTGAACTGGTTGATCACCAACTTCGTGGACAACACCCCCGGGGTGTCGCACACGGTGGTGGTCTCCGCCGACGGCCTTCTGCTGGCGATGTCCGAAGGCTTCCCGCGTGACCGCGCCGACCAGCTCGCCGCCGTCGCGTCCGGGCTGACCTCGCTGACGGCCGGGGCGTCCCGGATCTTCGAGGGCGGCAACGTGGCGCAGACGGTCGTCGAGATGGAGCGCGGCTTCCTCTTCCTGATGTCGGTCTCGGACGGGTCGTCCCTCGCGGTCCTGGCCCACCCGGAGTGCGACATCGGCCTCGTCGGTTACGAGATGGCACTGCTCGTCGACCGCGCAGGGGCGGTTCTCACCCCGGACCTGCGCGCCGAACTCCAGGGCAGTCTGCTCCACTGACCGGCCCCGGCACCACCCAGCTCACGAAAACACCGTCCGGCCGCCACAATCCCCCCACCGGCCCCGTCAGACGGCACGACTGACCGACTTGCTGTCCCGCCCGGAGGATTCATGACCCCGCCCACCGCCTCTCATGATCCGTACGCGGAGCCGTACGGGGACGAGGGCGACCAGCCGCTGGTACGTCCGTACGCGATGACCGGTGGCCGGACCCGGCCGCGCTACCAGCTCGCCATCGAGGCACTGATCAGCACCACGGCCGACCCGGCAGCGCTGATGGGACTGCTCCCGGAACACCAGCGCATCTGCCACCTGTGCCGGGAGGTCAAGTCGGTCGCGGAGGTCTCCGCGCTGCTGGCCATGCCGCTCGGTGTGGCCCGGATCCTGGTCGCCGACCTCGCCGAGGCCGGCCTGGTCGCCATCCACCAGCCGGGCGGCGACGAGAACAACGGCGGCGCTCCGGATGTGACGCTGCTCGAAAGGGTGCTCAGTGGACTTCGCAAGCTCTGACGGGGGCCGGGCCACCACCTCCGCGAAGATCGTGGTGGCGGGCGGCTTCGGCGTGGGCAAGACCACGTTCGTCGGCGCCGTCTCGGAGATCAACCCGCTGCGCACGGAGGCCGTGATGACGTCCGCCTCGGCGGGCATCGACGACCTCACCCACACCGGGGACAAGACCACCACCACGGTGGCGATGGACTTCGGCCGTATCACCCTGGACCAGGACCTGATCCTGTATCTGTTCGGCACGCCGGGCCAGGACCGCTTCTGGTTCATGTGGGACGACCTGGTGCGGGGCGCGATCGGCGCGGTGGTGCTCGTGGACACCCGGCGCCTCGCGGACTGCTTCCCGGCCGTGGACTACTTCGAGAACAGCGGTCTGCCGTTCGTCATCGCCCTCAACGGCTTCGACGGCCAGCAGCCGTACACCCCCGACGAGGTGCGCGAGGCGCTGCAGATCGGCCCCGACACCCCGATCATCACCACCGACGCCCGGCACCGCGCGGACGCTAAGAGTGCGCTGATCACGCTGGTGGAGCATGCCCTGATGGCACGGCTGCGTTAGCACCCAAATACGACGGGCGCTACGGCAGTTGTCGTAAACGGAACGGAGCCGGCTGTGGCCTTTGACACGGTCGGCTCCGCTGTTCATAACAGTTCGGCAGAGGAATCGCCCGACTCCACCACGCGACGCGGTCGAGCGGTACCGCTGTGCTCACAATTGCCCCGCCTTTTGGCGGGGCTCGCTCTTTATGACCGTTTTATCTGGGGCATACAGGTGCGGGATCTGCCCACGTCACTGTTTGGACGTGCGCAGGGGGCCATGCTGGAATGCCTGAACTGCCCAATAGTCAAAGACGTACTCCTTAGTGGTCTGTGGCGAACCGGGCTCTGAGAGACTGCGGCACGACGAAGGTGCCGACCGCCGAGAGGTTGTTGGTCGAGTGAGGCGAAGCAAGAACGGTCCCGAGCCGTCGGCGCGGGGCAACTTCACCCCGCCGCCGCGCGCTGCGGCGCCCAGTCCTGTGCCCGGTGGGGAGCCGGCGGCCACGCCCGCGAAGAGCGGCGGCCGCTTCTCCCCGCGCAACTGGCGGGTGCCGACCCGGCTGAACGCGATTCTGCTCATACCCGTGGCGGTCGGTCTCGTCATGGGCGGCTTCCAGGTGAAGAACTCGATCGACACCTGGCAGCAGGCCCGGGACGCCGAGAACACCGCCCGCCTGGTGCGCGCCGCCCTGACCTACGCCGACGCCCTCGAGAACGAGCGCGACGTCTCCGCGGCCCCGCTTCTGCTGAACAAGAACAAGCAGGTCGTCACCGAGGCCCGGCATCAGACGGACCTCGCCGCCGACGCCTTCAACCAGGCCGCGCAGAACATGCCGGACAAGGCCGGTCTGAAGCGCCGACTGAGCCTGTTCCGCAAGGCCGAGCCCCAACTGCAGACGCTGCGCAAGATCGCGTACACCAGCAAGACCACCGGCGTGCAGACCGAAGAGGGCTACATCGGGGTCAGCCACCCGCTGATGGAGTTCGCCAACGAGCTCGGTCTGGGCACCGGCAACATCACCTCCTACGGCCGTACCGTCTACGCCATCTCACTCACCAAGGCGGCGCTGTCGCTGGAGCGCTCGATCGGCATGCACATGCTGGTCAAGCCCGGCCCGGACGCCCCGAACCTCGCGACCCAGCGGGTGTCCCTCTCCTCGTACGCCTACCTCGAGCGCATCGCCGTGGAGGAGTACATCGGCGGTGGCACCGAGGAGGACGCGCAGAACCTCACGAACGTCCAGAACCAGATCAAGTCGGAGGGTGCCTCGCTGGCCACCCAGGCCAAGCAGAAGGACCCGAACTACGTCCCCCCGCCGGCCAAGCCGGAGACGATGGTCACTCTGCTGGCCACGCTGAAGGACACCGACCCGCTCACCCGTCAGGCGCTCGCCACCAAGGGCATCACCGCCGAGAACTGGTGGGCGGTCAACAGCCTGAAGTACAAGGGCTACCGCGAGCTGGAGACGAACCTCGCCGACAAGGCGGTGAACGAGGCCTCCGGCATCGCCGACGACGCCAAGACCTCCGCGATCATCACCGGTGCCATCGTCGTGGTCGCCCTGCTGCTCGCGTTCATCCTGGCCGGTGCCGTGGCCCGCCAGATGAGCCGCTCGATGCGCCAGCTGCGCAACGCCGCCTTCGGCATCGCCGAGCAGCGCCTGCCGATGCTGGTCGACCAGCTCTCCCGCACCGACCCGGGCCGGGTCGACACCCGGGTGGCGCCGATCCCGATCAACTCGACCGACGAGATCGGCGAAGTCGCCCGCGCCTTCGACCAGGTCCACCGCGAGGCCGTCCGGCTCGCCGCCGAGCAGGCACTGCTGCGGGGCAACATCAACGCGATCTTCACCAACCTCTCGCGCCGCAACCAGTCGCTGATCGAGGGCCAGCTGACCCTGATCACCGACCTGGAGAACAACGAGGCCGACCCCGACCAGCTGGAGAACCTCTTCAAGCTGGACCACCTCGCGACCCGTATGCGCCGCAACGGCGAGAACCTGCTGGTCCTCGCCGGCGAGGAGCCCGGCCGCCGCTGGGACCAGCCGGTCCCGCTGATCGACGTGCTGCGCGCGGCCTCCTCCGAGGTGGAGCAGTACGAGCGCATCGAGCTGTCGGGCGTCCCGGAGTGCGACATCCACGGCCGCGCGGTCACCGACCTCGTGCACCTGCTCGCCGAGCTGCTGGAGAACGCCACCACGTTCTCCTCCCCGCAGACCAAGGTCCGCGTCACCGCGACCCGTCTCCCGGACGGCCGCGTGATGATCGAGATTCACGACAAGGGCATCGGCCTGACGGCCGAGGACTTCGCGGACATCAACCACAAGCTGGCCAACCCGCCGACCGTGGACGCCGCGATCTCCCAGCGCATGGGCCTGTTCGTGGTCGGCCGGCTGTCCGACCGGCACGGCATCCGGGTCCAGCTGCGCCCCTCGGGCGAGCAGGCCGGTACGACCTCCCTGGTCATGCTGCCGGACGCGATCACGCACGGCGGTGGCGGCGAGGCGCCGCTGGACCGCGAGGAGTTCACGGTCTCGCAGATCATCCCGGAGCAGCAGTTCCAGGGTGAGAGCTTCAGCCAGGTGCAGCCGATGCGCACCGCGGCCGAGCTGGGCTTCGACGACAGCCGCTACTCCGACGTGCCGGACGACATCCGCGAGCTCGACCCGGTCGGCCGCTCGCTGATGCGCGAGGAGCGCCGCGCCGCCCTGGAGGCCCAGGCCCACGGCCAGCCCGAGCAGCCGCAGCAGGAGGGCCGGAGCGCCGAGCAGGCGTACGCCGACGAGTTCGACGCCCGCCAGGCCGCCTACGAGGGCAGCGCGACGGGCTACACCGAGCAGCAGGCGTACCAGGAGCAGCCGCAGCAGGCGTACCAGGAGCAGGCCCCGCAGGCGTACGAGGAGCGGCAGCACACCGCGTACGAGGAGCAGCAGCACGCCGGGTACGAGAAGTCGTACGAGGAGTCGTACGACGAGCAGTACTACGCGCCGAACCAGGGTCAGCCGCAGGGCGAGGGCTTCTCGGTGGGCGGCGGCTACCCGGACCCGGCGTATGCGGAGCCGTCGCAGGAGGAGCACGCCTCCGCGCCCGCCGCTGCGGCCGACGCCTTCGGCTCCTACGACACCGGGTCCTACCAGGACGACTGGCCCCGGCAGAACGGCTACCAGAACGGCTATCCGGCCCAGTACGCTCCGGAAACGGAATCCTCGCAGGCCGCTGACGCGAGCGAGGGGAACCGCGTAGGCTTCGACCGTCCGGGACCGGACTCTCCCGCCGGGCACGGGCTGACCGACGCCGGGCTGCCCCGCCGCGGTTCCGTCGCGAGCGGATCCAACGGCACGGGTGGCGCGAACGGCACGGCGCACGTGCGGCAGGAAGCACCGGCTCCCAGCGTGGGAAGCGCGGGGGCGAACGGCGACAGCGGCTGGCGTTCGGCGAACGACGAGCGCTGGCAGCAGGCGTCACAGCTCCGGAAGCCCAAGGCAGGCGGGGTGACCGCCTCCGGCCTGCCGCGGCGGGTTCCCAAGGCCAATCTGGTCGAGGGCGCCGCCGCGAACACCCCTCAGGGGGGCCCACAGGTCTCCCGCGCCCCGGAGGACGTCCGGGGCAGGCTGAGCAACCTGCGCCGGGGCGTCCAGCGCGGGCGCAACGCAGGCAGTGAAACGAACGGCCAGGCCACTAGGAATCACCACAGTGGGCCTGACAGCACCTACAACCAGGAGCGTTAGTGTGAGCCCGATGAGCCAGGCGGCACAGAACCTGAACTGGTTGATCACCAACTTCGTGGACAACACCCCGGGGGTGTCCCACACGGTGGTGGTCTCCGCCGACGGACTCCTTCTGGCGATGTCCGAAGGCTTCCCCCGTGACCGCGCCGACCAGCTCGCGGCCGTC
Organism: Streptomyces sp. NPDC030798; assembly: GCF_055572275.1. Lineage (NCBI taxonomy): Bacteria > Bacillati > Actinomycetota > Actinomycetes > Kitasatosporales > Streptomycetaceae > Streptomyces > Streptomyces sp. NPDC030798. The sequence continues at coordinate 34,285 of NZ_JBVIDR010000013.1, read as the reverse complement.
GCCTCCGGTCTGACGTCTCTGACGGCAGGCGCCTCCCGCATCTTCGAGGGCGGCAGCGTGAATCAGACGGTTGTGGAGATGGAGCGGGGATTCCTCTTCATCATGTCCATCTCCGACGGTTCGTCACTGGCTGTGCTGGCCCATCCGGAGGCGGACATCGGCCTCATTGGGTACGAGATGGCGCTTCTGGTGGACCGCGCGGGCACGGTCCTCACCCCGGATCTCCGTGCGGAGCTTCAGGGAAGCCTTCTCAACTAGCAGGCGAACGGTGCGTATACGCGTCCCGGGGCCGTAAGGTTTCGGGACGCGGCTCCACACGGATGGGTGCCCGGCACAGTCGGAGGAGGAGAAAGTGGCAACACCCCCAGGCGGTTCGTCTTCGGGCAACTGGTCGTACGGCCCTGCCCAGGGCCAGGGCGACGGTTCGGCGAACCCGTACTTCCCCTCCGCCCCCAGCCACCGGCAGCCGTACGCCCCGCAGGGTCCCGGTCCCTCGCCCTACGACCAGCCGCCGGCCCCGCGGATCCAGCCGGTCCAGCCGCAGCGCCGCCCCGAGCCGGCGCCGGCCTCGGCCTCCAACAACCCCCTGGTGCGTCCGTACGCCATGACCGGCGGCCGGACCCGCCCGCGCTACCAGCTCGCCATCGAGGCGCTGGTGCACACCACCGCCGCTCCGCACCAGATGCAGGGCCAGCTGCCCGAGCATCAGCGGATCTGCAACCTCTGCCGGGAGATCAAGTCGGTCGCCGAGATCTCGGCGCTGCTGACCATCCCCCTCGGCGTGGCCAGGATCCTCGTCGCCGACTTGGCGGAGGCGGGCCTGGTCGCCATCCATCAGCCCGGCGGCGACGAGAACGCCGGTGGCCAGCCAGACGTGACACTGCTCGAAAGGGTGCTCAGTGGACTTCGCAAGCTCTAGCGGCGGTCCTTCCCGCTCCACCACCTCCGCGAAGATCGTGGTGGCGGGCGGCTTCGGCGTGGGCAAGACCACGTTCGTCGGCGCCGTCTCGGAGATCAACCCGCTGCGCACAGAGGCCGTGATGACGTCCGCTTCGGCCGGCATCGACGACCTCACCCACACCGGTGACAAGACGACCACGACGGTCGCCATGGACTTCGGCCGTATCACCCTGGACCAGGACCTGATCCTGTACCTGTTCGGCACGCCGGGCCAGGACCGCTTCTGGTTCATGTGGGACGACCTGGTGCGCGGTGCCATCGGTGCGATCGTCCTGGTGGACACCCGCCGGCTCGCGGACTGCTTCCCCGCGGTCGACTACTTCGAGAACTCCGGTCTGCCGTTCGTCATCGCCCTCAACGGCTTCGACGGCCAGCAGCCGTACTCGCCGGACGAGGTGCGCGAGGCACTGCAGATCGGCCCGGACACGCCGATCATCACGACCGACGCGCGGCACCGCGCGGACGCCAAGAGCGCGCTGATCACGCTGGTGGAGCACGCGTTGATGGCTCGGTTGCGCTGAATTGCGGCTTCGGGGCCGCCCCGGCGGTTGTACGCCGTCCGCGGGTGGCCCCGTGGCCGTTCATGCCCGAGCGGCGCGGCCACGCATCGATGCAGCCCCGCGCCTCTGACACATGCACAGAGGAAACGCAACGCCGAGGGCCCCTCTCCGTGGAGAGGGGCCCTCGGCGTTGCGTTGCGGGTCAGTGCCAGCTGTGCGGGGCTCGGAAGCCGCCCTCGCGTTCCAGGCGGCGCCAGCCGGCCTTGCGGTGGGCGCGGTGTGCCGGGGCCGACGGGGCGGCCGCCGCGCGGGCCAGGAGGACGGCCGTGATGGCGGCGACCTCCTCGGGCTCGGCGTGGCCCTTCTCGACGCGGATCTCAGCGTTGTCCATGGGTGTCAGTCTCCGGGGAAGAGGTGTCCGCAGGGTTACTGCGGCGGGTTGCCGTGCTTGCGGGACGGCAGGTCGGCGTGCTTGGTGTGCAGCATCGCCAGCGACTTGACCAGTACTTCGCGGGTCTCCGCGGGGTCGATGACGTCGTCCACGAGACCGCGCTCGGCCGCGTAGTACGGGTGCATCAGCTCGGCCTTGTACTCCTTGACCATCTTCTGGCGCATGGCCTCCGGGTCCTCCGCCGCGGCGATCTGGCGGCGGAAGATGACGTTGGCAGCGCCTTCCGCGCCCATCACGGCGATCTCGTTCGTCGGCCAGGCGTAGGTGAGGTCGGCGCCGATCGACTGGGAGTCCATGACGATGTAGGCACCTCCGTACGCCTTGCGCAGGATCAGCGAAATCCTCGGCACGGTCGCGTTGCAGTAGGCGTAGAGCAGCTTCGCGCCGTGGCGGATGATTCCACCGTGCTCCTGGTCGACGCCGGGCAGGAAGCCGGGGACGTCCAAAAGGGTGACGATCGGGATGTTGAAGGCGTCGCACATCTGCACGAAGCGGGCCGCCTTCTCGGACGCCTCGATGTCCAGGACGCCCGCGAGGACCTGGGGCTGGTTGGCGATGATGCCGACCACCTGGCCGTCGAGTCGGGCGAGGGCGCAGAGGATGTTGCGGGCCCAGCGCTCGTGGACCTCGAGGTACTCGCCGTCGTCGACGATCTCCTCGATGACCTTGGCCATGTCGTAGGGCCGGTTGCCGTCGGCCGGGACCAGGTCGAGCAGGGCGTCGGAGCGGCGGTCCACCGGGTCGGAGCAGTCGACGCGCGGGGGGTTCTCGCGGTTGTTCTGCGGCAGGAGCGACAGGAGGTAGCGCACCTCGGCGATGCAGGTCTCTTCGTCGTCGTAGGCGAAGTGGCAGACGCCGGAGGTCTCGGCGTGCACGTCGGCGCCGCCGAGGCCGTTCTGGGTGATCTCCTCGCCGGTGACCGCCTTGACGACGTCCGGGCCGGTGATGAACATCTGCGAGGTCTCGCGGACCATGAAGACGAAGTCCGTCAGGGCCGGCGAGTAGGCCGCGCCGCCCGCGCACGGGCCCAGCATCACGGAGATCTGCGGGATGACCCCGCTGGCCTTCGTGTTCCGCTGGAAGATGCCGCCGTAGCCGGCCAGCGCGCTGACACCCTCCTGGATGCGCGCGCCGGCGCCGTCGTTGAGGGAGACCAGCGGGGCACCGGCCGCGATGGCCATGTCCATGATCTTGTGGATCTTGGTGGCGTGGGCCTCGCCGAGGGCGCCGCCGAAGATCCGGAAGTCATGGGCGTAGACGAAGACCGTGCGGCCCTCCACCGTGCCCCAGCCGGTGATGACACCGTCCGTGTACGGCTTCTTGGCCTCCAGGCCGAAACCGGTCGCCCGGTGCCGGCGCAGCTGCTCGACCTCCTGGAAGGACCCCGGGTCCAGGAGCAGCTCGATGCGCTCCCGGGCCGTCAGCTTGCCCTTGGCGTGCTGCGCCTCGGTCGCCTTCTCGCTGGGGCCCGCCACGGCCTGCGCACGGATCGTGTGCAGCTCGGCGACCCGCCCGCGGGCGTCCGTCGGCTCGCCGGTCGGCTCACCCGTCGTCTCTTCCAAAACGGTCATGTAGCGACCTTACGAAGGACACCAAGGAAAGCGAGCCGTCGACTCCGTACAGTCTCCGGCCCGTTTTCCTGGTACCACTGAACAGAACCACAGGGGCATGCAGCCGTTCCGACTGCTCAGAGGGCGCGTGAGTTGTAGGGGCGCCACAAAGACGTCACCCGAGAAGCACCTCACATTCGTGGGTGGCACATGCCATCCCTGGAGTGACAAAGAGCCTCAGACGGCCCTGTCCGTCGAGCACCTCCACGGTGTCGTCGGCGCTCAGGACCGTGCGCACCGGGTGGTCCCAGACGATCTCCAGCGGGGTGCCCGTGCGGGGCGGCTCGCTCACGCAGAGCGTAGCGGTACGGCCGCGCCGCCGGACGACCACGCTCGCGCCCGCCGAGACGGTCAGGCCGCCCACCGTGCCGGCCTGCCACAGGTTGGCGGCAGTCAGCCCGAGGGCGGGGACGGCGACCGCCTGGCGCCGGGCGTCGTTGGCGAGGAGGCGCAGCCAGTGCCGGTCGGCGGCCCGGGCGGCGACCTCGCCGCGGGAGGCGCCGGGCAGCAGGACGTAGGCGTACGCGGCGTCCGCCGGGTCGGTGCCGTGGTCGAGCCAGAGGGTCTGCCAGCGCCGGGTGCGCCGCTCGCCGGTGCCGGCGCTGTTGATGTCGGACCAGGCGCCGGTGCGGTCCTCGCGCAGGGTGCGCAGGGCGCCGCGGCAGAGCAGCAGCCAGCCGCCGTGCCCCTCCAGGTGGGCCCAGCCGGGGCCGCGGACGAACCGCGGGGTGCCGGCCTCGCCGAGGTTGCGGTTGTCCACGACCGTCTCGACGGCGGTCCCGTCGGCGCAGGTGATCCCGGCGCCGAGGCAGACGACGGCGTCGGCGAGGAAGAACCAGGACTTGCGGGCCTCGAGGGTCGACCCGAGCCCCTTCAGATGCTGACCGACGGCCGCGTACTCCCCGTCCGTGGTCCCGCCGACCCAGCGCACGTCCGGCTTGGGGGCGCCCCACTCACCGCCGGCCCGGTCGGGCAGGCGCCGGGCGGACACGGTGGTGCCGGGGAGGCGGTACCAGTCCACGGTGGGCCAGTACCAGTCGGTGTACTGGTTGCTCGGGCCGGCCGGCCACCAGGAGAGCATCCCGGAGCCGGTGTGCCAGCCGCGCGGGTTCTCGCCGTTGCCGCACTCGTAGTGGGCGATGCGGTCGCTGGCCATGGAGAGCGCGGCGGTGAACCGGGGCCGGCGGTGGACGGCCCGGTCCATGGCCGGGAAGAGCCGGTGGCCGAGGGGCTCGGGGACGGCCGAGGCGACGACCGTGTGCAGCCGGGCGAGATCGGCGACCGGGAACTGAGGATCCGTCAGGACCGGTGAGACGGTGTCCCGTTGGATCCAGCCCTTGAGCGTGCCGTACCACCGCCGGCGCTCCGCCTCGCTCGCGCCGTCCGCGAGCAGGGTGACGGCGGCGATCAGGCCGTGCCCGTGGTAGTGGTCGCCGCGCAGCAGGTGCAGGTCGTCGGCGCGCAGGTAACCCCGGCTGATGGCGCGGCCGTTGACGCAGTCCATCACCAACCCGTCGTGGACGAGCGGCGCGTAGGCGTGCTCGACGCTGTCCAGGACATGTCGCCGGGCGGGATCGGTGACCTCCCACGGGGACCCGGCGAGGAGGGCGAACAGCCGTGCCAGGCCGTCGAGGAGGACCTGGCCGTACGTCCCGGAGTAGGCGACCGAGGTGTGCTGGACGAAGGAGCCGTCGGCGTAGAGGCCGTCGCCCCGGGTGACGTACGGGAAGACGGGTGACAGGGCGTCCCGGGCGAGCGCGATCCGGCCGGGGTCCCGGCCGAGGATGCCGCGCAGCGCGACCGAGCGGCACAGGTCCACGCGGTTGGCGCCGGTGGAGGTGCCGGAGTAGTCGGTGAGCATCGCGTCCGGGACGAAGTGGCCGACGGCCGCACAGGCCGCCGCGACCCGGGCCGCGCCGAGCCGGTCGTGGAGGGCGGCCGTGATGTCCATGAGCAGCCGGGGGCTGCCGATCTGCCACTCCCACCAGTTGCCGTAGCGGGTGGTGGCGGGGTGGTAGACGGTGGTGGACAGGTGGTCGAGGCCGCGCAGGACGTCGGTGAGGAGGGCGCCGTCGCCGGTGGCACCGGTGGCGGGCTGGACCCAGGCCTGGGCCATCGTCCACAGCCGGCCGTAGCTGAAGGTGATGCCCTCGGGCGGGTCGAAGGGGTGCCCGGGCCACAGGGAGCCGGGGGCGGGGGCCATGGTGGCCTGGAACTCCCGCGCCCGGCGCCCGAGTTCGGCGAGCCGTGTGGCGTAGGGCTCGGCCCCGGGGTCGTACCCCCTCCCCAGCGCGATCCCGGTCCAGCGGCGGCGCAGGCCCTCGTACGGGTCGCCGTCCGCCCGGGCCCCCGGCGCCGCGGTGACGGCGAGGGCGGCGGCCAGCAGCAGCGCCCGCCGGGACACGCCCACGGCCCGCTCCCTCCCCGGCTCAGCAGCCGCCGCAGTTGTAGTACAGGACGTCCCAGTGGTTGCCCTCGTCGGCGTAGATGTTGCCGGAGCCGGACCGGTACTGGGGGGCGCCGTCGCCGCGCAGGCCGATGTAGGTGAAGTTGTTCTTGATGTACGTCGTGACGCAGGTGTTCTTGCCGTAGTCGAGCTTGTAGCCGTTCCAGTGCGAGTAGGTGCCCGAGGCGTGCCCGGTCTCGGTGCCCCCGGTGATGTTGAGCGCGCAGCCGGCGGCCCGTTTCAGGGTCTGGGCGCCCTCGGCGGTGGCGAGGTTGAGCTGCTCGAAGGACGTGCAGGTGGGGTTGTTGCGGTCGGAGCAGTTGCCGGAGGACGACCAGGTGATGCCCGCGTTCCGGAACATCCCGGTGGCGGTCGCGTGGCTGATCTTGGTGACGGCGAAGGCGTCGGTGGCGGTGCCGACGACGGCGACGCCGGGGGCGACGACGAGGGCGAGCGCGGTGAGGGTGGCGCGCAGTGCCGGGCGGTGTGCCTTCATGGCGGACCTTCCTGCGGTGGGCCGGTGCGTGCTGTGGGGCGGCTGTGCAGGTGGTGCACGGCAGATGGTGCCCGAGGTCTACGCGCGTTCGCCAGAGGGCGTGCGCGGTGACTCACCGTTTCGGCGGCGACACGCTCTGGAGATGTTGAAAGTCGTACGGAATAGGTCTACGGTCGGAGGCGTTGGGTTCGTTGAATGTTAAACAGAAACCTTCCAGGAGGAACACCATGGGCATCTTCGGCCGCAAGGACAGCACCACCGAGACCGCCGCGACCCCGGCCGCCGGCTCCGGCGCCCCCGACCTCGCGGCGCTGACCGGCGACTACACGATCGACCCGGCGCACTCCACCATCGGCTTCGTGGCCCGCCACGCGATGGTCACCAACGTCAAGGGCAGCTTCCAGGACTTCACCGGGAGCCTGCACCTGGACGGCACCGACCCGAGCCGCTCCACCGCCACCCTCGACGTCGCGATGGACAGCATCAGCACCGGCAACGCCGACCGCGACGGCCACCTGAAGTCCTCGGACTTCTTCAAGACCGACGAGTTCCCGACGATGGCCTTCCGCTCCACCAAGGCGGAGTCCCTGGGCGGCGACGACTACCGCATCACCGGCGACCTCTCCATCCTCGGCGTCACCAAGCCGCTCACCATCGACCTGGAGTTCAACGGCGCCGCCAAGGACCCCTTCGGCAACGAGCGCGTCGGCTTCGAGGGCAAGGCCGAGATCCTGCGCTCCGAGTGGGGCCTGACCTGGAACGCGGCCCTGGAGACCGGGGGCGTCCTGGTCTCCGACAAGATCAAGCTCAACTTCGACATCTCGGCGATCAGGAACGCCTGAGCCGCGCAGACCGGCGGAGCACGGACCGGCGGAGCACTTCCGGGGGCGTCAGAAGCCCCCGCCGAAGTCGCCTCCGCCCCCGCCGTCCCCGAAGCCTCCCCCGTCGCCGAAGCCGCCGCCGTCCCCGAAGCCGCCGCCGAAGTCGCCGGGGTCGAAGTCGGTGCCGGACATGTCACCGCCCTCGTAGCCGCCGCCGAAGCCGTCGCCGTAGCCGCCGAAGTCCCCGTATCCGGCGCCGTAGTCGGCCGCGTACGCCGGCGTGGCCATCATGCTGCCGAGCAGCGTGCCGACGAGCAGCCCGGGCAGGATGCCGCCGCCGAAGTAGCCGCCCGCCCAGGGGCCGTAGGCGGGCCCGGCGTCCCAGTAGGGGCGGCGGCCGTAGTCGGTGTCGACCTCGCGGATCACCGGGTCGCGGCCGTCGGCCAGCCTCGTCGCGTCGGCCGCGCAGACCGGCACCTGGCGGGGCGCGCCGGCCGGCGGGGTCCAGGTGGCGTCGGTGACGGACGGGCCGTGGCGGGGGTCGAAGAAGCAGGGCGGGCGGCGCTCGGGCAGCGGGCGGCCCTCACGGCGGGCGGCCAGCTGGGCGAGCGAGAAACGCCCGTCCTCCAGCGCCTCGGTGACCGCGCGCACGTCCTCGGGCCTGCCCGCCTCGGCCATGCGCTGCTTGGCGTTCTCGTAGGCGTCCAGGGCCCGCTCGTAGTCCGCGCGCATCGCGTCGTCGGCGCCCGCCTCGGCCGGGTGGAAGTCCAGGCGGTCCAGTTCCTCGCCGAAGGCGGTGATGTCCTCGTCCACGACCACCCGCAGCCGCTCCAGCGCGTCCCGCTGCTCCCGCTCGTGCCGGCGCCGGCCCCGCCGGACCAGGGCATAGGCGCCCGCGCCGCCGAGCACCAGCACCGCGCCGGCCGCGATCAGCGCCGTGCTCGACCCGCCGCTGCCGCCGCCCGAGGAGCCCCAGCCGGCGGGCGCGTGGCCGCCCATGGTGGTCAGGGCGCGGTCGGTGAAGTCGGTGAGCTGAGCGGTGGCGGACTCGCCCTGGACACTGGAGACCAGGTTCCGCCGGGCCGTCGCCGACATCACGGAGGAGTCCGCGCGGGCGTCGAAGCGGTCGCCGAGCCGGATGCCGTACAGACCGGTGATGCCGGTCGCCGCGCGCAGGTCCGAGAAGAGGTTCCGGGTCGGGTAGTCGGCCGGCAGCACGGCGATGAACAGCGGCTTGTCCGCGTCCTTGATCCGCCCGGCGAGCGCCCGGGCCTCGGCCGGGGGCACTTCGCGGGAGACCGCCGGATCGACGTACACCGGGCTCTTTCGCAGGGCGTCGGCGATGGTGGAGACGCTGGTCTCCGCCCGGGCGGCGGGTGCTAGCGCGGTCGCCGTCACCAGGGCGAGGACGGCCAGCAGCAGCGCCGGGAGGCTTCGGGTCCGCGGAACGGCCTTCATCCTTCGAAACTACCCGAAGCCTCCCCAAAGTGGGCATTCGTACAGGCGTGCAGGGGATGGACCCCGCCGCGGGTCAGACAGCCCCGTACGCCTGCTCCAGCTTGCGCACCGCCTCCCCGTACCGGCCCGTCAGCAGCAGATGGTCGGCGTCCGCGAAGGGCTTCGCCACGCCCTGCGTCATCCGCTCCCCCGCCCGGTGCTGCACGATCAGCCGCGCCGCGCGGACGAGTTCCCGGCCGGTCCGGTCGGCCCCCGCCCTCTGCGCGGCCGCCGCCGCCACCCGCAGGGCCCGCAGCGTGGCCGCGCCGCCCTTGGGGACGTGGGTGAGCGTGGTCAGGCCCCAGCCGTACGGGAAGAGCGGGTCGTACGACGCGTCGCCGACGTTGAGCGGCAGCTGGGCGGCGGACCGGGGCCAGCTGACCGGGAGCTGTCCGGTGAAGGGCCGCCTGCCGTAGAGGACGTCGGCGACACCCTCGCCCTCGGTGCCGGGCAGCCAGGAGGCGACGAGCGCGTCGATCGCCCCGAGCCGGTCGCCGATGAGCTGGGGGCGCCCGGAGACGATCAGCACCGCACACCTCATGGCCGCGCACACCTTGTCCACGGCGGAACGGTCGGCGGCCGAGAGCGTGAGGTCGTGCCCGTTGCCGACGTCTCCGACGCCCTCGGCGTACGGGGTCTCGCCGACGACGACCACCCCGACGTCGTAGCCGGCCGTCGGCGCCGAGGCGTCCTTGGAGTAGGTGACGTTCCCGCCGGCCTGGCGCATGGCCTGCAGGACGGTGGTACCGGGGACGGTGTTCCCGGAGGCGCCCTGCCAGGTCAGGGTCCAGCCGCCGGTCTGGTTGCCGATGTCGTCGGCGTCGGACCCGGCGACGTACACCTTCTCGCTCTTCCTCAGCGGCAGCAGCCCGCCGGTGTTCTTCAGCAGCACCTGCGACTCGGCCGCCGCGCGGCGGGCCACCGCGCGGTGGGCCGGGGAGCCGATGGCGGCGGCCCCGCCGGTGTCGGCGTAGGGGTGCTCGAACAGGCCGAGCCTGAACTTCTGGGTGAGGATGCGGGAGACGGCGTCGTCGATCCGGGACTCGCTGATCCGGCCCGCCTTCACCTCGTCGACGAGCGTGCTGCCGAAGTCCTTGTAGCCGTAGGGCACCATCATCATGTCGACGCCCGCGTTCACCGCCGTGCGGACGTGGGCCGCGTAGTCGCCGGGGAGCTGGTCGATGGCGTTCCAGTCGCTGACGACGAAGCCGCCGAAGCCCATCCGGCCCTTGAGCACGCCGTTGATCATGTCGCCGCGGGCGTGCATCTTCACCGCGCCCTTGCCGTCGCCGACGATGTCGAGCGAGGAGTACGACGGCATGACCGTGCCGATGCCCCGCTCGACGGCGCCCTTGTACGGCGCCAGGTGGATGTCCTCCAGTTGCCGCCGGGTGACGGTGGTGACGCCCTGGTCGATCGTGTAGGTGCCGGTGGTCGAGGAGCCGTAGGCGGTGCCGCCGTCGCCGACGAAGTGCTTGGCCGTGGCCAGGACCTTGTCGTCGCGGCTCAGGTCGCGGCCGTCCGCCCGTCCCTGCAGGCCCTGGATGACGGTCTCCATGGACTGCACGAGGGCCGGGTCCTCGCCGAAGGACTCGTAGGAGCGGCCCCAGCGCTCGTCGCGGCTGACGCACAGGCAGGGCGCGAAGTCCCACGGGACGCCGGTGGCGCGCACCTCGGAGGCCGTCACGGAGCCCGTCTCGTAGGCGAGTTCGGGATCCCGGGCCGCGCCCAGGCCGATGTTGTGCGGCATGATCGTGGCGCCGTAGAGGTTGTTGTGGCCGTGCACCGCGTCGACGCCGTAGATCAGCGGGATCTGGAAACGGGTCGCCCGGGTCCGCAGCTGGAAGGCGTCGATCATCTTCGCCCAGGCCTGCGGGGTGTTGGGCGTGGGCGTCGAGCCGCCGCCGGAGAGGAGCGAGCCGAGGTCGTGGGCCGCGACGTCGGCCCCGCCTCCGACGGCCCCGCGCTCGGCCTGCGTCATCTGGCCGGCCTTCTCCTCCAGGGACATGCGGGACAGCAGATCCGCGACCCGCTTCCCGACCGGCAACGTCCGGTCCAGGTACGGCAGTCCGTGCGCGTCGACGACGACCTGCGGGGTCTCGGCGGGCGCCTTGGCACCGGTGACCGTGAGGTCGAGCGGGACGGTCTCGGCGGGCTCGGCCGCCTTGTCCCTGCGGGTGGGTACCTCGATGGTCCGGACGGCGCCCGAGGCGGTGCCGGCCGGGAAGGTGAGGGTGCCGGAGACCGGGGTGTAGTCCTGGCCGGCGGTCGCGGTGCCGCCCTGGGTCCGGTAGGCGACCGTCACGGGGTCGTCGACGGGCCGGTCGCCGGTCGTGGCCAGCGTGACCCTCACCGTGGCGGTGCCGCCCTCCCGGACCGGGTACACGGGCGCGTCGGTGCTGACGGAGGCGGACATCGACTGGTCGGCCTTGCCGTACAACTCCACGTCGTCCATGGCGAAGTCGCCCTTCACGCCCACGGGGAGCGTGACGGCGTAGCCCCACATCCCGGTGAGGCCGAGGACGTGGTCGATACCGCCGACGGGCTGGTAGTCGGTGCGGTAGGCGAAGTCGGTGAAGGGCAGCTCGATCTGCTTCCAGCCGGTGAAGTCGTCGGTGAAGGAGGTCGTCCACAGCTCCGAGGCCTCGCCGCTCGCGCCGCCGTCCTTGATCTCGAAAGCGACCTTCCCGCCGCTGTCCCGGCCCTCCCACCAGAAGCGGATGCCCCGGTGGGCGGACCAGTCGTGGGCGGGCTCGGTGGCGGCGAAGTCGTGGGTGAAGCCGCCGTAGCCGCTGATGTCGTAGGCGCCGGTGAGTACCTTGGCGCCCTCCGGGGCGTCGGCGCGGGCGGTGAGCCGCAGGGCGGGCGGATCGTCGGCGTCGCTCCCCCAGGTGAAGATGCCCTCGGCGGGCTGGGAGGCGAAGGGCACCTCGCCCTCGAAGCGGTCGACGGACACGGTCGGCGGATCGCCGGCGGCGTGGGCGGCGGACAGGGGCAGCAGGGCGGCGAGCAGAGCCCCGGAGACGAGCAGGGCGGTTCTTGGCATGGACCTTCCCTCGGCTCTCTGGTTCACTCATGGCTTAGATCACGTCGTGAGTTAACTAACGGCACCCAGGCGCGTCAAGACGGCACGTCAGCTTTGCCCGATCCCCGCTCTGTCGACCCGAGAGGAAGGGCGACGCACCATGAGGAGAACCCCCCGCACCGTCCGGCTGCTGCTGGCCGGACTGCTCAGCGCCGCCGGATTCACCGCGGCCGTACCCCCCGCGCACGCGGCCGGTGAACAGGTCACGGTCTGGCTCACCACCACCGACGACTCCGCCGGCCGGCATGTCGTGCGCGGCCTGCAGCAGCAGGCGCCGTTCGCCTTCCGGTCCGGTACGGGCGGCAGCGGCACGAACATCACCGTGGACGAGAACACCCGGTACCAGACCTTCACCGGCGGCGGCGCGTCCTTCACCGACACCGCGGCCTGGCTGATGAACAGCAGCGGGGCCCTGTCCCGGGCCGCCCGGGACGCCACCCTGCGCAAGCTGTTCTCGCCGGCGGACGGCATCGGGCTGTCGTTCCTGCGCAACCCGATGGGCGCCTCGGACCTCGCCCGGTACGGCTACACGTACGACGACGTGCCCTCCGGGCAGACGGACCCCTCGCTGTCGCGGTTCTCGATCGCGCACGACCTCGCGGACGTCGTGCCGCTCACCCGGCAGGCGCTGGCGCTCAACCCGTCCCTGACGGTGATGGCCTCGCCGTGGACGGCACCGGCCTGGATGAAGGACAGCGGGTCGCTGAACGGCGGCTGGCTGAAGGCGGAGGACTACGGGGCGTACGCCGACTACTTCGTGAAGTACCTCCAGGCGTACCGGGAGCAGGGGATCGACGTCGCGTACGTGACCCCGCAGAACGAGCCGACCTGCTGTTCCGGCTACCCGTCGATGAGCTGGAACGCGAGCGGGATCGCCTACTTCCTCAAGAACGACCTGCTGCCGCGGCTGCAGCAGGCCGGCCTGAGCACCAAGGTGCTCGCCCACGACTGGAACTGGGACACCTACGACTCCTACGCCGCCCCGTCCGTGGACGACCCGGCGATCCGCGATCACCCCAACTTCGGCGGGATCGCCTGGCACGGCTACGGCGGTGACGTGGGCAAGCAGACCGCCGTGCACGACCGGTACCCCTCGCTGGACGCCTTCGGCACCGAGCACTCCGGGGGCACCTGGATCGCCGACCAGCAGCGCGAGGACATGGCCGACATCATCGGCTACACCCGCAACTGGGCGAAGTCGGTGACCAAGTGGTCGCTGGCCGTCGATCAGAACGGAGGTCCGCACAACGGCGGTTGCGGCACGTGCACCGGCCTGATCACCGTGCACGACGGGGACGGCGCGAGCGGGACCGTGGACTACACCGTCGAGTACTACGACATGGGCCACCTGACGAAGTTCGTCCGGCCGGGCGCCCAGCGGATCGCCTCGACGGCGTCCACCACGGTGCCCAACGTGGCGTGGCGCAACCCGGACGGCAGCAAGGCGCTCATCGCGTACAACGGCTCCTCCTCCGCGCAGACGGTCACCGTCGACTGGGGTTCCCAGCACGCCACCTACTCGCTGCCCGGGCGCACCTCGGCCACCTTCACCTGGTCCGGCACCCCGTCCGGCGGCGGCAGCCGGACCGGCACCTTCACCGGCCTGGCCGGCAAGTGCCTGGACGTGGCGGGCGGGGCCACGGCCAACGGCACGGCCGTGCAGCTCTACGACTGCAACGGCACCGCCGCCCAGCAGTGGACCGTGACGGCCGACGGAGCCGTCCGGGCGCTCGGCAAGTGCCTGGACGTGACGTCCGGCTCGACGGCGGACGGAGCGAAGGTGCAGCTCTACGACTGCAACGGCACCGGCGCCCAGCAGTGGTCGTACGACGCCTCGACCGGTGACGTGGTGAACACGGCCGCCGGCAAGTGCCTCGACGTGACGGACAACTCCTCGGCGAACGGCGCAGGGGCCCAGATCTGGTCGTGCACGGGCGCCGCGAACCAGAAGTGGACGCTGCGGTAGGACGGCGTACGACGCCCGGACCGGACGGGACGCCGCACGCGGTGTCCCGTCCGAGCGGCGACGGTCCGGCGGCTGGGGGACGATGAGGGGGGCCGGGGCCGGGCGCCCGTGCGCCCCCGACACCCGAGCGTGCGCCGTGGAGACCTGGGAGACGTGCATGACCACACCGCAGGACCTGTTCCTCGTCAGCCTGGACATCCCCCGCGAGCGGCCCGTGGAGCAGGGTGACCTGTCGCTGGCGCTGGCCGGGGCCGAGCTGATCGACCTCCTCGGCGCCCGGGCGCTCACCCTGAGGGACGGGCGGATCGTGCCGGGGCCGACGCTGACCACGGGTGACCGGCTGCTGGACGAGGCGGGGGCCGCGCTGTCGCGCAAGGAGCCGTACGAGACGGTCGAGGACTGGCTGTGGCGGCGCGGGCAGGGGCTGGCCACGGCCTACCGTGACGTGCTGGAGGCCGAGGGGCAGCTCACCGGCAAGCGCCGGCACTGGCTCGCGCTGCGCGACCGGGACGATCCCCAGGCCGACACCCCCGCCCGCCGGCGCGCGGCCGACCGCTGGTGGTCCCACGAGCCGGTCCTGGCGGGCCTCGCCTCCACCCTGGGCATCCCGGACGACCGGCCCGCCGCGCCGGAGCCCGACGACGAGGCGGTGGTCAACGTGCTGGTCGCCGTCGGTGACGCGGTGACCGAGCTGGAGGCCGTGCGCGAGCGGCGGCGCATCGAGAACGTGGCCTTCGACAACATCTGGCGCGCGCCCTGACTACCTGACGGGCTCGCCGATGCCCATCAGGTTGCCCTCGCTGTCCCGGAACCAGACGGCCCGCTCCCCGCGCGCGCCCTTGCTCGGGTAGTTGCCCTCGATCTCGGCGATGCCGTCCCGGGTGCGGAAGCCGGGTGCGTCCGCGTCCCCGAAGTCCTCGAACACCACCCCGCGCCGCCGCAGCTCCGCCACGACCGCCTCCAGGTCGTCGACCTCGAACCCCATCTGGGTGAAGGTGCCGGGCGAGACCCCGGTGGAGCGGAACACCACGAAGTCGATGCCGCCGCACCGGTAGAGCAGCCCGCCGGGGCGTTCGTCGACGGGTTGCAGGCCGAGCCTCTCGGCGTAGAAGCGACGGGCCCGCTCCAGGTCCCCGGCGGGCAGCCGGGTGGCCACGCGGGCCCGGGACAGCACGTCCGCGTTGTCTGTGGTCATGCCTCCACTGTGACTACTGCGCCGGCTCCACGCCCGCCCGCAGCAGCCCGTAGGTGTAGGCGTCCTCCAGGGCCTGCCAGGAGGCGGCGATGACGTTTTCGGCGACGCCGACCGTGGACCACTCACCGGCGCCGTCGGAGGTGGAGATCAGCACCCGGGTGGTGGAGGAGGTGCCGTGGACGCCCTCCAGGATGCGGACCTTGTAGTCGACCAGGTCGAGCTTGGCGAGCTGGGGGTAGATCTTCTCCAGGGCGACGCGCAGGGCCCGGTCGAGGGCGTTGACCGGGCCGTTGCCCTCCGCCGTGGCGACGATGCGCTCGCTCTTGGCCCACAGCTTGACCGTGGCCTCGTTGGCGTGGGTGCCGTCGGGGCGGTCCTCGACGATGGCCCGCCAGGACTCGACCTCGAAGTACCGGAGCGGCCGGCCCTGCACCTCGGCGCGCAGCAGCAGTTCGAAGGAGGCGTCGGCAGCCTCGTAGGTGTAGCCCTTGAGCTCGCGCTCCTTGACCCGCTCGACCACCCGGCCGACCAGCTCGCGGTCGCCGCCGAGGTCGATGCCCAGCTCCTTGCCCTTGAGCTCGACCGAGGCGCGGCCCGCCATGTCGGAGACCAGCATGCGCATGGTGTTGCCGACCAGCTCGGGGTCGATGTGCTGGTAGAGGTCCGGGTCGACCTTGATCGCGGAGGCGTGCAGTCCGGCCTTGTGCGCGAAGGCGGAGACACCGACGTACGGCTGGTGGGTGGAGGGGGTGAGGTTGACGACCTCGGCGATGGCGTGGGAGATGCGGGTCATCTCGCGCAGCCGGCCCTCGGGCAGCACCTTCTTGCCGTACTTCAGCTCCAGCGCGGCCACGACCGGGAACAGGTTGGCGTTGCCGACCCGCTCGCCGTAGCCGTTGGCCGTGCACTGCACGTGGGTCGCGCCCGCGTCGACGGCGGCCAGGGTGTTGGCGACCGCGCAGCCGGTGTCGTCCTGGGCGTGGACGCCGAGCCGGGCGCCGGTGTCGGCGAGGACGGTGGAGACGACGGCGTGGACCTGCGCGGGGAGCATGCCGCCGTTGGTGTCGCAGAGGATGACGACGTCCGCACCGGCCTCCGCGGCCGCCCGTACGACGGCCTTGGCGTACTCGGGGTTGGCGCGGTAGCCGTCGAAGAAGTGCTCGCAGTCCACGAACACCCGCCGGCCCTGCTCGCGCAGGTGGGAGACGGTGTCCCGGACCATCTCCAGGTTCTCGTCCAGCGTGGTGCGCAGCGCCAGTTGCACATGCCGGTCGTGCGACTTGGCGACCAGGGTGATCACCGGGGCACCGGACTCCAGCAGCGCCTTGACCTGCGGGTCCTCGGCGGCCCTGGCACCGGCGCGGCGGGTGGCGCCGAAGGCGACGAGCTGGGCGTGCTTGAAGTCGATCTCGGCCTGCGCGCGGGCGAAGAACTCGGTGTCCCGCGGGTTCGCGCCGGGCCAGCCGCCCTCGATGAAGCCGACGCCGAAGTCGTCCAGGTGCCGTGCGATGGCGAGCTTGTCCGCGACGGTGAGGTTGATGCCCTCGCGCTGCGCGCCGTCGCGCAGCGTGGTGTCGAAGACGTGGAACGAGTCGTCGAGCTCGCTGGTTGCCGTCTCGGTCATGGTCTCAAGGCTCCTGTTGTGGATCTTCGGTCTTACCGGAATGACCGGCTCCACCGTCCCCCGAGTGGTCCCTCGCGCTTCGTCGCCGGCTGCTGGTGGGCCGGAAAACGAAAAAACCCCTCGCGGGTGCGAGAGGTCTGCGCGCGGGTCGAGGACGACGGTGGCCACCCGCATCTGGTCGTACGAGGTGGTCACTGCGGACCGGCGCGCCTGCTGCCCATAATCATGGCGAACGAGAGCACGGGGGCAGTCTCGCACAGCGCGGCCCTTCACTCACCGCCTGTCTCAGAATCCGGTCACCGGGATGGACGGGGGAACCGGCCCCGCCGCTTCACAGCGACTCGGCGATGAACTCACGGACGTGCGCCAGCACGTGCCGGCGGTCCGTGCCGCGCAACCCGATGGCGACATGGATGGAGAACCCGTCCAGCAGGGCCCGCAGCCTGGTGGCGAAGCGGTCCGCGTCGACCGGGCGGAACTCGCCGCGCGAGACGCCCTCGGCGATCAGCGCGACCAGGTCGCGGTGCCAGGCGCCCTCGATCGCGGCCTGCCGCTCGCGGGCCGCGTCGTCGGCGTTCTGCGAGCGGTTCCACACCTCCAGCCACAGCGTCCAGTGCGGGTCGCGGTGGCCGTCCGGGACGTACAGGTCGACGTACGCCTCCAGGCGTTCCCGGGCGGTTCCCGGGCGGGTGAGGAGCCGGCCGCGCTCGGCGCCCAGCCTGCCCTCGCTCCACTCCAGGGTCTGCAGCAGCAGCTCGTCCTTGGAGTGGAAGTAGTAGAGCAGATGGCCGCTGCTCATCCCGACCTCGCGGCCGAGCCCCGCCATGGTGAGCTTCTCCAGGCCGCGCGCGGCGATCATGTCCATGGCGGCGGCGAGGACGTCCTCCCGTGGCGGGGCCTGTCTGCGCCCACCGGCCATGTGCTGCTCCTAGATCTTCGGCTGCTGCTGGGTGATGCAGTGGATGCCACCGCCCCCGGAGAAGATCGTACGGGCGTCCACCAGGGTCACGGTGCGCTCGGGGAAGAGGCGGCGGAAGATGCCGGCCGCGAGCTCGTCGCGGGGGTCGTCGAAGGCGCACAGGACGACGCCGCCGTTGCACAGGTAGTGGTTGATGTAGGAGTAGTCGGCCCAGTGGCCGTCGGCCTCCAGGACGGTCGGGGCGGCTACCTCGACGACCTCCAGGCGCCGGCCGCGCGCGTCGGTGGCCGACCTCAGGATGCCGATGACCTCCTTCGTCACCTCGTGGTCGGGGTGCGCCGGGTCCGGCTGGTGGTGGGCGACGACCACGCCGGGGCGGGCGAAGGCGGCGACGATGTCGACGTGGCCGAGGGTGCCGAAGCCGTGCGGCGGGTAGTCGCCGGTGAGGCCGCGCGGCAGCCAGATGGCCTTGCGGGTGCCGAGGTGGGCATGGATCTCCGCCTCGACCTGCTCCTTCGTCCAGTGCGGGTTGCGCTCGGGGCCCAGCTGGACCGTCTCCGTCAGCAGGACCGTGCCCTCGCCGTCGACGTGGATCGCGCCGCCCTCGTTCACCAGCTTCGAGGCGTACGTCCGCGCGCCCGCGAGATCGCTGACGTACGCGCCGATCTTCGCGTCGTGCTCCCAGCGGGCCCAGTCCTGGGCGCCCCAGCCGTTGAACGTCCAGTCCACGGCGGCCAGTGCGCCCTTTCCGTCGGTGAGGAAGGTGGGGCCGATGTCCCGCATCCAGGCGTCGTCCAGCTCCCGCTCGACGGTGTCGATGCCGGGGCCGAGCAGGGCCTGGGCGTCCGCCGACTGCCCGGGGCCGCAGACGACCGTCACGGGCTCGAAGCGGAGGACGGCGCGGGCCACCGAGGCCCAGGCGATACGGGACAGACGCAGGTCGTCCGGGTGGGCGAAGGTGGGGTTGGGGCCGGGCCACGCCATCCAGGTGCGCTCGTGCGGGGTCCACTCTGCGGGCATGCGGAAGCCGTCGGCGGCGGGGGTGGTCATGTCACGAGTCCTTGGAGGTCAGAGGAAGTACAGGCGGTTGAGGGAGACCGAGTCGGCGGGCTCGGAGCGCAGCGGGTCGCCGTCGAGGGTGACCAGGCCGGTGCGCCGGTCGACGTCGACGGCTCCGGTACGGGAGTTCAGGCGCAGGTCGGCCGGCCCGATGCCCCGGGTGCCGCGCACGGCGACCCGGCGCCGGCGGGTGGGCATCCGGTCGCCTCCCTGGTCGACGGCTGCCCGGGCGACGAAGGCGACGGAGAGGTCGGCGGCCGTGGCGCCGTACGACCCGAACTGCGGTCCCAGCACCAGGGGTTCGCAGGTGTCGGTGGCCGCGTTCGGGTCGCCGGTCACGCCGTACGCCGGAAAGCCCGACTTGAGGACGAGCTGCGGTTTGGCACCGAAGTACTCCGGGCGCCACAGCACGATGTCGGCGAGCTTGCCGACCTCGATCGAGCCGACCTCGTGCGCGAGGCCGTGGGCGATGGCCGGGTTGATCGTCAGCTTGGCCAGGTAGCGCAGGACGCGCGCGTTGTCGTCGCCCTCGCCGTCGCCCTCCAGCGGACCCAGCTCGGCCTTCATCTTGCCGGCCATGGCGAAGGTGCGGCGGACCGTCTCGCCGGCCCGGCCCATGCCCTGGGCGTCGGAGGAGGTGATGCCGATGGCGCCCAGGTCGTGCAGCACGTCCTCGGCGCCCATCGTGCCGGCGCGGATGCGGTCACGGGCCATGGCCGCGTCGCCGGGCAGGTCGGGCTTGAGGTCGTGGACCGAGACGATCATGCCGTAGTGCTCGGCGACCGCGTCCCGGCCGAAGGGCAGGGTCGGGTTGGTGGAGGAGCCGATGACGTTGGGGACGCCGGCCATCTTCAGCACGTTGGGTACGTGTCCGCCGCCGCAGCCCTCGATGTGGAAGGCGTGGATCGTGCGGCCCTCCAGGACGCGCAAGGTGTCCTCGACGGACAGGCACTCGTTCAGCCCGTCGCTGTGCAGGGCGACCTGGACGTCGTGCTCCTCGGCGACCCGGAGAGCCGTGTCCAGGGCGCGGGTGTGGGCGCCCATGTCCTCGTGCACCTTGAAGCCGCTCGCCCCGCCCTCGGCCAGCGCCTCGACGAGCGGCGCCCCGTGCGACGACGAACCCCGGCCCAGGAAGCCGATGTTGACCGGCCAGGCGTCGAAGGCGCCGAAGGCGTGCCTCAGGGCCCAGGGCGAGTTGACGCCGACGCCCCAGACCGGGCCGAACTCCTGCCCGATGATCGTGGTGACACCGGAGGCGAGGGACGCCTCCATGATGCGCGGCGACAACAGGTGGACGTGGGTGTCGACGGCACCGGCGGTGGCGATCAGCCCCTCCCCGGAGACGATCGACGTGCCCGTGCCGACGACGACGTCGACGCCGTCGAGGGTGTCCGGGTTGCCGGCGCGCCCGATGGCGTGGACACGGCCTTCCCGGATGCCGATGGAGACCTTCCGGATCCCCTGGACCGCGTCGATCACGACGACGTTGCTGATCACGACGTCACACGTGTCGCGCACGGCGGCGGCCTTCAGGTGCAGTCCGTCGCGGGCGGTCTTGCCGAAGCCGGCCAGGAACTCGTCGCCGTGGCGCTGGGAGTCGGACTCGACGCGGATGGTCAGGCCGGAGTCGCCGAGGCGGACGCGGTCGCCGGCCCGGGGGCCGTGCGTGGCCGCGTACGCGTAGGGGTCGATGTGGATCGACCGGCTCACCTCTCGTCCCTTCGAGCGGCTCATCGCTCCTCGCCTCCTTCCGGTGTCGCCCCCAGGTATCCGCAGGCGGCCGCCCTGCGCAGGGCTTCCTGCCGGGCGCCGGGCGCGTCCAGCGGCCCGTCGACCAGGCCGGCGAAGCCGATCGCGATCCGGTCGCCGCCGATCGGGACCAGCCCGACCTCCTCGCTCTCCCCCGGCCCGAACCGCACCGAGGACCCGGCGGGCACCGCGAGCCGCATGCCGTAGGCCCGGTGACGCTCGAAGTCCAGGCGCGGGTTGGCCTCGAAGAAGTGGAAGTGGGAGGTGACGGAGACCGGCACGGTCGCGGTGTTGGTGACCGTGAGCCGCAGGGCCGGCTCGGGGTCGGCGTGCTCGGGACCGGGCAGCAGCGCGCCCGGGGCGTGCTCGCCGAGGCCGCCGCCGATGGGGTCGGAGACGACCGCGAGCCGGGAGCCGTCGTCGAAGACGGCCTCGACCATCACCTCGGTGACGACGTCGGCGACGCCCGGCAGCACGTCCTCGGGGCCGAGCACCGCACGGGCCGCCTCGACGGCCTCCGCGAGCCGCCTGCCGTCCCGTGCGGCCTCGCAGACGGTGTCCGCGATCAGCGCGGTGGCCTCCGGCACATTGAGCCTGAGGCCCCGCGCCCGGCGGGCCCGGGCCAGCTCGGCGGCCCCGAAGAGCAGCAGCCGGTCACGTTCCGTGGGGGTCAGTCTCACGGGCCGGCACCTCCTTGCCTGGTCGGCGTTTGAGCATCACTCTAAACGCAGATTGCGCGAAACAGAAGCATTGACCGCGGGCGGAACGCCAGGCAGATTGAACGTCGCTCAAACCGATAGAGGCGGCCGTCGAAGGAGACCAGCCATGCCGATAGAACAGCGCGGAGTCGACACCATCCCGGAGGAGGAGCGGACCAGCGGCCCCCGGGACCTCGTCTCGATCCTGCTCGGCTCCAACCTCTGCCTCGGGGTGATCATCTTCGGTTGGCTGCCGCCGTCCTTCGGGCTCGGCTGGTGGGCGTCGGTGAGCTCGATCGTCGCGGGCACGGTCGTCGGTACGGCCGTCACCGCGCCGCTCGCCCTCATCTCGCTGCGCACCGCCACCAACCTGTCGACCTCCTCCGGCGCCCAGTTCGGGGTGCGCGGGCGGCTGGTCGGCTCGGTGGTCGGCCTGCTGCTGGCCCTCGGCTACACCGCACTGACGGTGTGGATCGGCGGCGACGTGATGCTGAGCGTCCTCGGCCGGCTCTTCGGGCTGCCGGCGGACGGGGTGTCGTACGCGGTCGTCTACGCGCTGCTCGCCGCGGCGACGGTCGCGGGCGCGGTGTACGGCTACCGGGTGCTGCTCGCGATGTCGCGGGTGCTGGCCATCGGCATGACCGCCCTGCTGGCCCTCGGCGTACTCGCCTACGCCCCGCACTTCACGGTCTCGCCCCTGCCCGAGGCGGGCGGCCTTCTGCTGGGCTCCTTCTGGCCGACCTGGTTCCTGGCGGCCGTGGCGGCGGGCCTGTCCGGCCCCATCGCCTTCATCACGCTCCTCGGCGACTACACCCGCTACATCTCGCCCGTCAGGAACAGCAGCCGCCGGGTGCTGCACGCGACCTGGCTGGGGCTGATCCTCGGCCTGCTGGTGCCGCAGCTGTTCGGCACCTTCACCGCCTACGCGGCCCGCGCGGCGACCGACTACGCGGGGCCGCTGGTGGCCGCCTCCCCCACCTGGTACCTGGTCCCGCTGCTGCTGTCCGCCTCGGCCGGCTCGGTGGGCAACGCCGGGCTGATGCTCTACTCGATGGGCCTGGACCTGGACGCCATCCTGCCCCGCGCCTCCCGTGCCCGCGCCACCTACACGGTCGCCGTCGTCGCCACGGCCTGCGTCTTCGTGGGCCACTACGCCTGGAACGCGCAGTCCGCGATGACGTCCTTCGTCCTCCTGCTCACCGCCGTCGGCACGCCGTGGGCGGTCATCACCCTCATCGGCTTCGCCCGCTGCCGCGGGGTGTACGACGCCGACGCCCTGCAGGTCTTCAACCGCCGCTCGCGGGGCGGGATCTACTGGTACCGGGCGGGCTGGAACGTCCGCGCCACCGTGTCCTGGGCGCTGGGCGCCGGCGTCGGCCTGCTGGGCGTGTCCCTGCCGTCGTACCAGGGCCCCCTGCTGACGCTGACCGGCGGGGTCGACTGCAGCTTCCTGCTGTCGGGCGCGGTGGGCGGCCTGGTCCACCTGGCCCTCACGCCCCGCACGGCGTCGGCCCCCGCCGAGGCCGGGCAGGAACCGGTCGCCGCCGAAAGCCGGCTGTAGGGCCTGTGAAGGAGGTCGCGCCCTCGTCGTAGGCGGCGCGGAGGCGGCCTGGCCGCGGGCCGGCGGCACCGCGAGCGGCCGCCTCCTCGTGTGCCCGCCGCGACGGGGCTCGTCCGTTGCGTCCGAGCGCCGTCACGGCGGGAGGAGCGGCATGGCTCAGCCGATGCGGTGCATCCAGCCGTGCTTGTCCTCCGTCATGCCCCGCTGGAGGCCGAGGAGGGCCTCGCGCAGCCGGAGGGTGACCGGGCCGGGAGTGCCGTCGCCGTGGGTCCAGCCGTCCGACTTGGTCTTGACGTGGCCGATGGGCGTGACCACGGCGGCGGTGCCGCAGGCGAAGACCTCGGTGAGGGCGCCGGACGCGGCGTCCTCCCGCCACTGCTGCAGGGTGATCACACCCTCCTCGGCGGTGCAACCGAGGTCGCGGGCGACCTGGAGCAGGGAGTCACGGGTGATGCCCTCGAGGATCGAGCCGGTGAGCGCGGGGGTGACGATCCGGTCGCCGTAGACGAAGGCGACGTTCATGCTGCCGCTCTCCTCGACCTTGGTGCGGGTCACCGCGTCGAGGTAGACGACCTGGTCGCAGCCGTGCGCGGCGGCCTCCGCCTGGGGCAGCAGGGAAGCGGCGTAGTTGCCGCCGGTCTTGGCGTCGCCGGTGCCGCCCGGGACGGCGCGGACGTGGTCCTCGGAGACCCAGATGGTGACCGGCTTGACGCCACCGGCGAAGTACGCGCCGGACGGGGACGCGATCAGCATGAACAGGTACTCGTTGGCCGGGTGCACGCCGAGCGCGGCCTCGGTGGCGAACATGAACGGACGCAGGTACAGCGACTCCTCGCCGCCGTGCGGCGGCACCCAGTCGGCGTCCTGGGCGAGCAGCGCGTCCAGGGCGGCGATGAACAGCTCCTCGGGCAGCTCGGCCATGGCCATGCGGCGGGCGGAGTTGCGGAAGCGGCGGGCGTTGGCCTCGGGGCGGAACACCGCGATCGAGCCGTCGGGCTGCCGGTACGCCTTGAGCCCCTCGAAGATCTCCTGGCCGTAGTGCAGGACGTGGGTGGAGGGGTCGAGGGAGATCGGGCCGTACGGGACGAGCTGCGCGTCGTGCCAGCCGCGCCCCTCGGTCCACTTGATCGTCACCATGTGGTCGGTGAAGTGGCGGCCGAACCCGGGGTTGGCCAGGATCGCCTCGCGCTCTGCGGCGGCGAGCGGGCTGGCGGAGGGCTTGAGCTCGATCGTGGGCGTCGTCATGTGGTTGTCCTTCACCGGGTTGTAGTGACGGGCCGCGCTCAGTCCGGAACCGGTCTTGCGACCGGTCCTAGGACGTCCGAGCTTTCCCTCATGCCGCGGCTCCGCGTTCGATTATCGCGCGCGGGCGACGGTGGACGGAATCGGGGTGAAAGCGGCCCAGTGGTCGATGGTGGCACCCGGCGGGGCACAGGAGAAGCCGCCGGGTGCGTTTGCGACCCGACGGCTTCTGCGAGAGCGCGGCGGGTCAGCCGGCTACGCGTACGGCGAGCGCGTCGCCGATCTCGGAGGTGCTGCGGGCGGGCTTGCCGACCCGCTCCGTGAGGTCGGCGGCGACCGCGGCGTCGATGCGGTCGGCCTCGGCGTCGTGGCCGAGGTGGCGCAGCAGCAGGGCGACGGACAGGACCGTGGCGCTGGGGTCGGCCTTGCCCTGACCGGCGATGTCCGGGGCCGAGCCGTGGACCGGCTCGAACATGGACGGGAACTCGCGGCTGGGGTTGATGTTGCCGGAGGCGGCCACGCCGATGCCGCCGGAGACGGCCGCGGCGAGGTCGGTGATGATGTCGCCGAAGAGGTTGTCGGTGACGATGACGTCGAAGCGGCCGGGGTCGGTGACCAGGTAGATCGTCGCCGCGTCGACATGGATGTAGTCGGTGGTGACCTCGGGGAACTCCTGGGCCACCTGGTTGAAGATGTTGGTCCACAGGTGACCGGCGAAGGTCAGCACGTTGTTCTTGTGGACCAGCGTGAGCTTCTTGCGCGGGCGGGCCTGGGCCCGGGCGAAGGCGTCACGGACCACGCGCTCGACACCGTAGGCGGTGTTGACGGAGACCTCGGTGGCGACCTCGTGCTCGGTGCCCTTGCGGATGGTGCCGCCGTTGCCGGTGTAGGGGCCCTCGGTGCCTTCACGGACGACGACGAAGTCGATCTCCGGCTGGCCGGCGAGAGGGGTGGCCACGCCCGGGAGCAGCTTGCTCGGGCGGAGGTTCACGTGGTGGTCGAAGGCGAAGCGGAGCTTGAGCAGGAAGCCGCGCTCGAGGACGCCGGAGGGCACGCTCGGGTCGCCGATCGCGCCGAGCAGGATGGCGTCGTGCTGCTTGAGCTGCTCGAGGTCGGCGTCGGTGAGGGTCTCACCGGTGGCGTGGTAGCGCTTGGCGCCGAAGTCGTACTCCTTGGTCTCCAGCTTCACATCCTGCGGCAGGACTGCGGAGAGGACCTTCAGACCCTCGGCCACGACCTCCTGGCCGATGCCGTCACCGGGGATCACTGCGAGATTGATGCTGCGAGACATGTCGGCACCCTACTCCTCGTCCCAGGTGATGACACGGCCTGTCCGCGATGCGGACACCCGGTCGGGGGACGCCGGCTCAGTGGCCGGTCTGGCCGCCGTTGTCGCGGCGGTCGAGGGCTCGCTGGAGGGCGGCGGCGGCGTTCTTGCGGTCGGACTCGCTGGCGCGGGACACGTGGCGGACCCGGCGGCGGACGGTCGTCTCGGCCATGGGAATCGACTCCTTCGAGGAACGTGGAGTACGGCAAGGAGGGGTACGAGACGCCGGAGGGGCGGGGAGCGGTGGGCCGCAGGGGTTGCCTGCGCGGGGCCCGGCTCACGACCGCCATTCGCTGGATCGAGCGAGACGTTCGGCTCCTACAAAAGTAAGGGAGCCGGACGCGCCTGTCTGCACAATTACTCGGACTTCCTACTATCTGAGACGGCGAACTGGATCACACGGTCGTGACCTGCGCTTTCACCCGACAGAAGTCAGCCGATGTCACCGTCCCGCCAGTCCAGGACCAGCTCCGGCTCCGCCTTGGGCCCGGGGCCGAGCGGCTGGGCGGCCGGAGGGTTCCGCAGGTGGATGCCGCCCTCCTCGTCCGGCAGGCGGACGATGCCGTCCGGGGAGAGGGCGTACACGTGCCCGCCCCACTGCCGCCAGCCGCGGGCCGCGTAGAGCGCGGCCCCGTCCTCGCTGGCCGCGAGCGCGCCGAGGTCGTAGGCCCGGTCGATGATCCCCTCCAGGGACGCCATCACCCGCCCGCCCAGACCGGTGCGCCGCACATCGGCCCGTACGGCGACGGCCTCGACGTATCCGGTGCGCAGCCAGCGGCCGCCGAGCCGTACGCGGCGCATCACGACGGACCCGTGGGCGGCGAGCCCGGCACCGTCGTGCACCAGGGCGTGCATGCCGCCCAGGCCGTGGTCCCAGTCGTCGTCGCCGAAGTCCCCCTCGAAGGCCGCGTCCAGGAGGGCACGGACGGCACGCAGGTCGGCGGGGGTGAGGTCGGCGGTGTGGGCGGTACGGAGGCTGGGCGTCATGGAGCGAGTATCGCCAACGCGAAGCCGCTGTGCGGGGCCCTGGTGATCGGGTCCAAGGGCGGTGGGGCGACCGGGAGTTCGCGAAGCGGGGCCGGCCATGGCAACGGGCCGGGAGGCCTGCTCGAGAGGCAGGCCTCCCGGCCCGTGTTCGCGGGGGCGTGTCAGCCCATGTGCGGGTAGGTGTAGTCGGTCGGCGGGACCAGGGTCTCCTTGATGGCCCGGGTCAGCGTCCAGCGCATCAGGTTCTGCGGGGCGCCGGCCTTGTCGTTGGTGCCGGAGGAGCGGCCGCCGCCGAAGGGCTGCTGGCCGACGACGGCGCCGGTCGACTTGTCGTTGATGTAGAAGTTGCCCGCGGCGTAGCGGAGCTTCTCCATCGTGTACGCCGCCGCCGCGCGGTCGTTCGCGATGACCGAGCCGGTCAGGGCGTAGTCCGACACCGACTCCATCTGGGTCAGCATCTCGTCGTACCGCTCGTCCTCGTAGACGTACACCGCGAGGATCGGGCCGAAGTACTCGGTGGTGAACACCTCGTTCTCCGGGTCGGTGCACTCGATGACGGTCGGGCGGACGAAGTAGCCGACCGAGTCGTCGTAGGTGCCGCCCGCGACGATCGTGCAGGCCGGGTCCTTCTTGGCCCGGTCGATCGCGGCCTTGTTCTTGGCGAAGGAACGCTCGTCGATGACGGCGCCCATGAAGTTGGACAGGTCGGTGACGTCGCCCATGGTCAGGTAGTCGACCTCGGCGGCGAACTCCTCCTTGAAGCCCGAGTTCCAGATGGAGGCCGGGATGTAGGCGCGGGAGGTGGCGCTGCACTTCTGGCCCTGGTACTCGAAGGCACCCCGGGTCAGAGCGGTCTTCAGCACGGCGCGGTCGGCGCTCGGGTGGGCGACGACGAAGTCCTTGCCGCCGGTCTCGCCGACCAGCCGCGGGTAGGAGCGGTACTTCTCGATGTTGTTGCCGACCGTCTTCCACAGGTACTGGAAGGTCTTGGTCGAGCCGGTGAAGTGGATGCCGGCGAGGTCGCGGTGGTTCAGGGCGATCTCGGAGACCTCCAGGCCGTCACCGGTGAGGAGGTTGATGACACCCTTGGGCAGACCGGCCTCCTCCAGCAGCTCCATCAGCAGCACGGCCGCGTGGGTCTGCGTCGGAGACGGCTTCCACACCACCACGTTGCCCATCAGCGCGGGCGCGGTGGGCAGGTTGGCCGCGATGGCGCTGAAGTTGAACGGCGTGATCGCGTAGACGAAGCCCTCCAGCGGGCGGTGGTCCATGCGGTTCCAGACGCCGGGCGAGTTCGCCGGAGGCTGCTCGGCCAGGATCTGGCGGGCGTAGTGGACATTGAAGCGCCAGAAGTCGACCAGCTCGCACGGGGTGTCGATCTCGGCCTGCTGGACCGTCTTGGACTGGCCGAGCATGGTGGATGCGGCGATGGTCTCGCGCCAGGGGCCGGCCAGCAGCTCGGCGGCGCGCAGGATGATCGCGGCACGGTCGTCGAAGGACATCGCGCGCCAGGCCGGGGCGGCGGCGAGGGCGGCGTCGACGGCGTCCTGCGCGTCCTGGCGCGAGGCAGTGCGGTAGGTGCCGAGGACGGCCTTGTGGTTGTGCGGCTGGACCACCTCGAAGGCCTCGCCACCGCCCATGCGCTTCTCGCCGCCGATGGTGCAGGGCAGGTCGATCGGGTTCTCGGCCAGCTCCTTGAGCCTGGCCTCCAGCCGGGCACGCTCGGGCGAGCCGGGGGCGTAGCCGTGCACCGGCTCGTTGACGGGGGCGGGGACCTGGGTCACAGCGTCCATGAGATCCTTGACTCCTTGATCGTGAGCGGGTGTTGCGGGCTCAGCCCTTGCTGACCATCGACCTGAGGAAGAAGCGCAGGTTGGCCGGCTTCTCCGCGAGACGGCGCATGAAGTAGCCGTACCAGTCGGTGCCGTAGGCGGTGTAGACACGCATGCGGTGGCCCTCGGCGGCCAACCGCAGGTGCTCCTCGCTCCGGATGCCGTAGAGCATCTGGAACTCGTACTCGGCCGGCTTGCGGCCGGCCCGGTGCGCCAGCTCCTGGGCGATGGCGATCAGACGCGGGTCGTGGGACCCGACCATCGGGTACCCCTCGCCCTCCATCAGCACCTTCAGGATGCGCACGTAGGCCTTGTCGATCTCCTGCTTCCGCTGGTGGGCGACCTCGGCGGGCTCCTTGTAGGCGCCCTTCACCAGACGCACCCGGCTGCCGGCGGCGGCCAGGCGGCGGGCGTCGGCCTCGGTGCGGAAGAGGTAGGCCTGGATGACGCAGCCGGTCTCGGGGTGGGTCTTCCGCAGCTCCTCGTGGATGGCGAACATCGAGTCGAGCGTGGTGTGGTCCTCGGCGTCGAGCGTGACCGTCGTACCGATGGCGGCGGCCGCCTCGACGACGGGCCGGACGTTGCCGAGCGCCAGCTCGTGCCCGCCGGGCAGGGCCTGGCCGAACATGGACAGCTTGACGGACATCTCGACCTTCTCGCCCAGCCCCAGCTCCTTGAGCCGGCCGATCAGCTCGAGGTAGGCGTCCCGGGCGGCGCGGGCCTGCTCGGGCGTGGTGATGTCCTCGCCCACCACGTCCATGGTCAGCTCCAGGCCCTTGCCGGTGAGCTCCTCGATGACGGGGACGATGTCGGCCACGGTCTCACCGGGGATGAAGCGGTCCACGACCTGCTTGGTCACCGGGGCCGCCGAGATCAGGCGTCGCATCCGGTCGCTGCGCGACGCGGCGAGAATCACGGGACCCAGCACGGGGCACCTCCACAGGAAAAGCACCAGAACGGCCGACAACCGATGTTTCGGGTACGGCACGGAGAACCACCGTGAAACCTAAGGATTGCTCCGATCGTCGGCCATCGACAGCTGTCACGCATCCGTGCGCTGGATCTCAGACAGATGTATGAAGGGCGCCGGTATATGGGGGAGAATGCCCGGGTGACGGCGGAGTACAGGGCTGACTACCAGGAGCTGGTGGACGAGATCTCGGAGCTGCTGGGCGCACCGGCGACCCTGGAGAACCGCGACTTCGAGCTGATCGCGTTCGGGGCGTACGACAGCGAGGGGGACCTGGACCCCTCCGCGCTGGACCCGGTCCGCACCCGCTCGATCCTGACCCGGCGCTCCACGGCGGCCGTCCGGTCCTGGTTCGAGGGCTTCGGCATCACCCGGGCGACCGGGCCGGTCCGCATCCCGCCGACCCCGGAGGCGGGCGTCTACCGGGGCCGCATCTGCCTGCCGGTACGCCATCGGGGTGTCGTCCTCGGCTACGTCTGGCTGCTGGACGGCGATCCGGGCCCGACGGACGCGCAACTGGCCGCCGCCATGCAGGTGACGGGCCGGATCGGCGCACTGCTCGCGGACGAGGCTCAGGCCGGTGCCGGCCTGAGCCGCGAACTGCGGGCGGTGCTCACCGCGGAGCGCGGCTGGCAGCAGGACATGGCGGTGGCGGAACTCCGCACGGCCCTCGGCGCTCGCGCGGACGGCCCGCACACCCTGGTGTGCGTGGCCCCCTGGCCCTCGGCCGACCCGGACGACGCCCCCGCGGCCCGCACGATCCCCCACGCGACCGCCCTGTGCACGCTGCCCTGGGGCGTCTCGGGGCAGAGTCTCGCGCTCCTGGTACGACTGCGCACCACGGAGACGAGCACCCCGGCGCTGGCGGCGGCCGCCCGTCTCCTGAAGGAGGCCGAGGCCGCACACGGCGGACCCGTGAGCACGGCCCGGGGAACCGGCGCCCGGGTGGCCGCGGCGGCGGCAGCGGGACTCACCGCGGCCGCCCGCGCCGCCCAGGGCACCGCCTGCGTCGCCGGCGTCGGCGACGCCCGTGTCGGCCTCACGGAGCTGGGGACGGTCTGGCAGGAGGCCGAGGCAGCCACGCGGGCGGCCCTCGCCGAGCCCAGGCTCGGCCCGGTCGCCGAGTGGGCGCGCATCGGGCCGTACCGCCTGCTGACCACGCTCCCCCCGGACTCCGCCGAGGACCGCGCGGTCGCCCCCCTGCTCTCCCCCGCCCACCGCGAACTGGCCCGCACCGCCGAGGTCTACCTCGACTGCGCCGGCCAGGCGGGCCGCACGGCCGCCGAGCTGGGCGTCCATCGCCAGACCCTGTACTACCGCCTCTCCCGCGTCGAGCAACTCACCGGCCTGGACCTGGACGACGGCGAGGACCGGTTGCTCCTGCACATGGCACTGAAGAGGGCACGCCTATGAGGCCCGGCCGATCGCCTCGACGATCTGCCGCAGGCCCTCGGTGAGGGCGTCGCCGTCCGGGGCGGTCTTCGGGTCGAAGGTCCACTGGGCGATGAGGCCGGTCATGAGGGTCAGGTAGAACCGGCCCAGGGTGTCCGCGGTCTCGTCGGAGACCTCCTCCTCCGGGACGCCCGTCATGAGCGCCACCAGGCCACGCCCGCCCTCCTGCTGGGCGCGGGCCAAGTGCTCGCGCACCTCGGGCAGTTGCAGGGTGATGACCTCCATGCTGAGCCGCCACACCGAGCCGGGCCGCCGCATGCTCTCGACGATGTTCGACCACACCCACCGGAACCGCTCCAGCGAACCCGGGGCGCCCTCGGAGCCGGCGTCGCCGCCCGCGGCGAAGGAGTCGGACACGTTCTCGACGAGCGCGACGTACGCCTGCGCCAGCAGGGCGTCCTTCGAGCCGTAGTGGTAGCCGATCGAGGCCAGGTTGGTCCCCGACTCCTTCACGATGTCGCGCGCCGTCGTCCGCGCGAACCCCTTCTCCAGCAGACAGCGCTTCGCGCCTTCGAGCAGATCCTCACGGTGTCCCATGCGCACCAGGCTACCCGCGATTCAGACAACCGTCCTAGACGAGCGGCCTAACCAACTGTCTTACACAAACGTTCTAGACAAGCGTTTAAGACGTGCGTACAGTCACGGCCATGACGAACTCGACGAGCACCACCACACCCGTCGTGCCGGGTGACCGCGCCGGACGCCGTGAGTGGACCGCCCTCGGTGTGCTGATGCTGCCGCTGCTGCTGGTCTCGATGGACGTCTCCGTCCTGTACTTCGCGGCCCCTGCGATCAGCGCCGATCTCCGCCCCAGCGGCACCCAGCAGCTCTGGATCTTCGACATCTACGGCTTCGTCCTGGCCGGCCTGCTGATGACGATGGGTTCCCTCGGTGACCGCATGGGCCGCCGCAGGCTGCTCCTCATGGGCGCCGCCGCCTTCGGCGGGGCCTCGGTCCTCGCGGCCTATGCGAACAGCGCCGAGACCCTCATCGCGGCCCGCGCGCTCCTCGGCGTCGGCGGTGCGACCCTGATGCCGTCGACGATGGCCCTGCTGCGCACGATGTTCACCGACCCGGCCCAGCGGGCGAAGGCGATCGGCCTGTGGTCGGGGGTGATGACCGGCGGTATCGCGCTCGGCTCGGTGATGAGCGGCATCCTCGTCGAGCACTTCTGGTGGGGCTCGGTCTTCCTGGTCAACCTGCCGGCCATGCTCCTGCTGCTGCTCCTCGGTCCGGTGCTGCTGCCGGAGTCGAAGAACCCTGACCCGGGCCGTTTCGACGGGGTGAGCGTGCCGCTGTCGCTGGCCGCCGTGCTGCCCGTGATCTACGGCCTGAAGGAGATCCCGTCCGAGGGCTGGCACCCGCTGTACGTCGTGTCGGTCACCGTCGGCCTGCTGTTCGCCGCCCTCTTCGTCCACCGGCAGCGCACCGCCGCCGCCCCGCTGATCCCGCCGGCCCTGCTCAAGGGCCACGGCTTCACCCCGGCGCTGGTCCTGACCCTGGTGTCCGCGTTCGGCATGATGGGCTCGGCGATCTTCACCACGCAGTATCTGCAGTCGGTCCTCGGCAAGAGCCCGCTGCAGGCGGCGCTGTGGAGCCTGCTGCCCTCCGTGCTGATCGGCGTCGCCGGCCCGGTCACCGGGCAGCTCGTCGCCCGGGGCGCCAACCGGGGGTACGTCGTCGCGGCGGGCTTCGCCGTCAGCGCGGCCGGGTACGCCCTGCTGGCCCTCGCCGGCACCGACTCCCTCTGGCTGGTGCTGGCCGCCGCGGGTGTTCTCGCCTCCGGGGTCGTCATGGTGATGTCCCAGCTGACCGACCTGGCCATGAGCACCGCGCCGGTGGAGCGGGCGGGCACGGCCTCCTCACTCCTGGAGACCGGCACCGAGTTCGGCGGCGCCCTCGGCATGGCGGTCCTCGGCTCCATCGGTACGGCGATCTACCGCCACGACATGCCGGCCTCGGCCCCGGCCGAGTCCCGCGAGACCCTGGGCGGCGCCCTGGCCACCGCCGCCCGCCTGCCCGGCCGTACCGGCGAGACTCTGCTCGCCACCGCACGGGAGGCGTTCACCAGCGGGATGCACGGCGTGGCGATCGCGGGAGCGGTGACGCTGGCACTGGCGGCGGCGGGAGCGGCGGTGACGCTGCGCCGGATCCACGTCAGGGAGGCGTAGCGGAAGGAGCACACAGGATGCGGACGGGCCGGCTGCAGCCGGCCCGTCCGCATATCGCCGTGCAGCGGCCGGCGGGCAGTCGCCCGCTGCGGCTGGTTCTGGGCGTTTCACCGCGGCTCGCCGCGCTCACTTGGGGCTGGAGGCTGCCGGGCAGCCGCGACCGGCGGCCACGGTCGTCACGCGGTGGCCCGGACTCCTGAGGGGGACGCGGAACAGGGCGGGACAGGAGGAGAGGAGCGACCGCCATGCCTCTCAAGGACTCCACCGACGCCGTGCTGACCGGCCTGGGAACCATCCGTGCCGACCTGGAGGACCTCTACCGGGACCTGCACGCCCACCCCGAGCTGGGGCACCAGGAGCACCGGACCGCGGGCCGGGTCGCGGAGCACCTGAAGAACCACGGCTACGAGGTCCACGAGGGCATCGGCGGCACCGGTGTGGCCGGGGTGCTGGACCACGGCGACGGGCCCGGCGCGGGGCCGACGGTGCTGCTGCGGGCCGACATGGACGCCCTGCCGGTGCGCGAGGAGACCGGTCTGCCCTACGCCTCCGCGGTCACCGCCACGGATGCCTCCGGCCGGCCGGTCCCGGTGGCCCACGCCTGCGGGCACGACCTGCACGTCGCCTGCCTGCTGGGCGCCGCCCGACTGATGGCGCCCGCCCGGGACCGGTGGCGGGGCACCCTGGTGGCCCTGTTCCAGCCCGCCGAGGAGCCCGGGGACGGGGCCGACCGCATGGTCGAGGACGGGCTGCGCGACCGCGTTCCCCGTCCGGACGTCGCGTTCGCCCAGCATGTGCTGCCGTATCCCGCCGGGCGGGTCGGCACACGCGCCGGTTCGTTCCTCTCGGCGGCGGACAACGTGCGGATCACCGTCCACGGCAGGGGCGCCCACGGATCCGCGCCCCAGGCGGCCATCGATCCCGTGGTGATGGCCGCGATGATCGTCGTACGGCTGCAGACGATCGTCTCGCGCGAGCTGGCCGCCACCCGGCCCGCCGTGCTCACGGTGGGCTCCGTGCGGGCGGGTACGAGCGGCAACGTGATCCCGGAGTCGGCCGAACTGCTGGTCAACGTGCGCACCTACGACCAGGAGACCCGCCGGGGGGTCCTCGCCTCCCTGCGGCGCATCGTCCGGGCCGAGTGCGCGGCCTCGGGTGCCGAACGCGACCCGGAGTTCGAGGAGGGGACCCGCTTCCCGCCGACCGTCAACGACGACCGGGTGACCGGCGAGGTCGCCGCCGCCTTCGCCGAGGTCTTCGGGGACCGGGCCGGCGAGGCGGAGCTGCAGAGCGCCAGCGAGGACTTCAGCCGCATCCCGGACGCCTTCGGCGTGCCGTACACCTACTGGGCGCTCGGCGGGACGGACCCGGAGGCCTACCGGGCCGCCCGCGAACGCGGCACCGTGGCCCAGGACATACCGGTCAACCACAGTACCCGGTTCGTCCCGGTCCTCCAGCCCACTCTGGACACCGGCGTCCGGGCCCTGGTCGCGGCCGCGCTCACCCGGCTGGCCGAGCCGGAGAGCGCCTGACGACGAAGCGGCGGGGGGGGGGGGGGGCCCCCGCCCCCCCCCAGCGATCCATTAAGACCCTCCAAACCAGTTCCCCCAACCCCCCCACATCGACCCCACCTCCCAAAACAACTCCCCCAACCACCCCCGCACCCC
>NZ_JBVIDR010000012.1:0-278711 GCF_055572275.1 Streptomyces sp. NPDC030798 | reverse complement strand
GAGAGGATAGAGGGGGGGTAGGTGCGAAGGGGGGGGGCAGGGGGGCCACACTAACCCCCCCACAAGTCGGGGGGGGGGGGGGGGGGGGGGGGGGGGGGGGCTTCCCCCCCCCCTCCCCCCCCCCCCCCCTCGGCCGCGTAAGGAGTCCGATCGATTCCGAACTGACGCGTACGCGCCGCATATCCACCGTTTCCCAGCGGTAGAAAGCACCTTGGTGGCAGTCTGCTCAACGGCAGATACGCAAAGTATGAGATGTACAGGCAGGCAGCCGGAGGTGCACGTCCCGTGGCGTCCAATGTCAATCCCACCGTCAGGCGGCGCCGGCTGGGCCAGGAGCTGCGCAGGCTCCGCGAGCTCAAGGGCATGACGGCCGAGGAGGTGGCGGAGCGGCTGCTCGTGTCGCAGTCGAAGATCAGCCGGCTGGAGAACGGCCGCAGAAGCATCAGCCAGCGCGACGTGCGCGACCTGTGCGGGGTGTACGAGGTCGAGGACCAGCGCATCGTCGACTCGCTGATGGAGATGGCCCGGGACTCCCGGCAGCAGGGCTGGTGGCACACGTTCGGGGACATCCCGTACAGCGTGTACATCGGCCTGGAGACCGACGCCGAGTCGCTCCGGGTCTACGAACCCCAGCTGGTGACCGGACTGTTGCAGACGCGTGCGTACGCGGAGGCGCTGGTGCAGGGCGCACTGCCGGAGACGTCGACGGCGGAGATCGAGAAGCGGGTGCAGGTCCGCATGCGCCGACAGGAACGTATCACCGCCGAGGGCAACCCCCTGCGGCTGTGGGTGGTGCTGGACGAGGCGGCGCTGCGCCGGGTCGTGGGCAGCCGGCTGGTGATGCGGGAGCAGCTCGAGCACCTCATCGAGATGTCCCAGCTGCCGCACGTGACCGTGCAGGTGCTGCCGTTCGAGGTCGGGGCGCATCCGGGGCTCAACGGGCAGTACGCGATCCTGGAGTTCACGGACGCGGCCGACTCCAGCGTCGTCTACCTCGAGGGCGTCACCAGCGACCTGTACCTGGAGAAGGCGCAGGACGTGCAGAAGTACGCCGTGATGTACGAGCATCTTCGGGCACAGTCCCTCAATGTGGAACAGTCCCGGCAGTTCATTGCACAACGGGCCAAGGACTACGCCGACTGAGCCTGCTCCGCAGTGGGCGCCGGATCGTACACCATTGGTCCACTCCAGCGGAAGGCTCGCCTGGAATATGCCATCCGCTTGAGTGAACGACTCCTCCGGTGGCGCCAGTTGCCCGGTAGCGTCGATCACGCCAATCCGACGACAAGGTTGGCGTGAACCGCACCACCGCAACTCGCAACAGGAGTGGACATGGCACTGATTCAGGGCGCTTCGGAGACGTGGATGAAGTCTTCCTATTCCGCGGGCAACGGCGCCTGCGTCGAGGTCAAGTCGCCCACCACCGCGGAACTCGCCGTACGCGACTCCAAGGTCCTCGAGGGGCCGATCCTGGCCTTCCCCGCGGACGCGTGGAACGCCTTCGTCGCGTCGGTCAAGGCGTAAAGGGGGGCCCTTCCGGCCCACCCTCGCGGACGCCTCCGAAGACAACCGCACACGCATCACCCGCAGGGCCCTCTCGACCGGTCGCCGTCCTTGCCGAGAGGGCTCGGCCGTGCGGGTCGCCGCAGCGGCTAGGCCAGTTGGCCCTCGATGGCCGCCACGACCTCCGCCGAATCCGGCTCCGTCTGGGGGGAGAAGCGGGCGACGACCTGGCCGTCGCGGCCGATCAGGAACTTCTCGAAGTTCCAGCGGATGTCACCGCTGTGCCCCTCGGCGTCCGCGAAGCCGACGAGCCGCTCGTACAGCGGATGCCGCCCCTCCCCGTTCACCTCCACCTTCTCGGTCATCGGGAAGGTCACGCCGTACGTCGCCGAGCAGAACTCGGCGATCTCCTCGGCGGTGCCGGGCTCCTGCCCGAGGAACTGGTTGCACGGCACGCCGAGCACGGTGAAGCCCTGCGCGGCGTACCGCTCCTGCAGCTTCTCGAGCCCGGAGTACTGCGGCGTCAGGCCGCACTTGGAGGCCACGTTCACGATGAGGACGGGTCGGCCGGCGTACTGCGCCAGATCCGCCGGGCCGCCCTGGAGCGCGCCGATCTGCACACCGAGCACGGAACCGTTGAGGTCATTGGTGGTCATGCCCGGATGCTAGCCCTTCTCCTCCGCCGGGGCCGGGGCGGGCAGCGGCGGGCGAACCGCCGACGCCACCGCGTCCGCGGCGGCGGCCAGGATCTCCGGGGCGATGGCCGGGGCCTCGGCGGGGGCCTCGCCCTTGTCGAGATCGGCGTCGATCTTCTTGGTCGCGCGATCGAAGTACCGCAGCAGCTCCACCGGGAACGGCATGACGAGCGTGGAGTTCTTCTCGGCGGCCACCTCCACGACGGTCTGCAGCAGCCTGAGCTGCATGGCCTCGGGGGTGTCCGACATGATCCGGGACGCGTTGGCGAGCTGCTGGGCGGCCTGGAACTCGCCGTCGGCGGTGATGACCCGGGCCCGCCGCTCCCGCTCGGCCTCGGCCTGCCGAGACATGGACCGCTTCAGCGACTCGGGGAGCTGGACGTCCTTGATCTCGACCCGGTCGATGTGGATGCCCCAGCCGGCCGCCGGGCTGTCGATCATCAGGGCAAGCCCCTCGTGCAACCGCTCCCGGTCGGAGAGCAGATCGTCGAGATCACTCTTGCCGATGATCGACCGCAGCGAGGACTGGGCGACCTGCCCGACGGCGAAGATGTAGTCCTGCACCTCGATGGCGGCCCGCACCGGGTCGGTCACCCGGAAGTAGACGACGGCGTCGACCTTCACCGACACGTTGTCCTTGGTGATGCCCTCCTGCGTGGGCACCGGCATGGTGACGATCTGCACGTTCACCTTGCGCATCCGGTCGGCGAACGGGATGAGGAAGGTGATCCCCGGCTGCCGGTACGACGGCAGGGCCTTCCCCCACCGGAACACGACCCCCCGCTCCACCTGGTTGACGACCCGCATCCCGCTCCTCAGCACGAGCAGCACGAGCGCGGCCACGACCACCACTGCGACGACGGTGCCTTCCATGGCACTCCCATCCCGACGCGACGCGACGTCCATCCGTCCCGGACCCCCTGTCCGGACACCCAGGAGGACACCCACCCGCCCTCCACCGGATGCACCCCGCACATCAGGAATCCGTAAAGAAACCCCGGTTCCCCTCCGGTCGTCTCCCCTGTGGGGAGCGCCGATGAGAGCGGACGAGAGACGGGACTTGGGGGGCGCGTGCAGGAGTCGGTGATCGGACAAGTGCCGCCGGAGGCTGTGGTGCTGGGGCGGTTCTTCGCGGCGGATCCGGCCGGCCGGGCGCGGATGGCGGCCGGGGTGGTGGAGGCCGTGGGGGAGGAGCGGTTCGAGCAGGTGGTGACCGGCACGCTGGCGCGCACCGGGACGCCCGTGACCGTCGAGGACAGTCCCGACGGGCTGATCGTGAGCGGGCCGGAGGGCAGGGTGCGGGCCTGGGTGCGGCTGGGGCCGGGTGAGGACCGGATCGACGGCCTGCTGCTCGAGGGCACGCCCTACGAGCCCCCGCGGCGGCGCTCGCGCCTGCACGTTGCCGCCCCGGCCTGGCCGGCATACCTGGTCCTGGTCGTCCTCTGGAACGCCGTCAGCGTCTGGAGGGCGGCCGACCGGGCGTCCTGGGGGGCGGCCATGGCCGTCCTGGCCGCCGTCCTCGTGCTCGCCGGGGGTCTCGGTGCTCCCGCCCAGCAGCCCCGGGCCGTGCGCCGTGCGGTGGCGGCCGTCGCCCTGGCCGGCCTCGCCTCGGCCTGGCGGCTGCCCGGCCTGCCCTCCGGGGAGCCCGGCACGGGGCTCGCAGCCGCCCTCGCGCTCCTCGCCGGCGCCGTCGCCGTCGTGGCCGTCGCTCGTCTGCACCGGTGGCGCAGCCCCCTCTCCCAGCCCCTGCGGTTTCCACTGGAGGGGACCTGGTACGTGCTCCAGGGTGGCGGCCGGCTCGTCAACCACCACGCCGGGCACTCCGAACAGCGCGGTGCCGTGGACCTGACCGGGCTCGGCCCCCACGGCACCCGCACCCGCCCCGACAGCGCCGACCTGACCGCGTACGCCGCCTACGGCCGCCCCGTCCGCTCCCCCTGCCACGGCCGGGTCGTCTCGGCGGCCACCACCCTCCCCGACCAGCGCCCCGGCGAGCTGCGCTACCAGCCTCCCTACGGCAACCACGTCGTCATCGACACGGGCCGCGAGATCATCAAACTGGCCCACCTGCGCCCGGGCTCGGTCACCGTGCGGCCCGGCGACGTCGTGGAGCCGGGCCGGCTGCTCGGCGAGGTCGGCAACAGCGGCAACTCCACCGAACCCCATCTCCACCTCCACGCCGAGCGCGACGGGGTGGGCCTGGACCTCACGTTCACGGACGTACGGGGGCGGCTCTACCGGGGGCGCAGGATTCGGGCGGATTCCTAGCTTTTCGCCCACAATCGTGGGCGATACGCTGGGGCGATGGGCC
The DNA here is from genome assembly GCF_055572275.1 of Streptomyces sp. NPDC030798. Classification (NCBI taxonomy): domain Bacteria; kingdom Bacillati; phylum Actinomycetota; class Actinomycetes; order Kitasatosporales; family Streptomycetaceae; genus Streptomyces; species Streptomyces sp. NPDC030798. Next base: position 274,202 of record NZ_JBVIDR010000012.1, on the reverse strand, counting down.
TGGACCACGCCTCGCTGACCTCGCTCGCCGCCCTCGGTGACGACACGCGCCGCCGTATGTTCGCGTTCATACGGCGGGAACGGCGGCCGGTGACCCGGGAGGAGGTCGCCGACAGCCTCGGCATCTCCCGCAAGCTCGCCGCCTTCCACCTGGACAAACTGGTGACGGCGGGCCTGCTCCAGACCCGCTCCGAAGCGCCGGCGGGCATCCGCAAGGTCGGCCGCCGGCCCAAGGTGTACGAGCCGGTGCCCGAGGCCATCGCGGTGCACATACCCGAGCGGCGCTACGAGATGCTCGCCGACGTCCTCGCCGAAGCCGTCCTGACGGAAGGCGAGGGCGAGTCCGCCCGCGACGCCGCGCTGCGCGTGGCCTACCGGCGGGGGGAGAGCCTGGGCGGGTCCGAGCGCGAGCGGCTGCGCCCCGGCCGGCTCGGCGCCGAGCGCGGGCTGAGCCTGGCCGCCGACGCCCTCGAGGAGTTCGGGTTCGAACCCGAGCGCGCCGCGCCCACGCTGCTCCGGCTGCGCAACTGCCCCTTCCACCCGCTGGCCGGCAAGGCCCCGGACCTGGTCTGCGCGGTCAACCAGGCCTTCCTGGCCGGGTTCCTGAACGGTCTGGGCAGCGACCGGACCAGCGCGGTGCTGGCGCCTCAGCCGGACGCGTGCTGTGTCGAACTGCGTTGCGAGAACCAGGCCTCTTGACCCGCGCCTCGAATAAGACCAACAATCGTTGGTGAAATAGCGCGCGACAGCACGCCGGGCAGCTCAGGGACGAGGTGCCGTATGGCCGTCAACAGTGATCCCAACGATCCGCAGCCGCGTCTGCGTCAGGCGAAACAGCCGGTCAGCGGTGCGCTCGCGGGCCCGTACGGGCATCCCTTCCATCCCATCCTGGTCACCGTGCCGATCGGCGCCTGGGTCTCCGGCCTGGTCTTCGACATCGCGTCGCGGATCGTGCACCGGCCCGGCTTCCTGGCCCACGGCTCGGCCTGGCTGATCGCCATCGGTGTGCTGGGCGCCCTGGCGGCGGCCTGCGTCGGCTTCCTCGACCTGTTCGCCATCCCCAGCGGCACTCCGGCCCACCGCACGGCCCTGGTGCACATGGCGCTGAACCTGACGGTCACGGCCGCGTACGCGGCCAACTACGCCTGGCGGCAGGGCGGCGGATACCCCGCGGGGCAGGGCGTCGGATACGGGCAGCTGGCGCTCTCCGCCGTCTCGCTGGCCCTCCTCGGCCTGTCCGGTCACCTCGGCGGCAAGCTCGCGTACCGCTACGGCGTGCGCGTGGCCGAGGAGTCCGTGCAGGCCGAGGGCTACCGCACCGCCACCGGTCCCGCCCAGGAGTCCCGCCCCCGCCCCTGAACATCACCGACTCCGAACGACACGGAACGTCGCGGGATGTTTCGGAACATCTGGGAATATCTCGGCACGACACGGAACGACACGGAACCCTGGAGCACGCCATGGACATCGCCGCTCTCGTCGCCTGGGTGGTCACCGCACTCGGCGGATTCGTCCTGCTGGCCCGCTGGATCTCGCGCGGCGGCCTGCGGCAGCAGCAGACGGGGACGACCCGCTTCCCGGCCCCGCTGGTCTTCGGGCACTTCCTGCTCGCGGCGGCCGGGCTGGTCGTCTGGATCGTCTACCTCGCCGCCGACCGCTCCGCCCTGGCCTGGACGTCCTTCGGCATCCTCGTGGCCGTGGCCCTGCTCGGCTTCACGATGTTCGCCCGCTGGGTCCCCGTGTACCGGACCCCGGTCCCGGCCACGGCGGGCGGCGCCGCGAACGCCGACGACACGACCCCGGCGGAACGGCACCTGCCCGTCCCGGTCGTGGCCGCCCACGGCATCCTCGGCGCCGCCACCCTGGTGCTGGTGCTCCTGGCGGCGCTCGGCGTGGGCGGCAGCTGACCGGCGAGCGGGTCTACTCGACGTCCACCGGGCCGTCGTCCGACTTCCGGTCCTTGCCCGCGCGCAACTGCAGCAGGCCGTTGCCCTCGGGCTGCTCGCGACGGTGGCCGTCGGACTCCGGGCCGCTCAGGTTCTGCCGGACCGAGTCCAGGATGGTCAGGCCCTGGGACACCAGGCCGGCGGCGATCTCGCCGAGGCCGTCCGCGCCGTTCAGGACGTTGACGTTGGCGCCGGCCAGGCCGCCGGCGGCCTCCTTCACGATCTGCGGGAGCTGGTCGATCAGCATCCGGTCGAGCGCGACCCGGTCGTAGGAGGCCGCGGCCTCCGCCTGGATCTTCATGCGCTGTGCCTCGGCGGCGGCCAGGATCCTGACCCGCTCGGCCTCCGCCTCGGCCGGCTTCACGACCTCGGCCACGAGCTGCTGCTGGCGCAGCTTCGCCTGCCGCTGGGCCAGTTCCGTCTGCGCGGCCAGCACCTCCTGCTGGGCGTGCGCCTGCGCCAGCGGTCCGGCCTGTGCGGCCTCCGCCTGGGCGCGGTCCACCTCGGCCGAGTACTCGGCCTTCACGATGGCGGTCTGCCGGGCGTACTCGGCCTGCTTGCGGGCCGCCGCCTGCTCCGCCTCGACCGCGGCCTGGGTGGCCTGCGCCTGGGCGATCTGCGCCTGCCGCTGGATCGCGGCCTTGTGCGGCGCGGACATCGCGTCGATGTAGCCGGTGTCGCCGTCGTCGATGGACTGGATCTGCAGCGAGTCCACGATCAGGCCGATCTTCGCCATCTCCATCTTCGAGGTGTCCAGGACCTCGGCGGCGAGCTTCTGCCGCTCGGTGACGATCTCCTCGACCGTCATCGAGCCGATGATGGCCCGCAGATGACCGGCGAAGATGCGGCCGGTGAGCACCGACATCTGGTCCTGGTCGGAGAGGAACCGCTGGCCGGCGTTGATGATGCTCTCGTGGTCGTTGCCGACCTTGAAGGCGATGACCGCGCGGACGTGCAGCGCGATGCCCTGCCGGGTCACACACGTCTCGGTGACCTCGGACTCGCACATCGACAGGGTGAGGAATCGAACCTTTCGGAAGACGGGCAGCACGAACTTGCCGTGCCCCGTCACCACTCGGAACGGCGCGCCCCCCAGTCCCCGCCGGCCCCCCGAGATCAGCATCGCCTCATCGGGCGCGGGAACGCGGTATCCGAACATCCTTGTACTCCTCAGCCGGCGCCGGCGGAATCCCCGTCCAGCGCGTCCAATGGATCCACCCATTCGATGACGCCGACCTCGCGGCATCCCCGCGATTCGATCACGAGCACCGTCGCCCCCTTGGGCAGGGGATCCTCCGACCAGGCGAGGAAGGTCTCCGAGCCGCCCCTGACGCGCACCAGGACCTCACCGGGACCCGCTGATCCGCGCGTGCCGATGAGAACCTTCCCCGTGCAGCCGATCACGGCCTCGTCCTGCGGCATCACCGGCCGTCCTCCTCGTTCTGGCCCCAGGTTTCCGACGATAGCCCCAGGCGGGCGGGCACCCAATGGGGAGGGGCGGGCAAGGTGCCGCCGGGAGCGGCGAGAGGTGGGCGCGGGCCGGTCCTCCCGGGCCTCGCCATGACCCTGACGGAGTATCAGGGCCCCGGATGGCGCTCCCGGTGAGCGTGGGGGGAGATGTCGGATTAGCGTCTGAATCGAGCGCGAAATGGATCTTCTGACGATGCGCTCCATTCGACCCGAGGAGGAGTCATGCGCAAGCTCCACCAGGCCGCCGTCGCGGCCGCGTTCATCGGTTGCTTCAGCTTCATAGCCGTTGGCCCCGCGGCCGCCCGAGGCGAGGAAGGCATGCACGGCGGTGGGTGCAAGTCCCACGACATGAACATCGCCCTCCTCGATCAGATCAACATCGCCGGTGGCCTGGCCGGCAACCTGCTCAACGGTGAGGGCAACCCAGGTGCTCAATACGGCCACGTCGGTTCGGAGTGCGACGGCGGCTGGTGAGCCGTCGGCAATGCGCCTTCTCGGCCGTCAGTGACCCTCTCCGTTGATGTCGGAAGTGGATGCAGAAGGCCCCGGACCTGCCCGGTCCGGGGCCTTTCCGCTGCTCCACCGCATGTTCCCGGCAGGGTCCCGCCCGACCCTCAGACGGCGCGTCCCGGATCCGTGACCAGCAGCCGGTTGCCGACCCTCAGCGTCTCCAGCACCTGCGCCGTCGTGGTCTCGACCATGGCCGCCTTCTCCTCCGCGGTGACGCCGACGGCCTGCAGGAAGGTGACCTTGCCGTTGGGGGTGTCGATGGTGCCGAGCTGCGGGTCGGAGGTGAAGGCGAACACCGTCAGCCGGGTGTCGGGCCCGTCCTGAAGGTGCGGGTGCCCCGTGACCGGTTGCCGGAAGTCGACCCGGTGCCCGTCCTCCAGCAGGGCCTGGCTGCCGTTCACGTACTTCGCGATCTCCTGCAGCATCGCGTACGGCCACTGCGGCGGCTGCTCCTGCGACCCGCGCGGCACGCGCAGCGTGAGCTCGAAGCCCCACCCCGACCACTCGGGGTCGTCGTCCTCCTCCGGGACGTACAGCTCGCTCAGCCCGTAGGTCACGTAGTGCCAGTGCCCCTCGGCCGGGTACGCCGAGCACCCCTGGAGTGCGCCGCCCTCGAAACCCCGGGGCGGGAAGTAGCCGACGTGGAAGGGCTCGATCCCCGGGTAGAGGGGGGGCGAGCGCGGCGTCTATGGCGTCCCAGCCGGGCGCCTCCGCGGTGTCCTCGGTGTTCTCGCTGTGCTGCGTCACCGCCACATGATGACGGACGGCCGGACGCCGGCGCCCTCAGGGGGAGCCGGCGGGCGTCTCGGGCGGCAGCGGCTGCTCGGCCCAGATGGTCTTGCCGCCGGGCGTCTGCCGGCTGCCCCAGCGCTCGGCGAGCTGGGCGACGAGCAGCAGACCCCGGCCGCCCTCGTCGTAGACGCGGGCCCGGCGCAGGTGCGGGGCGGTGCTGCTGCCGTCGGAGACCTCGCAGATGAGCGTCGAGTCGCGAATGAGCCGCAGCACGATGGGCTCGCCGCCGTACCGGACGGCGTTCGTGACCAGCTCGCTGACGATCAGTTCGGTGGCGAACGCCGCGTCCGGCAGCCCCCACTCGGCCAGCTGCTCCACCGCCATCTTGCGGGCCCGGGCCACGCCCGCCGGGTCCTGCGGCAGTCGCCAGGTGGACACGTTGCCGGCGCCCAGCGCGGAGGTCCGGGCCAGCATCAGCACGATGTCGTCGGCGGGACGGCCGGCCTGCACGGTGCGCACCACCTGGTCGCAGGTGTCCTCCAGCGGTCCGGGCGGGCCGCCCAGCGACCGGCACAGCAGGTCGAGGCCGGCCTCCATGTCCCGGTCGGCCGCCCCGACCAGGCCGTTGGTGTAGAGGGCGAGCAGACTGCCCTCCTCCAGCTCCACCTCCGCGGCCTCGAACGGCAGGCCGCCCAGGCCCAGCGGCGGCCCGGCCGGCAGGTCCAGCAGCCGTACGGTGCCGTCGGGCGTCACCAGCGCGGGCGGCGGATGCCCGGCCCGGGCCAGGGCGCAGCGGCGGGAGACGGGGTCGTACACGGCGTACAGGCAGGTGGCCCCGACCTCGCCCGAGGCCCCCTCGCCGCGCCCGCGCACGTCCGGGCCCTCCTCCCGGTCGAGCCGGAGGACGAGGTCGTCGAGCTGGGTGAGCAGTTCGTCGGGGGCGAGATCGACGTCCGCGAGCGTGCGTACGGCGGTCCGCAGCCGGCCCATCGTGGCCGACGCGTGGATGCCGTGGCCCACGACGTCACCGACGACCAGCGCGACCCGGGCGCTGGACAGCGGGATCACGTCGAACCAGTCCCCGCCGACGTCCGCCCCGGTACCGGTCGGCAGATAGCGGTAGGCCACCTGCATCGCCGACAGCTCCGGGGGCCGCTCGGGCAGGAGGCTGCGCTGGAGGGCCAGCGCGGTGCGGCGTTCATGGGTGAAGCGGCGGGCGTTGTCCACGCTCACCGCGGCTCGGGCGGCCATCTCCTCGGCGAGCAGCAGATCGTCGTCGTTGAAGGACTGCGTCGTCCGGTGCCGGAGGAAGTGCACCAGGCCGAGTGTCACCCCCCGGGCGCGCAGCGGCACCATCATCACCGAGTGGATCCGGTGCCGGACCATGGTCTCCACACGGGCCGGTGACGAGCGGACCCACTCCCGCAGTCCCGGATCGCCCGGCAGCGGCCGGGTGCCCCGGCCGGCGACGAGTGCCCGCGCCGGCGGCGTCCCCACCGGGTAGACCACGGTGCCGCCGGTGGGGACCACCGACTCCGGGCAGCCCTCCAGCACCGACTGCTGCGCCGTGCGCCGGACGGTGACCGGCGCGTCCCGGGGGACCGGCTCCGGCTCGTCGCCGAGGGCCACGGACTCCAGCAGGTCCACGGTGACGAAGTCCGCGAACCCGGCCACCGCCACCTCGGCGAGCTCCTCGGCGGTCCGGACCACGTCGAGGGCGGTGCCGATGCGCAGACTCGCGTCGTTGAGGACGGCCAGGCGGCGGCGGGCCCAGTACTGCTCGGTGGTGTCGAAGAGGGTCGCGGACATGCCCTGCACGGCGCCGTTCTCGTCCTTCAGCGGCGAGAGGAACATCGACCAGGAGAGCTCCCGGACCTCTCCGGGAGCGCGGCCGTGCGCCTCGTGGAACACCGTCTCCCCGGTGCGCAGGACCTGCCGCTGAAGCCGGTCGAACTCGTCGAACGGCGGCGTCGGCTGCATCTCCCACAGGGTGAGCCCGCGCACCTCCGCCACGGTGCGGCCCATCACCCGGGTCATGGCCTCGTTGGCGGCCACCAGCCGGGCCTTACGGTCGTAGATCGCGACCGGCATGGGAAGCTGCCCGAGCGCGAGGTCCCACAGGCCCTGCGCCCCCGGCCCGGCACGCTCGGCGGCGTACGCCGGTGCGGCGCCGGTGACCAGCCACAGCCGCTCGCCCGCCGCGTCCAGCAGCGGCGTCCCCTGCAGCCGTACGACGACCCGGTTGCCGTTGCGGTGCCGCAGCGCGACCTCGCCGGCGCACCGGCGCCCGCCGGCCACGTGACGGCGCGCGGGCCCGGGCAAGGGGGCCGCGAGCAGGTCGGCGGCCGACCGGCCCACGATCTCGGCGGGCTCGTATCCGAGCAGCTGCCCGGCCCCGGCGCTCCAGACCAGGACGGCCCCGCCGGCGTCGACGACGACGGCGGAGCCCTCCGGTACGCGTTCCTCCAGCGTCACCGTGCCCGGGTACCCCACGGACCACGGCGTCCCACTCCGGCTCCTCGTGCGGCGGGCCGGCGGGACGGGACCGTCGGCCCGTCGGCCGCGGGCTTCCTCCTGGCACATGGCTCAGGAGGTGAGCCCGAGGGTCTTGAGGACGCCGGGGCTGAGGGAGACGCCGTTGTCGCGGCCGGGGCGCGCGTGCCCGTCCTCGACCCCGTAGACGCCCTGCGTGGTGTTCACCGGGGTGAAGCGGTTGCCGTCGAGTCCGTCGAGGAGCAGGACGTACTCCCTCCCGGCGGCGAGGTCGGCCGTCTCGGGCCCGGACCCGGGTGTCGTGTAGGCGACTTCGATCGTGCCGCCGGTGGGGGCGGAGCCTTTGGCCGTGGCCAGCACCTCGGCCGTGGCCACGGTCTCGGTGAGGCCGCCGGCCGTCTCCTGGTGCCCGGCGCCCAGCCGCGCCCGGACGATCAGCACGGAGGCGTTCTCCAGTCGGGCGGTGGTCGCGAAGTACGGCTCGTCGACGAGGGGACCACCGCTCCGGCCGGGCGCTTTGGCATCGTCGGGGGAGAACTCGGCGACTCCCGCGGCCACCGCGGCGGCGGCGCAGGCGACGGCGGCCACGAGGAGCCCGCGCCGGGAGACACGCCGGGCCGGGTTCCGCCGCGGCGTCCCGACGGGTCCGACGAGCTCCGCCAACTCGGCCCGGGCGCGCGGGGACAGGTCCCCGGCCGTCGGGTCGGGCACCGGATTGACGCGCCGGACGAGGGACTTCACACGAACCGTGCTGATCATGCCGACTCCTCGGGCTGGAGGGACGCGGGTGTGGCGTACAGGGAGCGGAAGGCCTCGCGGGCGCGGTGCAGCCTGACCCACACCGCCGGACCACTGCAGCCGAGCACCTTGGCGGTCTCGGCCGTGCTGAGCCCGTCCCAGTAGCGCAGCAGCAGGACGTCCCGGTGCCGTCCGGGAAGCCGCTCCAGGGCCTCGAGCACGCCGGTGTCCTCCTCGGACGCCGTCGCACGGCCCAGTTCGTCACCGATGCGCCGGTGCAGTTCGGTCAGCCGGGTCGCGGCGCGACGGTGGTTGCTCAGCAGATTGCGCGCGGTGACGAACAGCCAGCCGGTGCCCACCTCCGCGCCCTGCAGCACGCGTTCCCACGCGATCCGGAAGACCTCGGCCGTCAACTCCTCCGCCGCGCCCCGGTCACCGACCCGCCGGTACACGAACGCGGACACCCGGGGGTGGTCGCGGACGTACAGGGCCGTGAACCGTGCGGCACGCTCACGATCGGTCGCCGTCTGAATGTTCTCCACGTCCCGTACATGTCATGAGCCAATACTTCCTTACGGGCGCGGAGGGTCAGTCCGCGTTCGTCGCGGGTTTGGTGTGCAGGACCTCGCGGGCCTGGTCCGCCGCGCGAACGAGGCTTTCGGCGACGAAGTCGAGGAAACGGGCGGTGTTCTCGAGCCGGGCGCCGGCCGGCGTGCCGGGGCCGAGGATGCCGACACCCTGCCGAGCGGTCTCGGCGACCTGGGCGGTGGCCCGGGCGCTGGACATCATCGCCTGGTACATGACCTCGGCCATGCGCGGCACGCTGGTGCTGCGCACCGAGTCCGGCGACATCTCGGTGGGCGCCGCGGCCGGAGTGTCGGCCGCCATGGACGCCGGCACCGCATACGGCCGTGTCAGCAACTCCCTCAAGAGCGACGGCACCGCCGAACTCGCCATCCGCGCGACCACCTCCCACGGCGACATCACCGCCCGCAGCCTGTAGACCCGCAGTCCGCACCCGATCGCCCGGTACCAGCCCTTCACGCCGGCCATCGAGACCCTGCGCGGCCTGCTCGCCGTACAGCGGGGGACGTCAGGACGGGTTCCGTGCCGGGCACGCCCAGGGGAGCCGGGAGACCGACCAGCCGCCGCCCAGGGGGGCTCCCCCGGTTGCCAGCAGGGCTCCCGAGTGGGTCCGTACGGCGTCCGTCAGTGCCGCTCCGCGCAGCGCCGGCGCCAGTGAGAGGGCCTGCGCGAGCGCCGTGACGGCGGTTCGGGCCCGGCGTACCGCGCACATCTCGGGGTGGACGGCCCACACCTCGCGATCTGCTGCGGCGTCGCGCAGATGCGCGAAGGACATGAGCCCGCAGTCCGTCGGCGTGAGCACCGGGCCCGTGCCCCGTGCGTAGCGCGCGAACCGGTCCTGCGGCGCCAGCACCGCAAGCGCGCCCCCGGGGCCCAGCGTGAGCCCCGCGGCCCGGGCCTCCTCGGCGACCGCGCGCCCGAGCGCCGTCCAGTCGGGTTCGTCGTCCTGGACGACGGAGAGGGCCCGCACGCCCAGGGCCACCGCCGCCTCGACGATCGTCCGGGCCAGCGCCTCCCCGTCCGGTGCCCAGCTCAGTGCGGGCGCCCCCGCCCGGACGAAGGGGAGCAGGCAGGCAAGCCCGGCGGCCCCGTACACCGGCAGGGCCCGGCGGGCGCCCTCCGCGCAGGTGTGGCCGACGACGGCTGCGTGGCCGCCGCCGGCGACGGTACGGGCGACCTCGGGCGTCTCGTCGTACACCTGCCACTCGGCGGCGTCCGGGCGGGCCGTTCTGATCCGTTCGAGCTGGCCGAGAAGGACCGCTCCCCAGGCCGTGCGCGGACCGGTCAACGGTGTGACGAAGGCGACGCTCGGCCTGGTCATCCGGTCAGCCCCAGATCAGGGAGTCGCTGCTCGCGGCGACGACCCGGGCCTCGGCGCCGGCCGTCGCGGTGCTCTGCGCGCCACCGAGGACGAGGGCCGCGGCGACGACCGCGAACAGGCCGGAGAACAGGCCGCGGAGCAGATGAGAAGCAGACATGAGGGTCCCCCTGGAAGATCGTCGTTCGGTGGGTGATGCGTGTGTGTTCAGCGGCTGTCGCTGTGTGATCAGCATGTTCCGGCGCGGCCGTCCGCGGCTACGCCGCAGGGAGTTCCGGGACCGGCCATGGCCAGGGGCGGACGGCGGCCGGGGCAGGTGGGGGACGGTCCGGCTGTCCGCATCACGGACCGCGGCTTCTCCGCCGGACGACCCGTTCCTAAGATCACGAGGGAGCGCTTCAGGGGGACGGCGCTCGTTCGATCAGTGGGGGACGATTCCAGGTGGACGCACGCCCGCGAGCGCAGGAGCTCTACCGTCTTGCTCTCGACAACGCCGCCTGGCGCCCGGAGACGCTCACCGCGACCGGTGGCTGGACCGGGACGGAGCTGGCCGAGGCCCTCCGGCTGCTCAGCCGGCTCGGCCTGTTCGTGCCGTCGTCCGACAACCACAACGGCTGGACGGCGCTCGCCCCGGACACCGCGCTGCGCAAGCTGCTCCTCGACGAGGAGCAGCACACCGACGCCCTGCTGGCCGCGGTACGGCAGACACGCTCCGCGCTCGCCCAGGTCGTCACCGACTTCCTGCCGGTGCACGCCCGTGAGCTGTCCTCCGTGCAGATGGAGGTGGTGACCGGGGTGGCCAATGTGTCGGCCACCCTGGAGGACGCCTCGCAGCGCGCGGCGGAGGAGGTGCTCTCGCTGCACCCCGGACGTGCGCTGCCCGCCGAGATGGTCGAGGCGGGGCTCGAACGCGACCGGCTCGTCCTGGGCCGCGGCGTACGCATCCGTACCGTCCATCTGGGCTCGGCCGCCGCCGTTCCGCACATGACGGCCTATCTGCGACGGCTGAACGGCGCGGGCGCCCAGGTCCGCACCGCGCACACCCTGCCGCTGCGGCTGATCGTGGTGGACCGCTCGCTGGCGATCGTGCCGGCGTCCCGGCCCGTCACGGGAGAGGACGGGGAGATCGCCGCCGTCGTGCTGCGCAGCGAGACGCTGGTCGGGGTGTTCCGGGGGATCTTCGAGCACTGCTGGGCCAGTGCCGCCGTGCTGACCGAGTCCGCGACCGAGAGCCCCGAGGGCGACTGGCACCCGACCGGCCGCCACCGTGAGCTGGTGCGGATGCTCGCGGGAGGACTCACCGACGAGGCGATGGCCCGCAAGCTCGGGATCTCCGAGCGCACGGTCCGCCGCCTGGTCTCCGAGCTGACCGAACGACTAGGCGCGGCCAGCCGCTTCCAGGCCGGGGTCTGCGCCGTCCGGCTCGGCTGGCTCGACGACTGACGCCTGCTGCGGGGCGGCCGCACTGCGGCCCCAGGCCGTGCCCGCGAGCACCAGCACCGCACCCAGCAGCCCCAGCCATCCCGGCCGGTCCCCCGCGAGCGCGATCCCGACGACGGCGGCCCACACCGGCTCGGTGCCGAGCAGCAGACTGACCCGGGAGGGCGACGTGCGGCGTACGGCCCACATCTGCACGAAGAAGGCGAACAGCGTGCAGAACACCGACAGGTAGAGCAGTCCGAGCCAGTTCCCGGCGCCGAAGTCCGCCGCGGCCGCCCACGGAGTGCTGCCGGTGCCGGGTGCCAGGGACAGCAGCGCGAACACCACGACCGAGCTGCCCAGTTGGACCGTGGTCATCGACAGGGCGTCCGCGCCCTGCACCGACCGCAGGCGTGACATCGCCAGAACGTGCACGGTACGGGCCACGGCCGCGCCGAGCATCAGCAGATCACCGAGCGACGGCGCGCTGAACCCGGCGCCCTGGGTGAGGAGCAGGACACCCAGCACCGAGAGCCCCGCGGCCGCGACGAACGACGCCGAGGGCCGGGTCCCGGTGAGCCGGCTCTCCGCGAGCGGCGTGAAGATCATCGTGAGGCTGATGATGAGCCCGGCGTTGGTCGCCGAGGTGTGCACGACGCCGTACGTCTCCAGGAGGAAGATCCCGGCCAGGATCAGCCCGAGGAGACCGGCGCCCCGTATCTGGGCCCGCTCGAGCGCCCGCAGCCGGCGCCACCCGGTGACGACCAGGACCGGCAGCACGACGGCGAACCGCAGCACGAGCACGGCCAGGACGGTCCGTGTCGTGGTGATGTCCTTGGCGGCGAGGTAACTGGAGCCCCACACCACCGCGACCAGCAGGACGGGCAGATCGGTCAGCCAGGCGCGGCGGGCCGCAGTGATGGGCATGGGGACTCCTAGGCGGCAGACGGTGAGGGGGCGGTGCGGCGGCTCAGCGCGCGGTGTAGGCGATCACCAGGACGTCGCGGTGGGCGGCGAGTTCGGGGTCCACCGGCTGCACCGGGGTCACCGAGTGCAGCGTGCGGCGGTCGTCACCCAGCAGCAGGTCACCGGGCTCCGACAGGGTAACCGTGAGCAGGTGCTCGCCCTCGTCGGTGTAGACGCCGCTCTCACCGCCGGTGACGTTCGTGCGGCCGATCAGCAGGGAGGTGATGAAGGTGACGCCGTCCCGGTGCCGGCCCTCGGGCGCCGGCTGGCCCTGCTGGTTGGCGGAGGCGCTGATGCGGTAGGGGTGCAGCTTCACGTTCCACGACTCCGTGCCGTCGACGGCGGTGAAGATCCGGCCGAGTTCGACGAGGAGGGAGCGCAGCAGCGGGTCACCGGCGAAGGACTCGGTCAGCGGGTCGAAGATCCGCTCGATGCCTCCGTTGAGCGGGTTGATGTCCGACTCCTGGCGGTACGGCTCGTGCGGCAGCAGGGTCAGTTCACCCGCGGCCGGGTCGAGCCCGAACTGGCCGTAGCGCCGGAAACGGTACGTGCCTCCGTCGGCCATGTACGTGTCGAGGGTGAGGTCGTCCCAGTGGGCGGCGAAGCGCGCCCAGTCGGCGGCATCGACACCCGCGAGTGCGGAGAGCTGCGCGGAGGGCATCAGGTGACCGCCGGGACCGGCGAGGGCGTTGACGGCGTCGACGGCTACGGGGTGATGAGCGGTGGCAGTGGTCATGGCGGTTCCCTGGAGAAAGAGGTGGAGAAAGAGGACGAAAGAAGGAAACGAACGAGGTCAGACGGTGACGAGCTGGGCTCCGGCACGGGCGAACGGCGCCGACTCCGCGTCGATCGCCCGCTCCTCCCACGCCTCCCGGTCGCGCAGGTACAGCGGTGCTCCGGCGGTGATGGAGCGGGTGTCGGCGCCGCCGGTGCGCAGCGTCCAGGTCACGGACCCGGTGGTGCGGGAGGCGCAGGCGTCGATGAACACCTGGGTGGCGAGGCGCAGTTCGCCGAACCAGCGGCCTTCGAGGGCCTCCCGCGTCCACACCTGCTCGAGGTGCCGCTTCTCCCGGATGAGTTCGGCGTCCAGACAGGCGCTCTCGACGTGCCGGTAGCTGCTGAGCAGGAGCCAGGCGGCGGGCATTTCGCGGATTTCGAGCACCTTTTCACCGTGGTCGAGGTGCTCCAGGCCGGAGTAGCGGCCGAGCCCGTACGCGCCGACCCTCCGGTTGAGACGGTCGATCAGCACGGTCAGCGGCAGCGGTTCTCCGTCGAGGGCGACGGGCAGCCCGTGTTCGAACGTGACGGTCAGGGTGTCGGTGTCACCGGGCACGGCGGTCGGCCGGCTCCACGCGTACATCTCCTCCGGGACCTCGTGCAGCTCGGGATCGTCGAGGATGCCCGACTCGAACTCACGGCACCACAGGTTGGAGTCGCCGCTGACGATCCGCCCGGCGAGCAGATCGATTCCGGCGGTCCGCAACTCGCTGAGCTTGTCGTCGCGGGTGACGGGGTCGAGGTCGTACGGGCTGCCGAACGCGCCCTCGTAACCGAGCAGCGCCAGCGCCCCGTTGAGGCGGCGCAGGGTGTTCTGGGAGCGGTTGGCGGTGTGCAGGACGGCCTGCGCGCCGAGCGAACGGGCCAGTTCGACCGCGCTGTGGGCGATCAGCGGCCGGCTGAGGGTGGAGCTGACGGGGTGGATGCCGAGGTAGACGGCCTGCGCGGCGATCGCGGGAGCCACGTACCGGCCGGCGAACTCGGCACGCCGGTCGAGGATGTGGATCCTCGCACCCAGTGCTTCGGCCACCTGCCGCTTGTAGGTGCTGGACTCGTCCTCGCCGATGTCGACGCTCACGGCGTGCACCTCGCGGATGCCCATCCGCCGCAGCCGCAGCAGCAGATACGAGCTGTCGAGTCCGCCGCTGAACAGGGTCACGACGGGGCGGTCCGGGTCCAGGGAGTCGAGCTGCGAGAAAGAACGTATGAGCGGGGAAAGCATGGCCTCTCCAACCTCTGCGCTGGTCACAGGTGGGAGCCTGCCGTGCCGGGCAGTGCCCGACAATGGATTCCCGGCGTCCACGCCCGGCCATGACCGGACCCGGAAACACCCTGCCTCGGGCCAGGGGGTGTGCGCCGGACCGGGTCGCGCCTCCACGGGGTGGAGCCTGGCCAGGACCGGTGCCTCGTCGTCGTACGAGCCGATGGGGAGGACCTGGGCAGGGTGAAGGACTCTGGCGGCGTCCCGCCCGGCCGCCACTGCCCGGTGATGCCGCGGGCCGGGGTGGGGTGAACCGAACCCCGGACCTCCGTGCGGACACGATGGTGGCGGGGCGGCGTCGGCGGAACCCTTGAGGGGCCGGGCCCACCGGCTCACTTCTCGAGGGGGATCTCATGGCCAGCACATCCGTTCGCACCCTGCCCACCGCGGCCCTCCGCATCCGCCGGGTGATCCGCGAGCCGTTCACGGCGGCGGCCTGGCGAAGGGCCGCCTATGCCGTGCTCGCCTTCCCGGTCGGCGTCCTGTGCGTCCCCCTGGCCCTGATCGGTGGCCCGGCCGGGCGCGTTCAGCGCGGGCTCGTCCGTCGCCTGCTCCGCGTCGAGCTGCCCGGGAGGCGGCGGGGCCTGGGCCATGCCCTGCTCGCCACTCCGGTGAACCTCGTGGTCATGGCGGTCACGGTGTACGGCTGGTCGATCGTCCCGATGAACCTCGGCTGGCCCCTTCGCGCCGGTTCCGACTACTCCGAGGCCTGGGGCGGCCCGACGTTCGCCGGTGCCTACGCCTTCCACGCGGTCCTCGGCGGCCTCGGATTCCTGCTGCTCATGCCCTGGCTGGGCCAGGCGATGGCCTCGCTCCAGCTCCGCATCGCCCGCCTCCTGCTGGCCTAGGGCCTCTCGTTTGGATCTTGCCGGGCTCGCGGACCCTGGCACCGCGCCTCGCGGCGTTGTCGTCGGTTGCCATGGCTCCGCCATGTCGCCCTCCTCCGCCTTGCGATGCACGGCACCAGACCCCGCTCCCTGATCCGGCCTGATCCAAACGAAAGACCCTAGCTCCGCACACGGCACTTCCCGGCCGTCCGCACAGGAACCTTCCCCCGGTGAACGTCCCGGCCGCAGAACTAGGTTGGCCCCATGCCGCGTCTCCGCTCCCTGGCCACCGCCGCCTTCGGCCCATCCGCCCTCCTCTACAGCGCGCTGGCCTTCCCGCTCGCGATCGTGGGCAGCTGGCTCACTCTGGCGGGGCTGGCGTTCGGCTGCCTGCTGTCCGTGACGCCGCTGGGTGCGTGGCTGCTGGCCGGCACCGTGCGCGCGGCGCTGGGGCTGGGCGCGCTGCACCGAGCACTGGCGCGCCGGCTGCTGGGACTGGAGATCGAGGCCCCGCCGCCCGGCGCCGCGCGTGGCGCGCTCGCCTGGCGGCGAGCCGTGCTGGGGAGCCGTACGGGCTGGAAGGCCGTCGGATGCGCGCTGCTCGCACCGTTCACCGCGGTCCTCGCCTACGTGGCCGCGGCCATCGGCTACGTCTACGGCGCCCTGTTCACCCTGCACCCGCTGGTCGAGCGGGTGAACCGGCACACGGTGCACCACCGGGACGGCTCGGTCACCCATGTCTCCCTGCAGGTGCACGGTGTCCAGCTCGACTCCTGGCCGCGCTGGCTGATTCCCGTCACCGCGGGGCTGCTTCTCCTGGCCGCGGCCCCGCACCTGGTCCGCCACGCCCTCGCTCCGCACCGGGCCCTGCTCGCCTCGCTGCTCGGACCCGACGCCGCCGACCGCCGTATCCGCGCCCTCGAGGAGACCCGTGCCCAGGCGGTCGACGACGCCGCCGCGACCCTGCGCCGTATCGAACGGGACCTGCACGACGGCACGCAGGCCCGCCTGGTGAGCCTGGGCATGCACCTGACCGTGATCCGCGAGCTCGTCACCACGGGCGCGGACACCGAGCGGGTCCTCGCCGCCGTCGACACGGCGCGCTCGGGCGCCACCCAGGCCATCGCCGACCTGCGCCACCTGGTCAAGGGAATCCATCCGCCCGTCCTCGACGAGGGACTCGAAGCGGCCCTCGCCACCCTCGCCGCGGACAGCGCCCTCCCCGTCACCCTCAGCACCGGCATCACCGTCCGCCCCAGCCCCGCCCTGGAGACCATCACCTACTTCTGCGCCGCCGAACTCCTCGCCAACGCCACCAAACACAGTGCCGCGAAGGAAGTGAGGCTTTCCGCCACCGCCGCCGACGGACGGCTGCGGCTGAGCGTCGCCGACGACGGCCGGGGCGGTGCGACGGTCGGCGCCGGCTCCGGGCTCACCGGCCTGCTGGCCCGCATCCGCACCGTGGACGGCACGTTGACCTGCGACAGTCCACCGGGAGGGCCTACCGTGGTCACCGTCGAACTGCCACTGTGAGGGAACGGGCATGCGCGTCGTCATCGCCGAGGACTCCGCGCTGCTGCGCGACGGCCTGGTCCAACTGCTGGGGCTGCGGGGCGTCGAGGTGGCTGCCGCCGTCGACGACGCGGAAGCGCTGCTCGCCGCCGTCGCCGAGCACGCACCCGACGTCGCCGTCGTCGACATCCGGCTGCCGCCGACCCAGACCGACGAAGGGGTACGGGCCGCCCTGCGGCTTCGTGCGGAGCGGCCCGGCACCGGCGTGCTGCTGTTCTCCCAGTACGTGGAGACGACGTACGCGGCCCGCATGCTGAGCGACCCCTCGGGGTTCGGGTACCTGCTGAAGGAACGCGTCGTCGACATCGGCGAGTTCGTGTCCGCGCTCGAGCGGATCGCGGCCGGCGGCACGGTGCTGGATCCCGAGGTGGTCGCCCAGCTCTTCGGCGCGAGCCGCCGCGCCACTGCCCTCGACACCCTCACCCCCCGCGAACGCGAGGTTCTCGCCCTGATGGCCGAGGGCCGCACGAACCAGTCCATCGCCCGCGCGTTCACCGTCTCCGAACGCGCGGTGGAAAAACACATCGCCAACATCTTCACCAAGCTCGGCCTCCCCCCGTCGGAGACGGGCCACCGGCGCGTCCTGGCGGTCCTGCGGTACTTGGAAAGCGCACGAGCGGCCTGATCCCCGGTCCCGGCCGCCACGGCAACCGGCGCAACGGGCCTCCGCCGCAGGACGGCCGCACCGGGCGGCGGCTGCCCCGTCAGCAGTTCGCGCTGTAGCGGACGCAGGCGGGAGCCGGGGAGTGGCTGCTGTCCCACTCCCGCTGCGCGGTCGTCAGCGCTCCGCCTGCGACGAGGGCCACCAGCAGGTGGGCGATCAGCATCCAGCGGGCCCGGAAGATCCCGGCGAGAACCGCCAGGACGAGTACGGCGATCAGCAGCATCCGCACCCGCTCGATGTGCGCGAGGCCCGCCGCGTCGATCCTCGCCCGGTCGCCCTGCGCGGCCCATACCTCCAGGCCGTAGCCGTAGATCCAGTCCAGCACGAGCCACGCGCTCTCCAACAGGAACAGCGCAATCGCGAGGGCGAGGTCCACGCCGGGGCGCGCCCTGCGCGACCAGGGGAGCCGGCGTGCCGGGGCCGAGGCCGAAAGGGTGTCGGTCATGGGTGCAGGGTGCCGCGCCTGCCGGCGCTGCGCATGAGCACCCGTACTCAGCAGGGCCCGGCGGTACGTCCGCACGGCTGTCGTCGCGGGGCCGCCGCTTCGCCGGCACGCCACCGATGCCGGGGACCGGCTCACGCGGTGCTGTCCTCGGCGGCCGGGAGCTCGCCGGAGCCGCGGGCGAGGTAGCGGGTGGCCAGGACGCGGTGGCGGGCGGGACCCCGCTCGCCGTCGAGGCGGTCGAAGAGCAGGGCCGCGGCTTCCCGGCCGATGGCGGTGGCGTCCTGGGCGATCACCGAGATGCCGGGTTCGAGGAGGTCGGCGAAGGGCAGGTCGTCGAAGCCGATCAGGGCCACGCGGCGCTGCAGCCGGAGCTCCTGCAGGGCCCGGCGGGCACCGACGGTGAGGAGATTCTGGGCGGAGACGAACGCGGTGGGCGGCTGGGGGAGGGCGAGGAGTTCCCGGGTGGCCGTCTCGGCGGCGTCCGCACCGTGCAGGCCGCGCCGTACGAGGGGGGAGTGCAGGACGCACCCCGCTTCGGCCAGTCCCTCCACGAACCCCGCGTGGCGTTCTTCGGCGGTCCAGATCGCGGGGAGGTCACCGAGGAAGGCGATGCGCCGGTGGCCTGCCGTGTGCAGCCTGTGCACCGCCGCTCGCACACTCGCGCGGTTGTCCACCGTCACGGTGTCCACCTGCTGCGCGGTGGTCGGGCGGTCCACGCACACGACCGGTGTCCCGCCCTGGCGGGCCGCCTCGAGGGCGGTGTCGGTGTGACCGGTGGGCACGACGACGAGGCCGTCGACCCGGCGCGCGGTGAAGGTCTCCACCAGGCCGCGCTCGCGGACCGGGTCCTCGTCGGTGGATCCGGCCAGGACCAGCGTGCCCCGGTCGGCGGCGGCGTCCTCCACGGCGCGCTGCAGGGCGGCGGAGAAGGGGTTGGCCGCGTCCTCCAGGACCAGGCCGAGGGTGTGGGTGCGGCGGTCGGCCCGGCGCAGGCTGCTGGCCGTCAGGTCATGGCGGTAGCCGAGCAGCCGGGCGGCGCGCGTCACCCGTTCCGCCAGGTCCGGCGTCACGCCGGGCTTGCCGTTGACGACCCGGGAGACGGTGGCGATGCCGACACCGGCCACGGTGGCGACGTCGCGCATCGTCGCCGACCGGCGACCGGTGTCGTTCTGCGGGTCGGGCAACGTTTTCGCCTCCAGGTCCACGGCCTTGTGCAGCCGTGCCCATGCTGTCATGCGCGGGTTTTTCTGCACAGAGTCTGGACGCGGGAGACAGCGTGCCCGTACCTTGCGGCGAAACGTTTCCAACCGTCGCCGGAACCGCCCGACGCCGAGGTCCTGCCACCCGCACCCTTCTCCGGCCGGCCTTTCGTCCCTCCCCGCGCCGAGTCCGCACGCCTGCGAAGGAGCACCATGCCCAGAACGACTCGTCCGCGCCGCAGACTGCTCGCAGCACTCGCCGTCCTGTCCGGGCTCGGCCTGGTGGCCGCCTCTCCCGCCACGGCCGACACGCTCTACCAGGAGCCGTACCGGCCCCAGTTCCACTTCACCCCGGCCCAGAACTGGATGAACGACCCCAACGGCCTGATCTGGTACAGGGGGCGGTACCACCTGTTCTTCCAGTACAACCCGTCGGGCAACACCTGGGGCAACATGTCCTGGGGCCACGCGGTCAGCACCGACCTGGTGCACTGGAAGCAACTCCCCCTCGCCATCCCGCAGGACGACAAGGAGATGATCTTCTCCGGCAGCGTCGTGCTGGACAGGAACAACTCCACCGGCTTCGGCACCAAGAAGAACCCGCCGCTCGTGGCCGTCTACACCAGCCAGCAGAAGGCCACCGGCAAGCAGGAGCAGGCCCTCGCCCACAGCACCGACGGCGGCACCACCTGGACCAAGTACTCCGGCAACCCGGTGCTGGACATCGACTCGACCAACTTCCGTGACCCGAAGGTCTTCTGGTACGCCCCCACGCACAGCTGGCTGATGGCCGTCGCCCTCTCCGACCAGCACAAGGTGTCCTTCTACTCCTCGCCCGACCTCAAGCACTGGACGCACCAGAGCGACTTCGGCCCGGCCGGCGCCGCCGGCGGGGCGTGGGAGTGCCCGGACCTGTTCCCGCTGCCGGTCGACGGCGACACCGGGAAGACGAAGTGGGTGCTGGCGGTCAACCTCAACCCCGGCGGCATCGCGGGCGGTTCCGGTGCCCAGTACTTCGTCGGCGACTTCGACGGCAAGAAGTTCACTTCGGACGACCCCGCCGCCTACACCCCGCCGGGCGGCACCGTGCTGCAGGACTTCGACTCCGGCTCCTACGGCGAGTGGGCCGCGACCGGCGACGCGTTCGGCGCCGTCCCCGCCGCCGGCACGCTGCCCGGCCAGCAGACGGTCTCCGGCTACCGGGGCACCGGACTGGCCAACAGCTTCAACGGCGGCGACGGCACCACCGGCACCCTCACCTCACCGGACTTCACCGTAGGCCGGCGCTACCTCAACTTCCTGGTGGGCGGCGGCAACCACCCCCATGTCGACGGCGCCGGCGACGGATCGGCGCCCCCCGGAGAGGTCTTCGCGGACTTCTCCGGCGACACCTACGGCGACGGCTGGACCGCCACCGGCTCCTTCGCCGACTCGGGTCCCAGCACCGAGAGCCTGCCCGGCCAACTCGGGCCCAGGGTCCTCGACACCTACACCCCCGACGGCGACCCCGGCACCGGCACGATCACCTCGCCCGCCTTCACCGTCACCAGCAAGTACATCGACCTGCAGACCGCCATGGGCCACCACCCGAACGACCTGCCGAACCCCACCGCGGTCAACCTCGTCGTGGACGGCAAGGTGGTCGCCTCCGCCACCGGCTCCAACAGCGGCGACCTCGACTGGACCTCCTGGGACACCAGCGCCTACCTCGGCAAGCAGGCGCGGATCCAGGTGGTCGACCAGAACACGGGCGCCGGCGGCTGGGGCCACATCGCCGTCGGCGACATCGTCTTCTCCGACCGGCCCGCGGCCGTCCGCGACACCCAGACCGCGGTCAACCTCCTCGTCGACGGCAAGGTCGTGCGCACCGCCACCGGATCCGACAGCGAAACACTCGACTGGACCTCCTGGGATTTGAAGGACCTGATCGGAAAGAAGGCGCAGATCCAGATCGTCGACCACAACAAGGAGGGCTGGGGCCACATCCTCGCCGACGACTTCACCGCGGCCGACACCCCCGCGCTCAGCACCCTGCAGCGCGCCCACTGGCTCGACTACGGCCAGGACTTCTACGCGGCCAACACCTACAACGACGCCCCCGGCGGCCGGCGCGTCATGCTCGCCTGGATGAACAACTGGAACTACGGGCAGTCGATCCCCACCAGCCCGTGGCGCAGCGCGGACACGTTCCCCCGACAGCTGTCCCTGCGGACGGTGAACGGCAGGACCGAGCTGATCCAGCAGCCGGTCGGCGAACTGAAGTCCCTGCGCACCGCCGGCACCACCGTCCGGCCCACCACCGTCACCACCGGCACCAAGCCGCTCGGCGTCCAGGGCAGCACCCTGGAACTCCAGGCCGAACTCGGCCCGGGCACCGCCGACCGCTTCGGCCTCGACGTCCGCACCGGCTCCGGCGGGCGCACCCGCATCGGCTACGACACCGCCACCGGCGAGGTCTACCTGGACCGCACCGCCTCCGGCCCGGTCGACTTCGATCCGGCCTTCCCCGGCGTCCAGCGTGCCCCACTCGCCCTCGACGGCAAGCCCGTCAGCCTGCACATCCTCCTCGACGCATCCTCCGTGGAGGTCTACGCCCAGAACGCCCGCGGTGAACAGGTCGTCCTCACCGACCAGATCTTCCCCGACCCCGCCGCCACCGGCGTCGACCTCTTCGCCGACAACGGCACCGCCGAACTCACCCGCCTCCAGGCGTGGAAACTCGCGTCCATCTGGAAGTGACGCGCTCCCTCTCCGGCCGAAAGGGGCTGAGGAACAGCAGGGCCCAATGAATCCCTCCGGTCCGCCGGCTCCGCCCTCTGCCCCTTTCCCCGCTCCCGTGTCCCCGGTCCCGGGAGCGGGTCCCGGGAGCGGGTCCCGGGTGCCTACTGGACGTCGACGAAGTCGCTGGGAGACGTCGCGGCGTCGGTGGCCGTCGTACCCGCGTAGGAGAAGCGGTAGTACCCGTCGCCCGTCGCGGTCGTGGTGGCCTTGACCGCTCCGCCGGAGCCGCTGGTGACGGTCTTGATGGTCGTGTACGTGCTGGTGCCCGACTTGCGGTACTGGAGCTTCACCGACACGTTGCTCAGGCCCGCGTACGCGTGGGTCTCCCAGTTGGCGCGGGTGAGCGTGCCCTTCACCGTGATGGTCCGGCCGTGGACCACCGGCTCGGGCGAGGCATCCGCGGTCAGTGTGGTGTTGCGCTTGATGTGCACGGAGCCGGCGTATCCGTCGTTGACGGAACCGCCCTGGCGGCCGTACGCGATGGCGTACGCGTGCCAGGTGCCCGCATAGGAGTTCGTGGTCATGTCGGTCTTCGGCGTCACGGTGAAGTGGACCGTGCACGTCGACGTCTGGAGATCGGCCGCCACGCATGACCCGGATCCCTCCTCGGCGGGCAGCAGGACCCCGTCCCTGCCCTGCTCGTCGAAGGAGGTGCCGTGCCACAGGGCGACCCAGCCACCGTCGACACCGTCCGGGTCGGTCGCGGTCACCGTGGCGGTGAACGACTTCTGTGCGGAGGTGCCGAGCACGATGTCCTTGCCCCCGTTGACGACGACCTTCGTGATCGTCGTGTCGTCAGTGTCCGCAGGCCCCGCGTGCGCCTGCGCGGCGGCGGGAGACACCAGAGCAGAAGAGAGAACCAGGGAGCCGGACAGAGCGGCGACCGAAGCGCGTATGCGCATGTGTATCCCCCACGATGAGAAGAAGGGCCCCGCGGGAGGTTTCCCGGCAAGAGCCCCTGGGCGCACGCATCGTACAGATTCTTTCGAGCCACACCCCCCATCGGCGGCTCCGGCGTGGACACGACGCCGGCATCGGCCGATCAATGCGGTCGGGTCGTTCGGCCCAGGCGGACGACGACCATGGCGATGTCGTCGTCGGCGCCGCTGGCGAGGCCGAGGCGGGCGAGGAGGGCGTCGGCGAGGTGTTCCGCGCCGAACTCGGTGCAGGTGGCGAGCGTGGAGGTCAGGCGGGTCAGGCCGGCGTCGATGTCCTCACCGCGGCGTTCGATCAGGCCGTCGGTGTAGAGGAGGAGGGTGTCGCCGGGGGCGTAGGTCAGGTTGGCCTGGGGGCGGGGGACGTGTTCGGGGCGGGCGCCCAGCGGTGGGTCGGTGGCCTGGCAGAGCAGCTCGCAGGAGCCGTCCGGGTGCAGCAGGACGGGCGGGGGGTGGCCGGCGCTGCTGTAGACGAGCAGGTGGCTGTGGCAGTCGACGAGGACCTGTACGGCGGTGGCGGCCAGGGCTCCCTCGACCGAGCGGGCGTACAGCCCCAGGACCTCCAGCGCCTGGGCGGGGCCGTGGACGGTGCGGGTGGCGGCGCTCAGTGCGCTGCGGAGCCTGCCCATGACGGTGGCGGCCGTCAGGCCGTGGCCGACCACGTCGCCGACCGTGACGGTGAAGCGGTCCCCGGGCAGGTCGACCGTGTCGTACCAGTCGCCGCACACGTTCAGTGATCCGGTGGCGGGCAGGTAGCGCACGGCGATGTTCGGGTGCCGGGCCAGGTCGGGGGAGTGGAGCATGGCTTCCTGGAGGGCGACGGCGACGCGCCGTTCACGGGCGTGGGCCTGCCGCAGTTCCTCGTTCAGCTGCTGCAGCTGCCGCGCCCGGGCGTACAGCTCGGCTTCCATGGCCGCTTCCCGGCCGGGGCTGACCGCGGGCTGGTGCGCGGTGCGGCGGGCGCGGATGACGTCGGTCATGTCCTCGGACCGGTGGATGATCCAGGCGACTTTTCCGTCCGGGCCGGGGACGGGCACGTTGATCGCGGTCCACCACCGCTCCTTGAACACCTCGGGGTTGCCGGGGACCGGGATGTCGTACTTCTGCAGCGCCATGTGATCGGTGTGGCCGGTGGACAGGACGCGGTGCAGTGAGGCTTTCAGCGTCTGCACCCCGTCGGCCTCCGGGTCGGCGGGGTTGTTCGGGAAGGTGTCGAAGAGGTACTGCCCGATCAGCTCGGCGCGGCTTCGTCCGGTCACCTCGCAGAAGGCCGGATTGGCGTCGGCGATCACCAGGTCCGTGCCGAGCACCAGGCACGGGCTCGGAAGGGCGGCGAACACCCCTGGGTAGTCGATCTTCGGTGCCATGCGCATTCCACAGCCAGTCGCTTGCTCTTCAATCTACGGAAGGTCCAGCTCCCGCGCCCGTCGAGCTCGCTCGTGGAGCGTCCGCACCGCTCCCGGGCCTCGTCGACACCTGTCGCAACTCCCTCCGATCGTGGATCGCGGTTCACCTCATGCCCGGCATGCCGGCGTCGCCGTCCCAGGTCGCGGGCCCTTGATCCGCGCCGTCACTCCGGTCCGGCCGTGATCACCGCTGTCTCTTCCGTCGCCGCGACGCTTGCCGTGCCGTCGGCCGTGGCGAAGGGCTCCCGACCGGGCTGCCGTGCGCCGACGCCTGCGAGGGTGAGCGTGGCGGTCACGGCCAGGACGACAACGGCGGCTCCCGAGAGCAGGAAGGCGTTCGCGACTCCGGCGAGGGTGATGGCGGTCGAGGCCACGAAGGGGGAGATCGCCAGGGCTCCTGCCACCCCGGCCTCCCACAGGCCCAGCGCCTTCGCCAGATGAGGGCTCGGTATGCGCTGCTGCACCAGTGCGATCAAGGGAATGTCCGTGAGGGCCGAGGCCAGCCCCGTCGCGGTCAGGAGAACCGCCGCCACGGCATGGGAGGTGACCGTTCCCAGCGGAGCCCGGAAGATCCCGAGCAGGGCCCACGCCAGCACGGCGGCCCGTGCGAGCCTGCGGATGCGCAGGCCGGCCAGGAGCAGGGCGCCCACCACTTCGGCGACCCCGGCGACGCCGAGCAGCAGGCCGTACTGGCCGCCCTGTCCCACGACCGCGACAAGTCCGACGGTCAGGAAACCGTTGGTCAGGGCGAGGGCGAGCACGAAGGTCACTATGACCACGAGTACGTCGGGAGCGGCCCGCACGGCCCTGAGCCCGGCGCTGAGATCGGACCACAACCCCGTCCGACCGCTGGTCGGGGCGGGGCGGGACACGCGGATGGCGGCCACGGCGGCCGCCGAGCCCAGGAAGGTGAGTCCGTTCACCACCAGCGCCGACTGCAGCGAGCCGAAGGCCAGCAGCGGCGCGAGCACGAGCGGGCCGACGAAGAAGGCGGCTCGGAAGGCGACTTGCAGCAGCCCGTTGGCGTGCTGGAGGCGGTCGTCCGGCACGATCTGCGTGACGATGGCGTTGCGGGCCGGGGCGAACGGGGCGCCGATCAGCGCCAGCAGCGCCGTGGTCGCCACCAGCAGGGGCAGGTTCAGCAGATCGAGGGCGAGCAGGACCGAAGCCACGGCCACCACGGCGACCCGGGCCAGGTCAGTGACGATCATCAGCTTCCGGCGGTCGCGGCGGTCGGCGTACGAGGCGGCGACGAAGGTGGCCACGAACGCGGGCGCGAACGCGCAGACGCTCACCACGGCGACGGCCGTGGGGTCCTTCGTCAGTGACCAGGCCAGCCAGGCGGTCGCGGCGGTGTACAGGCCGTCGCCGAAGCGTGAGATCCCCTGGCCGGCGAAGAGAAGCAGGAAGTTTCGGTCCTTCAGCAGTGACATGCGGCCACTGTCGGGTCCCGCCGGGGGGCTGATCGACTTATTAGGCAGATGGCTAATCAGTCGTCCGCAGTCCCCCCGCCGTCGCCGTGCAGGAAGCTTTCCAGGCTGGGGGTCAGGCCCGCCACCTGCCCGGGCGCAAGCCGGTACAGGACGTAGTAGCCCTCGCGGCGGCGCTCCAGCAGGCCCGCGTCCGCCAGCACCCGCAGGTGCTTGGACAGGGCGGCCTCGCTGACGCCGACGAGCGGGGCCAACTCCTGGGTGCTGCGCGGGCGTTCGGCGAGCAGGCGCAGGGCGCGCAGCCGGGTGTCGTCGGCGAGCGCGCGGAGTGTGCCGACGAGCCTGGTCGGTGGAATCCTCGGGCGGGCCTCCCGGACGATCGAGGAGACGGGGAAGACGAGCCCGAGGGGCCACGGACCGTCGCAGTTGACGCGTACGTGCGGCCACACATAGGCGCTGGGGGCGAGCACGAAAGTGTCGTCCGGGCCGATGGCGACCTCGTGGTCGTGCGGCCGCTCCAGCCAGAAGCGCTCGGCCTGCCGGTCGCTGCGCACCTCCGGCCACAGGCCACGGAGCATCCCGTACAGGCCGCGCTGCTCGATCTGGTGTCCGGCCTCACTGACGCCGGCGGCGAGTTCGGGTTCGAGCCGTGCCCATTCCTCCTCGAACGCCTCCCGCCAGTAGCGCTCCAGCATGCTCAGGAACCGTTCGAGCAGCGCGCGGGGATCGTCGAGGAGCATCGCGGCCACCGCTTCGTCGCTTTCCCGTACGAGGCGCTCCCGCAACAGGGCGCGTACCTCCGGTTCGTCCAGCACGTGTGGATCCCTGGCCTTGCCGCCGCCCGGCCAGGGCGTGAGCAGGGGGACGGCGAACTCGAGGCGGACCAGTTCCGGATCCGCCCCGCGCAAGCCGGCCAGTTCGTCTGCGAAGTCCGCCAGTCCGCCGGTCGGCTGCGGAAAGAGAAACTCGGGGAAGTACGAGCGCACCGCGTAGGAGAACACCTCGATCTCCCGCTTCAACGCCGGGGACAGCTTGCGCATCGCACGCACCCAGCCGTGCTGGACGGGGTGGTGCTTGGGCTCCACCAGCACATGAAGACTCAGTACGGCTTCCATCGTCGGCGAGTAGGCGAACCCCACCCGCTCCGCACCACTGGCAGGGACCCGGAACACGATCGTCATGACCCGTCATCCTTGCCCCACGACACCCGCGACGGGAGCCGCGCCGCGTTCTCGGCCTTCGGCGTACGCCGATGTCGTGAGCGCGCGCAGGACGGCGTGCCGTGTTGGGAGACGTCCGGGAGATCAACTCCCCGCCCGCTCACCCAAGCGGCCCCGGACGAGGAGCCCGAGGCCGAGCAGGGGCCGTCCCTGGGGAAGAAACCCCGGAGCGCGAGCCGCTGCCGGGACCAGCCCCAAGCGGCTCGCCGTGGTCCCTTGGGGCGACTCGGCAGGCCGCTGGGCGTGCCGACCAGGCGGTACAGGCTGGATGCGCCAGCATTGCCGGACAGGCCTTGCGGCGTGCCCGACGCCGCCCGGTCCGCTGTCGTCCGCTCGCGGACCGGAGCGCCCGCGGGTCACGTCCCGTGTGGCGGTCGATCCCTGAACGTTCGGAGTTCCCACTGATGGTGACCGTGTTTCGCATCATCGCGCCCCCCACCGGTATCGAGGTCACGGGCGACGGAAGCAGTCCCACCGACGAGGAGATGGAGCAGGAGAAGGAGGCCCGGCAGGCCTTCCTGGACGCCGTTTCGCCCCATCTCGCTGCTCTGCCGGCGCAGCCGCCCCACCGTTCCGGCAACGTCTCGAAGGTGGAACTGTTCGGCGGGGACGTGTGGTCCCAGCTGAACCAGTACCTGCTGCTGGTCACCGTCGACATCGGCGACCCGCGGATCGACTTCGACTCCTTCATGCCGCCCGGCACCACCGTCACCCGCGTGGCCGGCGAGCTCGTCCCGCTGTCCCAGTGGCCGGACGGCGACCTGACCTGACCTGACCGCCACGCCGGCCCATCCGCCCCGGCTGTGCCCGGGGCGGGGTCCGCTCAGCCGCGTCGTCCGCCTCACGCTGGACGACATCGCCCGCGCCGACCAGCAGGCCTTCCTCCGGCTCGGCGAGCCCCCGTCCCCAGTTCCCGCACCACTCGCGGAACTCCTGTTCCGCTGGATCGACAGCCGGGAACGGCTGCAGCCACCGCCGTACGCCAAGTTGGTGATGTCAGATCGGTAGACGATCTACGTGCTGACGGCAACTCTCGTACGCGCTGCCGAGCTCGCTTGACTCGTCGCGGAATGGGACTCGTTCGCCGGTCCGGGGACGCCCAGCAGCCTCGCCGAGTGCAATATGCCGTCCAGGGAGAGCAGCAGGCCCGTGCCGCCCTGCGACCGCAGCGTACGGGGGCGCGGCAGTTCCTCGTCCAGGGCGCGGAAGACGGCCGCGACCCGGGCCGTGTCGCCCTCGGCCGCGGGCATGCGCCACAAGGCGAGCTGCATCAGCAGGGCCGCCCCGGAGCGCAGCCACCGGCAGTCCTGAAGGAAGAACAGCGTCAACGGGACGATGGGCTCGGGGCGTTGTAGGGACAGCTGTGGGCCGTGGCGCAGCAGCAGCCGGAACACCGTCCGCGAGCAGAGAGCCATCGCGGCCTGCGGGAAGGGATCGTCCGGTGCGGCGAGCGCGGCATCGCGCAGGGTGGTCACCATGGAGCAGACCGCGCTCCTCGACGTCCTTCAGAACCTGCTGAGGTGCTGGACCGGCACCTGCACCACCTGCGGCCGCCCCCTGCCACCCAGCAGATCCAGAGCCTAACGAAGCACTACTGGCCGCCTACCGAACGCCGCCGCTTTGTGAGTTCGGTCTGACCGTCTGTCCACCCGTCCCGCGCGGGGCGGCCGTGGTCGTGTCAGACCGCACCGTGCCGCGGCTGTCCTCTGTCGTTCATGTCAGCCATGGATGTCACCCCACACAGGTTGGGGTCACTTGCGACGCTTGCGTGTCTTCGCCTTGCGTTCGGCTTCCTTGCGCTTCTCGATGGTGTACGACGACCACTCGCCACGGTGCAGGTTGCACCGCGACGCCCCGATCATCGCCAGCCGCCGGCACCGAGTGCCCTTCTCCGTGAGCGCTCCACACCTGGACTGCGTACGAGTCACGTCTCCCACCCCCGGTCCCGACCGTTGTGCGGACCGGTGCAGGATTGCCGGGCGCAGGTCCTCTGTGGAAGGCGCACGACTCCGCGCAGCGGTGCACGGCGTCCCAAGGAGGTTGCTTGGGGCGCACGCTTTCCAAGTCTGTTGGTGGCTCGTGGGGTGCCATGCATGGGCGTTCACCTGCGTTCATGGTCGGCTGGCCGCCGATGCGAGGGATGCGCCGTGACTTGGTCTGAACGGCCGTGAACGGGGCTGAATGGGACGGAAACTGAGACGCAGTGCGCCTCCAGCTGTGGAGCCCGAGCGAGTTCCGTTGAGGTTGAAGCAGGAGAACCATGGCGGGCAGATTTTAGGCCTTATAGCGCCTGGCGGTATCTCTGTGTACTCCACACGTTGCAATCTGTGCATGCACCAGATTCCGGCGTGACACGGATGACGCGCCGACGCTCGACGGCGACGGCGAGAAGCCCTCTCATCCGTGTCACACGGCACAACGGAGAACCCATGCGACGTGCTTTCAGCGCTGCGCTGCTGACGGTGGCGGCCACCACGGCCGCCGTGACCACAGCCACCGCGCAGAGCCCCCACTTCATCGGCAACGTCACCTGTACGAAGAGCCTCACCGCCGGGCTGCAGTGCAGCGGCAAGGCTGCCGGCCTCGGCAACGCCCCCACCGGCGCGTTCCTCACGGCTTCCTCCGTCGAGGCGGAGTACGTGTGCGTCAACCGCGGCGGCAACGTCGCTCCGGGCCAGGGAACCGAGTTCCAGAACGTGGTCGGTCCCATCCAGACCATCCGGCCGCGCAACGGCCAGATCACCTTCACGAACGTCACCATCCAGCCGCCCGAGACCCCCTCGGCCAGGGAGGTCTGCCCCAACGGCAACTGGACCGTGCACCTCATCGGCTTGACCTACAACGATGTGGTGCTGCACATCCAGCAAAACGGCACCGACATCCTGACGCGCGATCTCGGTGACATCGACCCCTGATCCCGAACTGCACGCCGACGGCGGGGCTCTCCAGACTGGAAGGCCCGGCCGTCGCACGTCAGCGCCTCGGTCAACCTCAACACCCCACCACCCCTGCTCGGTTCTGCCTGGGTCGATGGCGGGCGGGATGGGAGCCCCCCCAGCATCCGCCACGATGGACCCCGCAGTCGGCGGCGGCGCCCCCTCCATCCAACCAGTAGAGGAAGTTGTAACTCAGTCGCTGCGCTGGTGGGGTTGTCGATTGCGGGACCGACCTCAGGACCGCTCACTATGACGGTGCATGGGTGGCCGATCGAGTACTTCGACGTACATGATCCGGCCATCCACGACGTCCAGGCACAGCATGCCTCGCGCGGGCAAGAGCGGCACGCACCGATGGCCGGCGCCGTATGGCTGTCCCTGCGGATGAGCTGCAGTTTGGAAGCTCTGGCAGAAGCCATCGCCGCAGCGGCACTCGTCAACCAGACGAAGATCCCACGCACCGATGGCTAGCTCACGTTCTCCTTCGCTCTCCAGGAGAGTGATCAGCTCTGCGACGAGATCCGGGAAGACGTCGCGTACAAGGGGGCAGTCCTCCTCCATGACCAGAGGGTAGCTGGAGGCGGCATAACCCCTAGGCCCTCCGTCACGCATCACCTGGGACCAGAACGTCAGTCATCAGTTGGGATCCGACACGCTCGGGCTGGAGCTTTGATCAGTTCCCGAGCTTCGGGCCTCCGTGATGCGCCGGCTGTGCTCGGCTGCTCGTAGCAGTGACTGGGCTACTCGTTCGGCGTCGTCGGGGTGCAGGTAAATCTCCTGATGTGCGCCGGTTCCTCAACTCGACTTCCTCGCCGCCGCCCGCACCGATCCGCTCAACCGGCCTTCGTGCTCGCCATCGCCATGGGGCTGCGCCGGGGAGAGATCGTCGGGCTTCGCTGGTCGGACGTCGACCTCGACAACCGGGTGCTCTACGTCCGCCAGCAGATGCAGCGCCGCCGTGGGGTCCTCTACGGACGTGTGTACGCACGTCGTCCAGGACACGCAGCGCGAGGCCATGAGCCACATGGACCGGCTGCTCAGGAGGCGACGCGCTCGTCAGTGACCGACCCCGTTGATGTCAGAAGTAGATGTCAAAGGCCCCGGACCATGATCGGTCCGGGGCCTTTTGACTGGTGCCCCCGGCAGGATTCGAACCTGCGACACCCGCTTTAGGAGAGCGGTGCTCTATCCCCTGAGCTACGAAGGCGGGGCCTTGCGTCGGGCGTGGGTGGTTGCTACTCGGTGAGTAGGTGCCCGCGCTGTGGCAAGGGTGGACCGCCGCGGGGGCGGTCTCTGACAGGGTAGCGGATCTGTGCGGGGCGGTGGTGAGGGGTTATTGGTGCGTCAGGCTGGGGGCACGGTCGCTGGGCCTGGGCTTTGAGGTCCACGGACAGGCGGAGGCGGTTGGCTGGCCGGGTCGTCTCCTCCTATCCCTGCTTCGCTACCGTCAGCAGTGCCGCCGCGTCCTCGAGCGCGTACAGGCTGTGGCGCGCCGGCGGGACGATGAGGAGGTCGCCCGTCATGCCCTCCCAGGTGTCCTCGCCGCTGCGCAGCCGCACCCTGCCGCGCAGGACCAGGATCGTCGCCTCGCCGGGGTTCTCGTGTTCCGCCAGTTCGGTGTCGGCCCGCAGAGCGATGAGGGTCTGGCGCAAGGTGTGCTCGTGGCCGCCGTAGAGGGTCTCGGCGCTGCGGCCGGTGGAGGAGGCCGCGGCCTTCTCCAGATGCTCGCGGGCCTTGGCGTCCAGGGAGAGTTTCTGCATGGCTCGGTTGCCCTTTCTGGTCGGGGCCCGTGAGGCCGGGCCTCAGTGACCTGCGGTGTGTGGGGTGTGTGGTGTGTGCCGTGTGTTCAGCGCTACTGGGAACAGAGACCCGAGAACAGGGAACCCGAAACGGTGACCCGATCACCCCACCCGACGGCGCCGGGAGGCTCGCATGGCGCGCGATCCGCGGCAGTGGCCGGACGGCGAGTCCGCGCACCGGTCCCCGCTGCCCGGTGCCCCGTCCCGCACGCCCGCCACGGAAGCGGGGATGCCCAAGCCAGGCACGGAAGGGCCGACGCCCGATCCCGCCACGGAAGCGCGGATGCCCGAGCCAAGCCCGGAGCCGCCGACGTCCACCCCCGCCACGGAAACGGGGACGCCCGAGCCAAGCACGGAATCGCCGACGCCCAAGCCGAGCACGGAGCCGCCGACGCCCACCCCCGCCACGGAACCGGGGATGCCCGAGCCAGGCCCGGAGCCGCCGACGGCCAAGCCGAGCACGGAACCGCCGACGCCCGCCCCCGCCACGGAAGCGCGGGTCTCCGTGCTCGATCCGCAGCGCATCGGGCACCTGTTGGACGCGGTCGTGGCGATCAGTGCCGACTACGACGCCCGGGCCGTGCTGCAGCACATCGTGGCGGCGGCCACCGAGCTGATCGGGGCGCGGTACGGGGCGCTCGGGGTCATGGGGGAGGGTGGGGACTTCATCGATCTGATCACGGTCGGGATGGACGATCCGGGGCTGTGTCAGGCCATGGGGCTGCCGCAGCGGCACGGGCTGCTGGGCGGTCTGATCGCGGACCGGCGGCCGCTGCGCGTGGCGGACATCCTTGCCGACCCGCGCTCCGTCGGCTTCCCGGCCGAGCATCCGGTCATGACGACGCTGCTGGGCGTCCCGCTGACCGTCCGCGGGAACGTCTACGGCAACCTCTACGTGGCCGACAAGCGGGACGGCACGGCCTTCACCGAGGACGACGAGGCGCTGCTGACCGCCGTGGCCAGCGCCGCGAGCATCAGCATCGAGAACGCGCGCCTCTATCAGCGCCTCAAGCGCGCCGCCGAGCACTTCCAGCGCCGTATGCTGCCCACCCTCCCCGACCTGGGCCGCCTCGAGGCCGTGGCGCACTACCAGCCGGCCTCCGAGCTGCCGAAACTCGGCGGGGACTGGTACGACGCCTTCGTGTTGCCCGACGGCGCCACGTTCGTCGTGATCGGTGACGTCACCGGCCACGACGTCGAGGCGGCGCCGCTGATGGGGCAGATCCGCAACATGCTGCGCGCCCTGGCGTACGACCACGGCGGGCCGCCCGGTCTGATCGTCTCCAAGCTGGACCGCGCCCTGACCCTGTTCGACGATCCACCGACGGCCACGCTGGTCCTCGGCCGCGTCGAACAGGCCGCAGACGGCGCGTGGACCTTCCGGTGGAGCAACGCCGGGCACCCGCCCCCGCTGCTCGTGGGCGCGGACGGCGGCGCGCGCTACCTCGCCCCCGTGCAGCACGGCATCCCGGTCGGTATCGATCCGTCCGTCCCCCGGTTCAACCACCGGCATGCGCTCCCGCCCGGGAGCACGCTGGTGCTTTTCACCGACGGGCTGGTGGAGCGCCGCGGCCAGGACATCGACACCGGTCTGCGCGCCGTCGCCGAGCACGCCTCCCGTCTGGCCACGGCGCCGCTGAAGGAGCAGTGCGGGGAACTGGTCGCCGGGCGCGGTCGGGTGTTCGACGACGATGTCGCCGTGCTCGCCCTGCGCATACCGGGCCGGTGAGCAGCTCAGAGCCGGTGAGCGGCTCAGGGCCGGTCGGCGGGTCATGGGCCTCAGGAACGCGAGCGTCCGGCCAGCCACTCCGCCAGGACAGCCGCCTGGCTGTGCTCCACGTCCTTGGTGGCGGTCAGGAGCGTGACCCGGTCGTGGGCGGCCAGCTCGCGCAGATGCCCGGCCGCCTCGCGGTGCCCGGCGTCGCGCAGTTCGGCGCGGTAGCGGCGGCGGAACTCGTCGAACTTGGCCGGCTCGTGGCCGTACCAGCGGCGCAGTTCGCTGGACGGGGCGACGTCGCGCAGCCACTCGTCCAGGTGCGCGTCCTCCTTGCGCATGCCGCGTGGCCAGACCCGGTCGACGAGCACCCGCTTGCCGTCCTCGGACGAGGTCTCCTCGTAGACCCGGCGACAGGTGACCTGTACGGCCATGACGGGACCCTCCAGATCGACGGATGTGCGTGTCTGCCTGCCGACTACCCGCGATGCCGTCGGACTTCTCAGGACAGCGGGACCCTCGTGAAGCGGGAGGCCGTGTGCAGGTCGGTCTCGATGCGGTCGGCGGTGGCGCGCAGGGCGGGCAGGAGGTCGTGGACGCAGTCCTCCATGGTCCGGCGGGCCGCGTGGGTGGCGACGTTGACGGCGGCGACCGCCCGGCCGGCCCGGTCCCGTACGGGCACGGCGACGGAGCGCAGGCCCGACTCCAGCTCCTCGTCGGCCAGGGCGTAGCCCCGGGCGCGGACCTCGGCGAGCACCGGGGGCAGAGGCCGCTCGATGGTGCCGGTGCCGGCGTCGGCGAGAAGCACGCGGCCCAGGGACGTCGAAGCGGCCGGGAGCCGTGCGCCCACCGCGATGTCCACGGTCAGCACCCGGCTCGCGCCCGCCCCGGCGGTGTACTGGATCTCCGTGCCGTCACCGGTCAGCACCGCCAGCGCGGCCGGCTCGTGCAGCCGCCCGGCGAGGGCGCGCAGGTGCGGCTCGGCCAGGCGGGGCAGGGTCGTGCGGGACAGCGGCGGGAAGCCGAGGTCCAGGACGCGGGGGGTGAGGGTGAAGGTACGGGGGTCGGGGCCCGGGGCGACCAGGCCCAGGTGCTCGTACGTGATCAGCGCCCGGCGGGCCGTGGCGCGGGCCAGGCCGGTCGCCCGGGCCACCTCGGTCAGCGGCAGTGCGGAACGGGCCTCGCCGAACGCGGTGAGCACGGTCAGTCCGCGCGCCAGGGACTCGACGAACTCCCGGCCCAGCTCGTGCTTGGACTCCGTCGTCCAGGTCGCCAGGCCCGAGGGCGCCGGGCCGGGACTGGACGGGGGGGCCTCGCGCAGGTCGGCCTCCATCGCCGCCACCGCCGTACGCAGGCGGGGCAGCAGGGCGGTACGCAGGCCGGCGGCCGGGTGCCGGCTGGTGTGGCTGACGACGCTCGCCACGCACGCGACCCGGCCGGTGGCCGGATCCCGCACGGGCACGGAGACGGCGACCAGGCCCGGCTCGATGAGCTGGTCGTCCAGGGCCCAGCCGTCCTGGCGGGCCCGGTCCGCCCGCTGCTCGAAGTCGTCGGCCGTCGAGGCGGGACGCGGCGGTACGGCGGGAAAGGCGCCGTCCTCGGGGTCGGCGGCCCGGCGGGCGCGCCACCGCGCCCACTCCGCCTCGGTCCACTCGGCCGCGAACAGCGGGCCCGGCGCGGTGCGTTCGGCCGGGAGGAGGTCGCCGATGCGGAAGCTCACGGACATCGCGCGGCGGCGCGTGGCCTGGTGGATGAAACGGATGCCGTCCAGGTCGGCGACCGCGAGCGACACCGACTCGTCCAGCTCCTCGGCGAGGGCGTCTGCACGGGCGTCGAGCAGCGCGGGCAGGCGCAGGGCGGCCAGATAGGCGTTGCCCAGCTCCATCACGCGGGGGGTGAGGACGACGTCCCGGCCGTCGAGGCGGACGTATCCCATGCGGGTCAGCGTGGCGGTGATCCGGTCGACCGTGGACCGCGCCAGCCCGGTGGCCCGTTCCAGCGCGCTCGGGCTGAGCGTCCCGCCCGCCTCGGTCAGCCGCCGCAGTACGGCGATCCCGCGCATCAACGGCGCGACCGCCTCGGCCGGCGGCCCGGCCACGTCATCCAGTGCGGTCATCGCGGACATCGGCTCTCCGAGTACGGCATACGGGCACGCCCAAGGTAAACCGCCCGTCGGCACGGCCGCCCGCAGGCCGCCTGCGGCACCCGGGCCGGGGACCACCGGCTGCCCCTAACAGCCGGGCCGGGGACCACCGGCTGCCCTCAACAGCCGGGCCGGGGACCACCGGCTGCCCTCAACAGCCGGGCCGGGGACCACCGGCTGCCCTCAACAGCCGCGCCGGGGACACCGGCTGCCCCAACAGCCGGGCCAGCGAGCACCGGCCGCCCCCAACAGCCGGGCCGGGGGAAACCGGCCGCCCTCAACAGCCGGGCCGGCGACCACCGGCCGCCCCCAACAGCCGGGCCGGGGGAAACCGGCCGCCCTCAACAGCCGGGCCGGCGACCACCGGCTGCCCCCAACAGCCGGGCCGGGGACCACCGGCTGCCCCCAACAGCCGGGCCGTGGGAAACCGGCTGCCCTCAACAGCCGCGCCAGGGACACCGGCTGCCCCAACACCCGGGCCGGGGGCCACCGGCAGCCCCCAACAGCCGGGCCGGCGAACACCGGCCGCCCCAACACCCGGGCCGGGGGCCACCGGGCGCCCCTACCCCCGCATCACCCGCACCCGATAGTCCCCCTCCCCGTCCACCCCCAGCACCTGCACCGTGATGCCATGCCCCGCGTCCCTGAAGCTCTCCCCGGGAGTGAACGGGGCGTCGGAGAGTTCTGTCTGGACGTTCGGGGTGCGGGTGCAGCCGCCGCTGGCCCGGTGGGCGTCGTAGACCGTGACGGGGCCGCGTCCGGTGTCCACCGTGGCGTCGACCCGGTAGACGAGGATGCCCGGCGCGCACACCGCCTCGTCGTTGCCGCCGGGGGCGCGCAGTTCCAGCGCGTACGTCGTACGGGCGTTGACGGGCACCAGCACCAGCTTCGCGCCGCCCGGACGGTACAGCGGTGTCAGCGTGTACGTCACGCTGCCCCGGGCCGCCGCGCAGCTCACCTGGCCGGCGTCCAGCCAGCCCAGCTTCCACTTGTGCCAGCCCAGCAGATCGTTGTTGGCCCCCCAGTCCTCGCTCATGATGTCCCAGTGCCCCACCGCGCCCCCGCCCTCCGGCGTGTACAGGTCGGGCAGCCCGAAGGTGTGGCCGTTCTCGTGCGGCAGGACCCGGTAGCCGGTGCGGTCGTAGGAGCCGGAGCCGTCGTCCTGCCGGGAGTAGACGAAGGACGCGTTGGCCACGGGGACCCCGTCGGCGACCGGGGCGTCGGGGTTGCCGGCGAACGTCACGGACAGCACCGTGTCCAGCGCGGAGGGCCCGGCGTTCGGGGTGACCAGCACGTTCAGCAGGTCGTACGAGCGGAAGTCGACCTCGGGATCGGCGGCGGCCACGAGATCCTGGACCAGCTGCCGGTAGCCGGGGTCGAAGGGGGCGCCGCGCTCGATGCCGTACGACCTGAAGGGCTTCGGCATCCGCAGCCAGTCGGTGACCGGGGTCTCCGGGCGGTAGTCGAGGCGGCCGTACGACGCCTTGCGGAACCACTCCTGGGTCTTCGGGAAGAACTCGTGGAAGCGGTCCATCGCGCTGCCCTGCCCGGGCGCGTCGGGGAAGTCGACCATCAGGGTGAGGGCGTGCACCGTGCCGGTGGAGCGGGAGTACCCGGGCGGTGTGGGTATGCCCTCCGTCATCTGCACGTCCGGGCCGCCGCGGATCATGCAGGGGGAGAGGGCCGAGGAGCGGGCCAGGCCGATCGGCCCGGCGGTGGTGGGCGCCGCCAGATGTCCGGCCCCGGCCGAGGTGCCGACCGCGAGGGTCAGGACGGTCACGGCGCCGAGGGCGGCCACGCGGCGCGGGCGTATGCGGTGGGGACGGCGGCGGCGGGGGCGTATGCGGCGGCGCGGCGACAGCGGCTGCATGCGGTGACCTTCCGCTCCACGGCAGCCGCCGGTGTCCGGCTGCACCCTTGCGATCACCCTGAGTCGACCGGGCGGCGGGCGCGCGCTGGAGGAGACCGATCGTGGGAATCGGGGTGCGGGCGGGGGTGAATCCCCCGTCGGGCAGGTGTGGTTCAGGTCACAGCAATTCCTTCGACGGGTGGGAAATAACCGGGGAACGTCTCCCCGTTTAGACCTGTGTCCGAGCGAAACGGGGACTGCCTCCCCGGATCGCCCCGCAACCGAGAACCACTCGAGGAGTACGCCGTGCAGACCGCCACCCCCGCGCGGAAGGTGACCCGGCCGCGCGCCGACGCCCTGCGCAACCGGGAGCGGATCGTCGCCGCCGCCCGGGAGATGTTCGTCGAGGACGGCCCGGACGTGCCGCTCGACGAGATCGCCCGCCGGGCCGGCGTCGGCAATGCCACGGTGTACCGCAACTTCCCCGACCGCGACGCGCTCGTGCGCGAGGTCGTCTGCTCCGTGATGGACCGCACGGCCGAGGCGGCCGAGCTGGCCCTGGCGGAGAGCGGGGACGCCTTCACCGCCCTGGAGCACTTCGTGCACACCGCCGCCGACGAGCGGATCAGCGCGCTGTGCCCGATGGTCTCCAGCACCTTCCACAAGGACCACCCCGACCTGGTGGCCGCCCGCGAGCGCGTCGAGCGGCTCGTCGAGGAGGTCATGCGCCGGGCCCGGGAGGCGGGCCGGCTCCGTCCGGACGTGGGCGTGGGCGACCTGCTGGTCGTCGTGGCCCAGCTCAGCCGGCCGCCGGCCGGGACGGACTGTGTGCAGGGTGACCGCTTCGTCCACCGCCATCTGCAGCTCTTCCTGGACGGCCTGCGGGCCCCGGCCCGTTCCGTCCTGCCCGGTACGGCCGTGACCATCGAGGAGCTGCGCCGGCCCTGACCCCGCACCGATCAGTTCGGCCCCCGATCCGAGTCCACCTCCACGCGGCGCGCTCCACGCGGCGCACCCCATGACCGCGCACCAGGCTCCCGGCCGTCACCGACGACGCGCCGACGAGCCGCACCCTCTCTTTCGCATTTTTCCGTCACGAAGTCCCGAAGTGGGTATCTCCATGTCCGAAACAGCCCGCAAGGCTCCCGGCACCACCGCACCGAGCGGTGACGCCAACCGCTGGAAAGCGCTCGTCTTCATCGCGCTCGCCCAGCTGATGGTCGTCCTCGACGCCACCATCGTGAACATCGCCCTGCCGTCCGCCCAGACGGACCTCGGCATATCCGACGGCAACCGGCAGTGGGTCGTCACCGCCTACGCCCTCGCCTTCGGCGGTCTGCTGCTCTTCGGTGGCCGCATCGCCGACCTGTGGGGCCGCAAGCGGGCCTTCGTCACCGGCCTGGCC
This sequence comes from Streptomyces sp. NPDC030798, assembly GCF_055572275.1. Taxonomy (NCBI): domain Bacteria; kingdom Bacillati; phylum Actinomycetota; class Actinomycetes; order Kitasatosporales; family Streptomycetaceae; genus Streptomyces; species Streptomyces sp. NPDC030798. The sequence continues at coordinate 235,663 of NZ_JBVIDR010000012.1, read as the reverse complement.
GGCTTCGCCGCCGCTTCCGCGCTCGGTGGCGCGGCGACCAGCGGCGCGATGATGTTCGGCGCCCGTGCGCTGCAGGGCGCGTTCGGCGCGCTGCTCGCCCCGGCCGCGCTGTCCCTGCTCGCCGTGATGTTCACCAACCCCGGCGAGCGCGCCAAGGCGTTCGGCATCTACGGCGCGATCGCCGGTGGCGGCGGTGCCGTCGGCCTGATCCTCGGCGGTTTCCTCACCGAGTACATGGACTGGCGCTGGACCTTCTTCGTGAACATCCCGTTCGCCGTGATCGCCGCGGCCGGCGCCTACTTCGTCATCCGTGAGCCCGAGGGCGGCCGCAACCGCAACCCGCTCGACATCCCGGGCGTCCTCCTCTCCACCCTCGGCCTGGTCGCCCTGGTCTACGGCTTCACCCGCGCCGAGTCCGACGGCTGGAGCGACGCCGTCACCGTCTCGATGTTCGTCGCGTCCGCGGTGCTGCTGACCGCCTTCGCCGTCGTCGAGTCCCGGGTCAAGGCGCCGCTGCTGCCGCTGCGCGTGGTGACCGACCGCAACCGCGGCGGCATCTACCTCTCGCTCGGTCTCGCGATCATCGGCATGTTCGGCCTGTTCCTCTTCCTGACCTACTACCTGCAGGTCGTGAAGGGCTACTCGCCGGTCAAGACCGGCTTCGCGTTCCTGCCGATGGTGGCCGGCATGATCACCGGCTCCACCCAGATCGGCACCCGCCTGATGACCCGCGTCCCGGCCCGGCTGCTGATGGGCCCGGGCTTCCTGGCCGCGAGCCTCGGCATGCTGCTGCTGACCCAGCTGGAGATCGACTCGTCGTACGTCACCCTGCTGCTGCCCGCCATGGTGCTGCTGGGCCTCGGCATGGGTACGGCGTTCATGCCGGCCATGTCCCTGGCGACCCAGGGCGTCCAGCCCCGGGACGCCGGTGTGGCCTCCGCGATGGTCAACACCTCGCAGCAGGTGGGCGGCGCGATCGGCACCGCCCTGCTGAACACCATCGCCGCCTCGGCGACCACGTCGTACGTCAGGGACCACATCGCCGGTGCCGCCGCCGAGCCGCAGCAGGAGCTGGTGAAGCTCCAGGGCATGGTGCACGGCTACAGCACGGCGATCTGGTTCGCCGTCGGCATCCTGGGCCTGGCCGCCCTGATCGCCTTCACCTTCGTCAACGCCGGCCGGCCGGGGTCCGCCCTGGTGGCCTCCGGCGAGGGCGCCGAGGAGGAGGCGCCGGTGCCGGTGGTGGCCCACTGACCGGCCGCCTCTGAGAGGTCAGCGGAGCCAGGGCAGGTCCGCACCCGCTTCATCGGGCTGAAGGCCCTCGGCGACGATCGTCATGATCTCGCCGAGGGTCTTCTGCTGTTCCGGGGTCAGCCGGTCGAACAGCGCCTGCCGTACGGCGGCCACATGGCCGGGCGCGGTGCGGCGCAGCACCTCGGCGCCCGCGTCGGTGAGCACCGCGAACTGGCCGCGCTTGTCGGAGGGGCAGTCCTCGCGGCGCACCCAGCCGTTCTTCTCCAGGCGCGCGACGGCGTGCGAGAGGCGGGAGCGGGTGATCTTCGACCTCATGGCCAGCTCGGTCATGCGCAGTCGGCGGCGCGGGGCCTCGGCGAGGCCGACGAGCAGGCCGTAGTAGATGTGCGGCATGCCCGCGTCGCGCTGCAGCTGCCGGTCGAGGTGGTCCTCCAGCAGGGTGGTGGCGTGCAGGTAGGCGCGCCAGACGCTTTGCTCTTCGTCGGTGAGCCAGCGGTGCCGGTCGGCGGACTCCGTTGCCGTGTTCATGCATCCACTGTACGGGCCGTGTCCTTGAAACTTGAACAAGTCGGGCGTATCCTGACAGTAGAACTTGAGAGTTAAAGCACCCTGAGGGGTGGACCGAGCACGACCGGGAGCCGCCACCATGACCGCCGCACCGCACGAGACGCCCGCCGTCGAGCGGGAGCGCATGCCCGCCCTGTACCTGAGCCATGGCGCCCCGCCCCTCGCCGACGACCCGATCTGGCCCGGCCAGCTCGCCGCCTGGTCCGCCGGCCTGCCCCGCCCCAAGGCCGTCCTGATGGTCTCCGCCCACTGGGAGGAGGCCCCGCTCGCGCTGGGCGCGGTGGAGACCGTCCCCCTCGTCTACGACTTCTGGGGCTTCCCCGAGCACTACTACCGGGTCCGGTACGCCGCCCCCGGCGCGCCGGAGCTCGCCGAGTCCGTGCGCAAGCTGCTGCGTGCCCCGGGCATCCCGGTCCAGGACATCCCCGACCGCGGTCTCGACCACGGCGCCTACGTCCCGCTCGTCGAGATGTTCCCGGACGCCGACATCCCCGTCCTGCAGATCTCCATGCCCACCCTCGACCCGGTCCGCCTGATGGACATCGGCCGCAAGCTCGCCCCGCTGCGCGACGAGGGTGTGCTGATCATCGGCTCCGGGTTCTTCACCCACAACCTCGCCGCCCTGCGCCACGCCGGCGGCGGCGTGCCGAGCTGGTCCGCCGAGTTCGACGACTGGGGCCGGCGCACCCTGGAGGCCCGCGACTGGGACACCCTGCTGGACTTCCTGAACAAGGCCCCGGCCGGCCGCTACGCCCATCCGCGCACCGAGCACTTCGCCCCGCTCTTCGTCACCATGGGCGCGGCCGAGGCGGGCGGCGAGCTGGACGTGGAGAAGTCGGTGATCGACGGGTTCTGGATGGGGCTGGCGAAGAGGTCGCTGCAGTTCGGCTGAGGCGTCCGGCGCGGCTCGGGGCCGGTCCGGCGGATCGGGCCCTAGCCGAGTTCCTTCTCGTACCAGGCCACGTCCCAGTAGCGGCCGAACTTGCGGCCGACCTCGCGGTACGTGCCGACGTGCCGGAAGCCGAAGCGGGCGTGCAGCCGCTCGGAGGCCTCGTTGGGCTGGGCGATGCCGGCGTAGGCGCGGTGCACGTCCTCCTCGGCCAGGGCCTTGAACAGGGCCTCGTAGAGCAGCGTGCCGACGCCGCGCCGGCCGGCGTCCGGGGCGACGTACACCGAGGTCTCCACGGAGGTCGCGTACGCGGGCTTCGGCCGGTAAGGACTGGATGTGGCGTACCCCAGAACTCGCTGTGAGTCCGCGTCCGTGGCAACCATCAGGCGGTACGGCCCGTCTTCCGGGTGGGAGAGCAGCCAAGGGCGGCGCTCTTCCGCCGTGAAGACCGCCGTATCGAATGTGATGGCCGTCTCATGTACATAGTGGTTGTAGATGTCCGTGAGGGCGTCGAGATCTCCCTCGGCCCCCGGCCTGACCTGCACCTCTGTACGTCCGGACGTCATCACGCCTCCCCGTGTGGCGGAACAGGGTACTGCATGATCAGAAAAATTGGGGGGCGGGTTGGGAATTCTGTCCGGATTCCAGTCGTTGTTTCCCACGGATGCAGGGCACCCGAGGAGAGTCCCTGAGACGAGAGTCCCATACCGACCCGGAGCGCCGAGCGTCCACCAGGACCACCCGCCAGCCCACCATCGCAAGGGAGCACGCATGGCAACCCGTGCCGTCGCCCGTCGTCAGTCCGCCACCGGCGAGACGGTCGACTCGGCAAGCAGTGTTCGCGCCCATGGCGGCGAGATCGCCGACCGCGACCTGGTCGGCATGTACCTCGACGAGATCGCGCGTACGCCGCTGCTCGACGCCGCCAAGGAGGTCGAGCTGTCCCAGACCATCGAGGCGGGTGTGTTCGCGCGGCAGGTCCTCGACGGCCTGGAGGAGTCCACGTCGGACGCCAGTCGCGAGGAGCTCGAGGCCCTGGTCGCCGCCGGTGAGCGGGCCAAGGACATCTTCATCCGCTCCAACCTCCGCCTGGTCGTCGCCGTGGCCCGGCGCTACCCGCGCAGCGGCCTGCCCCTGCTGGACCTGATCCAGGAGGGCAACGCCGGCCTGGTGCGTGCCGTCGAGAAGTTCGACTACCGCAAGGGCTTCAAGTTCTCGACGTACGCCACCTGGTGGATCCGCCAGGCCATCACCCGCTCCATCGCCGACCAGTCCCGCACGATCCGGCTCCCCGTCCACCTGGTGGAGGAGCTGGGCCGCATCCGCCGCGTCCAGCGCGAGTTCAACCGCGAGAACGGACGCGAGCCGGAGCCCGCGGAGATCGCCGCGGAGCTCGGTTCGACGCCGGAGCGCGTGACGGACGTCCTCGACTGGTCCCGTGACCCGGTCTCGCTGAACATGTCGGTGGACGACGAGGGCGAGACCCAGTTCGGCGACCTGCTGGAGGACACCTCCGCGGTCTCGCCCGAGCAGTCGGTCCTCACCCTCCTGCGCAGCGAGGAGCTGGACGACCTGATCGGCCGCCTGGACCAGCGCACGGCCTCCATCATCAAGATGCGGTACGGCATCGAAGACGGCCGCGAGCGCACCCTGACCGAGGTCGGCAAGGAGCACGGTCTCACCCGCGAACGCATCCGGCAGATCGAGAAGCACGCGCTGCTCGAGCTGAAGAAGCTGGCCCGCCAGACCGGCTTCGACGCGGCGGCGTAGGGGGCGTTCGGCGTCCGGTGCGACGGGCGTGCCGCCTGTACCGCGTGTACGGCGGCCGGGCGTGACGGGCGTACGGCGTCCCTGTGCCGCGCACGCCCGGTGGCGAAAGACGGCGCAAACATGGCGCGCTACCGTCGCTTCAACCCCGGGGCCCGAGGGAAAAACCCCTGCGGGCCCAGGAGTTGGGCCCTGAAGGACCGCACTCCCACACCCCCACACGGTTCGCTGCACCTGTGAGCCACGTCCCGACGCAACCCCCCCCCGGCGCCGGGACCTTCCCCCGGCCGGGCTCCGGCGCCTACCCCCCCCAGGCGCCGGGGCCCGGCTTCTCGCACCGCGCGTGCCGTTTCGCTGGAAACGGCGGGTCACCCCGTACCTGAACCCCGGGGTGGCCCGCCGAATGGCAGATTCTGCCACACCGGCATAGCCTGCCGGGGTGAGCACCCCCGGCACCAACCGCACCAACCCCGACCAGCCGCTTTCCGCCACCTCCTCGCCGGCGCCCGCGGTGTCCCTCACCGAACGCCGCAAGGCCGAGACGCGGATGGAGATCGCCCGCGCGGCGGCCGCCCTCTTCGTCCGCCGGGGCCTGCGCGCCACCCGCGCCGAGGACATCGCCCAGGCGGCCGGCATCGCGCCGCGCACCTTCTACCGCTACTTCGCCACCAAGGAGGAGGCGGTGGCCCCGCTGTACGCGGCGGGCGCCCAGCGCTGGACCGCAGCGGTCCGCGAGGCCCCGGCCACCCTGTCGGTCCCGGAGGCCCTGGACCACGCGGTCCGTCACACGCTCACGCCCGACGCCGGCGTCTCCTCCGCATCCTGGGAGTGGGTCCGCACCCTGCTCCACCTCTCCGGCACGAGCCCGGCACTGCGCAAGGTCTTCGCCGAGGTGTGCCGGACCACGGAGGACGCCCTGGCGGAGGTGCTGGCGCAGCGGCTGGGGCGGGGCGTCACCGGCGACAACGTTGCCGCGCCGGGCGGCCCGGACCTGCGTTTCGCCGCCGCCGTGGCCGGCGCCGCCGTCCGTGTGGCCGTCGAGACCTGGGCCACCACCGAGGCCGCACCCACCGGTCCCGACGGCCCGGCGGCCCTGGCCCTGCGCAACCTGGAGGCGCTGCGGGGGTTCGGGTGGGGCGAGGGGGAGAGGCAGGCACCCGGAGCCGCCGGCCGCTCCTGAGGACAGGCGTTCCTGAGGAGAGGCGCTCCTGAGGACAGGCACCAAGCGAACAGGCTCAGGACGTCGTGGTGCGCAACTGCCCCGGCACCGCCCACCACTGGTCAGGGCGGTCCACCACCGCGGCCTCCGGGCCGGTGTCGAGGAAACGGCCGAGACGCAGGAGGTAGGCCGCGATGCCTGCCGCGCCCTGCATCCAGGACGTGCCCGGGGGCAGCACAGGAGGGTCCTTGCGGTGTTCCAGGAAGCGCCAGCGGGCGCCTGCCGCGTCCCTGATCGCCCGCTCCACCAGGGCGTCGCCCATCCGGCGCGCCGCCCGCACCAGGGTCTCGGCCCTCGCGGGCGTCCGGCAGTCCTGGGCCGCGTCCAGCAGCACGTCCCCGACCCCCGCCGTTCCGCAGCAGCGGCCGTCGTTGTCCCAGAAGCCGGGCCGCAGGCGTTCCGGCAGGCCCGAGGTGAGGACCGAGGTCAGGCAGCGGTGCCGCAGGTCGTCGACGTCGAAGCCTCCCACCTGCGCGACCCCCGCGCGCGACAGTGCCGCGAACAGCAGCGAGGTGCCCGTCGGTCCATGACACCAGGTGTACGTCACCGGTTCCACGTCACGGGTCGAGGGAGGAATCGTGTGCGGGACGACGAAACCCCCGTTCTCCAGCGACCCCACCGCCAGCAGATGCCGGGCACCCTCCACCGCGGCCCCGAGGAAGTCCTCCCGGTCCAGCGCCGCACCCGCCACCGCCAGCGCGGCCGCGATGCCGGCCGTGCCGTGCGAGTAGTTCGGCATCCTCGCGGGCATGCTCGGCGCCATCGCCCAGTCCAGGCCCGCCTGCGTACGGTCCGCCCTGCGCAGCAGCGCCTCGCCGCCCGTCGTCGCGATCCGCTCGGAGAACTCGCTCCGCGCCCACACCGCCGTCAGCACCACGCCCGCGGCGCCGACGATGATGTCGGGCAGAGGGGCGTCGGAACCCGGTTCGACGTCGAGCGTGGTCCTCCAGCCCTCGTCGGTCGCCAGATCGGCCAGCCGGTGCAGCGCGGTCAGTTCCGCCCCCGGGGCGAGAAGCCTCAGCGCCATGGCGTCGCCGGCCAGACCGTCGTACAGCGACGGCTCCGTCCTGCTCCCGGCCCCTGCCGACAGTCTGGTCACGATCCCCGTGGCCAGGGTCCGTTCGCGCTCGCTCAGTTCCCGGTACTGCGCGATCTCGGCCAGCACCGGGGCCAACCCCGCGATCCCGGCGTACAGCGAATCGCGGTCCTTCGCGGGGACCGGCTCCCGGTCGTCCGGCGACACCGTCTCCGGCAGCCACGGGCCCTCGTCCTCCCGCACCTGGTCCAGTACCCAGGCCCACGCGGCCTCGCCCAGCTCGCGGTACACCTCGCTCGTCACCATCCGCCCCACGCTACAGCCGACTTGACCACCCGGTGCGGTGTCCGTCGGCAGAGCCCGGGCCTGTCGATAGTCTGACGATCATGGCGGACTGGGAGATGCGGCCGGCCTCGGTGGCGGACGTCGAGGCGGTGGCCGCGTTGCGGGCCGTGGTGCTGCGCGCGGATCTGGAGCGGCTCGGGCGGTACGACGAGGAGCGGGTGCGGCAGCGCCTGCGGAACGGGTTCGCCCCCGCCCACACCTGGGTGATCGAGGTGGGTGGAGCGTTCGCCGGCTGCGTGTCGCTGCGGCCGGCCGAGGACGCCCACTGGCTGGAGCACTTCTACCTGGCCCCGCACCTGCAGGGCAGCGGCATCGGCACGGCCGTGCTGCGCGGGTTGCTGGAGCGGTGCGACCGCGAGGGCACTGCGGTCCGGCTGAACGTACTGCAGGGAAGTGCGGCCCGGCGGCTGTACGAACGGCACGGGTTCGCCGTGGAGAGCGCGGATCCGGTGGACGTGTTCATGGTGCGGGAGCCGATGCGGCTCGTCAGCGGCACCTGATCAGCCGGACTCGGCCGGGTTCCCCCGCTCGTCCCCCGCCGCCCGGCTCAGGCGGGAGCCCAGGCGGCGGACGCAGGCGGCCAGTTCGGGTGGGGACACGACCGTGAAGTCGTGGCCCACCATCGCAAGGCGCAGCGCGAACCACTCCAGCGGGCCGCCGCCGGTGCCGCTCAGGACGCAGGTGTGGTCGTCGGCCGGTTCGAGGACGCCGGCCCAGGCCGGGACATGGGGGGACACCGCTTCCGCCGGGGCCGCGAAGCGGACCTCGTACGCGTACTCCTGGTGGCCCTTGATCGAGCGGCGCAGGTACTCGGCGGCGTCCCCGGTCGGCAACTCCCGCGGGGTGAAACGGACTCCGGTGGCGAACGGGCTGGTCACCCGGTCGACGCGGAAGGTGCGCCAGTCGGCGCGGTCGAGATCGTAGGCGACGAGGTACCAGCGCCGCCCCGTGGACACCAGGCGGTGCGGCTCGGTCAGGCGGCGGGACTCGCTGCCGTCCTTGGCGCGGTAGGCGAACCGCAGCCGCTCGCGCCCGGCCACCGTCGAGGCCATCACGGTCAGGGTCTCCGGCGCGATGCTCGGCCCGTCCCCGCTGGTGAGCGCGGTGGTCGCGGCCTGCAGGGTGGACACCCGGTGGCGCAGCCGGGCCGGAAGGACCTGCTCCAGCTTCGCCAGCGCCCGCACCGACGCCTCGTCCACCCCCTCCACCGCATGCCCGGCGCCGGCCCGCAGCCCGACCGCGATCGCCACCGCCTCCTCGTCGTCCAGCACCAGCGGCGGCATCGCCTTGCCCGCCACCAGCCGGTACCCGCCGTCGGCGCCCTTCGTGGCCTGCACCGGATAGCCCAGCTCGCGCAGCCGGTCGATGTCCCGCCGCACGGTACGGCGCGACACCCCGAGCCGGTCGGCCAGCTCGCCGCCGGGCCACTCGCGCGGGGTCTGCAGCAGCGAGAGCAGGTGAAGGAGCCGGGCCGGAGTGTCCGTCGTCATGAATCCCAGGATGCCGTACTACTAGGACATGATCTGACCTAATGGGCCCCTAGCGTGGACGCATGACCTCCACGGAACAGCACCAGACCCTCGAGCCGGAGCAGGCCCCGGCAGCGCCGGGCGACCGCCGGCGCTGGCTCGCGCTCGCGATCGTGATGACCGCGGCCTTCATGGACCTCGTCGACGTCACGATCGTCAACATCGCGATCCCCTCCATCCAGCGGGACGCGGGCGCCTCCGTCAGCCAGATCCAGTGGATCACCGCGGGCTACGCGCTGGCCTTCGCCGCCGGCCTGATCACCGGCGGTCGGCTCGGCGACATCCACGGCCGCAGGCGGCTGTTCCTCGTCGGCATCGGCGGCTTCACGCTGGCCTCCGCGCTGTGCGGCTTCGCCGCGAACCCGGAGATGCTGGTCGCCGCCCGCATCCTGCAGGGCGGTATGGCGGCCATGATGGTTCCGCAGGTCCTGTCGATCGTGCACGCCACCTTCCCGGCACACGAACGCGGCAAGGTCTTCGGCCTGTTCGGAGCGATCGTCGGCCTCGGCGCGGTCTCCGGGCCGCTGCTCGGCGCGCTGCTGACGGAGTGGAACCTGTTCGGGCTGGAATGGCGGCCCATCTTCCTGATCAACCTGCCGGTCGGCGTCGTCGCCTTCCTCCTCGGCCGCCGCTTCATCACCGAGTCCCGCGCGCCCAAGGCCCTGAAGCTGGACCTGGTCGGCGTCGCGCTGGTGACGCTGGGCCTGCTGATGCTGCTCTACCCGCTCACCCGAGGCCGTGAGCTGGGCTGGCCCCTGTGGGGGTACGTCTCGATGGCCGGCGCCCTCGGTGTCTTCGTGGCGCTGGTGGCCTACGAGCGGCGCAAGGCGGCCCGCGACGGCTCCCCGCTGGTCGAGCTGTCCCTGTTCCGGGTGAAGAGCTTCGCCGCCGGCATCGCCGTCCAGACCGTGTTCGGTGTCGCGCTCGGCATCTTCTTCCTCGTCTGGACGCTGTACATGCAGATCGGCCTGGGCTGGAGCCCGCTGCGGGCCGGGCTGACCGGGGTGCCGTTCTCGATCGCGGTGTCCACGGCGGCCGGGATGTCGGTGCAGAAGCTGGTGCCGCGGTTCGGCCGCAAGGTGCTCCAGGCCGGCGCGCTGGTGATGGGCGCGGGTGTGCTCGTCTACATCTGGGAGGCCCACCGGTACGGCCTCTCCATCGCCCCCTGGCAGATGGCGCTGCCGCTGGTCGTCATGGGCACCGGCATGGGGCTGATCGTCGCCCCGCTGACGGACGCGGTCCTCTCGGAGGTGCCGCGCGAGCACGCCGGGTCCGCGTCCGGCCTGATCAACACCGTGCAGCAGATGGGCAACGCGCTCGGACTGGGACTGGTCTCGGTGGTCTTCTACGGGGAGATCGGCGACCGGCTGACGCGCCTCCAGGTGGGTCCCGCCTTCGTGCACGCCTTCCAGCACGCGCTGTGGTGGGTCGCCGGGGTGATGGGCGTGATCTTCCTGCTGATGTCCGCCCTGCCCAAGCGGCCCGCGCAGCACGTGGAGGGCGCGGCGGGGGCGGAGCAGCCGGCGGTGGCGGAGACGGAGCGCGAGCTGGTGGCCTGAGCGGGCACGACGACGGGAGGCCCGGTACCGGGGGGTACCGGGCCTCCGTGCTGTGCCCTGGCGAAGTCCGTTCATGCCCGAATTGACCCCGAAGCCGTTTACTTTCCGGAAAACCGGGCGTAGCCTCGCAGTGAAACCACACGTTCGGGCATCAGTCGGAGGCGAACGGACATGTACGCACCGGAGCGGCAGCAGGAGATCCTCCGGCTCGCCCGTGACGGCGGCCGGGTGGACGTCCTGTCGCTGGCCGAGGAGTTCCAGGTGACCGCGGAGACCATCCGCCGTGACCTGAAGGCCCTCGACCGCGCCGGCCTCGTCCGCCGGGTGCACGGCGGTGCCATCCCGGTCGGCCGTCTCGACTTCGAGCCCGACCTCGCCGAGCGCGAGTCCACCGCCGCCGGCGAGAAGGACCGCATCGCCAAGGCGGCCCTCGCCGAACTGCCGGCCGAGGGCACGACCGTCCTCGACGCCGGTACGACCGTGGCGCGACTCGCCGCGGCCATCCCGCTGGAGGCCTCCCTCACCGTCGTCACGCACAGCCTGCCCATCGCCGCCCGCCTCGCCGACCACCCGGGCATCCAGCTCCACCTGGTCGGCGGGCGCGTCCGGCACCGTACGCGCGCCGCCGTGGACGCGTGGGCGCTGCGCGCGTACGGCGAGATCCGCGCCGACGTACTGTTCCTCGCCGCCAACGGCTTCTCCGCCGAGTACGGGATGACCACCCCCGACCTCGCCGAGGCCGCGGTCAAGCGCGCGGCCGTGGCCGCCGCCCGCCGGGTCGTCCTCCTCGCCGACTCCACCAAGCACGGCCAGGAGCACTTCGCCCGCTTCGGCGACCTGAGCGACGTGGACCTGCTGATCACCGACAGCGGGCTGAGCCCCGAAGACGCCGCGGTCATCGAGCGCGGCGGCACGGAAGTGGTGCGCGCATGATCCTCACCGTCACCCCCAACCCCTCCCTCGACCGCACCTACGAGGTCCAGGCCCTCAAGCGCGGCGAGGTCATCCGCGCCGAGACCGAGCGCATGGACCCCGGCGGCAAGGGTGTGAACGTCTCGCGCGCCGCGGCCGCCGCCGGACGGCGCACGGTCGCCGTCCTGCCCCTCGGCGGTGCGCCGGGCGCGCTCGTCGCCGACCTTCTCGACGCGCAGGGCATCGAGGTCGCACCCGTCCCGATCGCCGGAGCCACCCGCTCCAACATCGCGCTCGCCGAGGCGGACGGGGTCCTCACGAAGATCAACGCGCCGGGCCCGGACCTGTCGGCGGCCGAGCAGGAACTGCTTCTGGAGACCGTCCGCGAACAGTCGTGCGACGCCGACTGGATCGCGTGCTGCGGCAGCCTGCCCGGGGGCCTCGCGCCCTCCTGGTACGCCGACGTCGTCACCCGAGCGCACGCCGGGGGCGCACGCATCGCCCTGGACACCTCCGGGCAGGCGCTCCTGGAGGCGCTGCGCGCCCGGCCCGACGTGGTGAAGCCCAACGCCGAGGAACTCGCGGAGGCCGTCGGGCGCCCCCTGGCGACCGTGGGCGACGCGGTCAAGGCGGCCGAGGACCTGCGCGCGATGGGCGCCCGGACCGTGCTCGCCAGTCTCGGCGCCGACGGGCAGCTCCTCGTGGACGACACGGGCGCCTGGTTCGGCAGCGCCCGCGTGGACGCCGTACGCAGCAACGTGGGCGCCGGTGACGCGGCGCTCGCCGGGTTCCTGATCGCCGGCGGCAGCGGCCCGGAGGCCCTCGCCTCCGCCGTCGCCCATGGCGCCGCCGCCGTCCAGCTTCCCGGCAGCGTGATGCCGACGCCGGCCGACCTGGACCCGGCGGCGGTGACCGTCACGGCCGACATCCCGGCCGACCGCGAGCTCACGGAGCCGGTGTCATGACCCCGCACGCGCCGCACCCCACCCGCCCCGGACTCCGGCACCCGGGCGCCCGCCGAGCACCGGCACGGGCAGCGTGCGCGGCCGCGCGAGCCTGCGCGGTGGCTCCTTCCGGACTGGCCTCACAGCGGCGGGGATCCCCGTTACTCGCCGCCCGGGCCGACCGGCCAGGCCGCCTGAGCCGCCGGGCCGGCCGGGGGAGGCGGGGTTTCCCCGGCCCCGCCTCCCGCACCCTCCTCCCCTCCGCCCACGGCACCCCCGTCCCCCCTCCCGCCCCTGACACTCCCCGGGCGATACGCGTGCAGAGGAGCCCGCGATGAGCGACATGATCACCGCGGACCTGGTCGACCTCGACCTGTCCGCCGACACCAAGCAAGCGGCGGCGCGCGCCCTCGCCGAGCGGATGGTGGCCCAGGGCCGGGTCACCGACCTGGAGGGCTTCCTCGCCGACGTGGCCGCCCGCGAGGCGCAGATGCCGACCGGCCTCGACGGCGGCATCGGCATCCCGCACTGCCGCAGCGCCCACGTCACCGAGCCGAGCCTGGCTTTCGGCCGCAGCGCCGCCGGCATCGACTTCGGCGCGGCGGACGGCCCCGCCGACCTCATCTTCCTGATCGCCGCCCCCGCGGGCGCCGACGACGCCCACCTGACGATCCTGTCCTCCCTGGCCCGGCAGCTGATGAACACCGAGTTCACGGACGCGCTGCGGTCGGTGGGCGACGCGGGTGCCGCGGCGGCGCTGATCCGGGGGGAGGAGACACCGGAGGCGGCGACCGCGGCGGAGGGCGCAGCCGAGGGTGCCTCCGGCGGGGCGGCGGGCGCGCAGGGCGCTTCGGACGCCGGTGCCGGCGCTGAGAACGCCGCTGAGGGCGCCGCAGGCGCCTTTGAAGGTTCCGCTGCGACGCCGGTGGCGGCCTCCGCCGGCGCCGCAGCGGGCAGTACGGCCCCGGCTCCGGGTGCGGCCGCCACCGGCGCGCCCGCCCCGGCGCCGGGCGCCACGGCCCCGGCCGAGCGTCCCTTCCGGATCGTCGCCGTCACCTCCTGCCCGACCGGCATCGCCCACACCTACATGGCCGCCGAGTCCCTGGAGAACGCGGGACGCGAGGCCGGTGTCGAGCTGCTCGTCGAGACGCAGGGCTCGGCCGGCTTCACCCGGCTCGACCCGGCGGTGATCGCCGCGGCGGACGCCGTGATCTTCGCGCACGACGTCCCCGTACGCGACAAGGACCGCTTCGCGGGAAAGCCGACCGTCGACGTCGGGGTGAAGGCGGGCATCAACCGCCCCGCCGACCTGATCGCCGAGGTGCGCGGCAAGGCCGAACGCGGCGAGGTCACCGCGGGCACCGCCCACGCGACCCCGGTCGAGCGGGCCGGCGACTCCACCGAGGGCTACGGCACCAAGCTGCGCAAGTGGCTGATGTCCGGCGTCAGTTACATGGTCCCGTTCGTCGCCGCGGGCGGCCTCCTCATCGCCCTCGGGTTCGCGATCGGCGGCTACGAGATCAAGAAGGCGCCGTCGGTGATGGACCACTTCGTGTGGACCCAGGCCGACAGCTGGGGTGCCCTGCTGTTCCAGATCGGCGGCGTCGCCTTCGGCTTCCTCGTCCCGGTCCTGGCGGGCTACATCGCCTACGGCATGGCCGACCGGCCGGGCCTCGTCCCCGGCTTCGTGGGCGGAGCGATCGCGCTCACCATCAACGCCGGTTTTCTCGGCGGTCTGGCGGCCGGTCTGATCGCCGGTGGCGTGGTGATGGCGATCCAGAAGGTCAACATTCCACCGGCGCTGCGCGGTGTCATGCCGGTGGTGGTGATCCCGCTGATCTCCTCGGCGGTCGTCGGATTCCTGATGTTCGTCGTCATCGGCAAGCCCATCGCCGCCGGCCAGAAGGGCATGACCGACTGGCTGAACGGCCTCACCGGCACCAACGCCGTCCTGCTCGGCGCGCTGCTCGGCCTGATGATGTGCTTCGACCTGGGCGGTCCGGTCAACAAGGTCGCGTACACCTTCGCCACCGCCGGCATCGCGGTCACCACCCCGAGCGACTCCGCGATGAAGATCATGGCCGCGGTGATGGCGGCCGGCATGGTCCCGCCGCTGGCGATGGCCCTGGCCACGACCGTGCGCGGCCGGCTCTTCACCCACACCGAGCGCGAGAACGGCAAGGCCGCCTGGGTGCTGGGCCTGTCCTTCATCTCCGAGGGCGCGATCCCGTTCGCCGCGGCGGACCCGCTGCGGGTCATCCCCTCCTCCATGGTCGGCGGTGCGCTCACCGGTGCGCTGTCGATGACCTTCGGCGCCACCCTGCGCGCCCCGCACGGCGGCATCTTCGTGGTCCCGCTGATCGGCAACCCGTTCACCTACCTGATCGCCATCGCGGCCGGCGTCTGTGTCAGCGCGGGCCTGGTCGTCCTCCTCAAGAGCATGCGCAAGCCGGCCCCGGAGGCCACGGCCGCCGACTCCGCGGCGGGCACCTCCGGTCCGGCCAAGGAGACGAAGCAGCCGGTCGCCGCCTGACGGGGGCATTTGCGAGATACATCACGGTCCGGGGCCAACGTCCCGGACCGTGGTGTGTACTTGACCCATGCCTCAGCACGCCTCGACTCTCCAGCTGATCGGCGCCGCCGCGCTCACGGTGGCGGGCGTCGTCTGGGCCGTCACGATGACGCGCCTCATGCGCCGGGCGCGTGTCCAGGCCGCCGAGCTGCCCTCCACCGCAGTGCTCCAGGCCCTCCCGCACCAGCGCCAGGCCGGACCCGACCGCGAGTCCGTCGAACTGACCTCGGCGGAGCAGGACGCCTTCGCGGGCCTGGTACGACGACTCCGCGACCGCTGAGGGCCGGATCCTTGCGGCGCCTGGGCTGAGCCCCGGCGTCCTTGCCGAGCCCGTGCACGAGCCCGGGCCCGCTCTGCGCCGCCCGCTCCTCGGCCTCGGCCGGCCGCACCCGCCCCCGCTCGCCCTACGCCTGCCGCGCCGCCCGGCGTTCCATGGCGCCGCGTGCCGCGTCCTCCGTCGCGTAGACCTCGCACATGTGACGGCCGTCCGGTGTCGCCGTGTGCTCGACCTCCCACAGGGAGACCTCCCGGCCGTCCGGCAGCAGGAACGCGTGCTCGTACAGCGCGTAGCTCAGTCCCGCGCGGACGGTCCGGCCGGGGCGCCCGAACGCCTGGGTGATCTGGTGCCCTGCCGCCGTCGCCAGCAGCGCCGCCAGCTCCGCGTCCGGCCGGTCGGCGTTCTCGGCGCGGCGCAGCAGCCGGCGCGCGTGGTCCGCCGAGTCCTCCGGCGCGAACACATGCCGGGGCTCGGGGATCGCGGAGAGCTGTAACAGCACCGGCAGCTCGAAGTCCGGGGTGTCCGGCGGCAGCGGGAGCCGGGCGGTGGCGGCGTGCAGTTCCTCGTCGTCGACGTACACCTCGTGCTGGGCCTCGCCGCCCGGGGCTGTGTTGTGCACGAGCTCCCACAGGGTCACCGCCGAGCCGTCGGCGAGCAGCCAGGTGTGCCGGTACGTCTCGCGGTGCAGCCCCGCGCTGTGGTGCGCGGAGTGCAGGGAGCTGTCGTGCGCCAGCGCGCAGTCGAGCCGGACCAGCACCTCGTCGGGCAGCTCGAAGGAGTTCAGGGCACGGCCGAGGAGCCGCGCGAGGTGCTCCTCCGGAGACTCGGGCGACTCGGCGGGTTCGTACGCTGCCGTCTCGTACGGAACGCTCAAGGTTTCTCCCGGCGTTGCTGCATGTCACCTTGTGGGTGCATACCGTAGCCCCTCGGTCGGACATCGTGCCCGGGAACCGAGAAAACGTCTGCCGGGAAAACGCGGAAGCCGCGCGAGAAGTTCCCGCGCGGCCCCACGCACCGTCAAAACCGGCCGGTCAGACCGCACTTCCCGCGGTCCAGGCGCTCCAGGGCAGGTTCCAGCCGTTGAGGCCGTTGTCCGGGGCCACCGTCTTGTCGGGGGAGTTCTTGACGATCACGACGTCGCCGAGGAGGGAGTTGTCGTAGAACCACTTGGCGGTCGTGGCGCCCTGGCCGCCCTGCACGTCCGCCATGCCCACGCAGCCGTGGCTGGTGCCCTCGCGGCCGAAGGGCGGATTGCCCCGGTTGTACCAGTAGTTGCCGTGGATGAAGGTGCCGGTGTTCGTCAGGCGCATCGCGTGCGGCACGTCCGGGATGTTGTACTCGCCGCCCAGGTCGACCGTGCGGCTGTCCATCCGGGTCTGCGCGAACTTCTCCGAGATCACCATCTGCCCGTTGTACGTGGTGTGCTCCGGGCTGCCCGTGGAGACCGGCACCGTCTTCAGCGTCCTGCCGTCCCGCACCACCGTCATGGTCTGCGTGCGGACATCGACGGTGGAGACCTGCGAGCGGCCGACGGTGAACGTGACCGTCTTCTTCTGGACGCCGTAGACGCCCTGCGCGCCCTGCACGCCGTCCAGGTCGATCTTCATGGTGACCTTGGAACCGGCCTTCCAGTACTCCTGGGGCCGGAAGTCGAGCCGCTGCGCGCCGAACCAGTGCCCGACCACCTGCTGGCCGCTGCTGGAGGTGACCGTGATGTGGGACTGCACGGCCTTCCTGTCGGTGATGGCCTTGTCGAAGCTGAACGACACGGGCATGCCGACGCCGACCGTGGTGCCGTTGTCCGGCGTGTAGGTGCCGATGAAGCTGTTCGCCGAGGTGACGGTGGTGAAGATGGAGTTGGCCGCGGCGCTGCGGCCGTTCGCGTCCTTCGCCTGCGCCGCTATCCGGTACTTGGTGCCGCGCTCCAGCTGCTCCTTCGGCTTCCAGGTGGAGCCGTCCGCGGACATCACCCCCGGCACGGCCTGCCCCGAGCCGGCGACGGTCATCCTCACGTCGGTCAGCCTGCCGCCGCTGACCTTCACGCCCGTGGCGTTGATGGACGCGTTGGTCGAGCCGTCCTCGGCGGAGATCCGGATCCTGGCCGTCGACGTCCTGGGGGAGGCGCCGCCCTTGCCGTCGTCGCTGGTGGCGTTGGCGTCGCCGCCGCAGGCGGTGAGGGTGAGGGTGCCGACCATCAGGGCGGCACAGGCCCCCAGTACGCGCCGCGCTGCAATGTCCGGCGTTGTCACGGGCTGCTCCCTGTTCGTGTGATGTGTGTGGTCCGTTCCGAGCGTGGGGAAAGAGGGTCCGCGCACCCCGGAGGGTTCCCGCCGGCGCCGGCGAAGGCGATCACGTGACAGAACCGCGACAATGCCCCGTCCCGCCGCGACATCCCGGACCGCGCCGCTACGGCCGCCCGGGCCCGTAGAGCGCCTCGTACGACGGCCACGCTCCGCCCGGCCCGTCCACCGACGCGGCGGCGCGCACCGCCCGTACGATCGCCCGCGTCACGAGATCGGCCCCGGCCGCGAGGACGTCGTTGAGCGCCAGCGGGCCCGCGCCGCCGAGCGGGCGGGCGCCCGTCGCCAGCGTGAACACCGTGTCGCCGTCGTGCAGCAGGTGCACCGGCCGTACGGCGCGCGCGATGCCGTCGTGCGCCGTCCCCGCCAGCTTCTGCGCCTGCGCCCGGGTGAGATCGGCGTCGGTCGCGACCACCGCGAGCGTCGTGTTCAGCGGCGGCGCCTGGTTCCTGGACGCGGCCTCGTCCAGCCGCCGGCGCGCCGCCTCGTGCACCCGCTGGTCCGGGTACCGGGCGGGCCCCTGGAACAACTCCCCGTACAGCACCCCCGATCCGGGATCCGCCACCGCTCCCACGGCGTTCACCACGACCAGCGCGGCCACGGTGACGCCCGAGCCGAGGACCGTGCTCGCGGTGCCCACCCCTGCCTTCAGTCCTCCCGCCACCGCACCCGTACCGGCGCCCACGCACCCCTGCGGCACCGGCGCACCCGGCGTGCTCGCCGCTGCCGCCTCCACCGCTGCACGCCCCGTCGCCGCGTCCGGGCGGGCCCGGAAGTCGCCGCCCCGCCCCAGGTCGAAGAGGCACGCGGCGGGCACCACCGGCACGACGTGCGCCGGATCCGGACCGACCGGCACCCCGCGCCCGTGCTCCTCGAGCCAGGCCATGACACCGGACGCCGCGTCCAGACCGTACGCGCTGCCCCCGGTCAGCACCACCGCGTCGACCCTCTGCACCAGGTTGCGCGGATCGAGGGCGTCGGTCTCCTTGGTGCCGGGACCCCCGCCGCGCACGTCCACGGCGGCCACCGCACCGCCCTCGGGCGCGAGGACGACCGTGGTCCCGGTGAGCCACCCGTCCCCGGCACGGGTGGCGTGCCCCACCCGCAGCCCGGCGACATCCGTCAAGGCGTCAACTGTCATGCGGGCCAGTGTGACCCACCCCGGGAAGCCTTCCGCAGAGGTCAGGCGGCCGGCGCCCCGGCACGCGCCTCCCGCCCGCGAGCCGTTGTACGCGCCGTGAGCGCCACCCCGACCGCCACTGCCGCCGCCGACACCAGCCCCGCCGCGAGCACCGCCCAGTCACCGAGGAACGTGCAGCACACCACCAGCAGCGCCGTCACCGGCAGCACCGACTGCTGGGCCATGCCCACCTTGAAGTGCCGCGCGTGCAGTGCCCACACCGCCAGCAGGTACAGCGCCGTCGGGAGCGTCACGGCCGCCGAGGCGGACAGCACCGATATGTGCGCCTTGCCGACCGCCTGCTCCACCGCCACCTCCAGCCCCGCCCCGATCGCCGCCGCCGAGGCGAAGACGACGTAGTGGCCGTATCCCCACAGGAACGCCTGGCCGTTGGAGCGCAGATGGCCGTGGATCGGCACCACGAAGTAGATCCACCACGCGGAGAAGACGATCAGCAGACCGCCCGCCGCGATCGGCAGCAGCTCCCCGAGCGCGCCGTGCTCCTCCACCGCCGACTGCACCGCCACCGTGGCCGCCGCGATCGTCTCGCCCAGCACGATGATCGTGAACAGGCCGTACCGCTCCGCGATGTGATGCGGGTGCCACGACGTCTCGTAATCCTTCTCGGCGTACACCGGCACGCACAGCTCCGCCACCGCCATCACCAGGAACACCCACGGCCGGGCGGGCCCGGGCAGCAGCACCAGCCCCAGCCAGCCGACCTGGCAGAGCAGCACCCCGCCCGCGTATCTGAGCGCCGCGGTCCGCTCCGCTCCCTCGGCCGACCGCGCGGCCCTCAGCCACTGCGCGGCCAGCGCCAGCCGCATGATCAGATAGCCGAGCCAGACCAGGAGGTAGTCGTGCTGGTCGAAGGCCCGCGACACCCCCGCCGCCAGCACCAGCACGCCGGCGATCTGCACCAGGGTGACGACCCGGTACAGCGCGTCGTCGTTGTCGTAGGCGGAGGCGAACCAGGTGAAGTTCATCCAGGCCCACCAGATGGCGAAGAAGACCATCGCGTAGTTCAGGATCCCGGTGCCCGCGTGCCCCTGCGCCACCGCGTGCACGAGCTGTCGGCCCGCCTGGGCGACAGCCACGACGAAGCACAGGTCGAAGAGGAGCTCGAGCGGGGAGGCCACCCGGTGCGCCTCGTCGCGGCCGCGCGCGGTGAGCCTGCGCACCGGGCCCCGGGGCTGCGGTGCGCCCGGCGAGGCGGGCGCCGGAGCGGAACTCGACGTCATGTCCTCCACGTCACACCACCCCAGGTCCCGGCGCCACCGGGCCGTACCCTGGAGGCATGAGCACCGCTCCCCAGGCCGAGCCGCGCGACCCCAGGGCCGCGCTGGTCTTCGACGACCCGCTGAGCCAGCAGTCCTCCGACGACACCGACCGCGGATGGGGCGAGCGCGCGGACGGCGACAGCGCCGCAGACCTGCGGCGCTTCCTCGACGAGAAGCCGCCCCACCACATCTGAGCCCCGCCCGGCAGGAACGTCAGCGCGGGTCGCGCCCCGCACCGCGCTGGGCGATCAGCTCGTCGCGGATCTGCTTGAGCACCTCCAGCTCGGTCACTTCGACCACCTCGTGCGTGCCCTCGCGCGCGGCCTTGCGGGCCGCCTGCCGGGCCAGGTACTTCGACATGGGCAGCACCATGAGGAAGTACACGACCGTCCCGGTGATCAGGAAGTTCAGGGTGGAGCCGAGGACGGACCCCCACATCAGCCGGATGCCGTGCGTGCCCCGGCAGGAGGAGCTCAGGCACGAGCTGTAACTGTCCAGGTTCTGCGTGCCTATCGCGCCGACCAGCGGGTTGATGAGGCCCTTCACCACCGCGTTCACGATGCCCGTGAAGGCGGCGCCGATGACCACCGCGACTGCCAGATCGACGACGTTCCCGCGCATCAGGAAGGCCTTGAAGCCCTCCCAGACGCCCGGTTCCTTCTTCGCGCTCACCTCGGGGACTCTCCTCGTCTGCACAGGTTGTGGAACGAAACGCTCCGCAACCTACGGCACAGGGCGGCCACCGTGTCCAGTCCCTGCTCAGCACAGCGTCACCGCCAGCCGGGCCGTGGCGCTCGCCCCCACCACTCGGGCCGCCGTCGTGCGCGGCACCGCCAGGACGACCAGCGCCCCGCTCTCCGCCGCGCCCGCCGACGGCTCGGGCACCTTCGTCACCCGCACCCCGCGGGCGAGCACCCGGGCGCCGCCCCCGGTCGAGGGGTCCTCGGCGGCGATGACGTCGACCCGGTCGCCGGGCCGCAGCAGCCGGACGGTCTCGGCGTCGGCGATCCGCACCGGCGCCGTCACCACGTCCGCCGGCGGTGCGTGCCGGCGCATCGGGTGGGTGACCGGGTGCCCGCGGGCCCGGTCGTCACCCGGTGGCTGCGGCGCGGACCCCGGTCCCGCCGCCACGAGGGCCGCCGCGGCCACGGCGAGCGAGGCCACGAGGGCCCGCCTGCGGTGCCGTACCAGCCGCTGCAGCGCATACCGCCCGCCGCGCACCCGCACCGGGGCGAACGGCGGGACCTCGCTGGTCGCGGGGGCGTCGGTACCGAGCGGGTGCGGGAGACGGAAGGGGAGCGGGGGCGAGGAGGACGACGGGGGCAAGGAGGAGGTCAGGGACGAGGGGGTCAGGGGGGTCGACGGGGTCAAGGGCACGGGGTCACCGCCTGCGACGAGGAGTTCGGGTCTGCGCTGCCACGATGACGCCTCGCGCCGATGTCCGCCGGAGCCCGTGCGCTACTCACCGGTTGTGGAAAACCCGCTCACCCGAAAGGGGAAAACACCCGCGCAGGCCCGGCGCCACCCCGGCCGAAGCAGCTGCTCAGCCCCGCTACGGCAGCGCGAACCCCGGATCCATCCCGCCCAGTGCCTTCGCGCACAGGCAGTCCCGCGCACCGGTCTCCGGCAGGGCCGCCACCGCGTCGAACAGAACCCCTCGCATCCGGTCCACGTTGGCCGCGAACACCTGGAGCACCTCCTCGTGCGAGACGCCCTCGCCGGTCTCCGCGCCGGCGTCCAGGTCGGTGACCAGGGTCAGCGACGTGTAGCAGAGCTCCAGCTCCCGGGCGAGCGCCGCCTCCGGATGCCCGGTCATGCCGACCACCGACCAGCCCTGCGCCTGGTGCCACAACGATTCGGCACGCGTCGAGAAGCGCGGCCCCTCCACCACCACCAGCGTGCCGCCGTCCACCGGCTCCCAGTCCCGGCCGCGCGCCGCCTTGAGCGCCGCGGCCCGCCCGACAGGGCAGTAGGGGTCGGCCAGGGACACGTGCACCACGTTGGGCACCGTGCCGTCGGGCAGCGGCAGTCCGTCGAAGTAGCTCTGCGCCCGGGACTTCGTACGGTCCACGAACTGGTCCGGCACGAGCAGGGTGCCCGGGCCGTACTCGGGACGCAGGCCGCCCACCGCGCACGGGCCGAGGACCTGGCGGACGCCGACGGAGCGCAGCGCCCAGAGGTTGGCGCGGTAGTTGATGCGGTGCGGCGGCAGGTGGTGGCCGCGCCCGTGCCGGGGCAGGAAGGCGACCCGCCGGCCGGCGATCTCGCCGAGGAAGAGGGAGTCGCTGGGCTGCCCGTAGGGGGTGTCCACCTGGACTTCGGTCACGTCGTCGAGGAACGAGTAGAAGCCCGAGCCGCCGATGACGCCGATCTCTGCGTTCGCCATGGCCAGCACACTAGCTGGCCGGGCCCGCGCACAGGGAGCCGGTGCCCGGGTACACCGAAGGCCCTGCGGTCACAGGCGACGGCAGGGCCCGGGAGTGAGAGGTCAGGCCGCGGAGCCCGACGACGCGGCCGGCGACGACGAGGACGTCGACGACGAGGCCGAGGTGGACGCCGTGGACGACTTCGCGTCGGACGACGACGAGGAGCCGGACGGCTTGGACGCCGGGCTGCTGCTCGACGTGGAGCCGCGGGAGTCGTTGCGGTAGAAGCCGGAGCCCTTGAAGACGATGCCGACGGCGGAGAACACCTTCTTCAGGCGGCCACCGCAGCTCGGGCACTCGGTCAGGGCGTCGTCGGTGAACTTCTGCACCGCCTCGAGGCCCTCGCCGCACTCGGTGCACTGGTACTGGTACGTCGGCACTGTCTTCCTCCTGGCACTCTCACTCGATGAGTGCTAACGACGATCCATAGTGACGCATTCCGTCGGTTCAGTCCACCGTCACCGGCACGCGGTGACCGACGCCACGTGCGACGGTGCGGTTCCGGGACCCGGTGGCCAGCCGCGACCGCAGCGCCACCAGGGTGGCCAGCGCGAGCAGGGTGCCGGTCATCGGGACCAGGAAGCCGGCGCCGCCCCAGAGCCGGTCCTCCAGCTGGCCGGCGACCGTGACGGCGGCCGCCTGGCCGAGGGCGACGGCGCCGGTCAGCCAGGTGAACGCCTCGGTGCGGGCACCGGCCGGGACCAGGCTCTCGACCAGGGTGTAGCCGGTGATCAGGGAGGGGGCGATGCAGGTGCCGACCAGCAGGCCGAGCCCGGCCAGCAGCAGCACCGAGTGTGCCGTCCACAGCGCGGACGCGGTGAGCGCGAGGGCCGCGTAGCCCACCACCAGGCGCCGCTGGGGGGCGACCTTCCAGGCGATGGCGCCGCAGGCGATGCCGGAGAGCATGTTGCCCGCGGCGAAGACGCCGTACAGCACGCCGTTCAGGCCGGGCTCGCCGATCGACTCGGTGAACGCGGCCAGCGAGACCTGCATGCCGCCGAAGACCGAGCCGATGCCGAGGAAGGTCACGACCAGCACGCGCACGCCCGGCACCCGCAGGGCGGAGGCGTGCTGCACGCGCGCGTGGCCGGCCGGAGCCGTCACCGGCGGCTGGGTGCTCCGCTGCGCGGCGAACAGCAGACCGCCGACCAGGGTCAGCGCGGCCTCCGTGACCAGGCCCGCGGCCGGGGCCACGGTGGTGCACAGGGCGGTCGCCAGCAGGGGGCCGAAGACGAAGGTCAGTTCGTCGGTGACGGACTCGAAGGCCGCCGCCGTGGCCATCAGGGGCGAGTCCTGGAGCCTGACGCCCCAGCGGGCGCGCACCATCGGGCCGATCTGCGGCACCGATGCTCCGGTCGGCACGGCCGCCGCGAACAGGGCCCACAGGGGTGCGTGGGCGAGCGCGAGCGCGGTGAGGGAGAGGGCGGACAGGACGTGCACGAGGACGCCCGGGACCAGTACGGCGCGCTGGCCGTAGCGGTCGGCGAGGCGGCCGCTGTAGGGCGCGAACAGCGCCATGGAGACGCCGGTGGCGGCTGCGGCGGCGCCGGCCGCGCCGTAGGAGCCGGTGGTGTGCTGCACCAGCAGCACGATGGAGAGGGTGAGCATCGCGAACGGCTGGCGCGCCGCGAAGCCGGGGAGCAGGAACGTCCAGGCGCCGCGGGTGCGCAGCAGCTGTCCGTATCCCGGGCGGGACGGTGCCGGCGAGGTCTTCTCCGGTTCGGTGGTGACCGTGGATCCCACGGCCCGTGCCTTTCTGCCGCCTGGTAGCGCGGGCCCCGTGCGGGCCCGGGCGCCGAGAGCTGTCCTCTTGCGCGGACTGCGGTAGATACCGGCGCCCACGCGAGGGTGGGGGCGACACGGCCGCCATACGGTCGCGCCAGCTCTGCGTCAGGCAGAGTTGGTTCGATCAGGGTGCGCCTTTATCGTACAAGGATCATCGCCCCGTCAGCCTGTGAAAACGAGCACCACGGCGCCGTCCACCTGCGGTTCCGAGACGGGGTGAAGCGGACGAAACGGCTCCGCTCAGCGCGAGCTTCCCGCGCCCGCCCCGTTCGTCCCGAGCCAGTCGGCCAGCTTGCCGCCGTGGCCCACGGCGCGCAGGCGCCGCTCCGCCGCGTCGCGGACGGGGTCGGTGGCGACGACGAGGAGTTCGTCGCCGCGCCGCAGCACCGTCGTGGGCAGCGGAACAAACGATTTTCCTTCCCGTACGACGAGCGTGACGGCGGCCCCGGCCGGCAGCCGCAGCTCGTTGACCTCGACGCCGTGCATCCGGGAGCCCTCGGGGATCGTGATGGACAGCAGATGGCCGCGCAGCCGCTCCAGGGGCGCGGACTCGATGCCGAGGTCGGACGCCTCGCCCTGCTCGCCGAGCCGCAGCGTGCGCGCCAGCCAGGGCAGGGTCGGGCCCTGGAGCAGGGTGTAGACGACGACCAGCACGAAGACGATGTTGAAGATGCGGCGGCTGCCCCCGATGCCGTTCACCATGGGGATGGTCGCCAGGATGATGGGCACCGCGCCGCGCAGCCCGGCCCACGACATCAGGGCCTGCTCCGTCCACGGCACCCGGAACGGGGCGAGGCTGAGCACCACGCTCAGCGGGCGGGCCACCATGGTGAGCACCAGTCCGATGACGAGGGCGGGCACCACGTCGTCGCCCAGTTCGTGCGGGGTGACGAGCAGACCGAGCAGGACGAACATGCCGATCTGGGCGATCCAGCCGAGCCCGTCGGCGAAGCCGCGCGTGGCGGGCCAGTGCGGGAGCTTGGCGTTGCCGAGCGTCATCGAGGCCAGATAGACGGCGAGGAAGCCGCTGCCGTGCGCGAGGGCGCCGACCGCGTACGCCGCGACGGCGATCGCCATGACGGCGATCGGGTAGAGGCCGGAGGCGGGCAGGGCGACGCGCTTGAGGCCCCAGGAGCCGATCCAGCCGACCGCGAGTCCGATGACCGCGCCGATGGCCAGTTCGAGGAGTATCTCGCCCAGCAGCACGTACCAGTGTTCGATCGGGCCGGCCGTGCAGAAGGCGACGACCAGGATGACCACCGGGGCGTCGTTGAAGCCGGACTCGGCCTCCAGCGTGCCCGTCACGCGCGCGGGGAGGGGGATTTTGCGCAGGACCGAGAAGACGGCCGCCGCGTCCGTCGAGGACACGACCGCACCGATGATGAGCGACTGCCGCC
This sequence comes from Streptomyces sp. NPDC030798, assembly GCF_055572275.1. Lineage (NCBI taxonomy): Bacteria > Bacillati > Actinomycetota > Actinomycetes > Kitasatosporales > Streptomycetaceae > Streptomyces > Streptomyces sp. NPDC030798. Next base: position 210,425 of record NZ_JBVIDR010000012.1, on the reverse strand, counting down.
AGTCCAGCCCGACCAGGTAGTGCGCGCCCGTCGCCGTGACGCCGACACTGACCGCGACCCCCGCGAGCGCCAGCACGGAGGCGGACGGCAGGACCGGCCGGATCTCCGTCCACTTCGTACCGAGACCGCCCTCGGCCAGGATCACGACCAGGGCCGCGTACCCCATGACCTGGGTCAGCTCGGCGTTGTTGAAGTGGATGTGGCCGAGGCCGTCCTGCCCCATGAGGATGCCGATCCCCAGGTACACGAGCAGGCTGGGGAGCCCGCTGCGCGAGGAGATCCGGACGGCCGCGACCGCGACGAGGAGCACGAGCGAGCAGGCGAGCAGGAGCTGGTTGAGGTGGTGGACAGTCAGCGGCGTTTCCTCCCCTGGGCTTCTCCGGTTACTTCGTTACCTTACCTAACTCTTGACGCTTTCTTGACGCTCGGCCGGGCAGGATCGAACGCCCGTCCGCGTCGGTACCCGACTCCGCGTCAAGGGGGATCGGGCCCTGCGCCTATGGTTGCTCCAGCGCTCATTGAAAGTCACAGCCCGACCTGCCGCTCGCGTTAGGACAGCAAGGACAGCGATGCCCCCCAACACCACCGCCACAACGGGTGACAAGCCCGGCAAGTCCGGCAGGAAGAAGGGGCGAAAAGCCCGACTGGTCGTGCTCGTACTGGTGCTGGCCGTCATCGCGTGCGTCACCGGCGGGGCCTACTGGTCGATCAGCACCGTCCGCGCCTCCTTCCCGCAGACCAAGGGATCCCTCACGCTCCAGGGCCTGTCGGGCCCGGTCGACGTCAAGCGGGACGGCAACGGCATCCCGCAGATCTACGCCTCCTCCGACGAGGACCTGTTCATGGCGCAGGGCTTCGTCCAGGCGCAGGACCGGTTCTACGAGATGGACGTGCGCCGGCACATGACCGCCGGGCGCCTGTCGGAGATGTTCGGCAAGAGCCAGGTCACGAACGACGAGTTCCTTCGCACCCTCGGCTGGGACCGGATCGCCCGGCAGGAGTACGACACGAAGCTGTCGGCCTCCACCAAGAAGTACCTCGACGCCTACGCCAAGGGGGTCAACGCCTACCTCCAGGGCAAGGACGGCAAGCACATCTCCCTGGAGTACGCGGCCCTGGGCCTCACCAACGACTACAAGCCGGAGAAGTGGACCCCGGTCGACTCGATCTCCTGGCTCAAGGCGATGGCCTGGGACCTGCGCGGCAACATGCAGGACGAGATCGACCGCGCCCTGATGACCAGCCGTCTCGGCCCGCAGCAGATCCAGGACCTGTACCCGGAGTACCCGTACGGCCGGAACAAGCCGATCGTGCAGGACGGCCAGTACAACGAGGTGACCAGGACGTTCCGGCAGAGCGGCGCCACGAGCTCCGCTCAGAGCACCACGGGCACGAGCTCCACCGCCACCTCCTCCGCCGCCGGTTCGGCCCTCACGAGCCAGCTCACGAGCCTGTACAAGGTCCTGGACAACGTCCCGACGGCCGTCGGCGTGAACGGCCAGGGCATCGGCTCCAACTCCTGGGTCGTCTCCGGGAAGTACACCATCACCGGCAAGCCGCTGCTCGCCAACGACCCGCACCTGTCGGCGTCGCTGCCGTCGGTCTGGTACCAGATGGGCCTGCACTGCCGCACCGTCTCCAGCAAGTGCCAGTACGACGTCACGGGCTACACGTTTGCCGGTATGCCCGGTGTGATCATCGGCCACAACGCGGACATCGCCTGGGGCATGACCAACTCCGGGGTCGACGTCACCGACCTCTACCTGGAGAAGGTCACCGCGAACGGCTACCTGTACGACGGCAAGGTCCGGCCCTTCAAGACCCGCGAGGAGACCATCGAGGTCGCCGGCGGCTCGGCCAGGACCATCGTCGTGCGCCAGACCCAGGACGGCATGCCGCTGCTGTCCGACCGGGACGACGAACTCGTCCAGGTGGGCAAGAAGGCCGCCGTCAACACCGCCGCTCCCGACCGCGGCGACGGCTACGGCATCGCCCTGCGGTGGACCGCGCTCGACCCGGGCACCTCCATGGACGCCGTCTTCGCCCTGGACAAGGCGGCGAACTGGAGCGACTTCCGCGCCGCGGCCGCCCTGTTCGACGTGCCCTCGCAGAACCTGATCTACGCCGACACCGAGAACCACATCGGCTACACCCTGCCGGGCCGGATCCCGACGCGCTCCTCGGTGGACGACGGCGCCATCCCGGCGCCGGGGTGGGACTCGAAGTACAAGTGGACCGGCTTCATCAAGCAGGACGAGCTGCCCTACGAGTACAACCCCGAGCGCGGCTACATCGTCACCGCCAACCAGGCCGTGATCGACCCGGACAGGTACCCGTACACGCTGACCACCGACTGGGGCTACGGCGCCCGCAGCCAGCGCATCACCGACCTGATCGAGTCCAAGATCAAGGACGGCGGCAAGATCTCCACCGACGACATGCGGCAGATGCAGCTGGACAACAGCAGCGACATCGCCAAGCTGCTGGTGCCCAAGCTGCTGAAGATCAACCTCGACGACAAGGACGTCCGCGACGCCCAGAAGCTGCTCGAGGGCTGGGACTACACCCAGGACGCGGACTCCGCGGCGGCCGCGTATTTCAACGCCGTCTGGCGCAACATCCTCAAGCTCGCCTTCGGCAACAAGCTCCCCAAGGAGCTGCGCGTCAAGGGCCAGTGCCTGTGGGTCGACAAGATCGACAGCACCGGCCCGGTGGACGACGACACCAAGGTGCGCGAGTGCGGCCAGCGCGACGCCGACCAGGCCCAGCCGGACGGCGGCGACCGGTGGTTCGAGGTCGTGCGCACCCTGATGGACAAGCCGAACAGCGACTGGTGGAAGGCGCCCAAGGCGGGCACCCGCCCGGCGGCGAACAACCGGGACGAGCTGTTCGCGCGGGCCATGATCGACGCCCGCTGGGAGCTGACCGCCAAGCTCGGCAAGGACATCGACACCTGGAGCTGGGGCCGGCTGCACCGCCTGTTCCTGAAGAACCAGACGCTCGGCACCGGGGGCCCCGGCATAGTGCAGTACGTCCTCAACCGCGGCCCCTGGAAGCTCAGCGGCGGCGAGGCGGCCGTGGACGCCACCGGCTGGAACGCGGCCGGCGGCTACAGCGTGGTCTGGGTGCCGTCCATGCGGATGGTGGTCAACCTCGCCGACCTCGACAAGTCCAAGTGGATCAACCTCACCGGCGCCTCCGGGCACGCCTACAGCGCCCACTACACCGACCAGACCGGCAAGTGGGTCAAGGGCGAGCTGCTGCCGTGGTCGTTCTCGGACAAGGCGGTCGACCGGAGCACGAGCGACACCCTCGTCCTCAGGCCGTGAGCCACTGAGCGACACCGACGGTGAAGCGGCCCTCCACGCGCGCGTGGAGGGCCGCTTTCCGTCTTCCCCGGCGGGACCCGGACCGGCACCGGCACCGGCACCGGCACCGGCACCGGGACCGGGACCAGGGCTCAGGGGAAGCGGCGCACTCCCGAGGGCGTCACCACCGCCTGCACCGGCCGGTCGTGCGCCTCCTCCGGAACGCGGGCGACGACCTCGGTGTCGTACAGGAGCACCACGAGCGCGGGGCGCGCCCCCGCGCGCTCCAGCCGGGCGAGCACCCGGTCGTAGGACCCTCCGCCGCGGCCCAGGCGCATCCCGCGCGCGTCGACCGCGAGCCCGGGCAGCAGGACCACGTCCGCCGTCGTCACGGCGGCCGGGCCGAGCCGCTCGCCGGACGGCTCGAACAGGGCCATCTTCCCGCCGTGTTGGACGCGCGCCAGGGAGTCGGGGCCGGCGTACTCGCCCCAGTCCAGGTCGTTGTCGGGCAGGAGCGCGGGCAGCAGGACGCGCACGCCCCGCGCGCGCAGCACGTCCAGCAGCGCGAGCGTGCCGGGCTCGCTGCCGACGGAGACGTACGCCGCCACCGTGCGCGCGGCGGCCAGTTCGGGCAGCTCGAGGGCGCGCTCGGCCAGCGTGTCGCCCGCCGCCCGGACGACATCCTCCGGCAATCTGTTCCTCACCCCGAGGAACTCCCGCCGCAATGTGCGCTTGTCAGGCTCGGCCGTGCGTCCGTCGTGTTCCACTGGTCGTTCGCGCCTTTCTCCAGGTGCTCGTACGAGATGTGCTCATATGAGGGCCAACTGACCGGAGCCGCAGATTCCCTGGCAAGGCACCGGATAAGGTTGCGGGCATGACTCAGTCCCACCCCAGGATCAGCAAGGCTGTCATTCCCGCAGCCGGCCTCGGTACCCGGTTCCTGCCGGCCACCAAGGCCACTCCCAAGGAGATGCTGCCGGTCGTCGACAAGCCTGCGATCCAGTACGTGGTCGAGGAGGCCGTGTCGGCGGGGCTCGACGACGTCCTCATGATCACCGGACGCAACAAGCGCCCTCTCGAGGACCACTTCGACCGCAACTACGAGCTGGAGTCGGCGCTCGAGAAGAAGGGCGACGCCGAGCGGCTCGCGAAGGTGCAGGAGTCCAGCGACCTGGCCACCATGCACTACGTGCGCCAGGGCGACCCCAGGGGCCTCGGCCACGCGGTGCTGTGCGCGGCCCCGCACGTCGGCCACGAGCCCTTCGCGGTGCTCCTCGGCGACGACCTGATCGATCCGCGCGACCCTCTGCTGCAGCGCATGATCGAGGTCCAGGAGCAGCACGGCGGCAGCGTGATCGCCCTCATGGAGGTCGCGCCCGAGCAGATCCACCTCTACGGCTGCGCGGCCGTGGAGAGCACCGCCGACGGCGACGTCGTCAAGGTGACCGGGCTGGTCGAGAAGCCGGACCCGGCGGACGCCCCGTCGAACTACGCGATCATCGGCCGCTACGTCCTCGACCCGCACATCTTCGACATACTGCGCAAGACCGAGCCCGGGCGCGGCGGCGAGATCCAGCTCACCGACGCCCTGCAGCAGCTCGCGCAGGACGAGAAGGTCGGCGGTCCGGTGCACGGCGTCGTCTTCAAGGGCCGCCGCTACGACACCGGCGACCGTGGCGACTATCTGCGTGCCATTGTCAGACTCGCGTGCGAACGTGAAGACCTGGGCCCGGACTTCCGGACCTGGCTCCGCAGTTACGTAGCCGAGGAGATGCAGCAACGTTGAGCAGCGCCGCGACCCGCCCCGCCGCCCCGGACGACCTGTGGTCGGTGGACGAGCACCTGGAGGACATCCTCACCACCGTCCGTCCCCTGGAACCCATCGAGCTGCACCTCCTGGAGGCCCAGGGGTGCGTCCTGGTCGACGACATCAGGGTGCCCGTGTCCCTGCCGCCGTTCGACAACAGCTCCATGGACGGGTACGCGGTGCGGGTCGCGGACGTCGCGGGCGCCAGTGAGGAGTTCCCGGCCGTCCTGGAGGTCGTCGGGGACGTCGCGGCGGGCGCCGCCGAGCTGCTCCGGGTCGGCCCCGGCCAGGCGGCCCGCATCATGACCGGCGCCCCGCTGCCGCCCGGCGCCGAGGCCGTCGTCCCCGTCGAGTGGACCGACGGCGGGCTCGGCGAGGGCCCCGTCACCGGGATGCGGGCCCGCAGCCTCGCGCCCGAGGGCGCCCGGGGGCAGGTGCGCGTGCACCGCCCCGCCGAGGCACGCGCGCACGTGCGCGCCCAGGGCAGCGACGTGAAGGCCGGCGACCTCGCCCTGGAGGCCGGCACGGTCCTCGGCCCCTCGCAGATCGCCCTGCTGGCCGCCGTCGGCCGCGGCAGGGTCCGGGTGCGCCCGCGCCCGCGCGTGGTCGTGCTGTCGACCGGCAGCGAACTCGTCCAGCCCGGCGAGGAACTGCGCTCCGGCCAGATCTACGACTCCAACAGCTTCGCCCTCACCGCGGCCGCGCGCGACGCCGGCGCGATCGCCTACCGGGTCGGTGCCGTCGCCGACGACGCGGACACCCTGCGCGCCACCATCGAGGACCAGCTCATCCGCGCCGACCTGCTGGTGACCACCGGCGGGGTGAGCGTCGGGGCGTACGACGTGGTCAAGGAGGCGCTGTCGTACGCCGGTGACGAGGACGAGCCGGGCAGCGGGGTGGAGTTCCGCAAGCTCGCCATGCAGCCCGGCAAGCCCCAGGGCTTCGGCTCCATCGGCCGTGACCACACCCCCCTGCTCGCCCTGCCGGGCAACCCGGTGTCGTCGTACGTCTCCTTCGAGCTGTTCGTCCGCCCCGCGATCCGCACGCTGATGGGCCTGAGCGACGTCCACCGCCCCCGCGCCCGGGCCACCCTGCGGACGGACGAGGCGCTGAGCTCGCCGAAGGGCCGCCGGCAGTTCCTGCGCGGGGTGTACGCGGACGGCGAGGTCACGCCGGTCGGCGGCTCCGGCTCCCATCTGATCGCGGCGCTCGCCCACGCCGACGCGCTGATCGTCGTCCCCGAGGACACCGAGTCGGTGGCGCCGGGTGCCGAGGTCGAGGTGGTCCTGCTCGGCTGAGCCCGCCCGGTTGGCGGTACCGTGTCGCGCACAGCAGGCCCGTGCACCGCACTGCGACGGGCCCGGACCGGGAGCGCCACACAGCATGACTGAGCCTTCCCGGGGGGAGACCCCCGGAGCCCCTGCGCAGGACCACCTGACCCACCTGGACGAGGCGGGCGCGGCCCGCATGGTCGACGTGTCCGGCAAGGACGTGACCGCGCGCACCGCCCGCGCGAGCGGCCGGGTCCTGGTGTCGCCCCGCGTGGTCGAGCTGCTGCGCGGCGAGGGGGTCCCCAAGGGGGACGCCCTGGCCACCGCGCGCATCGCCGGGATCATGGGGGCCAAGCGCACCCCGGACCTGATCCCGCTGTGTCACCCGTTGTCGGTGTCCGGTGTGAAACTGGACCTGTCGGTCGCGGACGACGCCGTGGAGATCCGGGCCACCGTGAAGACGACGGACCGCACGGGTGTCGAGATGGAGGCCCTCACCGCGGTCTCCGTCGCCGCGCTCACCGTGATCGACATGGTCAAGGCGGTCGACAAGGGAGCGGTCATCACGGACGTGAGGGTGGAGGAGAAGACGGGCGGCAAGTCGGGCGACTGGAGCCGGTCATGAGCTACCGCGCTCTGGTGGTCACCGCCTCCAACCGGGCTGCCTCCGGGGTCTACGAGGACAAGGGCGGCCCGCTGGTCGCCGACGGCCTGAAGGGCTTCGGGTTCACCGTCGACGGCCCGCAGGTCGTCCCCGACGGCGACCCCGTGGAGGCGGCCCTGCGCGCCGCCGTCGAGGCCGGGTACGACGTCGTCGTCACCACGGGCGGCACCGGTGTCTCCCCCACCGACCGCACCCCCGAGGCGACCCGCGCGGTCCTCGACCACGAGGTGCCGGGCATCGCCGAGGCCATCCGGGCGTACGGCCGGGAGAAGGTGCCCACCGCGGCGCTGTCCCGGGGCCTGGCCGGGGTGGCCGGGCGGACGCTGATCGTCAACCTGCCGGGTTCCACCGGCGGGGTGCGGGACGGGCTCGCCGTCCTGGAGCCCCTGCTGGCGCACGCCGTCGACCAGATCCGCGGCGGCGACCACCCGAGACCCACCAGCAGCGGGGGTGCGAGCTGAACAGCCCTTCCTGGCCCGTCGTGCTGGCGGACGGAGATGTCGTCCTCCGGCCGATAAAGCTGCGCGACCAGCGGGTGTGGCGTGAGGTGAACCGGCGCAACCGGGACTGGCTGCGCCCCTGGGAGGCGACCATCCCGCCGCCCACGCCGAGCGGCCCGATCGTGCACCGGCCGACGTACCGCCAGATGGTCCGGCACCTGCGCTCCGAGGCGGGCGCGGGCCGGATGCTGCCGTTCGTCATCGAGTACCAGGGGCAGCTCGTCGGGCAGTTGACGGTCGCCGGGATCACCTGGGGCTCGATGTGCTCGGGCCACGTCGGCTACTGGGTGGACGAGGCGGTGGCGGGGCGCGGCGTCATGCCGACGGCCGTCGCCCTCGCGGTGGACCACTGTTTCCGCACCGTAGGTCTGCACCGCATCGAGGTCTGCATTCGCCCCGAGAACCGGCCCAGCCGCCGGGTGGTGGAGAAACTCGGATTCCGCGAGGAGGGGCTCCGGCCGCGTTATCTGCACATCGACGGAGCCTGGCGCGACCACCTCGTCTTCGCCCTCACGGCGGAGGAAGTGCCCGAGGGGTTGCTCGCCCGCTGGCGCCGGACCCGCTCCGAACGGGAGCGGGAGCGGCAGGGCGAGCAGCGGGAGCAGCACACGCCGGGTCCGGGGAATGCCGGCCGGCCCGGAAATTGAATAAGTGTTCGAAATTGATCGGTGGGCGACCGTCTCGGGGCATTCAATTCGCGACTTCGGTGGTCCGCTGATCGCATCGGTGGCAAAAAATGCTGGAAATATCAGCCAGATCGTGCGACACACCGGCCCAATTGGCAGATGGCCTCATGCAAACCCCTCTACCGTGTGAGGCGTGAGCAGCAGCGGCCTCATCTACGCAGTCATCGTCGGGGCCTGGGCCGCCTACTTGGTGCCGATGTGGCTCCGTAGGCAGGACGAGCTGAACGAGGCCCGTCCGACGGAACGCTTCAGCACCGCCATCCGGCTGCTGTCCGGACGGGCGGGTATGGAGCGCCGGTACGCCAAGGACCTGCGGGCGCGCTCCGCCCAGGAGGGGGAGCCGGACACCGGCGACCCGGACGCCGTCACCGACTCGGTGGACGTCCGGGCCTTCGCCATGCCTCCGACCCGCCGTCAGGTCCGGGTGGACGCCGAGCCGGAGCCGGTCGACCGGCCGGAGCCGGCACGCGGCCCGCACGCCACCCCGGCGCCCCGGCCCGCCCCCGCGTCCGGCACCTCCGGCACCGTGCCCGCGCAGAAGCGCGGCCCGGCCCCGCGGCGCGCCCCCTCGGGGCAGGCGGCCGCGGCACGGGCCCGGCGCTCGAAGGTGCTCGCGCGCCGTCGGCGCACCACCGTGATGCTCTTCCTCGCCTTCACCCTGGGTGCCATCGTCGCCGCCGTCGGGGGCCTCGCCTTCCTGTGGGCCCCCGGCGTCCCCGCGGTCATGCTCAGCGCGTACATCGCCTACCTGCGCTCCCAGGAACGCCGCCGCTTCGCCTACCAGATGGACCGCCGGCGCGCCGAGGTCGCGGCCCAGCGCCTGCGCGAGCGCCAGCCGCGCCGACGTGCGCCCCTGGAGGCGGGCACCGCCGCCGACGAACCGGAGGAGGCCTTGGGGACCGAGACCGACCCCGGCCTCTCCGCGCTCGCCGCGGACCGCCGCGCCCTCGTGGAGCAGACCGACCACGCCGAGTGGGTCGACCAGCAGCGCGAGCGCCGGCGGCGCCCCGGCCAGGGCGACAGCTGGGACCCGGTCCCGGTCCCCCTGCCCACCTATGTGACCGCGCCGGTCGCACCCCGGGCCACCAGCGACGTGGACCTCGGGGCACCCGACACCTGGAGCTCGGCACGCTCCAGCTCGGCCCTCCCGGAGCCGGAGGCGCACCACGCACCGGAGTCCGAGGCCGAGGAGTCCCCGTACGACGACAGGCCGGCGGACGGCCGTACCGACGCCCGTCGTGCCGCCTCCGCCCGCCGGGCCCGCGAGCGCGGCCGCACGCCCCTCTTCGACCAGTACGAGGACGGCGACCGCCCCCGCGCGGCCAACGAGTGACCGCTGTCACGCCCCTGGAGACCCGCCCCTGACCAGTCCGGGAACGGATTTCCAAGCACCCCGACGGGGATGCTAGAGTTTCACTCGTTGCAAGGGCCTGTGGCGCAGTCCGGTAGCGCACCTCGTTCGCATCGAGGGGGCCAGGGGTTCAAATCCCCTCAGGTCCACGCAGCATGAAGCCCCGATCGGCGAAAGCCGACCGGGGCTTCAGCGCGTTCACAGGCGCTTGGCGAAGCAGCGGCTGTCCTCGTAGTGGCGGTAGTAGCCGAACTTGGCGCAGGGCTCGTAGCCGCAGGAGGTGTACAGGGCGATCGCCTCCGGTTGTTTGACGCCGGTCTCCAGGACCATGCGGGTGCGGCCCGCCATGCGGGCGTCCTCCTCCAGGGCGGCGAGTATCCGGCGGGCGATGCCCCGGCCGCGCATGCCGGCGACGACGAACATGCGCTTCAGCTCCGCGTCGCCGTCCTCGTTGCCCTCGCCGTTGCTGTCCTGGCTGCGCCAGCCGCCGGTGGCCACCGGGCGGTCGCGCTCGTCGTACGCGATCAGGTACACGCCGCGGGGCGGGTCGAAGTCGGTCGCGGCGAGGACGGTGGCGTCGCCGTCGTCGCCGTAGCGCAGGGCGTACTCGGCCTGGACCTCGTCGTTGAGCTTGACGGCGTCGGGGTGGTCGAAACGAACGGGGCGAATAATCATGCTGGGTATCGTACTTCTATGCAGAGTGGGCGGTGGGGCCCCACCAGTGTGCCGGTATCGTGCCCTGGTGCTGACTGTGACCTCGGTGAACGTGAACGGGCTGCGGGCCGCGGCCAAGAAGGGCTTCGTGGAGTGGCTCGCCCGGACCTCCGCGGACGTCGTCTGCCTGCAGGAGGTGCGCGCCGAGCCGCACCAGCTGCCCGAGGAGGTGCGGCAGCCGGAAGGCTGGCACGTCGTCCACGCCCCGGCCGCCGCGAAGGGCCGCGCCGGCGTCTCCCTCTGCACCCGCCGCGAACCCGACCGCGTCCAGGTCGGCTTCGGCTCCGCCGAGTTCGACGCCGCCGGCCGCTACGTCGAGGCCGACCTGCCCGGCGTCACGGTCGCCTCCCTCTACCTGCCTTCCGGCGAGGTCGGCACCGAGCGGCAGGACGAGAAGATCCGCTTCATGGGGGAGTTCCTCGCGTATCTGAAGGAGCTGCGGGAGCGGGCCGCCGCCGACGGCCGCGAGGTCCTCGTCTGCGGCGACTGGAACATCGCCCACCAGCAGGCCGACCTGAAGAACTGGCGCGGCAACACCAAGAACTCCGGCTTCCTCCCGGAGGAACGCGAGTGGCTCGGCCGCGTGTTCGCCGCCGAGGAGGGCGGTTACGTCGACGTCGTGCGCGCCCTGCATCCGGACGCCGAGGGGCCGTACACCTGGTGGTCGTACCGGGGGCGCGCCTTCGACAACGACGCGGGATGGAGGATCGATCTCGCCGTCGCGACCCCCGGGCTGGCGGCCCGGGCGGTCAAGGCGGTGGTGGAGCGGGCGGCCAGTCATCAGGAGCGCTGGTCGGACCACGCTCCTGTGACGGTGACCTTCGGGCTCAGCGTTTGAGTGTGAAGGTGAAGTCGCCGGAGAGCTTGCCGCTCAGCCGGACCGCCGAGACGAGTCCGCCCTCCGCGATCAGCCTCCCGACCTCCGCCCGCGAAAGACCGCAGCCCTCGGCGATCAGCCGCACCGGCCGGACGGGAATCCGCGCCGCGAAGCGGACCGAGACGTCGATCACCTCGTGGTCCAGGTGATCCGATCCGCCGGTGTCGAGGCGCCAGGCGTCGTCCCAGTCGAGGGCGATGCGATTGCGGCGCCGTACGGCAGGGTCCTGGAGCAGCTCGGCTGCCAGGCCGGGGTCGTTGTCGTGCAGCCGGTCCAGCAACTCGGGTCGTACGGAGCGCACGTTCATCCGCTCCAGGACCGCGAGCTTCGCGGTGTCGCCGCATGCGGTGCAGCGCACGAGCAGCCAGGCGTCGAGGAGCTTGTGGTTCGCGTTGACGCGGAATTTGCCGTTCGCCCGGAAGCGCCCGGACGCGCAGGCGTGGCAGCGGCGCAGCACGAGAGGAAGGCAGGTGGGCATGACCACCCAGGTGGTGAGCACAGAGGTACACCGGTTTCAGTGAGAAGTCCGCAGCAAAAAGGGGCGCGGCGCACATGCGCGACGCGCGACGATTCAGCGCTCGGGAGGTCTCACACGGTGTACAACGGCACGTCCTTGCCCAGACGACTCGGTCGGGCAGCACGGTAAGGGCGCGCGGCGGCGCCCTGCCACCGGTTTTCCGGCGCACAGAGCCGGGTCGGCCCCAGGGTCTCGGCCTGATCCGAACGAAAGACCTAGTCCCGCTTGTTCAGCCGCCGGTCCAGGGCGAGGGACAGCTCCGCCTCCACCACGCTGCGGGCCAGGGGGCGCAGGCGGTGGAGGTCCTCCTCCGGGGCGTGGCGGCGGATCAGGTCGGTGAAGAGGGCGGCCAGCGCCTCGGCGTGTTCGCGGACGCGCACGCCGGCCGCGAGGACCTCGGCGAGCGGGATGCCCTCGCGGACAAGGGCGGAGGAGACGTCCAGCAGGCGGCGGCTGATGTGCACGATCCGGTCGCCGTCGGTGCCGAGGTAGCCGAGGTCCATGGCGGCGGCCAGGTTCTCCGGGGTGACTTCGCCCTCGAAGCGGGCGGCGAGCTCCTCGGGGGTGAGGTGGACCGGCTCCTCCTCGGTGGGGGCGCCGACGCCGAGCAGGTCGGCGACGTCGCGGCCGTGGTCGAAGGCCTCGGCCAGCTCGGCGATGCCGCTCAGGGTGTGGCCGCGCTCCAGCAGGGCGGCGATGGTGCGCAGGCGGGCCAGGTGGTGGTCGTCGTACCAGGCGATACGGCCCTCGCGGCGGGGCGGGGGGATGAGTTTGCGCTCGCGGTAGAAGCGCAGCGTGCGCACGGTGATGCCGGCCAGCCGGGCCAGTTCCTCCATGCGGTACTCGCGCGGTGCGCCGCCCTGCTCGTCCTCGTGTCCGCCGTCGTCTGCCACGGTCGCAGCCTATGTTGTACCGCCGGTAACTTCCTTCCGCCTACCCCTACCGCTCGGTACGCCGCTGCTCTACAGTCCCATTGCGCCAGTGTTCACTGGCAGAGTCCTAGGCGATGCGTGGAGGCGTCGGGATGGCCGAGCACGAGCATGTACGGGTGGCGGTGATCGGGTCCGGGTTCGGCGGGCTGGGGGCCGCCGTGCGGCTGCGCCGGGAGGGGATCACCGACTTCGTCGTCCTGGAACGGGCCGACAGCGTCGGCGGCACCTGGCGCGACAACAGCTATCCCGGGTGCGCCTGCGACGTGCCCTCCCACCTGTACTCCTTCTCCTTCGCACCCAACCCCGACTGGCCGCGCACCTTCTCCGGACAGGAGCACATCCGCGCCTACCTGGAGCACGTCACCGACACCTTCGGGCTGCGCCCGCACATCCGGCTCGACTCCGAGGTCAAGCTGATGAGCTGGGACAACGACCTGCTGCGCTGGAACATCGAGACCACCCGCGGGGCGCTGACCGCCGACGTCGTCGTCTCCGCCACCGGGCCGCTGTCCGAGCCGAAGATCCCCGAGATCCCGGGCCTGGCCTCCTTCCCGGGCAAGGTCTTCCACTCCGCCCGCTGGGACCACGACTACGACCTCGCCGGCAAGCGCGTCGCCATGGTCGGCACCGGCGCCTCCGCCATCCAGATCGTGCCCGCCATCCAGCCCGAGGTCGCCCGGCTCACCCTCTTCCAGCGCACCCCGCCCTGGGTCATGCCCCGCGTGGACCGCGCCATCAGCGACGCCGAGCGCCGGCTGCACCGGGCGCTGCCCTTCACCACGCAGGTGCGGCGCGGGGTGCTGTGGGGCATCCGGGAGCTGCAGGTGCAGGCGTTCACCAAGCACCCCGACGAACTCGGCATGGTCGAGCGGCTCGCCAAGCGCAACATGGCCCGCGCCGTCAAGGACCCGACCCTGCGCGCCAAACTGACCCCCGACTACCGCATCGGCTGCAAGCGGATCCTGCTGTCCAGCACGTACTACCCGGCGCTGACCCGGCCCAACGTCGACGTGGTCGCGAGCGGGCTCAGCGAGATCCGCGGTTCCACCGTCGTCGCCGCCGACGGCAGCGAGGCCGAGGTCGACGCGATCATCTTCGGCACGGGCTTCCACGTCACGGACATGCCGATCGCCGAGCGGGTGGTCGGGGCGGAGGGCATCACGCTCGCCGAGTCCTGGAAGACCGGCATGCGGGCGCTGCGCGGCGCCTCGGTGGCCGGGTTCCCGAACTGGATGACGATCATTGGGCCCAACACCGGCCTCGGGAACTCCTCCATGATCCTCATGATCGAGTCCCAGCTGAACTATCTGGCCGACTATCTGCGCCAGTTGAACGTCCTGGGGGTCCCCTCAGGCCCTCCAGGCACCGGGGGAGGCCGTACGGCTCTCGATGCCCGGCCGGCGGCCGTCGAGGACTGGAACCGCAAGGTCCAGGAGCGGATGAAGCGAACCGTGTGGAACACCGGCGGCTGCACCAGCTGGTACCTGGACGCCGGTGGCCGCAACACCACCATCTGGCCCGGTACGACGACCGAGTTCCGGCGCGCGACCCGTCGGGTGGACCTGGCGGAGTACGAGGTCCTTCGCAGGACGGCAGCGGTGTCCGGACAGCGGGACGGAACGAAGAGCGGAACGAAGAGCGGAACGAAGAACGGCGCGACCAACGCAACGAAGAGCGAGAAGAAGAGCGAGACCGCCGCATGAGCCGCATCGCCTCCGTGGCCTCCGGCCCCTACGCCCCGCCCACCCCCACCCGCACCCTCGGCGTAGTCTCCGCCGACGGCGCACGGCTGCACGTCGAGGTGCACGGGCCCGAGGACGCGCCCGCGGTGGTCCTCGCGCACGGCTGGACCTGCTCGACCGCCTTCTGGGCCGCGCAGATACGGGAGTTGGCTGGGGAGTACCGGGTCATCGCGTACGACCAGCGGGGGCACGGGCGCAGCCCCGCGAGCCCCGCGTGCACCACCGACGCGCTGGCGGACGACCTCGAAGCGGTGCTCGCGCAGACGCTCGGGCCGCAGGAGAAGGCGCTGGTCGTCGGCCACTCCATGGGCGGGATGACGGTCATGGCGGCCGCCGGGCGCCCCCGTTTCCGCCGGCACGCCGCCGCCGTCCTGCTGTGCAGCACCGGAAGCTCCCGGCTGGTGCCGGAGTCACTGGTGGTGCCGCTGCGCGCCGGGCGGGTGCGCACCTGGATCACCGGGCGCATCCTCGGCTCGCGCGCCCCCCTCGGGCCGGTCACGCCGCTCGCGATGCGGATCCTCAAGTACGCCACCATGGGCGCCGGTTCGGCCCCGCACATGGTGGAGGCGTGCGCGCGGATCGTGCACGCCTGCCCCCGCGCCGCGCGCCACGCCTGGGGCGGTGTGCTCGCGGCGCTCGATCTCGACCACGGCGTACGGCAGCTGCACGCGCCCACCGCGGTGCTGCACGGCGCGTCCGACCGGCTCACGCCCCCGGTGCACGCCCGCGCGCTGGTCGCCGCGCTGCCGCAGTGCGTCGGCCTCACCGAGCTGCCCGGCGTCGGCCACATGACGCCGATCGAGGTTCCCGAGCAGGTGACCGGCCGGATCCGGGAACTCGTCACCACGTACGTCACCGGGACCGCCCCCGGGTCCCACTCCACCCCCGTACCGCACCTCGAGGAGGGCGCATGAGCAGGGTCGGTCTCGAAGGGCAGGTCGCCGTCGTCACCGGAGCGGCGCGCGGCGTCGGCGAGCTGCTGGCGCGCAGACTCTCCGCGCGCGGCGCGAAGGTCGCGCTGGTCGGACTGGAGGAGGAGGCCCTCAAGGAGGTCTCCGGGCGGCTGCACAGCGACAGCGCGTACTGGTACGCCGACGTCACCGACCACGAGGCGATGAGCCGGGTCGCGCAGGAGGTCAAGGAGCGCTTCGGCAAGGTCGACATCGTGGTCGCCAACGCCGGGGTGGCGACCGGCGGTCCGTTCGCGGACTCCGACCCGGAGGCCTGGCGGCGTGTGATCGAGGTCAACCTGATCGGCTCGGCGGTCACCGCCCGTGCGTTCCTGCCGGTGCTGGTCGAGAGCCGCGGCTACCTGCTGCAGATCGCCTCTCTCGCCGCGATCACCCCGGCGCCGATGATGACGGCGTACTGCGCCTCCAAGTCGGGAGTGGAGGCGTACGCGCACAGCCTGCGCGCCGAGGTCGGCCACCTGGGCGTGCGCGTCGGCGTCGCCTACCTGTCCTGGACCGACACCGACATGGTCCGCGGCGCCGACCAGGACGAGGTGATGCGGGAGCTGCGGCAGCGGCTGCCGTGGCCGTCGAACAAGACCTACCCGCTGGGCCCGGCCGTGGACCGGATCGTCGCCGGGATCGAGCGGCGCTCGGCGCACGTGTACGGACAGTGGTGGCTGCGCGGCATGCAGGGCGTGCGCGGATACCTGCCGGGGCTCATCGGCACCGTCGGCCAGCGCGAGATGCGGCGGTTCGGGTCGCGGCTGCAGGGGATGCGGTCGGGGCTCGTCGGCGCAGGTGGGGCGGCGGACGAGGCCGCCCGTGCTACGCACCGTAACTGATCGACATGCGCAGCGTGTTCACCCGTGTGAATCTGGTCGAGGCCCCACCGAGGGGTTGACCCCCGGGGCCGAGCCCCCACCCTCACTCACCACAGGAGTGAACCCACATGGGTATGAAGGACAAGTCCAACGAATGGCAGAACCAGGCCGAGCAGAAGATGGGCCAGGCCCGTGAGCGGACCGGTCAGCGCGGCCAGCAGCCGGGCCAGCCGGGTCAGCACGGTCAGGGTCAGCAGGGCCGGCAGGGTCAGCAGCCGCCCGAGCGGGGCCGCCAGAACTTCCGTGACATCGAGGACACGGAGCAGGAGATGGAGGACCGCTTCGACCAGGACTACGACGCCTAGTCGCTGCGCTCGGCCTCGGCCGATGTGATGCGGGGTGCCCTTCGGTTGTTTCCGGAGGGCACCCTGCGTTGTTGTGCGGGGTGCGTCGCGTTGTCTTTTCGCTGCGGGCCGTGGGGGCTGGGCGCGCAGTTCCCCGCGCCCCTTGTATCCGCGTCCCTCTTATGAAGTTGCCCTTGGTGGCAGCTTCGGGCGGGAGCGGTCCGGGACGTCGCTGTAGCCGGGGGGAGACGCCGCGGGGCTGGACTCCAGGAGACCGAGGGCCAGTTCCACCGCGTCGGTCAACTGGGCGTGGCGTCCCTCCGCCCAGTCCAGGGGGGTGCGGAGGATCTCGAGGTCGGGGGCCACGCCGTGGTTCTCCACGGACCAGCCGTAGGCGTCGAACCAGGCCGCGTTCATCGGCACCGTGATGACCGTGCCGTCGCCGAGGCGGTGGCGGCCGGTCATGCCGACGACGCCGCCCCAGGTGCGCTGGCCGACCACCGGGCCCAGCTTCAGGAGCTTGAAGGCGGCGGTGATCATGTCGCCGTCGGAGGAGGTCGCCTCGTCCGCCAGGGCCACCACCGGGCCCCGGGGCGCGTTCGAGGTGTACGACACCGGCTGGGCGTTGCGGGTCAGGTCCCAGCCGAGGATCGTCCGGGTCAGCTTCTCGATGACGAGCTCGCTGATGTGCCCGCCCGCGTTGCCGCGCACGTCCACGATCAGCGCGGGCCGGGACATCTCCATGCGCAGGTCCCGGTTGAACTGCGCCCAGCCCGAGCCGCCCATGTCGGGGATGTGCAGATAGCCGCACTTGCCGCCGCTGAACTCCCGGACGACGGCCCGGCGTTTGGCCACCCAGTCCTGGTAGCGCAGCGGCCGCTCGTCGATCAGCGGGACGACGGCGACCCGCCGGGCCCGCCCCGGCTCGCCCGGCGGCGGAGTGAACGTCAGCTCCGTCGTCGTACCGCCCGAGCCGGCGAGCAGCGGATAGGGTCCGGCGACGGGGTCGACGGGACGGCCGTCCACGTGGGTCAGGACGGCGCCCTCGCGGATGCCCGTGCCGGCCAGCGGCGAGCGGGCCTTGGAGTCGGAGGAGTCGCCGGGCAGGATGCGCCTGACGGCCCAGCCTCCTTCCCGCTGGACGAAGTTGGCGCCGAGCAGGCCCTGCCAGCGCTGGTAGTGGGGCGGCCCCTCGTTGCGGCGGGCGGCGGTGACGTAGGCGTGCGAGGTGCCCAGCTCGCCGAGGACCTCGCGCAGCAGGTCGGCGAACTCGTCGGGGGAGGCGACGCGTTCGACCAGCGGCCGGTACTGGTCGAGGACCGCGTCCCAGTCGATGCCGCACATGCCCGGGTCCCAGAAGTAGGCGCGGATGAGCCGGCCGGCCTCGTCGTACGACTGGCGCCACTCGGCGCCCGGATCCACCTGGTGCAGGATGCGGCGCAGGTCGATCCAGACGGTGGTGTCGGCGTCGCCGGACTCGGTCGACGGCACCGCCCGCAGGTCGCCCTCGTCGACCACCACCAGCCGGGTCCCGTCGCCGCTGACCGCGAACCAGTCGAGGTGATCGACCAGTTCGGACTTCTTCGCCTTGGCGATGGTGAAGTACTCCAGCGTCGGCCGGCCGCTGATGTCGGCCGGGTTGGCGAAGGTCTCGCCGAGCGCGCCGGAGATGGGCCAGCGCAGCCACACCAGTCCGCCGCCGGCGACGGGGCACAGCGCCGAGTACTTGGAGGCGACGACCGGGAACGGCGTCACCCGGTTCTCCAGTCCCTCCACCTCCACGGTGACCGTGCCGTGCTCGCCGGTCTCCTCGTCCTCCAGCGGGTCCAGCCCGCCGGCGGCGGGGCGCCCTTCGGGGTTCAGGGCGAAGGGCGAGGGGGTCGCCGAGGACAGCGGGACCAGGTACGGGCGGCAGCCCAGCGGGAAGGACAGGTCGCCGGTGTGGACGTCGTAGACCGGGTCGAAGCCGCGCCAGGACAGGAAGGCCAGGTAGCGGCCGTCCCGGGTGAAGACGGGGTTCTCGTCCTCGAAGCGGCCGTTGGTGACGTCCACGACCAGCCGGTCCTTGATGCGGGCCAGCTTGATCTGCCGCAGGGAGCGGCCGATGCCCGGGTGGGACCAGGTGATCCAGGAGCCGTCCGGGGAGAAGGCCAGGTCGCGGACGGGGCCGTTGACGGAGCGGACCAGCTCCGTGACCGCCGCACCGTCGCCGCTCCCGGAGCCCTCGCCGGCCTCCTCCTCGGCGACGTCGACCAGCAGCAGCCGCCCGTCGTGCGAGGCCACGGCCACCCGTTCGCCCTGCGGGTCGGCCACCATCTCCAGCACCCGCCCCACCTGCCCGGAGGCCAGGCGGCGCGTGGTCCGCTCCCCGCTGGCGCGCGGCAGCCGGACGATCTCCAGGGCGTCCTCGCCCTCGGCGTCCGTCACGTACGCCACCTGCCCGGACGAGCCGAGCATCTCCGGCAGCCGGACCCGGACGCCGGGCGTGTCCGTGATGGTGCGGGCCGGGCCGTCGCGGTGCGTGAGCCAGTACAGGCTGCCGCGTACGACGACGGCGCTGGCCCGCCCGGTCTCGTCCACGGAGATGCCGTCCACGTGCTGGGCGGCCGGCACCTGGTAGCGGCGGCGCCCCGCGCGCGGGCCGCTCAGCCGGATGTCGAGCCGGCGCGGTTCGGCACCGGCGGCGAGGTCGTCCACCAGCCACAGGTCGCCCGCGCACTGGTAGACCACCCGCGTGCCGTCGCTGGCGGCGTGCCGGGCGTAGAAGGCGTCGTGGTCGGTGTGGCGGCGCAGGTCGGAGCCGTCGTGGGCGCAGGAGTAGAGGTTGCCGACGCCCTCGTGGTCGGAGAGGAAGGCGATCCGGCCGCCGACGAACATGGGGCAGGCCAGATGTCCGCCGATGTCCGGCAGCAGCCGCTGCCCGTGCAGCCACAGCCGGCCCGTGGCGCCGCCCCGGTAACGCTTCCAGGAGGCCGGTTCGTGCGGCGGGGTGCCGGTGAGCAGCAGGGTCATGTGCTGCCCGTCGACGTCGGCGACCTGGAGGTCGGAGACCGGCCCCCAGGGCAGCTTGCGCCCCGGGTCGCCGTCCGTGCCCACCTTGTAGGCCCAGGTGAAGTAGGAGAAGGGCTCGCCGTGGGAGGCGACGGCGAGGATGTCGCCGTCCGGGCTCCAGCCGCACACCTGGGTGTCCGGGCTGCCCCAGTAGGTCAGCTGGCGTGCGGGCCCGCCGTCGGTGCCGACGAGGTGGATCTCGGGCACGAGGCTGCGCCACGACGTGTAGGCGATGCGGCTGCCGTCGGGGGAGAAGCGGGGGTGGCCGGCCTTGGTGCGGTCCACGGTGAGCCGCCAGGCGCGGCCCGGGGCGTCGAGGGGGGCCAGCCACAGGTCGTCCTCGGTCACGAAGCACAGCAGGTCGCCGTTGAGGTGGGGAAGACGCAGATAGCTCACCCTCCCCATGCTTTTCCGCGGGAGAAAGCACAGCAACTTGTGGGGAAAGCGGCAGACGTGAGCCAGCCCACGTACGAAACCGTTTCGTTTCGATGAGTGTTGCGGTACATTCGTCATGCAGGAAGCAGATACGAAACCGTGTCGTTCGGAGCGGGCAGCCGCACAGGGAAGGTGAGAGGCATGACTGAGGTCGCCACCGCGCGTCGCAGTCGGATCACACCCGCACGCGAGGCCGAGTTGTACGAGGCCGTGCTCGACCTGCTCCGCGAAGTCGGCTACGACGCCCTCACCATGGACGCCGTCGCCGCCCGCACCCGGTCCAGCAAGGCCACCCTCTACCGCCAGTGGGGCGGCAAGGCCGAGCTGGTGGCCAGGGCGATCCGGCACAGCAAGCCGGGCAGCATCGCCGACGTCGACACCGGGTCGCTGCGGGGCGACTTCCACGCCCTCGTCACCCGCGAGGACGACTGCGCCATGGAGCAGAACAACGCCCTGATGCGCGGTCTGGCCATGGCGATGCACACCAACCCGGACCTCCACCAGGCGTTCCGGGAGCAGCTCATCGAGCCCGAGATGGCCGAGTTCGGCCGGGTGCTGCAGCGGGCCGTCGACCGCGGTGAGGTCGACCCCGGCAACCCGGCGCTGCAGTTCGTGGTGCACATGATGATCGGCGCGTTCGCCACGCGCGCGATCATCGACGCCCAACCGCCGACCCAGGCGTTCCTGCGGTCGTACATCGACGCCGTGGTCCTCCCCGCCCTCGGCGTTCCGGCCGCCTGACCCGTTTTCTGATCCCTTTCCCCAGCAAGCCCACCACCTGACGTCCCGCTCACGTCGTCGGGCTGATCACCCCTGCCCAGATGAACCCCACGACCTGACCGGGAGTACGCCTCCATGGCCACGTTCCTCCATCGACTCGGCCGTCTCGCCTTCCGGCGCCGGCACTTCGTCGCCCTGATATGGGTCGCGCTGCTCACCCTCGCCGGGGTGGGCGCCGCCTCCGCGCCGCCCGCCGGCAACTCGTCCTTCTCCGTCCCCGGCACCGAGGCCCAGAAGGCCTTCGACCTGCTGGAACAGCGCTTCCCCGGCATGAGTGCCGACGGCGCGACCGCCCGCGTCGTCTTCAAGGCGCCGAGCGGCGAGAAGATGACCGACAAGCACAACAAGAAGACCGTCCGGCACACCGTCCAGGAGCTGAAGACCGGCTCCGAGGTCGCCACCGTCGCCGACCCCTACACCGGGCACGCCGTCAGCAAGGACGGCACCATCGCCTACGCCTCGGTGAAGTACAAGGTCTCCGGCATGGAGCTCGAGGACTCCTCCCGCGACGCGCTGAAGGAGGCCGCGCAGGACGCGCGGGACGCCGGGCTCACCGTCGAGGTCGGCGGTGACGCGCTGAACGCCACCCCCGAGACCGGCTCCAGCGAGATCATCGGCCTCGCGGTCGCCGCGGTGGTCCTCGTCATCACCTTCGGCTCGCTGCTCGCCGCCGGGTTCCCGCTGCTCACCGCCGTCATCGGCGTCGGCATCGGCGTCTCCACCATCACCGCGCTGGCCAGCGCTCTGGACCTGGGCACCACGACCTCCACCCTGGCCTCGATGATCGGCCTCGCCGTCGGCATCGACTACGCCCTCTTCATCGTCTCCCGCTACCGCTCGGAGCTCGCCGAGGGCCGTGAGCGCGAGGAGGCGGCCGGGCGGGCCGTCGGCACGGCGGGCTCTGCGGTGGTCTTCGCCGGCCTCACCGTCGTCATCGCCCTGGTCGGCCTGTCGGTCGTCAACATCCCGATGCTGACCAAGATGGGCGTCGCGGCCGCCGGAACGGTCGCCGTCGCGGTCCTCATCGCCCTCACCCTCGTCCCGGCCCTCCTCGGCTACGCCGGGCGCAGGATCAGGCCGGCCGGTGAGAAGAGCAAGCTGCTCGGTGGCGGCCGGGCGCGCAAGAAGGCGGACCGGCCCAACATGGGCACCCGCTGGGCGAGCTTCGTGGTCCGCCGGCCGGTGGCGGTGCTGCTGCTGGGCGTGATCGGCCTCGGCGCGGCGGCCGTCCCGGCCGGCTCCCTGGAGCTGGGTCTGCCGGACGACGGCTCCCAGCCCGTCTCCACCACCCAGCGCCGCGCCTACGACCTGCTGTCCGAAGGCTTCGGGCCCGGCTTCAACGGTCCCCTGATGGTGGTCGTCGACGCCAAGGACAGCGCCCACCCCAAGGCGGCCTTCACCAAGGTCGGCGACGAGATCAAGGGCCTGAAGGACGTCGTCACGGTCACCCCGGCCACGCCCAACAAGGCGGGCGACACCGCGACGATCACCGTCGTCCCCGACTCCAAGCCGTCCTCCACCCGCACCGAGGACCTGGTCCACGCCATCCGCGGCAAGGGCGCGGGCATCACCGCCACCACCGACGCCAGGGTGCTGGTCACCGGCTCGACGGCGATGAACATCGACGTCTCGCAGAAGCTCAACGACGCCCTGGTGCCCTACCTCGCGCTGGTCGTGGGCCTGGCCTTCCTGCTGCTCATCGTGGTCTTCCGCTCGATCCTCGTCCCGCTGAAGGCGGCGCTGGGCTTCCTGCTCAGCGTGCTGGCGGCCCTCGGCGCCGTGGTCGCGGTCTTCCAGTGGGGCTGGCTGTCCGGCCTGATGAACGTCGAGCAGACCGGGCCCGTCATGTCGATGATGCCGATCTTCATGGTGGGCGTCGTCTTCGGACTCGCGATGGACTACGAGGTGTTCCTCGTGACCCGGATGCGCGAGGCGTACGTCCACGGCGAGAAGCCCGGCCAGGCGGTCGTCACCGGCTTCCGGCACGGCGCCCGCGTGGTCACCGCCGCCGCCGTCATCATGATCGCCGTCTTCTCCGGGTTCATGGGCTCCAGCGAGTCCATGGTCAAGATGATCGGCTTCGGCCTCGCGGTCGCCGTCCTCTTCGACGCGTTCGTCGTCCGCATGACCATCGTCCCGGCGGTGCTCGCCCTGCTCGGCAAGCGCGCCTGGTGGCTCCCGAAGTGGCTCGACCGCCTCCTGCCCAACGTCGACGTCGAGGGCGAGGGCCTGCGCGCCGCCGAGGACCGCAGGGACACCGACCCCGACGAGGAACGGGAACTGGTACGCGCCTGACGCACACCGGCCGGTGAGGGGACCCGTAGGCACGGGCCCCCTCACCGGCTTCTCCTTCTGCCCGCTCGCCGTAGGCAGGGAAGCGGGGACGGATGAGTATCCGCGCCCATGCCGGGGCACCGCCCCGCCCCGCAGGATCGTTCCCGTCCCTCACGAATGGCACGGAAGGATCCGCCGGTGAACCCCCAGACCCCCTCGTCCCCGCACGGCCCCTGGCAGCTCCCGGCGTCGCGCCGGGACCAGCGCCGGGACCAGCCCCTGGTCACCCTGGTGGCCGCCCTGCTCTGGACGCTCACCTTCGCCTCGCTCGCCTGGCTGGGGTTCCTCGTGGCCATGACGTTGGTGTGGGGCCTGGCGGTCGGCGGGTCCCTGACCGAGATCGGCGCCTTCGCGCTGCCGTACGCCCTGGTCGTCGCCGCTGCCGGCGGCGCCCTGACGGCGCTGGCCTTCGCCCCCGGCGTCCGCCGCCTCACCCCGCCGGTCCGTGTGCTCCTGCTCGGGGCCCTGGCCTGCCCGGTACCGGCCGGTCTCACGGTGTGGAGCTGGGTCCAGGTGGGCTGAGAACAACCCGGTCGCGTGCACCGTACAGCCACCGCTAGCGTGCCCTTCATGACGACAGCCGCCACTGACGTGGAAGAGTTCGGGGCGCATCCCCGGTTCGCCGAGGCCCTGCGGGCGCTGGGGCTCGAGGAGGTGCTGGCCCGTACCCGGCGGTTCCCGGAGAGCGCCCGGACCGCCGCCGAGGCCGCCGCCGCGATCGGGTGCGAGCTGAGCCGGATCTGCAAGTCGCTGGTCTTCGCCGCCGACGGGGTACCGGTGCTGGTGCTGATGGACGGTGCTTCGCGGGTCGACGTGGAGCGGGTGCGGGCGGAGCTGGGGGCCGGGAAGGTGACCCGGGCCGACGCCGGGATCGTCCGCGAGACCACCGGGTACGCCATCGGCGGCGTGCCGCCCTTCGGGCACCGCACCCGCACCCGCGTCCTCGCCGACCGCTCGCTGCTCGCGCACGACGTGGTGTGGGCGGCCGCCGGGACACCCCACGCCGTCTTCCCCATCGGGCCGCAGGACCTGGTCGCCCACGCCGGCGCCACGCTCGTGGACGTCCGCGAGCGGACCGCGTGACGCCGCTGGTCACGGCGGCGGTACTGCTCGCCGCGGTCACCCACGCGAGCTGGAACGCCATCGCCCACCGCATCACCGACAAGCTGGTCGGCTTCACCCTGATCCTCGCCGGCGGGGTGCTGATCGGACTGCTCCTGGCGCCGTTCGCGCCGTTGCCGGCCGCCGGCGCCTGGCCGTACCTGCTGGGCTCGGCGGTCATCCACCTCGTGTACGTCGTCCTGCTGATGACCTCGTTCCGGCTCGGTGACTTCGGGCAGGCCTATCCGATCGCCCGCGGCAGTGCCCCGCTGGTCGTCACCGTGTTCGCGGCCCTCTTCGCGCATGAGGTGCCCGACGGCTGGGCCGCCGCCGGAGTCGCCCTGTCCTGCGCCGGCCTGACCGGGGTCGCGCTGTGGGGGCTGCGCGGGCGGCGGCCCGACTGGACGGCGATCGGGGCGGCGCTGGCGACCGGGCTGTCGATCGCCTCCTACACCGTCGTCGACGGGCTCGGCGTCCGCGCCTCCGGCTCCGCGCTCGGGTACACCGCCTGGCTGATGGTGCTGCAGGGGCTGACGATTCCCGCGTACGCCGTCTGTTGCCGGTGGCGGCGCGAGACGGTGCGCGTCCTGCGCCCCTTCGCCCCGCTCGGGCTCCTCGGCTCCGCGCTGTCCGTCGCCGCCTACGGCCTCGTCCTGTGGGCGCAGACCCGCGCCGACCTCGCACCCATCGCCGCCCTGCGGGAGTCCTCGATCCTGGTCGGAGCGGCCATCGGCGCCGTGTTCTTCAAGGAGCGTTTCGGGGCACCCAGGATCGCGGCGGCCGGTCTGGTGGTCGTGGGAATCGGGCTGATGCTGCACACCGGGTAGCAGGATGACAGCAACGTCACCTGCCGTACGAGGGAGCCGTCAATGACCGAGCAGCCGACCGTCACCGTTCTGGGCACCGGCATCATGGGCGCCGCCATGGCGCGCAACCTGTGCCGGGCCGGGCTCGCCGTCCGCGTGTGGAACCGCACCCGCGAGAAGGCGGAACCGCTCGCCGCGGACGGCGCCCGCGTCAGCGACACCCCGGCCGAGGCCGTCGAGGGCGCCGACGTCGTGCTGACCATGCTGTACGACGGCAACACCGTCCTGGACGTCATGCGCGAGGCCGCGCCCGGCCTGCGCTCGGGGGCCGTGTGGGCGCAGTGCACCACCGCCGGGACCGAACTCGTCGCCGACCTGGGCTCCTTCGCCCGTGAGCACGGTCTCGTCTTCTACGACGCCCCCGTCCTCGGCACCCGCCAGCCCGCCGAGGCCGGTCAGCTGACCGTGCTGGCCGCCGGGCCCGAGGAGGGCCGGGAGACGGTCGCGCCCGTCTTCGACGCGGTCGGCGCCCGGACCGTGTGGACCGGGGACGACGGCGGCGCGGGCAGTGCGAGCCGGCTGAAGCTGGTCGCCAACAGCTGGGTCCTCGCGGCCACCGCGGCGGCCGGCGAGGTGCTGGCCCTCGCCCGGGGGCTCGACGTCGATCCGCAGAGCTTCTTCGGCCTCATCGAGGGCGGCCCGCTCGACATGGGGTACCTGCGGGCCAAGTCCGCGCTGGTGCTGGACGGGCGGCTGACCCCGCCGTCGTTCGCCGTGGCCACCGCCGAGAAGGACGCGCGGCTGATCGTGGCGGCGGGCGAGCGCGCCGGCGTACGGCTCGACGTGGCCGCCGCCACCGCCGAGCGCTTCGCCCGCGCCGCGGCCCAGGGGCACGCCGACGAGGACATGGCCGCCGCCTACTTCGCGAGCTTCGACGAGAAGAGCGGTGGCTGAGGGACGCGTTCGCCGACGTGACGATCCGCGCGCCCGGGAGCACTCTGGAATCAGTGATTCGGAGGTGGTCGACATGATGCACACCGCTGTGGGATGGCACGTCGAGCTGGAGTTCCAGGAGGACGATCAGCACACGCGCGCGGCGGCCCTGGTGCGCTTGCCCGACGGCACGGAGGTCCGGGCCCACGGCCACGCCACCCGGCACCGCGTCGACTCCAACCAGCCCCGGGTCGGCGAGGAGATAGCGGGTGCCCGCGCCCTGAACGAACTGGCGATGCAGCTGCTGACGAAGGCGCACGGCGAGATCGACTCGGAGTCCGGCCGCACGTCGCACCCGATCCACGTATGAGAACCCGGCTCGGCACCCGGCCTCCGCGGTCGGCCCTCGGCCGAGGCTCGAGCGCCCCACCGGACGTTCCAGCGGCAAGCCGACGGCATCGGGCCGGGTGCCCTTGCGGTGAGCGCACCGCATCGGGCCGGGTGTCCTAGCGGCGAGCAGAGGGTGCCGGGCTGGGTGTCGTTGCGGTGAGCGCACCGCGTCGGGCTGGGTGTCCTTGCGGTGAGCAGAGGGTGTCGGGCTGGGTGTCCTAGCGGTGAGCGCACCGCGTCAGGCCGGGTGTCCTAGCGGCGAGCAGAGGGTGCCGGGCGGGGGTGTGCGAGCGCCAGGCGGCGCTCGGGTTGGGCGCCGAGCGCCCCGCGTCAGGCCGGGTGCCCGAGCGGCGAGCGACCTGCGTCGGGCCGGGTGTGCGAGCGCTGGGCGCCCTGCCCTGAGCCGAGTGCCGAGTGCCGGGCGCCCCGCTCGGGTTGGGTGCCGGGCGTCCCGCGTCAGGCCAGGTGCCCGAGCGGCGAGCGACCTGCGTCGCGCCGGGTGGGCGAGCGCCGGGTGCCCTGCCCTCAGCCGAGTGCCGGGCGTCCCGCGTCAGGCCTGGTGCCCCAGCGCCGAGCGCACCGCTCGTGTCAGTGCCTGGGCCCTCGGATCTGCCGTCACGCTCTTGTGGAAGCCGTTGGTGACGTAGCCGAAGGCGATGCCCGACTCCGGGTCGGCGAACGCGAGGGCGCCGCCGCGGCCCGGGTGGCCGAAGGAGCCGGGGGAGAGCAGTGGGGACGCGCTGCCGTGCAGCATGTAGCCGGCGCCGAACCGGGTGCCGACCACCAGGACCCGGTCCGGGCCGGAGGACTGCTCGGCGCGGGCCAGCTCCATGGTCGCCGGGGTGAACAGCCGCGTGCCGCCCTCCACCTCGCCGATCAGCGCCGCGTAGAAGCGGGCCAGGCCGTCGGCGGTGGCGATGCCGTTGGAGGCGGGCAGGGCGGCCGCCCGGTAGGCGGGGTCGTTCTCGTCCGGGAGCGGGGTGATCGCGGCGAAGGCGCGGCGGGTGAGCGAGTCCGGGTCGGCGTAGGCCTCGGAGACCGCCCGCTTGGGGCGGAGCTTCAGCCCGCCGGCCGCCCCCGCCGCCCCCGGCGCCTCGACGGGGCCGACGCGGCCCACGCGGGCCTGCTCCGTCTCCGGCAGGCCGAGCCACAGATCGGCGCCGACGGGGGCGGCGATCTCCTCGGCGATCCACTCACCCACCGGCCGCCCGGTGACGCGCCGGACGAGTTCCCCGGTGAGCCAGCTGAAGGTCTGCGCGTGGTAGCCGTGGTCCGTGCCGGGCTCCCACACCGGTGCCTGCGCGGCGACGGCCGCCGCACCGAGGTCGGGGTCGGCGGCCTCCTCGGGAGTCAGCGGGCGGTCCAGCACCGGCACGCCCGCGCGGTGGCCCAGCAGGTGCCGTACGAGGGTGCGCTCCTTGCCGGCCGCCTTGTACTCCGGCCAGTAGGCGCCGACGGGCGCGTCCAGGTCCAGTTCGCCGCGCTGGTGCAGCAGCAGGAGGGCCGCCGAGACGACGCCCTTGGTCGCCGAGCGCACGATCTGGGCCGTGCCGGGCTCCCAGGGGGCCGTGCCGTCGACGTCCTTCGTCCCCGCCCACAGGTCGACGACCCGGTGTCCGTGCCGGTACACGGCGAGCGCCGCGCCCCGCTCCCCGAGCAGGGCGAAGTTCGCGGTGAACGCCTTCCTGACCGGCTCGAAGCCCTCGGCCACAGTGCCGTTCACGTCCACGTCCGCCGTCCCTTCCGATCGCCTGCGACAGTCGGTGCAACACCGGCCCGCCGCCTGCGATTCCTCGGTGGGATCAGCCCAGCAGAATCGTTACGTCGATGTTGCCGCGGGTGGCGTTCGAGTACGGGCACACCTCGTGCGCCGCGTCGACCAGCTTCCCGGCGATCTCCCGGTCCAGCACGGGCAGCGAGACGCTGAGCGCGACCGCGAGGCCGTACCCGCGGTGCTTGTTGGGGCCGATGCCGACCTTCGCGGCCACCGTGGAGCCGGTCAGGTCGTAGCCCGCGCGCTTGCCGACCAGGATCAGCGCGTTGTGGAAGCACGAGCTGTACCCGGCCGCGAACAACTGCTCGGGATTGGTGCCGTTGCCGTCCCCGCCCAGCGCCGGCGGCATCGCCACCTTCAGCCCGATCTGGCCGTCCTGGCTGGTCACATGCCCGTCGCGGCCGCCGTGGGCGGTGGCCTCGGCCACGTACACGATCTTCGTCGGACGGCTGTCGACAGGGGCGTCGACAGCGGTGTCGGCTGAGGTGCCGTCGGTCATGGGTGGCCTCCCCGTGGAACAAGTGTGCGCAAGTACATCGTGCACAAGGTACTGGCCGGTAGGTCAGTTGTCCGCACCGAACGGCGAAATGTGGGTGACCTGTGATCAGCGGCGCGGCCGAGCCGCCCCGTCCGCCCGTTCCGCGAGCCTCCACAGCTCCTCGCGCAATCGCGCGATCTCCTCGGCGTCGAGCCCCGTGGCCGAGAGCAGCGCGCCGGGCACGCGCGCCGCGCGCTCCCTGAGCTGCTCCCCGCTGCCGGTGCACGCGACGAGCACCGAGCGCTCGTCGCCGGCCGCGCGCTCCCTGCGCACCAGCCCCGCCGCCTCCAGCCGCTTCAGCAGCGGCGAGACGGTGCCGTAGTCCAGGCGCAGCGCGCCCGCCAGCTCCTTCACGCTGGTCTCACCGCGCTCCCACAGCACCAGCAGCACCAGGTACTGCGGGTAGGTGAGCCCCAGTTCCTCGAGGAGTGGACGGTAGGCGGCCGTCACGGCGCGCTGGGCGGCGTACAGCGCGAAGCAGAGCTGGTCGTCCAGCAGCAGCGAGCCCGGGGCGGCGCGGTCCTCGTTCGTCACGCGCCCATTGTCACGGACTTCGGGTCGAAACCGAACGGCAGCTCCAGCCGATGGGCCCGCATCAGCTCGTCGTCGCCGAGCAGCTCCCCGGTCGGGCCGTCCGCCGCGATCACGCCGTCACTGAGGACCAGGCTGCGCGGGCACAGCTCCAGCGCGTACGGCAGGTCGTGCGTGACCATGAGGACCGTCACGTCCAACGAACGCAGGATGTCGGCCAGTTCGCGCCGGGAGGCCGGGTCCAGGTTGGACGACGGCTCGTCCAGGACCAGGATCTCCGGCTCCATCGCCAGTACGGTCGCGACGGCGACCCGGCGCCGCTGCCCGAAGGACAGGTGGTGCGGCGGCCGGTCGGCGAAGTCCTGCATGCCGACCCGCTCCAGCGCGGTGGCCACCCGCTCCTGCAGCGCGGCCCCCTTGATGCCGGCCGCCGCCGGCCCGAACGCCACGTCCTCGCGCACGGTCGGCATGAAGAGCTGGTCGTCCGGATCCTGGAAGACGATGCCCACCTTCTGCCGGATCTCGGCCATGTGCCGCTTGCCGACCGGCAGCCCGGCCACGGTCACCGTGCCGGTGCCGCCGCCCAGGATGCCGTTGAGATGCAGCACCAGGGTGGTCTTGCCGGCGCCGTTCGGCCCGAGCAGCGCGACCCGTTCGCCGCGCCCGATGGTGAAGTCCACACCGAACAGGGCCTGGTGGCCGTCGGGGTAGGCGAAGGCGAGACCGGAGACCTGAAGAGAAGCTGTCACAGCACCCATCCCAGCAGACGGACGACGAGGGCGGCGCAGGGGAGGGCGAGGGCGTACGACCACTGCGCCCGGGACGCGGTCACCTCGTCGATCACCGGCATCGAACCGGCGTACCCCCGGCTCACCATGGCCAGGTGCACGCGCTCCCCGCGCTCGTAGGAGCGGATGAACAGGGCCCCGGCGGACTTGGCGAGCACCCCCCAGTGCCGTACGCCCCGCGCCTCGAAGCCGCGGGACTCGCGGGCGATCCGCATCCGGCGCATCTCGTCGGTGATGACGTCGCCGTAGCGGATCATGAAGGAGGCGATCTGCACCAGCAGCGGCGGCAGCCTCAACCGCTGCAGCCCCAGCAGCAGTTCGCGCAGCTCGGTGGTGGCGGCCAGCAGCACGGAGGCGGCGACGCCCAGGGTGCCCTTGGCCAGCACGTTCCAGGCGCCCCACAGGCCGCCGACGCTCAGCGACAGCCCGAGCACGTGCACGCGCTCGCCCTCCGCCACGAACGGCATGAGCACCGCGAACGCCACGAACGGCACCTCGATCAGCAGCCGCTTGAGCAGGAACCCGGCGGGCACGCGCGCGAGGTGCGCCACCGACGCGAGCAGCACCGCGTACAGCGCGAACGCCCACATCGCCTCCCGGGGAGTCGACACCACGACCACCACGAAGGCGAACACGGCGGCCAGTTTGGTGTGCGGCGGCAGGGCGTGCACGGGCGAGTGCCCGTGCCGGTACAGCCGGTGCGCTCCCCCACGCTCGAATGCGCTCGCGCGGGAGGTACCCCCATCTGCCCCCATCTCAGGCCGCCTCGGCCGGTTCGCTCGTCCGGCGCCGGCGCACCACCCAGAAGACCGTGCTGCCCGCGACGACGGTCACGCCGACGCCGATCACGCCGGCGAGGCCGCCGGAGAGGCGGGCGTTCGCGACGTCCTTCACGCCGTAGTCGGCGAGCGGGGAGCCGGCGGCCGCGTGCTGCTCGGCCTTCTGGTCGATGCCCTTGTCGTGGGCGACCTTCTCCAGGCCGTCGGGGCTGGCGGAGGCGTAGAAGCTGACGAACCCGGCGAGCACCAGGGACG
The DNA here is from genome assembly GCF_055572275.1 of Streptomyces sp. NPDC030798. Taxonomy (NCBI): domain Bacteria; kingdom Bacillati; phylum Actinomycetota; class Actinomycetes; order Kitasatosporales; family Streptomycetaceae; genus Streptomyces; species Streptomyces sp. NPDC030798. The sequence continues at coordinate 179,443 of NZ_JBVIDR010000012.1, read as the reverse complement.
TCACCAGGCCGGTGATCCACAGCGTGCGCCGCGAGGTGCGGGCGGCGGCCGGCGCGGGCGCCGCGGCGGGCGCGTCCACCAGCTCGCCGTCGACCCGCAGCTTCAGCCGCTGCCCCAGGCCGCGCGCGCCGTGCACGAGATCCGGGCGTACGGCGATGACGGCGCCGACCGTCAGCGCGGTGATCGCGGCCTCGCCGATGCCGATGAGCACATGGACGCCGATCATCGCGGTGGCCACCTTGCCGATGGCCACGTCCGTGGTGCCGCCGACGGCGTAGATGAGCGTGAAGGCGACGGCGGCGGCCGGCACCGACACCAGCGCCGCGACGAAGGAGGCGACGGTGACCGAGCGCCGCCCGCGGGGCAGCACGGCGAGCAGCGCGCGGAAGACGGCGTACGACACGACCGTCGTGACGATCGCCATGTCGGTGATGTTCACGCCGAGCGCGGTCAGCCCGCCGTCCGCGAACAGCACGCCCTGCATCAGCAGCACGACCGACACGCAGAGCACGCCGGTGCAGGGACCGACGAGTATCGCGGCCAGCGCGCCGCCCAGCAGATGGCCGCTGGTACCGGCCGCCACGGGGAAGTTCAGCATCTGCACGGCGAAGATGAACGCCGCGACCAGTCCGGCCAGGGGTGCCGTGCGCTCGTCGAGTTCGCGGCGGGCGCCGCGCAGGCTCACCGCGAGGGCGCCGGCGGCGACGACTCCGGTGACCGCGGAGGTCGGGGTGTCGATGAATCCGTCAGGTACATGCACCGTACGATTTTAGAGGCTTGTTGCAAACGCTTTGCAAGAGGGAGTCGGTCTCGTTCGGCCCGACGGGCGTGAAACCGGAAATATGGGACATTGGAGAGGAAGCAGAAGCGCAGCTTCCGCACAGGTCACTGAACGTGAGAGGGCGGTCCGATGTCTGTAGTCGAACAGTACGCACGCGCCCATATCGTCACGGACGAGGAGGACCCGGGGGCCGTACCCGTGGTACTGCGGTACGACCCCGACAGTGATCCGCGTTCCGTTCGCATCGGGCTGCCCGGCACGCACGAGTGGTCCTTCTCCCGCGCGCTGCTCGAACGAGGGCTGCGTGCGCCGGCCGAGAGCGGCGACGTACGCGTGTGGCCCTGCGGGCGCGTCCAGGCCGTCGTGGAATTCCATTCCGACAACGGTGTCGATGTGGTCCAGTTCGAGAGCAAGACGCTGCTGAGCTTCCTGCGCCGCACCTACACGGCCGAGCCGGTGGGGGCCTGAGCGGCCCGTCGGGGTGGTCAGCCGCCCATCTTCAGCAGGGCGGCCACGATCGGTCCGGCCGTGTCGCCTCCGTGGCCGCCCGCCTGCACCACGCCCGCCGCGGCGAGGTCGCCGTGGTACGCGGTGAACCAGCCGTTCGGCTTCTTCTGGCCGTCGACCTCGGCGGAGCCCGTCTTGGCGCCGTAGTCGGGCCCGAGGCCCGCCATCGCCTTGGCGGCCGTGCCGTACGCCGCCGTGTACTGCATGACCTCCTTCAGCTCGGCCTGCGTCCTGGACGACATGGTGCGCGCGGCCTTCGCCAGCGTGCGGTGGTCCACGGCCGGGGAGACCAGGTACGGCTGGTGGAAGACGCCCGTCTCCACCGTCGCCGCGACCGACGCCATGTTCAGCGGGCTCATCCGCACCCCGCCCTGCCCGATCAGCGAGGCGCCCATCTGCGCGCCGCTCTGCACCGGGATCGAGCCGTCGAACGACGGGACGCCGATGGCCCAGTTGTTCAGGCCGAGGCCGTAGACCTCCTGTGCCTCCTTCGTCAGGTCGCTGTTGGACAGCTTCGGCGCGAAGTTGATGAAGGCGTTGTTGCAGGAGGCACCGAAGCTGAGCTTGAAGGTGCCCTTCTTGATCTCGGAGTCGGCGTCGTTGTGGAACGTCCAGCCGGCGAGTTTGTACGTCTTGGGGCAGGGGTGGGAGGCGTCCGGGGTGACGAGGCCCTTCTCGAACAGCATGGTCGACGTCACGATCTTCATCGTGGAGCCGGGCGCCAGGGAGCCCTGGAAAGCGGTGTTGAAGCCGTGCCCGCTGTTGGCGACCGCGAGGATCTCACCCGTCGAGGGGCGCACGACCACCACCGAGGCCCGCTGCTTGGCGGCCACCTGCCGCTCGGCCGCCGCCTGGAAGGCGGGGCTCAGCGTGGTCTTCACCGTCCCCGGCGTGCCCTTGCTCAGCTCCACCAGCGTCTTGTCGGACAGCTTGGCCGCCTTCGACGCCTTGCCGCGCACGACGCGCAGCTCCACGCCGGCCTTGCCGCCCGCCTTCTTGCCGTACTTCTCGCGCAGGCCGTCCAGCACCGTGCCCAGCGAGGGGTACTTGGCGGCGGTCAGCTCCCCGCCGTCGCGGTCCAGCGCCGTCACCGGAGGGGTGCCGGACTCGCCCGTGACGAGCGTGTCGCCGTCCTCGAGGTCCGGGTGGACGACGGAGGCGTGCCAGTCGACGACCGCCGTGCCGTCGCTCGCCCGGCGGACGACCGTGAGCGCGCTGTCGTAGGCGAGCGGCTTGCCGAGGCCCTGGTACGACACCGTCGCCTTGACGGAGAACGGCACCTTCGCGCCGGTCGCCGGCTTGGGGGTGAGCGTGACGTCCTTGAGGTGCGCGTCCTTGGCGTAGCCGGTGAGCAGGGCGGTGGCGGCCGTAGCGTCGTCGGTGGCGGCCGCGGCGCGGGAGACCTTGCCCTGCTGCCAGGCGGTGAGGAACCGGGTGGAGGCGGTGCGCACCTCGGCGGCGGTGAGCGGGCCGGTCTTCACCTGCCGGTGGCCGGTCGTGGAGGCCGTCCGCTCGTCGGCCGACGCACCGCCGTCGTACAGCGCGTAGACCCCGAAGCCGGCGCCGCCGACGACCAGGGCGATCATCCCGCCGAGTACGGCGGGTCTGGTCCTACGTCGCTCGGCGACGCGCCTTCTCTTGCCCACAGTCTCAGTTCCTCCGCGCCTTTCCCAGGGTCCCCACAGCCCTCACATTCCCCAACGACGGCTACCACAGTAAGGTCCCCGCCTTTGCGGGTGATGTCAGCCCGCACTCCGTAGCACGGTTGCGACAATCGGCCCGGCCGCGTCGATGCCGTGCCCGCCGTCCTGGACCAGCGCGGCGGCCGCCACATCACCCCGGTACCCGGCGAACCAGCTGTCGGACTTGACGTTGCCGTCGACCTCCGCCGAGCCGGTCTTCGCGCCGATGTCACCGGTGAGTCCCGCCATCACCCCGGCGGCGGTGCCGCTGCGCGCGGTGCGGTTCATCATCGCGCGCAACTGCTGCGAGGTGCTCGAAGACAGCCCGCGCGCGCGGGCCGGAGTGCGGTGGTCGAGGCTGAGCGGCACGATGACCGGCTGCCGGAAGACGCCGGTCATCGCGGTGGCCGTCACGGAGGCCATGTTCAGCGGGCTCATCTGGACCTGGCCCTGGCCGATCAGCCCGGCCGCCTTGTCGGAGCCGGACGCGGCGGGGACCCGGCCGTCGAAGGAGGGAACGCCGATCTTCCAGTTGTTGCGGCCGAGTCCGAACCGGTCCTGCGCCTCTTGCGCGAGGGTGTCGTCCTTCAAGTCGTCCGCGAACTTGACGAACGCCGTGTTGCAGGACCGGGCGAAGCTGTCGGAGAGGGTGGCGTGCTCGTCCGGCTGCAGATCCTTGAGGTTGTGGAAGGTCTGGCTGTCGGAGACGGCCGAGGGCGGGCAGGGCGCCGGGCCGTTCGCGGTGGTCAGGCCGTGGTCGATGAGGGTCGCGGCGGTGATGATCTTCATGGTGGAGCCGGGCGGGCGCTCACCGGAGAGGGCCGCGTCGAAGCCGTCGTCGCGGTGGTTGGCCACCGCCAGGATCTCGCCGGTGGTGGGCTGGACGGCCACCACCGAGGCGTTGGGGTACGCGCGCACGGCCGCCTCGGCCGCCGCCTGGGTGCCGGCGCCGAGGGTCGTCCGCAGCTTGCCCGCCCTGCCCTTGGCGAGGGTGACGAGCGGGGTGTCGGCGGCCTCGCTGCCGTCCGCGTTCGCCTCGTGGCGGATGGCCAGCTCCACGCCGGGCCGGCCGCCGGCCTTGTCGCCGTAGCGCTTGCGCAGCTCGTCCAGGACGGGGCCGAGGGAGGGGTACTTCTCGGCCGTCAACACCTTCCCGCTCCGGTCCACGGCCTCGATCGGCGGCGCCTGGGACTCGCCCGTCACCAGGGTGTCCCCCTTGCGCAGCAGGGGTTGGACGACGGAGGGCTGCCAGTCGACCAGTGCGCGGTGCGAGGTCTCGCCGCGCACGACCGTCAGACTGCTGTCGTAGCTGAGCGGCCGGGACTTCCCCCGGTACGACACGACCGCCGTCACATGGAAGGGCACCGTCGTTCCCCTGGCCGTCCCGGGCCTGATGTGCACCTTGGTGATGTGCGCGTCGTCCCCGTACGCCGTGAGCAGTTGCCGGGCCGCGTCCCGGTAGTTGGTGTAGCCCGCCGCGGCCTGGGCGTCCCCCTTCTCCCAGGCGGTGAAGAAGGCCCGGCTCGCCTCCTCGACCTCGCCGGCGCCGGGCGGCCCGGTCCTCGCCGCCTTCGTCGTGCTGCCCGCCGTGCCGTCGTCGTTCAGCGCGGACGCGATGGTGTAGAACCCGTACCCGGCTCCGCCCACCATCGCCGCACAGACCCCGCCGACTATGACGGCCTTGGCCCCCTTGCCCATCCCCGGTCCCTCCCCGTTTCCCCGTGTTCACCCCGCCATTACTGAACATGTTCAAAAGCGGGCGTGCGGAAGAACTGTATGCGCTTGCCGGGACGCAGGACCAGGGAGTGACGCAACCGTGACGGGCGGGTCCCCGCGCCTAGTCGCGCAGGTGCTCGTGGGGCCGGTCGTTGCAGGCGTCGTCCACCGCGTCGCCGGTCCACGGCGCGGCCACCGGGACGAGTGCGAGGGCCCGCTCGCAGAGGTTGGCGGTGGACAGGCTCCGGTTGTTGACGTTGATGCCGCCCCGGGCGTGACCGCCGTTGTCGGCGTGGGCGGGCGCGGCGAGCGCGAGCCCGGTCAGCGTGAGCGCGGTGAGCGCGGTGATCCTCTTCATACCCGCCCCAACGACCCCACCGACCCCCGGTCACGCGGTCCCCTCCGCACCACCGCCCGGCTGGGCCCGGGTCTCGGGATGTTCTAGCTGGGCCTCTCCAGAAGACTCCGCGCCGTGGTGACGAACAGCTTGTGTGCTGGTCCGAACTCCTCCCCCGCAGCGAGAGTACGCCGCTGGTGGGCTTCGATAGCGGGCTGATCACTGCTCTGCAGGGCTAGATTCCATTCGGCAGTCAGGGTGAAGAGTTTCTGGGAGGCCTTGGCGAGGTCGTTGGCGGCTTCTACCAGCGCATCCGGGCCCCAAAGGGCGGTCAGAATGCAAGCGTTGAGGAGCGTTTCATGGCGGGCGTCCAACTCCCCGCGCTGCGCTTCCGGTATCTGCTGGCCCCTGTCCAGGTAGGTGAGGCATGCGGCCAGGGGCGTGATCAGCTGTTGCCAGGCAACTGTCACCTCGCTGCAGACCTGCCTGCGCTGATCTCGTATCCAGTGCTCATGTTCGGCGCGCGCCTGCCGATCCACCTGCATCTGTGCCGCTTCCAGCGACGTCTGGGCACCTACCCTCGCGCCATAGGCGGTGGCCAGGCCGCCGATACCGGCTCCGACGAGCCCCGCGACGCCAGCGAGGGCTGCGGCTATCCCTTGATCCATCAGAACATTGTCCGCAGCCTGTTCGCCGCAGTCCTCCACTTGATGAAGGCCACAAGATTTGATCGACTGCCTGTCTCGTGCGCCCTTCAAGTGTCTGAGCGCGTGCATGCCATGCTCGCGCACCGATGCGTACAGCTCGCCTCGCGCACGTGCCGAGCCCGACTCCGCGGGTGGCCTGTGCATCTCTCGGGCCGGCATGTCCGACCGCCAGGCGTCAGCTCTTCGGCGGCCCCCGGGAGTCCTCGAACTGGACGAACGCCCCGAAGAGCCCGACGAGTCCCGCGCCCGGTGTGCATGGAGTTGCTGGCCGGCATCGGGGGGCTGAGATGCGACGCCTAGCTTGTAAAGCGCCTCATCGTATGGACATGAAGCACCGGGGATCATGAGGTACTTGCAGCAGGCGTTCTTCGTCGATCCGATAAGTGTTACGTAGTCTCCTGTAGTCAAAGTCATCCCCCTGGGGTGCGCGCTTAACCGCTAATATTTTGTGCGCCTCCAGTTCCTTTCTGGCCACGGTCCAGGTGTTGTGGGAAAGCCCATAAGACTCCCGCCTGTCTCTGGTCAGATACCGCGGCTCCGTGTAGCCGCCCTGTGCTTCCAGAAGGGCAAAAAGAAGTGCGATACCGGTAGCGCTGAGATAAAGAATCCAGCCTTCGGTCCAGAACTCGATAGGAATTCCTAGGTATCTACCCTGCGTACTGGCTCTCATGTACGGGGCGTCAGGGTCGCTTAGGGAAACCAGTCTAATGGCAGGGGTGTTACCGCGTCGAGGTTCCAGCTTGATAAATCCATTCTCGCTCAGCCACCGAAGGTTGCTAGTGATGCGGCGCGGACCGTTTTCCGGTGGTAGAGCGAGCATGCGTGTCCACGACTGAGGCGTTGGGGGCTGGCGCATGTCGTACGGCGCCGCCGTGGCCATCATCGTGATGCAGAGGTAGAGCTTCAGTCGCACCTCTCCGCCTCGGCCTCCTTGGATCAGCCGGGCTAGCGGAGGTTTCGCACCTTCGTCCTGTGACCGCACGAAGGTAGGAGGGAAGGGGACCTTGCCATGGCGTCCGGCCCGGTCAGCCGCCTTCTCGAGGAGCCGCACTGCGGAGGGGTGAAGAGGGTTCGGCAAACTCGTTGACCTTCCTGAAGGAGAAACGGGGGGTACAGGGATACTAGGCGTACCAGGGGTACTAGGAGATACTTCCTATTACTTTCCATCACGAAGGTGTCAGTTCTCCTGTATAAGCACCCCACCTCTCCTGTGCTGGCTCCGCAGTTGTCCATCTCAAGCGAGGAAGTTCGCCATCACAAAGGTTGGTAACCCTCTTTGACCTGCACTTTCGTCTCTGTCACCTTGAATTTGCCCGCCAGGGAGGCGTTGGCGAACGAGGTCACTTAGCGCGGAGCGCTAAGGGGAGGGGTGCAGGTGAACGGGAACAACCCGTCGCAGAGGGGCATCTGGCTGGCGATCATCCTGCTGGCCAGCCTGTGCGTGGCCGCTGCCGCCGGAGTGGTCTTCCATATGGCTGGAGCGGCGGCTCTGGGAGTGATGGGCGCGAGTGGGGCCGCGTTCATGGGTGCTGCAAGTCTCGGCCTCGCTGCGCATCGCTTCATGATCGAGTGAGTTGCCTGGGTTCGGCCGTGGACGAGATGTGGACGGTGTAGGCCCACCAGGGACTGCTGACCGGCATCGCCGGAGGTCAAAAGCTGTGCGGCCTGCCTACCGTGACCAGACTGTAAAACTGCCGGCCGCGCCCGGTGGGGCCGTCTCCGGGCCGTCCGAGGATGGCCGGTGACGACCTCGGACGACCAACAACGACCAGGATGGCCTGGCGTGATGCCGGGCCGTTCTGGCGCGTCTGCGCAGCTAGACCCAGGTGTCCAGCCACATCCGGGAGCGCCACGAGTCGATCGGGATGGCCGTGCCCGTGTACAGGGGCCAGAAGTAGATGAAGTTCCAGGTGATCAGGAGGACCAGGACGCCTGCCGCCGAGGCGCCGATGACGCGGCGGGTGTCGGAGGAGTGCGGGGGGCCGATGATCGCGCCGATCAGCATGGCGACCGCCAGGCAGAGGAACGGGACGAAGACGACCGCGTAGAAGAGGAAGATCGTGCGCTGCTGGTACATGAACCAGGGGAGGTAGCCGGCCGCGATGCCGCAGGCGATGGCACCCGCCCGCCAGTCGCGGCGGAACGCCCAGCGCCACAGGACGTACAGGATCGCGAAGCACGCCGCCCACCACAGCAGCGGTGTGCCGATGGCCAGCACCTCCCGGGCGCACTTCTGGCCCGCGTCGGACGGGCAGCCGTCCACGCCGGGGGAGGGCGACTGGTAGAAGTACGACACCGGGCGGCCCAGCACCAGCCAGCTCCACGGGTTGGACTGGTAGGTGTGCGGGGACGACAGCCCGATGTGGAACTCGTACACCTCGTGCTCGTAGTGCCACAGGCTGCGCAGCCAGTCCGGCAGGAAGGTCCAGTGGCCGCCCTTGCCGTCGGTCGCCGCCCAGTTGCGGAAGTAGCCGCCGGTGCCGTCGGCCGGGGAGAGGATCCAGCCGAGCCAGGACAGCAGGTAGACGCCGATCGCCACCGGCACGGTCGCGAGGAAGGTGATCCCGGTGTCGTACCGCAGCGCCGCGATGTACGGCTGCCGGGCGCCGGCCACCTTGCGGGCGCCGACGTCCCACAGCACCGCCATGACACAGAACGCGGCGAGGATGTACAGGCCGTTCCACTTGGTGCCCAGGGCCAGTCCCAGCATCAGCCCGGCCCCCCAGCGCCACGGCCGCAGGCCGAAGCGGAAGGTGTCGGCCACGTGCGCGTTCGGGCGCACCAGGCCGTCGGGTCCGGCCGGCAGCGCGGCGGCGAGTTTCTCGCGTGCCTTGTCCCGGTCGACGATCAGGCACCCGAACGCCGCCACCACGAAGAACATCAGCACGCCGTCGAGCAGCGAGGTCCGGCTCATCACGAAGTGCAGCCCGTCCACCGCCATCAGCGCGCCCGCCAGACAGCCCAGGAACGTCGAGCGGAACATCCGGCGCCCGATCCGGCACAGCAGCAGCACCGACAGCGTGCCGAGCAGGGCGGTCATGAAGCGCCAGCCGAACGGGTTGAAACCGAACATCAGCTCGCCGAGGCCGATGACGTACTTGCCGACCGGCGGGTGGACGACGTACGCCGCGTCCGTCGGGATCGCGAGATGCCCGTGCGTCTGCAGCACCAGGTCGTTGGCGTTCTTGTCCCAGTTCACCTCGAAGCCGCGGTGGACGAGCGCCCACGCGTCCTTGGCGTAGTACGTCTCGTCGAATATCACCGCGCGCGGGCTGCCCAGGTTCCAGAACCGCATCACGCCCGCCACGAGCGTCACCAGCAGCGGCCCGATCCAGCCGGACCAGCGGGCGATCCGGTCGGCCAGGACCGGCGGCAGGCCCAGCACCTGCCACAGGCGCGGGCTCGGCGCGACGTACGGCGGCACCAGCCGGCGGCGCACGTCGCCCGCGAGGGCGTCCTGGGCGGGCGCGTAGCCGAATCGGCGCAGCCGCTGCTGCCATGTCGGCCGCTGGTCGTGCGGTGCCTGGCCCTGCCGTAGGTCCGTGGAGGACGCGGTACTGGTCACCGCGCCATCGTAGGGAAACGTTCTGTGTGAGTCCCGTGCATGGCCGTTACCGGTCGCGGTTGCGGGCGTTTTCTCCGCTCCGGGCAGCCCTGGGAGGATGGGGGCGTGACTGGAACCCTTGTCCTGGCAGGTACCCCCATCGGTGACATCGCGGACGCCCCGCCCCGGCTGGCCGAGGAGCTGGCGGGCGCCGACGTGGTGGCCGCCGAGGACACGCGGCGGCTGCGCCGGCTCACCCAGGCCCTCGGCGTGACCCCCAGGGGCCGCGTGGTGTCGTACTTCGAGGGCAACGAGTCGGCCCGCACCCCCGAGCTGGTCGAGGAGCTGCTCGGCGGGGCGCGGGTGCTGCTCGTGACGGACGCGGGCATGCCGTCGGTCTCCGACCCGGGCTACCGGCTGGTCGCGGCGGCCGTCGAGAAGGACGTCCGGGTCACCGCGGTGCCGGGGCCGTCGGCCGTGCTCACCGCGCTCGCGCTGTCCGGGCTGCCCGTCGACCGGTTCTGCTTCGAGGGGTTCCTGCCGCGCAAGGCGGGCGAGCGGCTGTCCCGGCTGCGGGAGGTCGCCGAGGAGCGGCGCACGCTGGTCTACTTCGAGGCCCCGCACCGGCTCGACGACACCCTCGCCGCGATGGCCGAGGTCTTCGGGGCCGACCGTCGGGCCGCCGTCTGCCGCGAGCTGACCAAGACCTACGAGGAGGTTCGGCGCGGTCCGCTGGCCGAGCTGGCCGCGTGGGCGGCCGAGGGGGTCCGCGGGGAGATCACCGTCGTGGTCGAGGGCGCCCCCGAGACCGGGCCCGAGGAACTCGACGCCGGGGAACTGGTCCGCCGGGTGCGGATCCGGGAGGAGGCGGGCGAGCGGCGCAAGGAGGCCATCGCGGCCGTCGCGGCGGAGGCCGGGCTGCCCAAGCGGGTGGTGTTCGACGCGGTGGTCGCCGCCAAGAAGCACGCCGGCCAGGGAACCTAGCCAGGGGCATCCGCCCAGAGAGCCGGCAGGCGTCGGCGCAGGAGCACGCGAAGCGTCCTCGGCCGACGGCTGGGAGTCGTCCGGCCGGGGGCAGAGGCGTCGGGCCAGGTGGCTACGAGGCGTGGGGCCAGGGGCTTCGACGAGCACGCTCGGGAGCGCTCGAAGGCGTCCTGGGGCCAAGGGGCTGGGAAGTGTCCGTCCCAGGGGACCAGTAGGCGTCCGTCCAGCGAGCTCGGAGGGGCCCGGGAGGGTGGCCGAGGCGCGTCCGCCGAGAGGGGGCCAAGGAGTGTCCGCCGCGGGGGTCAGGAAGGCGTCTGTAGAGGGGGGCGGGGGGCCTCCGTCCAAGGGGGCGAGGGCCGTCCGTAGGGGGGCGAGGCGTTTCCGCCCGAGGGGTCGAGGGGCGTCCGTAGAGGGGGGCGGGGGGCCTCCGTCCAAGGGGTCGGGGCCGTCCGTGGACGGGGGCGAGGGGTGTCCCGTCGAAGGGGTCGCGGGGGCTGCGCCGAGGGGCGCAATGTGCCTCTGAGCAGGGCTCTTCTCTACTGAGCATGCGCCCCATGGGAGGGCAAAAGGCGCGCGCCGAAGGCAAAGCCCGCACCCCTGATCCGGGGCCCTTGGGCAAGCGACGTCCAAATCGCCTCCAACACTCGACAGGCCTGATGCGTATCCGCTGGTGGAGGCGTCCACTGGACACAGGGACGCACCCGTCCCTCGCCCCAATGGGATTCCGGGGGGAGTCCCCGCGCGGGGCGCTTGTCCAGCGGACAAGAGGAGCTGGCATGAGTGAGATCGCAGGGCAGACCGGCCTCCGCGGCACGGCCACCGCCGTCGTTCACGAGTCGTACGCGTTCGCCTGCATGAGGTGCGGACACGGCTGGGAGCAGTCGTACGAGATAGAGCACCACACCGACGCCGAGGGCCAGGAGTTCGTGCTGTACGTCGCCGACGGCCGGGTCGTGCCGTCCCCGCTGAGCCGGCCCGCGTGCGCCAACTGCGACGGTCACGTCGTACGGATCATGCGCGCGGGCCAGGTGTCCTCGGTGCGCAGCGCGGCCGAACGGCGCCACCACGACGTGCCGCGGACGGGCCCGGTCGAGACGCCCCAGGTGCCGGGGCAGGCAGCGGCCCCGGAGCCGCACCACTGGCATCTGTCCGATCTCCTGCACCCCTTCCAGCGCAAGGCGAGCTGAGCCGGCCCGCGCCCTGGTGAGCGCCTCGCCGGCCGTCGACGGCATGCCCCTTTCGTAGGATCGGGGCATGCCTTCGAACGCCGACAAGAGCGCGGCACCGCCGCTCCCGCCGCCGCTGCGGGTGCCCGTCGCCGACTCGCACACCCATCTCGACATGCAGTCCGGCACCGTCGAGGAGGGACTCGCCAAGGCCGCCTCGGTGGGCGTGACGACGGTCGTCCAGGTCGGCTGCGACCTCAAGGGCTCGCGGTGGGCCGCCGAGACGGCCGCCGCGCACGCCGGCGTCCACGCCACGGTCGCCCTGCACCCCAACGAGGCGCCGCGCATCGTCCACGGCGACCCCGACGGATGGTCCCGGCAGGGCGCCCGGGAGCCGGGGGGTGACGCCGCGCTGGACGAGGCGCTCGCCGAGATCGACCGGCTTGCCGGGCTGGCGCAGGTCAAGGGCGTCGGCGAGACGGGCCTTGACCACTTCCGCACCGGTCCCGAGGGCAAGGAGGCGCAGGAGCGGTCCTTCCGCGCCCACATCGAGATCGCCAAGCGGCACGGCAAGGCCCTGGTCATCCACGACCGCGACGCCCACGCCGACGTCCTGCGCGTGCTGAAGGAGGAGGGCGCCCCCGAGCGCACCGTCTTCCACTGCTACTCCGGCGACGCCGAGATGGCGGAGATCTGCGCCCGCGAGGGCTACTTCATGTCCTTCGCCGGCAACGTCACCTTCAAGAACGCCCAGAATCTGCGCGACGCCCTCGCCGTCGCCCCGCTTGAGCTGATCCTGGTGGAGACCGACGCGCCCTTCCTGACCCCGGCGCCGTACCGGGGGCGGCCGAACGCGCCGTATCTGATCCCGGTCACCGTGCGCGCCATGGCCGCCGTGCGCGGCATCGACGAGGACGCGCTCGCGACCGCCCTGGCCGCGAACACCGCCCGCGCCTTCGCCTACTGAGCACGCCCTTCCGATTGCTGGGCGCACGTTCGCAGCGCAACAGTACGTAGTCGAGTCGCTTTGGACAGTGACACTCGCTCCGCTAGGTTCGGGGGCCGATCCGGACCCCTCTGGCTCTTCTGGAGCGTGTCGGCGTGAGCAAGTCGCAGGACGACAGGTACGAGACGTGGGAGCCGTACGGCAGTGGCGTCTCCGTGCACGACGCGGAGACCCTGCCGTACGGCCCGTACGACACCTACCGGCCCGCCTATGAGGCCGAGGCGTACTTCGTCACCGAGCCGGTGGCGCCGCCCCGGGCGCCGGTGCACCCGCCGGGGCCGGTGGCCGCCGCGGCCGAGCCGCCGACCGGCGTGCCGGAGCCCGGGCCCGAGCCCGAGCCGCCGGTGGAAGCCGGTGGCCGGGCCGCGCGCCGGCGCAGGGCGCGTTCCGCCGAGCGCCCGGAATCCGCGGTGCGCCGCCTGCTGCCGCAGGCGCTGGTCGTGGCGTTCCTCGCCGGCGGCACCACCGCGTTCGTCGCCCAGGACAAGGCGGTGGAGCTGAGCGTCGACGGCAGGCCGCGCACCCTGCACACCTTCGCGGACAACGTGTCCGAGCTGCTCGCCGAGGAAGGGGTGCCCGTCGGCTCGCACGACATGGTCGCGCCCGCCCCCCACACCCCCCTCGCCGCCGGCGACGAGGTCGCGGTGCGCTACGGCCGTCCCGTCCGGCTCACGCTGGACGGCCGGCGCCGGGAGGTGTGGACGACCGCGCGCACGGTGGACGGCGCGCTGCGCGAGCTGGGGGTGCGCGCCGAGGGCGCGTATCTGTCGGCCTCGCGCTCCCAGAGCATCGGACGCACCGGGCTCGCGCTCGACGTCCGCACCGAGCGGACCGTCACGATCATGGCCGACGGCCGCAGCCGGACCATCCGCACCAACGCCGCCACGGTCCGCGAGGCCCTGGAGGAGGCCGGCGTCACGCTGCACGGCCAGGACACCACCTCCGTCCCGCCGGGCGGCTTCCCGCGGGACGGGCAGACGGTGACCGTGCTGCGGGTGCGCGGCTTCCGGGAGGTGCACGAGGAGCAGATCCCGTTCGACGTGCAGCGCACCGCCGACCCCTCCCTCTTCAAGGGAACCGAGGTCGTCGAACAGCCGGGGCGGCCCGGCCTGCGGCGGGTCACCTACTTCCTGCGCACCGTCAACGGGGTGCGGGAGAAGCCGCGCCGGGAGAAGTCCGAGGTGGTGCGCAGGCCGAGCAAGCAGGTGGTGCGGGTGGGGACCAAGCCCCGGCCGCGCTCCGTGCACGGCGCCGACCACCTCAACTGGAAGGGGCTCGCCGCGTGCGAGTCGGGCGGCCGCCCCAACGCGGTGGACGCGTCCGGGACCTACGGCGGGCTCTACCAGTTCGACACCCGCACCTGGCAGAGCCTCGGCGGCAGCGGACGCCCGCAGGACGCCTCCGCGGACGAGCAGACGTACCGCGCGAAGAAGCTGTACCAGCGGCGCGGGTCCACGCCGTGGCCTCATTGCGGGGCCCGGTTGCGGGGGTAGGGCGCCCGGTCGCTGCTTTCGCATGCGTGCCGGAGCCGGGGACAGCCGCGCCGGCGGGGCACCCCGCGGGCGCGGTGAGCCCAGGGCCCCGGCTCCGGCACCGGGCACCTGGCGACCGCGCCCGCGGCACCCCCGTACCCTTGTGCCGTGAGCAGCCCCACCCCCGACGCCCTCCTCGGCCCCGCCGACATCCGTGAGCTGGCGGCAGCGCTCGGTGTCCGCCCCACCAAGCAGCGCGGCCAGAACTTCGTGATCGACGCCAACACCGTCCGCCGCATCGTCCGCACCGCCGGGGTCCGCCCCGACGACGTGGTCGTCGAGGTCGGCCCCGGACTCGGCTCGCTCACCCTCGCGCTGCTGGAGGCCGCCGACCGGGTCACCGCCGTCGAGATCGACGACGTCCTCGCCGCCGCGCTCCCGGCCACCGTCGCCGCCCGCATGCCGGACCGCGCCGACCGCTTCGCGCTGGTCCACTCCGACGCGCTGCACGTCACCGAGCTGCCGGGCCCCGCCCCGACGGCCCTGGTGGCGAACCTCCCGTACAACGTGGCCGTGCCCGTGCTGCTGCACATGCTCGACACCTTCCCCGGTATCGAGCGGACGCTCGTGATGGTGCAGTCCGAGGTCGCCGACCGGCTCGCCGCCGCGCCCGGCTCGAAGGTGTACGGCGTGCCGTCCGTGAAGGCCAACTGGTACGCCGAGGTCAAGCGGGCCGGCGCCATCGGCCGCAACGTCTTCTGGCCGGCCCCGAACGTCGACAGCGGCCTGGTCTCGCTCGTCCGCCGGACCGAGCCGATCAAGACGACGGCCTCGAAGAGGGAGGTCTTCGCGGTCGTCGACGCTGCCTTCGCCCAGCGCCGCAAGACGCTGCGGGCGGCGCTGGCCGGCTGGGCCGGGTCCGCGGCCGCCGCCGAGGCGGCCCTGGTCGCGGCCGGCATCTCGCCGCAGGCGCGCGGGGAGTCGCTGACCGTCGAGGAGTTCGCGCGCATCGCAGAGCACAAGGAGCCGGGAAACCAGTGAGCGTCACCGTCCGCGTCCCCGCCAAGGTCAACGTCCAGCTCGCGGTCGGCGGCGCCCGCGCGGACGGGTTCCACGACCTCGCCAACGTCTTCCTCGCGGTCGGCCTGTACGACGAGGTCACCGTCACCCCGGCCGACGGGCTCCGCGTCACCTGCGAGGGCCCGGACGCCGACCAGGTGCCCCTGGACCACACCAACCTCGCCGCCCGCGCGGCCCTCGCCCTCGCCGGGCGCCGGGGCATCGAGCCCCATGTCCACCTGCACATCGCCAAGGACATTCCCGTCGCCGGTGGCATGGCGGGCGGCAGCGCGGACGGCGCGGGCGCGCTGCTCGCCTGCAACACGCTGTGGGGCACGGGCGCTTCGCGGGCGGAACTCCTCGCCATCTGCGCCGAGCTGGGCAGCGACGTGCCGTTCAGCCTGGTCGGCGGCGCCGCTCTCGGGACCGGGCGCGGCGAGCGGCTGACGGCCCTGGAGACCGGCGGCACCTTCCACTGGGTGTTCGCGATGGCCGAGCGGGGCCTGTCGACCCCGGCGGTCTTCCGCGAGTTCGACCGCCTGGCGGAGGGCCGGGACATTCCCGCGCCGGTGGCCGCGCAGGAACTGCTCGACGCGCTGGCCAAGGGCGACGCGGAAGCCCTGGCGGCGTCCGTGTCGAACGACCTCCAGCCGGCGGCCCTCTCCCTGTTCCCCGAGCTGACGGACACGCTGGAGGCGGGCCGCGCGGCCGGCGCCCTCGCCAGCCTGGTTTCCGGCTCCGGACCGACCACGGCCTTCCTGGCGCGCGACGCCGAGTCGGCGGAGAAGGTGGCAGCGGCCCTGCGGACGTCCGGCACGTGCAGGTCGGTGCGGACCGCGGCGGGGCCGGTGCCGGGGGCGACGGTGGTGTGAACCGCCTCAGAGAGCGTCGATGGCGGTCAGATCGATGTCGATGTCGTAAGGCACGCTGACCTTGACGTGTTCGTGGTAAATACCGGTCAGGGCGTACGTGCCCGTGGCCTCGCCGCGTTCGTAGACCTGGACCACCGGGTGCTTGTCCTGGCCGGCCATGTCGACCAGCCAGAAGTGAGGAATGCCCGCCGCCGCGTACTTGTGCGGCTTGTAGTCGCGGTCCCGCGCCTCGGAGTCGGGTGACACCACCTCGACGGCGAGCAGGACGTCAGCGACGTCGTAGTACGTCTGCTCCGGGCCCTTGACGGCTTCCGCCCGGACGACCGAGACGTCCGGTTCCGGGCCGTTGCGGCGGTCGATGACGACGGTCATCTCACGGCGCACCTTCAGGTCGCGTGGCGCGGTGCGACGCAACTCGCTCACCAGCAGGTCGATGACAACACTGTGAAAGTCCCGCTGGGCACTCACGAAAACCAGGCTCCCGTCGATCAACTCGGTGTGCGGCGGGAGATCAGGCAGCGTGAACAGGTCGTCCACGGTGTAGCCGTCCTGCGGCGGCACCGGCCACTCGGTGCGGTGCTCTACGGACTCGGCGGTCATGGTTCCTCCCATGGACGGGATCCTGCTGCCTGCCCTCCACGGTAGCGGCCCGTTCCCGATCACGTCGTCACAAAGAGTGACCGCACTCCCACGCGCCGCCCCACCCCCCGCAGGGCCTACGCTTGAAGGCTGATCCATCCCCCCGGGCAGGAGTGAAATGGCCGTCAACCTGGTCAATGTCGAGAACGTCAGCAAGGTGTACGGCACCCGTGCCCTGCTGGACGGCGTCTCGCTCGGTGTGTCCGAAGGGGACCGGATCGGGGTCGTCGGGCGCAACGGCGACGGCAAGACCACCCTGATCCGGATGCTGGCCAAGCTGGAGGAGGCCGACACCGGGCGGGTCACGCACTCCGGCGGGCTGCGGCTCGGTGTGCTCACCCAGCACGACTCCCTCGACCCCGCCGCCACCGTCCGTCACGAGGTCATCGGTGACATGGCCGACCACGAGTGGGCCGGCAACGCCAAGGTGCGGGACGTACTGACCGGGCTGTTCGGCGGGCTGGACCTGCCCGGGTTCCCGAAGGGGCTCGACACCGTCATCGGGCCGCTCTCCGGTGGTGAGCGGCGCCGGATCGCGCTGGCCAAGCTGCTCATCGAGGAGCAGGACCTCCTCGTCCTGGACGAGCCCACCAACCACCTCGACGTCGAGGGCATCGCCTGGCTCGCCCGGCACCTGCGCGAGCGGCGCTCGGCGCTGGTGTGCGTGACGCACGACCGGTGGTTCCTCGACCAGGTCTGCACCCGCATGTGGGATGTGCAGCGCGGTGACGTGTACGAGTACGAGGGCGGCTACTCCGACTACGTCTTCGCCCGCGCGGAGCGCGAGCGGATCGCCGCCACCGAGGAGGTCAAGCGGCAGAACCTGATCCGCAAGGAGCTGGCCTGGCTGCGCCGCGGCGCGCCCGCCCGCACCTCCAAGCCGCGCTTCCGCGTCGAGGCCGCCAACGAGCTGATCGCGGACGTGCCGCCGCCCCGGGACAGCAGCGAGCTGATGAAGTTCGCCTCCTCCCGGCTCGGCAAGACCGTCTTCGACCTCGAGGACATCACCGTCCAGGCCGGGCCGAAGGTGCTTCTCAAGCACGTCACCTGGCATCTCGGCCCCGGTGACCGGATCGGCCTCGTCGGTGTCAACGGCGCCGGCAAGACCTCGCTGCTGCGCGCCCTGGCCGACGCCGCGCGCACCCAGGGCGAGGCCCAGCCCGCGGCCGGGCGGATCGTCGTCGGCAGGACGGTCCGGCTCGCCTACCTCTCCCAGGAGGTCGCCGAACTCGACCCCACCTGGCGGGTCCTGGAGGCGGTGCAGCGGGTCCGCGAGCGCGTCGACCTCGGCAAGGGCCGCGAGATGACCGCCGGGCAGCTGTGCGAGACCTTCGGCTTCAACAAGGAGAAGCAGTGGACGCCCGTCGGGGACCTCTCCGGTGGTGAGCGGCGGCGGCTGCAGCTGCTGCGGCTCCTCATGGACGAGCCCAACGTCCTCTTCCTCGACGAGCCCACCAACGACCTCGACATCGAGACCCTCACCCAGCTCGAGGACGTCCTCGACGGCTGGCCCGGCTCGATGATCGTCATCTCCCACGACCGGTTCTTCGTGGAGCGCACCACGGACCGGGTCTTCGCCCTCCTCGGCGACGGCACCCTGCGGATGCTGCCGCGCGGGATCGACGAGTACCTGGAGCGGCGGCAGCGCATGGAGGAGGCGGTCGCCGCGCAGGCCGCCGCCGCGGCACCCAAGCCGGCCACCACCGAGAAGAGCGCGGCCGACCAGCGCGCCGCCAAGAAGGAACTGCAGAAGATCGAGCGGCAGTTGGACCGGATCTCCGAGAAGGAGGCCAAGCTGCACGCCCAGATCGCCGAGAACGCCACCGACTTCGCGAAGGTGGCCGAACTGGACGCCCAGCTGCGTGAACTGACCGGCGAGCGCGAGGAACTGGAGCTGCGCTGGCTGGAGCTGGCGGAGGACGCCTAGCCCGCAGCATCACGCGGGCACCCGGCGCACGCGGTTCAATTCAGGCCGCGTGCGCCGCTGTTGCGTGCGCCGCGTGAAGGGGGCGTGAAGGCGCGTAACGGCGGCATCACGGGCCGGTGCTCCCTTGGGAACAGCCATGCGGCCGGGCGGCTGGACCGTCGGTGCCGGGTGATAGAAAGAGCTGGCTAAAAATCAGTGAACGAGGGGGAAGAGCGCTGATGACCCAGCCGCCCAACCAGCCGCCCCAGGGTGGTTTCGGAGCACCGCAGGACCAGCCTCCGCACGGCGGCGGATTCGGCGCCCCGCAGACGCCCCCGCAGACGCCTCCGCAGATGCCGCCCACGCCCCCGGGCCGGCCGCCCCAGCCCCCGCAGCCCCAGCCCGGCTACGGCTACCCTCAGCAGCCCGGCCCCTACGCCCAGCCGGGCCCGTACGGCGCGCCCACCGGTCCCGCCGCCCCCCAGGGCCCGTACGGCGCCCCGCAGCCCGGCCCGTACGCCCCGCAGCCGGGGTACGGCTACCCGCAGCAGCCGCAGTACCCGGGCGCGCCCGGCATGCCGCCCCCCGGCGGCAAGCCGGCCGGCAAGGGCAGGACCGCGCTGATCATCGGCGCCGCGGCGGCCGCCCTGCTGGTCATCGGCGGCACGGTGTACGCCGTGACGAGCGGCGGCGACGGCGGCGGCAAGAAGAAGCCGGTCGCCCAGCAGAGCGACGACGGCAAGCAGTCCGCCTCCGACGCGCCGGTCAACCCCGGTGACGGCAGCGGCGACGGCGGCGCCGACCCCGAGAACCTCAACGACGGCCGCAAGCCCGGCGAGGCGAAGGTGCTCTGGTACAAGTCGGCGCCCGACGCCCCCGGTTCCGGCGCCGACGCACCCGGCATGTGGATCACCGGCAGGACGGCGGTGAAGGCGGCGTACAAGCAGCTCTTCGCCTACCGCGTCGGCAACGGCAACCCCGCCTGGGACCCGATCTCCTTCCCGCAGAAGATCTGCGCGGTCACCCCGCAGAAGTCGGACGACGGCAAGATCGTCGTGGCGTACATGAGCGGTGTCAGCGACCGCGCCAAGTGCAACCAGCTCCAGCAGGTCGACCTGGACACCGGCAAGAAGGGCTGGAGCGCCGAGGTCGCCGAGGGCGAGCTGTTCGACAGCACTCTCAGCCTCGAACTGACCATCAGCGGCAAGACGCTGATGGTGGGCCGCTCGCAGTCGGGCACGGCGTACGACCTGGACAGCGGCAAGAAGCTGTACGACAAGCCGAAGTACGGCTCGGCCTGTTTCCCGACGGCGTTCGCGGGCGGCTCGGGCCGGCTGATCCAGGTGGCCTCCTGCGGCGCCGGGACGAGCACCGAGCACGACGAGATCCGGGAACTCGTGCCGTCCACCGGCAAGGTGAAGTGGACGCAGCCGGTCAAGAAGGGCTGGACGGTCGCACGGACCTTCTCCCTCGACCCGCTCGTGGTGTACCTGACCAACGAGTCGAAGAAGGCCTGGAACATCTCGACCTTCACCAAGGACGGCAAGTTCCGCTCCGAGGTGAAGGTGAACGAGAAGTTCTCCCCGTCCTGCGGCTGGGCGATCCTCGAGCGGGACCTGCAGGGCTGTCAGGGCGTCGCCGTCGACGCCGACACGCTGTACCTGCCCACCGCCGCCACCACGGGGCCGAACGAGATCGTCGCGATCAGCCTCGCGAGCGGCAAGGAGAAGTGGCGCGTCAAGTCGCCCACGGACGAGTCGATGGCCCCGCTGCGGACCGAGGGCGGCAGGCTCGTCGCCTACGTCCAGCCGTCGTACGACGCGGGCGGCCAGGTCGTGTCCGTCCCG
The DNA here is from genome assembly GCF_055572275.1 of Streptomyces sp. NPDC030798. NCBI lineage: Bacteria > Bacillati > Actinomycetota > Actinomycetes > Kitasatosporales > Streptomycetaceae > Streptomyces > Streptomyces sp. NPDC030798. Next base: position 159,218 of record NZ_JBVIDR010000012.1, on the reverse strand, counting down.
ACCGGCGGGGGCTCGCACACGACGACGAAACTGCTGCAGAACCCGTCGGGCACCGCGCAGATCGAGGACTCCTTCTACGACGGTGCCGTCGCCTGGGCCGACGGCCGCTTCTACATCTCCTCCACCCGGCTGACCGGGAACGACGACGCGAAGGAGAAGCTGATGATGGCCTTCGGCAAGTGAGCCCCGGTCCGTCACCCCTCGTCCTTGCGCCCCCCGGCCCCGAGAGCTCCACCGAGGTACCCCCGTCATGACCCAGCCGCCTCCGCCGCCGAACCAGCCCCCGCAGCAGGGAGGTTTCGGCCCGCCGCAGAACCCGGACCCCGGCCGGAACCAGCCGCCGGCCCCGCCCCAGCCCCAGCCGGGATACGGCTACCCGCAGGCACCCCAGCCGCAGCCGGGTTACGGCTACCCGCAGCAGCCCCCGGCCCCTCAGCCGCCGCAGCCCCAGCCCGGCTACGGCTACCCGGGCGCGCAGCAGAACCCGTACGCCCAGCCGACACCGCCCGCGGGCGGGTACGCCCAGCCCGGGTACGCCCAGCCCGGGTACGGCTACCCGGGCGGGCCCGCCGCGCCGATGCCGCCGCAGCCCGCGCAGTCCGGCGGCGGCAGGAACAGCACCGCACTGGTCATCATCGTCGCCGCGGTCGTCGTGATCGCCCTGATCGTCGGCGGCGGCATCTGGTACGCCAAGTCCTCCGGCGGCGACGGCACGAAGCACGACACCGCGAGCTCCAGCGGGGGCACGGGCGGCAAGGGCGGCGGGGACACCGGCGGCACCTCGTCCGGCGGCAAGGAGAAGGTGCCGTCGAACCCGGCCGCCAAGGTCCTCTTCCAGGTCCCGATGCCGACCGCGAAGAACACCGTCGAGACCACCGGCTCCTGGCTCACCGACAAGGTGTACGCCAAGAGCGGCATCGCGCAGATCGTCGGCTACGACCCCGCCGACGGCAGCAAGCTGTGGACGCTCAAGCTGCCCGGCCCGGTGTGCGCGGCCAGCAGGTTCGCCACCGACGACGACAGGACGGCGATCGTCTTCGAGCCGAAGATGCCCGGCAAGGACTCCACCGCGGGATGCAGCCAGGTCGCCGCGATCGACCTCGCCAAGGGCACCCGCCTGTGGACCAGGACGGTCAAGAACGGCGACTACGCGACCAGCCTGGACAACGTGACGGTCTCCCGGCACACCGTCGCGGTCGGCAGCTCCGGCGGCGGCGCCGCGTTCGACATCGACACCGGCAAGGTCCTGTGGCAGCCCAAGGCGGGCGACTCCTGCTACGACGGCGGGTACGGCGGCGGCCCCAAGCTCGTCGCGGTGCGCCACTGCGGCAGCTACGACAGCGGCCAGCTGCACATCCAGACCATCGACCCGGAGTCCGGGAAGGTGATCTCCGACTACAAGATGGGCACCGGCATCGACTACGCCAGCGTCGTCTCCAGCGACCCGCTGGTGGTCGCCGCCGACGTCGGCGACAGCGCGGACGACGGCAGCGGCATCTCGGACTACTTCTCCATCGACAACAAGACGGGCAAGCTGCTCACCCGTATCTCCGCGCCCTCCGACACCTACGGCGGCCACTGCGACGGCATCACCCGGATCGAGGGCTGCAAGGAGGTCGTGGCCGGCAACGGCAGGCTGTACGTGCCGACGGAGGAGCACGACAACAACGGCAAATACGGCAGGACGAACGAGATCATCGCCTTCGACCTGACCACCGGGAAGCAGACCGGCCAGCGCGCCGAGGCCGGCGACGGCTACACGCTCTCCCCGCTGCGCATGGACGGCGCCAACCTGATCGCCTACAAGCGCCCGCCGTACGACAAGGGCGGCCAGGTCGTCAGCATCGACGGCAACTCCTTCAAGGCGAGCAAGCTGCTGGAGAACCCGGCCACGCAGGACGTACGGCAGGCGGAGGTCAGCCTGTCCCCGCAGTCCGCGGAGTTCCTCTTCGGGCAGGGCCGGCTGTTCATGGCGTCGGTGTTCGCGCACAAGGTGTCGTACGGCAAGGAGTATCTGCTGATGGCGTTCGGCGCGGGCGCCTGAGCGCACGCCCCCCTGCGCTTCAGGGCGCCCGGGGGTGAATGCCAGGGATTACCAGGGAGTGCCCCGGATGTCGTCGATCCGGGGCACTTCTCCTTCATAGGGGCAGCGCGACGTCGAACAAGCGTGTAGCTTCCGGGGGCATGAAGACGGGGTGCCGGGGGGCCCTCTGTCGTGGTGGGGGGGTGCTCTGATGGGAGTGCGGCTCATGGTCGTCGACGACCATCGCCTGCTCGCGGAGGCGCTGGCCTCGGCGCTGAAGCTGCGCGGGCACCGGGTGCTCGCGGCGGCGGCGCCGGCGGCGGGCGCGGCGGACCTGGTGATCGCGCGGGCACCGGAGGTGTGCCTGCTGGGTACGGCCGCGCCGGCCGAGCCGGGGGCCTTCGACCCGGTGGTGAAGATCAAGCGGGAGCGGCCGCAGGTGGCCGTGCTGGTGCTGGGGCCGGTGCCGTCCCCGCGGGGCATCGCGGCGGCGTTCGCGGCGGGGGCCTCCGGCTATGTACGGCACGACGAGCGGATCGAGGGTGTCGAGCGGGCCATCATGAAGGCGCGGGCGGGGGAGGCGGCGGTGGCTCCGCAGCTGCTGCAGGGTGCCTTCGCCGACCTGCTCAATCCCGCCGCCCAGCCCGACGACGAGGGGCAGCGGCTGCTGCAGATGCTGACGCCGCGGGAGGTGGAGGTGCTGGTGCGGGTCGCGGACGGGGAGGACACACGGCTGATCGCGGCGGGCATGGGCATCGCGCCCAGCACCGCCCGCACTCATGTCCAGCGGGTCCTGATGAAGCTGGGGGTCGGCTCCCGGCTGGAGGCGGCCGCGCTGGCCGCGCGCACGGGGTTGCTGGACCGCGTGGTCCGGCCCCGGCCGGCCGGCGACGAGCGTTGACCGCGCACGCCGTTATTCGGGCCGCTCGTCCTCCGAGGGGAGCGGCGGCGGGGTGGGCCTCAGTTTCAGCCAGGCCAGGAAGAAGATTCCCAAAAGCAGCATGCCGATGCCGGTCCAGAGGTTGATGTTGACGCCCTGCGCCTTGTCGATCGCGGCCTGCGAATCGGTGATCCCGGCGATCGTGACGATGATGCCGTAGAGGACGAACAGGCCGCCGATGATCCGGCGCAGGTCGAAGATCCGGGCGGCGGTCGCCGACTTGGTCTCCAGCTCGGAGACCTCCTGGCTGATGTCCGCCTCGGTGTAGTGGTGGCGCCGGCCGGGACGGTCGGGGTGTCCGGGCTGCTCGGTCATGGTTTCCTCGATCCTTCCGCCTCAGAACGAGAACGGGATGTAGCAGAGGGCGGCCAGCACGACCGCGCCCCAGCCCAGCAGCGCCGGCCGGCGGTACCAGGCGTCGTCGCCGGGAGCGGGCGGCTCGGCCATGCCGGGGGAGCGGGTGCCGTAGACCAGGCCCTGCAGTTCCTCGGCCGGCTTCGCCCTGGTGAACAGGGACACCGCGAACATCACGACCGCGCCGGCCACGAAACCGGCGATCGCGGAGACGAAGTTGGCGCCCTGGTCGGTGGGGATGGACACGATCCCCTTCTTGTAGAGCACGAAGTAGTTGATCATCGCGGCGGTGGTCCCGGCGAGCAGGCCCCAGAAGCCGGACTTGGCGGACGCCCGCCGCCAGAACATGCCGACGATGAAGACGACGAACATCGGCACGTTGAAGAAGGAGAACAGCGTCTGCAGGTAGGCCATGATGTTGGAGAACGACGAGGCCAGGAACGCCGTGCCGATGGAGGCGCAGACGCCGATGACGGTGATCAGGCGCCCGAAGCGCACGTAGTACCCGTCCTCGCGGCCGGGCACCGCGTACTTCTCCCAGATGTCGGTGGTGAACACCGTGTTGAAGGAGGACACGTTGGCCGCCATGCCGGCCATGAAGGCGGCGAGCAGACCGGTGACCGCGATGCCGAGCACGCCGTTGGGCAGCAGCTCCTGCATCAGGTAGGGGATGGCGTCGTTGTACTGCAGGCCCGAGGCGGAGCCGCCGATCTTCGGCACCAGCGCGGCGGCGACCAGGCCGGGGATCATCACCAGGAAGACGATGAAGATCTTCGGGTAGGCCGCGATCAGCGGGGTCCGCTGCCCGGCGGAGAGGTTCTTCGCGGACAGGGCGCGCTGCACCTCGGCGAAGTTGGTGGTCCAGTAGCCGAAGGAGAGCACGAAGCCGAGGCCGAGGACGATGGTCAGCCAGTTCGCGCCCAGCGGGTTGGTGCTGCCGATGCCCGTGCCGCCCCAGGCGGTGGTGAAGTTGTGGCCGTGGGTGGCGGTGAGCTTGTCGGTCAGGCCGCCCCAGCCGCCGACCTTCCTGAGGCCGAGCACGGTGATCGGGATCAGCGCGGCGAGGATGACGAAGAACTGCAGCACCTCGTTGTAGATCGCCGAGGACAGACCGCCGAGCGTGATGTAGGCGAGCACGAAGGCGCCGGCGACGACGATGGCGACCCACTGCGGCCAGCCGAGCAGGGCCTCGACGACGATCGCGAGGGCGTAGAGGTTGACGCCGGCGATCAGGATGGCGGCGCACGCGAACAGGATGGAGCTGAGCAGGTGGGCGCCCCGGTCGAAGCGCAGCAGCAGGAACTCGGGGACCGAGCGGACCTTGCTGCCGTAGTAGAAGGGCATCATCACCAGGCCCAGGAACACCATGGCCGGGATGGCGCCGATCCAGTACCAGTGCACGGTGTAGGCGCCGTACTGGGCGCTGTTCGCGGCCATGCCGAGGATCTCGGTGGCCGCCAGGTTCGCCGAGATGAAGGCGAGACCGGTGATCCAGGCGGGCAGCGAGCGTCCCGAGAGGAAGAAGTCGAGGCTGGTCCGGACCGAGCGGCGGGCCGCGAAGCCGATGCCGAGGACGACGAGGAAGTAGATCGCCAGGATCGTGTAGTCCAGCCAGTTGGTGGGGAGCCGTAGCTCCACCGCCAGATCCGTGGGGGAGTATGTGAGGGTTTGCATGGGAACTCACTTGCTCTTTGTTTGATTGTGATGGTCCACGGTGTTGTGAGGTTGTGGTCTGTTATGTTTATTTGTGTTGAGTGATTGCTGCGGGACATTGAGGAGTCCGGCGTGAAGAAGACCTCGACCCGGTTGGCCGACGGTCGTGAGCTGATCTACTACGACCTTCGGGACGACACCGTGCGCGACGCGGTGGACCGCCGTCCGCTGGACCGTACGGTCACCACGTCCGAGATCCGCCGCGACCCGCTGATCGGCGACCAGATCGCCGTGGCCTCGCACCGCCAGGGGCGCACCTACCATCCGCCGGCCGACGAGTGCCCGCTGTGCCCCACCAAGGGCGAGCGGCTCAGCGAGATCCCGGACGCCTGGTACGACGTCGTCGTCTTCGAGAACCGCTTCCCCTCGCTCGCCGGCGACTCCGGCCGCTGTGAGGTCGTCTGCTTCACCTCGGACCATGACGCCTCCTTCGCCGACCTGACGCGGGAGCATGCCCGGCTGGTGCTGGAGGCGTGGACGGACCGCACCTCGGAGCTGTCGCATCTGCCCTCCGTCGAACAGGTGTTCTGCTTCGAGAACCGGGGGGCCGAGATCGGCGTCACCCTGGGTCACCCGCACGGACAGATCTACGCCTACCCGTTCACCACGCCCCGCACCGCGCTGATGCTCCGCTCGCTCGCCGCGCACAAGGAGGCCACCGGCGGGGAGAACCTGTTCGACGCCGTCCTGGAGCAGGAACTCGCCGGGGAGCGGGTCGTCCTTGAGGGTGAACACTGGGTGGCCTTCGTGCCCTACGCGGCGCACTGGCCGTACGAGGTCCACCTGTACCCCAAGCGGCGCGTGCCCGACCTGCTCGCCCTGGACGAGGCCGCGCGCACAGAATTCCCCCAGATCTATCTGGAACTCTTGAGGCGCTTCGACCGGATCTTCGGCGAGGGTGAGCCTCCGACGCCCTACATCGCGGCCTGGCACCAGGCCCCGTTCGGCGCGCTGGAGGAGTTCGACGGCGTGACACGGGACGACTTCGCGCTGCACCTCGAGCTTTTCACCATCCGCCGCACTTCCGGCAAGCTGAAGTTTCTCGCGGGTTCCGAGTCCGGCATGAGCGTGTTCATCAACGACGTGCCGCCGGAGCGCGCGGCCGAGCGACTGCGAGAGGTAGCGAGTTCATGAAGTACCTGGTGACGGGTGGGGCGGGGTATGTCGGCAGTGTCGTGGCCCAGCACCTGCTGGAGGCCGGCCACGAGGTCACCGTCCTCGACAACCTCTCCACCGGCTTCCGCGAGGGCGTGCCCGCCGGAGCCGCGTTCATCGAGGGCGACATCCGCGACGCCGCCAAGTGGCTCGACGCCTCCTACGCCGGCGTGCTGCACTTCGCGGCGTCCTCGCAGGTCGGCGAGTCGGTGGTGAAGCCGGAGAAGTACTGGGAGAACAACGTCGCCGGCTCCCTGGCGCTGCTCGGCGCGATGCGCGAGGCCGGCGTCCGCACCCTCGTCTTCTCCTCCACCGCTGCCACCTACGGCGAGCCCGAGCAGGTCCCGATCCCGGAGAGCGCCCCGACGCGGCCCACCAACCCCTACGGCGCCACCAAGCTCGCCGTCGACCACATGATCACCAGCGAGGCGCACGCCCACGGCCTGGCCGCGGTCTCGCTGCGCTACTTCAACGTGGCCGGCGCCTACGGCGTCCACGGCGAGCGCCACGACCCCGAGTCGCACCTGATCCCGCTGGTCCTCCAGGTCGCCCAGGGCAGGCGCGAGTCCGTCTCGGTCTTCGGGGACGACTATCCGACGCCGGACGGCACCTGCGTGCGCGACTACATCCACGTGGCGGACCTGGCCGAGGCCCACCTGCTGGCCCTGACCGCGGCCGAGCCCGGCCGGCACCTGATCTGCAACCTCGGCAACGGCAGCGGCTTCTCCGTCCGCGAGGTCGTCGAGACGGTCCGCAAGGTCACCGGCCACCCGATCCCCGAGGTGGTCGCCCCGCGCCGCGGCGGCGACCCGGCCGTCCTGGTCGCCTCGGCCGACACGGCCCGCGAGAAGCTCGGCTGGAACCCGTCCCGCACGGACCTCGCGGGGATCGTCGCGGACGCCTGGGAGTTCGCTCAGCACATCACAAGGGAGCAGTAGTGGGGGCACAGCAGGTCCGGGAGCGCTTCGCCGAGCTGTACGGAGCCGAACCCGAGGGAGTGTGGGCGGCCCCCGGCCGCGTCAACCTCATCGGTGAGCACACCGACTACAACGACGGCTTCGTGATGCCCTTCGCGCTGCCGCACCAGGCCACCGCGGCGGTCTCCCGGCGCACCGACGGCGTCCTGCGCCTGCACTCCGCCGACATCGAGGGCGGGGTCGCCGAACTGCGCCTGGACGACCTCGCGCCGCAGAGCGACGACCACTGGACGGCGTACCCGGCGGGCGTCGTCTGGGCGCTGCGCGACGCCGGCCACGCGGTCACCGGCGCGGACATCCACATGTCCTCGACCGTCCCGACCGGCGCGGGCCTGTCCTCCTCGGCGGCCCTGGAGGTCGTCGTCGCCCTGGCCCTGAACGACCTGTACGAACTGGGCCTGCAGCGCCGGCAGCTGGCCCGCCTGTGCCAGCGCGCCGAGAACGTCTACGTCGGCGCGCCCACCGGCATCATGGACCAGACGGCGTCGGCCTGCTGCGAGCAGGGCCACGCCCTCTTCCTCGACACCCGCGACCTGTCCCAGCAGCAGATCCCCTTCGACCTCGCGGCCGAGGGCCTGCGGCTGCTGGTCGTCGACACCCAGGTCAAGCACGCCCACAGCGGCGGCGAGTACGGCAAGCGCCGCGCCGGCTGCGAGAAGGGCGCCGCGCTCCTCGGCGTCGACGCCCTGCGCGACATCGCCCACGCCGACCTGGACGCGGCGCTGGCCCGCCTGGGCGACGAGGAGGAGATCGTCCGCCTGGTCCGCCACGTCGTCACGGAGGACGAGCGCGTCGAGCGCACGGTGTCGCTGCTGCGCTCCGGCGGGACCCGCGCCATCGGTCCGGTCCTCACCGAGGGCCACGCCTCCCTGCGCGACGACTTCCGCATCTCCTGTCCCGAGCTCGACCTGGTCGTCGACACCGCCCTCGCGCACGGCGCCCTGGGCGCCCGCATGACCGGCGGCGGCTTCGGCGGCTCCGCGATCGTCCTCGCGGAGGCCACCGACGTCGACACCCTCACCAAGGCGATCGAGGCGGCCTTCGCGGCGGCGTCCTGGACGGCGCCGCGCGTCTTCGAGGCGGTCCCGTCCCCCGGGGCCCGGCGGGTCGGCTGACACGCGCCGTGGGACCGGTGACCGGGCGCCGCGGTCAGCCGAGGCGCTTGGTCAGGGTGTACTCCGTGATCCCCGGCGGATAGTCGGGGATCACGCACACCACCTCGTAGCCCTGTTTGCGGTAGAAGTCCGGTGCCTGGAAGTCCCATGTCTCCAGGCGGGCCGCGGTGCAGCCGCGGTCGGTGCGGGCGAGGCGCTCCGCCCGGGCGAGCAGACGGCTGCCGAGGCCGCCGCCGCGGTGGCGGGTGTCGACCCACAGGTAGGTGACGTGCAGCCAGGTCGTCCAGGTGTGGCCGACCAGGCCGCCCGCCAGATCACCGGCCGCGTCCAGCGCCCAGACGTGGAGGGGGACTTCGCGTTCGCCGGGCGTGCCGCGCAGGGCCGCCAGCACGGGGGACGCCGCCGTGTTGGTGGCCCGCAGCCGGGAGCGGAGCAGATCACGTCGGCCTTTGTCGACTTCCGCCTCAATACGAAACATGCGGCACACCATAAACGTGCCGGGCGGCCGATTCCGTAAATCGACTTCCGCTCCCTGCTCCCATCCGTACTCTGAGGAACAGCACCGGTGGGGGCCGGTGCTGATCAGGGGGCGAGACAGGCGGGTTCGGCGCCCGCGGTGGGGGTAGCAGTGTCCGCAGGGCGGCGGCCGTGCGGTGCGTGTCCTTGTCGCGGGTGCCGGCCCGCGCGCGTCGTCGTTCTCCGGACCTGGGATATCCCCTGCTCCACGCGGAGCCTGGGGAAGGGGGTTTCGTGGTTCGTATCCGAGTCCTGGTCGTCGACGACCACCGCATCTTCGCCGAGTCGCTCGCCGCCGCACTGGCCGCCGAGCCCGACGTCGACGTCTCCGCCGCCGGCAGCGGCCCGGCCGCGCTGCGCTGCCTGGAGCGCGCCGCCACCGAGGGCCGCCGCTACGACGTCCTCCTCGTGGACGCCGACCTCGGCGGCAACCTCTCCGGCGCCCGCCCGGCCGTACCGGTGCACGAGGGCGACGAGGACGGCCTGGTCGACGGCATCTCGCTGGTCACCGGTGTCCGCACGGCCCAGCCCGGGGTGCGCATCGTGGTCCTCGCCGAGAAGGACGACCCCCGGCGCGCGGCGCTCGCCCTGCAGGCCGGCGCCTGCGGCTGGGTCGCCAAGGACTGCTCGCTGTCCCGGCTGCTCACCGTCATCCGGGGCGTGCTGCGCGAGGAGACCCATCTCCCGCCCGCCCTGCTCACCGGCGTCCTCAAGGAGCTGACGGCCGCCCGCAGACACCGCACCGAGAGCGAACGGCTGGTGGAGTCCCTCACGCCGAGGGAACGGGAGGTGCTGCGCTGCATGGTCGCGGGCCTCGGCCGCAAGGCCGTCGCCGAACGGCTGTTCCTCTCCCCGCACACGGTGCGCACCCACATGCAGAACGTCCTCGGCAAGCTCGGTGTCCACTCCACCCTGGCCGCCGTCGCCCTCGCCCGCCGGGCCGGCGTGGGACCCGCCGACCTAACCGGGGATGTTGTCGAACGGGGCGGTCAACTGGCGTAGCAGCCCCGCCAGTTCGGCCCGCTGCGCGCGGGACAGCTCACCGAGGATCGCCCGCTCCTGCTCCAGCAGTCCCGCCAGCGCCTCGTCGGCCCGGTCCCGGCCCGTGTCGGTCAGCCGGACCAGCACACCTCGCCGGTCGCTCGGGTCGGGCAACCGCTCCACCAGGCCCTTCTTCGCCAGCCGGTCGATCCGGTTGGTCATCGTGCCCGAGGTGACCAGGGTCTGCGTGAGCAGCTGACCGGGGGAGAGCTGGTACGGCGTCCCCGCGCGCCGGAGCGCGGTCAGCACATCGAACTCCCAGGGCTCGAGCTGGTGCTCGGCAAAGGCGAGCCGACGCGCCCGGTCCAGGTGCCGGGCCAGCCTGCTCACCCGGCTGAGCACCTCGAGCGGCTCCACGTCGAGGTCCGGGCGCTCCCGGCGCCACGCTGCGACCAGCCGATCGACCTCGTCCTCCATGGAGATCAGTGTAGTGGTTGTGTCGACGTGAAGTCTCTTGATGTCGAGTCTCTTGACATCGAGACAAGTTGGGCGGGAAGGTGAGACGCATGACGACGCCCACCTGGGACCCCGCCCAGTACCTCCGCCACGCCGGCCACCGCGCCCGCCCCTTCGCCGACCTCCTCGCCCGCGTGCCCGACCTGCCCACGGGGCCGCCCGCGGGGCCACCCCGCGTCGCCGACCTCGGCTGCGGCCCCGGCAACGTCACCGCCCTGCTCGCGGGGCGCTGGCCCACCGCCCACATCACCGGGTACGACAACTCGCCCGAGATGCTCGACAAGGCCCACGTCGAGCACGAGGGGCCCACTTCAGGCGGCGGCCGCCTGGACTTCGCCCACGCCGACGCCCGCGTCTGGACACCCGGCGAGCCTCACGACCTCATCCTCAGCAACGCCACCCTCCAGTGGGTGCCGGGCCACGCCGACCGCTTCCCCGACTGGATCGCCGCCCTGAAGCCCGGCGGCACCTTCGCCTTCCAGGTGCCCGGCAACTTCTCCGCCCCCAGCCACCGGCTGATGCGCACCCTGGCCCACTCCGCCCGCTGGCGGGACCGCCTCGCCGACGTCCTGCGGCACGAGGACGCCGTGCTCACCCCCGAGGCGTATCTGGAGCGGCTGACCGGGCAGGGCTGCGCGGCGGACGTCTGGGAGACGACGTACATCCATCTGCTGCAGGGCGAGGACCCGGTCCTGGACTGGGTGAAGGGCACAGGACTGCGGCCGGTCCTCACCGCGCTGGCCGACGACCCCGAGGCACGGGAGGACTTCCTGGCCGAGTACCGGGCGGCCCTGCGCGAGGCCTACCCGGCGGGTCCGCACGGGACACCGTTCCCGTTCCGGCGGATCTTCGCGGTGGCCACGAGGCAGGCGTGATGCTCACGGCCGTCGACCATGTGCAGCTCGCGGCACCGCCCGGCAGCGAGGACCTGCTGCGGGCGTACTACGGGGACACCCTCGGGATGACGGAGATCCCCAAGCCACCGGCCCTCGCAGCCCGCGGCGGCTGCTGGTTCCGGGCCGGGGAGGTCCAGCTCCACCTCGGGATCGAGCAGGACTTCCGTCCCGCGAAGAAGGCCCACCCGGGGCTGCGGGTCGCGGACATCGACACGCTCGCGGCCCGCCTCGCGGCCCGCGGAGCGCCGGTCACCTGGGACGACAACCTCCCCGGCCACCGCCGCTGCTACTGCGAGGACCCCGTCGGGAACCGGCTGGAGTTCCTGGAGGAGACCAAGGAGACCCCCTTCTGAGAGGGGCCCCTCAGCTCTTGCGGTGCCCTATCAGCCGGGGCTTGGGCTCCAGGCCGTCCAGGCCGTGCCAGGCCAGGTTCACCAGGTGGGCCGCCACCTCCGCCTTCTTCGGGCGGCGCACGTCCAGCCACCACTGGCCGGTCAGGGCGACCATGCCGACCAGGGCCTGCGCGTACAGGGGAGCCAGCTTCGGGTCGAAGCCGCGGGACTTGAACTCCCGGCCCAGGATGTCCTCCACCTGGGTGGCGATGTCGGAGATCAGCGAGGCGAACGTGCCCGTGGACTGGGGGATCGGGGAGTCGCGGACCAGGATGCGGAAACCGTCGGTGTACTCCTCGATGTAGTCCAGCAGCGCGAACGCCGCCTGCTCGCACAGCTCACGGGGGTGGCCGGCGGTCAGGGAGCTGGTCACCATGTCCAGCAGGCGCCGCATCTCGCGGTCCACCACCACCGCGTACAGCCCTTCCTTGCCGCCGAAGTGCTCGTACACCACCGGCTTGGACACCCCGGCCTTGGCCGCGATCTCCTCCACCGACGTGCCCTCGAAACCTTTCGCCGCGAAGAGCGTGCGACCGATCTCCAGCAGCTGCTGGCGGCGCTCGGCACCGGTCATTCGGGTCCGGCGGGTCCGCCGCTGCTTGTCGTTCGTCGGAGTGCTGCTGGAGTCGGTCGCCACGGCGTCAATCATGCCGCCTCGGCCGTCTCCTTCCGGCGCCGGGAGCCGCCCTCACCGGTGTTGCGGCGCGAATCGATACGCGAGCGTGACGGCCAGCGCACGTCGTACGCCCAGCCGAACACCTCGAAGATGCGGATGAACCGCGCCGAGGAGTCGATCTGCCCGCGCATCACACCGTGCCGCGCGGCGGTCGGGTCGGCATGGTGCAGGTTGTGCCAGGACTCCCCGCACGACAGCACCGCCAGCCACCACACGTTGCCCGAGCGGTCCCGCGACTTGAACGGGCGCTTGCCGACCGCGTGGCAGATCGAGTTGATCGACCAGGTCACATGATGCAGCAACGCCACTCGAACGAGTGAACCCCAGAAGAACGCGGTGAACGCCCCCCACCACGACATCGTCACCAGACCGCCGATCAGCGCCGGCAGCGCCAGGGACACGGCCGTCCACAGCACGAACTGCCGGGAGATCGCCCGGATCGCCGGATCCTTGATCAGATCCGGCGCGTACTTGTCCTGCGGGGTCTGCTCCTCGTCGAACATCCAGCCGATGTGCGCCCACCACAGGCCCTTCATCAGCGCCGGAACCGTCTCCCCGAACCGCCACGGCGAGTGCGGGTCACCCTCGGCGTCGGAGAACTTGTGGTGCCTGCGATGGTCGGCCACCCAGCGCACCAGCGGCCCCTCGACCGCCATTGAACCCATGATCGCCAGCGCGATCCGCAGCGGCCGCTTCGCCTTGAACGAACCGTGCGTGAAGTACCGGTGGAAGCCGATCGTGATGCCGTGGCACCCCAGGAAGTAGAAGAACCACAGCAGGCCCAGATCGAGCCAGCTCACTCCCCATCCCCAGGCCAGCGGCACGGCCGCCACCAGCGCCAGGAACGGCACGGTGATGAACAGCAGCAGCGTGATCTGCTCGATCGAACGCTTCTGTTCGCCGCCCAGCGTGGCGGACGGAGCGGAGGTGTCGCCGGCCTTACGGGCTTTTTCGATCACATCGGAACTTGAGGTCATGCGCGTCCCCTGGGGGGTCGAGGGTTGAGGCAGATGCCGCTGGGCAGACGGAGCCGGACGGGACGAGAACGGGACCTCCCTACGGTTCCGTAACCTACGGCGTCGTAAGTATGGCAGCGTGTCCACCCGCGGCAAGAGCCCGAGAGCCTGCGCGTCCGAGTGGACACCTATCCTGGGAGTCGGTCGGACAGCGCGGTCCGCTCTGATTCCTTCCCGGACGCTCCGGCCCGTATGCGGCACCCGCCGCGCGGTGGTGGTGATACCGGGTTCCCTCCCAGACGAGCTTCAACACTGCAAGGAGCCGCACCTGTGAGCAGTGCCGACGACCAGACCACCACGACCAGCAGCGAGCTGCGAGCCGACATCCGCCGGCTGGGTGACCTCCTGGGCGAAACCCTCGTACGGCAGGAAGGCCCCGAACTCCTCGACCTCGTGGAGAAGGTACGCCGCCTCACCCGCGAGGACGGCGAGGCCGCCGCCGAGCTGCTGCGCGGAACCGAACTACAGACCGCCGCCAAGCTGGTCCGCGCCTTCTCCACCTACTTCCACCTGGCCAACATCACCGAACAGGTGCACCGCGGCCGCGAGCTGCGCGCCCGCCGCGCCGCCGAGGGCGGACTCCTCGCCCGCACCGCCGACCGGCTCAAGGACGCCGACCCCGAGCACCTGCGGCAGACCGTCCAGAACCTCAACGTGCGCCCCGTCTTCACCGCACACCCCACCGAGGCCGCCCGCCGGTCCGTCCTCAACAAGCTCCGGCGCCTCGCCGCACTCCTGGACACCCCCGTCCTCGACTCCGACCGCCGCCGCCACGACGTCCGCCTCGCCGAGAACATCGACCTCGTCTGGCAGACCGACGAACTGCGTGTCGTCCGCCCCGAACCCGCCGACGAGGCCCGCAACGCCATCTACTACCTCGACGAACTGCACGCCGACGCCGTCGGCGACGTCCTGGAGGACCTGACGGCCGAGCTGGAGCGGGTCGGCGTCAAGCTCCCCGACGACACCCGCCCCCTCACCTTCGGCACCTGGATCGGCGGCGACCGCGACGGCAACCCCAACGTCACCCCCCAGGTCACCTGGGACGTCCTCATCCTCCAGCACGAACACGGCATCAACGACGCCCTGGAGATGATCGACGAGCTGCGCGGCCTGCTCTCCAACTCCATCCGCTACACCGGCGCCACCGAGGAGCTCCTGCAGTCCCTCCAGGAAGACCTCGAACGGCTCCCCGAGATCAGCCCCCGCTACAAGCGCCTCAACGCCGAGGAGCCCTACCGGCTCAAGGCCACCTGCATCCGGCAGAAGCTCGAGAACACCAAGCAGCGCCTCGCCAAGGGCACCCCCCACGTCGACGGCCACGACTACCTCGGCACCGCCGAACTCCTCGCGGACCTGCGGATCATCCAGACCTCCCTGCGCGAGCACCGCGGCGCCCTCTTCGCCGACGGCCGCCTGGGCCGCACCATCCGCACCCTGGCCGCCTTCGGCCTCCAGCTCGCCACCATGGACGTCCGCGAACACGCCGACGCCCACCACCACGCCCTCGGTCAGCTCTTCGACCGCCTCGGCGAGGAGTCCTGGCGCTACGCCGACATGCCCCGTGACTACCGGGCCAAGCTCCTCGCCAAGGAACTGCGCTCCAGAAGGCCCCTCGCCCCCACCCCGGCCCCCGTCGACGCCGCCGGGCAGAAGACCCTCGGCGTCTTCGAGACCGTCAAGCGGGCCCTGGACGTCTTCGGCCCCGAGGTCATCGAGTCCTACATCATCTCCATGTGCCAGGGCGCCGACGACGTCTTCGCCGCCGCCGTCCTCGCCCGCGAGGCCGGCCTCCTCGACCTGCACGCCGGCTGGGCCAAGATCGGCATCGTCCCCCTCCTGGAGACCACAGACGAACTCAGGGCCGCCGACACCATCCTCGAGGACATGCTCTCCGACCCCTCCTACCGGCGCCTCGTCGCCCTGCGCGGAGACGTCCAGGAGGTCATGCTCGGCTACTCCGACTCCTCCAAGTTCGGCGGCATCACCACCAGCCAGTGGGAGATCCACCGCGCCCAGCGCCGCCTGCGCGACGTCGCCCACCGCTACGGCGTCCGGCTGCGCCTCTTCCACGGCCGCGGCGGCACCGTCGGCCGCGGCGGCGGCCCCTCCCACGACGCCATCCTCGCCCAGCCCTGGGGCACCCTGGAGGGCGAGATCAAGGTCACCGAGCAGGGCGAGGTCATCTCCGACAAGTACCTCATCCCCTCCCTCGCCCGGGAGAACCTGGAACTGACGGTCGCCGCCACCCTGCAGGCCTCCGCCCTGCACACCGCGCCCCGCCAGTCCGACGAGGCCCTCGCCCGCTGGGACGCCGCCATGGACGTCGCCTCCGACGCCGCCCACGCCGCCTACCGCCGCCTCGTCGAGGACCCCGACCTGCCGACGTACTTCCTCGCCTCCACGCCGGTCGACCAGCTCGCCGACCTGCACCTGGGCTCGCGGCCCTCCCGCCGTCCGGGCTCGGGCGTCTCGCTGGACGGACTGCGCGCCATTCCCTGGGTGTTCGGCTGGACCCAGTCCCGGCAGATCGTCCCCGGCTGGTTCGGCGTCGGCTCCGGCCTCAAGGCCCTGCGCGAAGCCGGCCTCGACACCGTGCTCGACGAGATGCACCAGCAGTGGCACTTCTTCCGGAACTTCATCTCCAACGTCGAGATGACCCTGGCCAAGACCGACCTGCGCATCGCCCAGCACTACGTCGACACCCTCGTCCCCGACGAGCTCAAGCACGTCTTCGACACCATCAAGGCCGAACACGAGCTGACCGTCCGCGAGGTCCTGCGGGTCACCGGCGAGAAGGAACTGCTGGACGCCCAGCCCGTCCTGAAGCAGACCTTCGCCATCCGCGACGCCTACCTGGACCCCATCTCCTACCTCCAGGTCACCCTGCTCAAGCGCCAGCGCGACGCGGCAGCCGCGGGCACCGACCCCGACCCGCTGCTCTCCCGCGCCCTGCTCCTCACCGTCAACGGCGTGGCAGCGGGTCTGCGCAACACCGGCTGACGACCGCACCGCACGACGAAAGGGGTGCCCCCGGGGTCCGTACGACCCCGGGGGCACCCCTTCTCACGCTACGGCCGGCTCAGCCCTGCTGGGCCCTGCGCCGCCGGACCACCAGATAGCCGCCCGCACCCACCAGCGCGGCCGCCGCACCCGACAGCAGCCCCACCGGCACACCGTTCCCGGTCTCGGCCAGGCCACCGCCACCACCCGCCGACGGTGAGGAGGACGGGGCCGCCGACGCGGACGCGCTCGGGCTGGTACCCGACGACGGCGAGGAAGAGGAGGACGGCGAGGAGGACGCGGAGGACGACGGCGAGGCCGACGGGGAAGACGACGGGGAAGACGACGGCGAACCGGACGGCTGGCCGCCACCGCCCCCGGAGTCCTCGCAGTCCGACCAGAAGACCTTCTGCTTGGCCGCCCCCTTCTCTCCCTCGAAGTTCCAGAACAGCTTGTAGTGCCCGTCGGGCAGCGTCATGTCGTCCGTACGACCGTGACCGTCGTCGCCCAGCGTCAGCACACCGGACTTCACCGTGCCGCCCTTCGTCGGCGCCCAGGCGTCGATGTGCCAGTCGACCTTCTGACCGCCGTCGAAACCGAAGGCGTCCAGGTAGAACGCGCACACGTGCGGCTCGTTGCGGCGCAGCTCCTCACCGGTCTTGGCGTCATGGATCTTCACGGTGCCGTTGTCACCGGGAGGCGCGGCATGGGCGGCGGGGGCACACAGCAGCGCCACGGAAACACCGGCGGTCAGCGCGCCGGCGCGCAAAAAGGTACGCATGGGTGAGGTCCATCTTCGAGTGGCGAACGGGGAAGATGTGGAGGGGGCGGTTCAGCTTCGGGCCTCGCTTCACCGTCGGTCAAGCACGAATGAGAAACACCTGGTTCACACGTCGACGCGCGCGCCGGGCAAACGCCTCATACCGCCACGAAAGCGGCCGTCAGCAGCGCCACACCCAGGCCCGCCAGCACCCACGCCGGCCGAGTCAGCCGCATCCCACCGGCCACCACCACCGACGCAAGCAACAGCGCACCACCGAACGGCACCCACGCGTACAGCACCCCGCCCGGCCCGGACCGCACGACCTCGTCGGTCCCCGGCTTCACCACCACGTCGTACGTCCGTCCCTTGCGCACCGCGACCGGCTGGGCGATCTCCACCCGCGCACGGGCCCGCGCCCCCGGCGAGACCGGCGTGAACGCACCACTGCACGTGTGCCCCACGCACCGGGTCACCCCGACCGTCCCGCGCTCCCGCCCCTTGGTCAGCATCGCGTACTGCGCGGTGCCCCACGAACCCCACACCCCACCGAGCAGGATCAGCGCCGCGAGCACCCCCGTCACCGCGACTCGACCGAACCGCAACGCGGTCACAGAGGTCCGGCGGGAGGAGGCGGCTGAGGCAGGCATGGCCGGGATCATTGGCCATCCCCCCGCGAACGGTCAACCTCACCGGCCGTCTTGAGCGGACAAGTCAGGAGTTGTACGACGCCCCCGGCCCACTCGCTCAGGAGTTGTACGCGCTCTGCGCCCGCTCCAGCCCCTCGGCCAGCAGACACTCCACCGAGTCCGCCGCCCGGTCCACGAAGTAGTCCAGCTCCTTGCGCTCCGCCGCCGAGAAATCCTTCAGCACGAAGTCCGCCACCTGCATCCGCCCCGGCGGCCGCCCGATCCCGAACCGCACCCGGTGATAGTCCGCACCCATCGCCTTCGTCATCGACTTCAGCCCGTTGTGCCCGTTGTCCCCGCCGCCCAGCTTCAGCCGCAGCGTCCCGTAGTCGATGTCCAGCTCGTCATGGACCGCCACCACGTTCGCCACCGGCACCTTGTAGAAGTCCCGCAACGCGTTCACCGGACCACCGGACAGATTCATGTACGACATCGGCTTCACCAGCACCACCCGCCGGCTGCCCGGACCCACCGGACCGATCCGCCCCTCCAGCACCTGCGCCTGCGCCTTGCCCGCCCGCTTGAACTTCCCCCCGATCCGCTCCGCGAGCAGATCCACCACCATGAACCCGACGTTGTGCCGGTTCATGGCGTAGTCCGGCCCGGGGTTTCCGAGCCCGACGATCAACCAGGGGGCCTGTGCGGCGGTGGTCACGTGCATGTCTCCTTGATACGCGCCAGCCGCCGCTCCCCGCGAGGGAAGCGGCGGCTGAACAAATGACGACGACGGGGAGGATCAGGCCTCCGCCGCCTCCTCACCCTCGGACTCCGCGCCCTCGGCGGCCTCCTCGGCCTGCGCCTGCAGGACCTGCAGGACGACCGCGTCCTCCTCGACGGCCAGCGACACGCCGGACGGCAGGGTGATGTCCTTGGCGTGGACGGAGGCGCCGGCCGCCAGACCCTCGACGGACACGGTGACGGCCTCGGGGATGTGCGTGGCCTCGGCCTCGACCGGCAGCGCGTTCAGCACGTGCTCCAGCAGGTTGCCACCCGGGGCCAGCTCGCCCTCGGTCTGCACCGGGATCTCGACCGTGACCTTCTCGCCCCGCTTGACCAGCAGCAGGTCGACGTGCTCCAGGAAGCCCTTCAGCGGGTCGCGCTGCACGGCCTTCGGGATCGCCAGCTCGTTGGTCTTGCCGTCGATGTCCAGGGAGATCAGGACGTTCGGCGTACGCAGCGCCAGCAGCAGCTCGTGGCCCGGCAGGGTCAGGTGCAGCGGGTCGGAACCGTGGCCGTACAGAACACCCGGGACCTTGTTGTCACGGCGGATGCGGCGGGCCGCGCCCTTGCCGAACTCGGTACGGGTCTCGGCGCTCAGCTTCACCTCGGACATGGGGATCACTCCTCGTAGAACTCGAAAGCGGACGTGGTCACCCGGCCACGAACGGCCTGCTACGAAGAGCGCGTCGATAACGGACCGCCGTGCCCCCGTAAGAAACGGAGTACGGCCTCCCTCGCCGAGCAACTGCAGCAGTCTACTCGGCAGGGGAGGCCGTACCCAAAACGATCTTCAGCTACCTCGCGGAGCGGGGTTGCAGAAACCTCACTGCTCGTCGAAGAGGCTGGTCACCGACCCGTCCTCGAACACCTCACGCACCGCGCTCGCAATCGTCGGAGCGATCGACAACACCGTGATCTTGTCCAGATCCCGGCCCAGCTCCCCCGGCGTCGGCAACGTGTTCGTGAACACGAACTCACTCACCCGCGAGTTCTTCAACCGGTCCGCCGCCGGACCCGACAGCACACCATGCGTCGCCGTCACGATGACGTCCTCCGCCCCGTGCGCGAACAGCGCATCGGCAGCCGCACAGATCGTGCCACCCGTGTCGATCATGTCGTCGACGAGGACACACACCCGGCCTTTGACCTCACCCACCACCTCGTGGACGGTCACCTGGTTCGCCACGTCCTTGTCCCGACGCTTGTGCACGATCGCCAGCGGCGCACCCAACCGGTCGCACCACCGGTCCGCCACCCGCACCCGGCCCGCGTCCGGCGACACCACCGTCAGCTTGTCCCGGTCCACCTTGGCGCCCACGTAGTCCGCCAGCAGCGGCAACGCGAACAGGTGATCCACCGGACCGTCGAAGAAACCCTGGATCTGATCCGTGTGCAGGTCCACCGTCAAAATCCGGTCCGCACCCGCCGTCTTCATCAGATCCGCGATCAGACGCGCCGAAATCGGTTCACGACCCCGGTGCTTCTTGTCCTGCCGCGCGTAACCGTAGAACGGCACGATCACCGTGATCGAACGAGCCGACGCACGCTTCAACGCGTCGATCATGATCAACTGCTCCATGATCCACTTGTTGATCGGAGCCGTGTGGCTCTGGATCAGGAAGCAGTCCGCACCACGCGCCGACTCCTGATAACGGACGTAGATCTCACCATTGGCGAAGTCGAAGGCCTTTGTCGGGACAACCCCGACACCCAGCTGCTGGGCGACCTCCTCGGCAAGCTCGGGGTGGGCGCGGCCGGAGAAGAACATCAACTTCTTCTCGCCGGTCGTCTTGATCCCGGTCACAGCACTGTCTCCTCAGAGGTGTCTCAGCAGCGGGTATGCACTCATGCTGATGTGCACTTATCACGGTACGCCGTGTTCGGCGCACCCGTTTCCGGTCAGCCCTCGTCCCCACCCGGCCGGGACGCCGCCTCGGCCGCCTTCGCAGCCGCACTCCCAGGACGCTTCCGCGCCACCCAACCCTCGATATTCCGCTGCTGACCACGGGCCACGGCCAGCGAACCGGGCGGCACATCCTTCGTGATCACGGACCCGGCAGCGGTGTACGCACCGTCCCCGACCGTGACAGGAGCCACAAACATGTTGTCCGAACCCGTCTTGCAGTGCGACCCGACGGTCGTGTGGTGCTTGCTCTCACCGTCGTAGTTCACGAACACACTCGCCGCCCCGATGTTCGTGAAATCACCGATCGTCGCATCGCCCACGTACGACAGATGCGGAACCTTCGTCCCCTCGCCGATCGAGGAGTTCTTCGTCTCCACATACGTACCGATCTTGGCCTTCACACCCAGCCGCGTACCCGGCCGCAGATACGCGTACGGCCCCACCGACGCCCGCTCACCGATCCGCGCACCGTCCGACACCGTGTTGTCCACCCGCGCCCCCGCACCCACCCGGGTGTCGTTCAACCGGCTGTTCGGGCCCACCTCGGCACCCTCACCGAGATGCGTCGACCCCGTGAGCTGCGTGTTCGGATGCACCAGGCAGTCCTGCTCGAACGTCACCGACACATCCACCCACGTGGACCCCGGATCCACGACCGTCACCCCGTCCAGCATCGCCCGGGTCAGCAACCGCTCGTTCAGGATCCGGCGGGCCTCCGCCAACTGCACCCGGTTGTTGATCCCCGCGATCTCCCGGTGATCCCCGGCCACCG
Organism: Streptomyces sp. NPDC030798; assembly: GCF_055572275.1. Taxonomy (NCBI): domain Bacteria; kingdom Bacillati; phylum Actinomycetota; class Actinomycetes; order Kitasatosporales; family Streptomycetaceae; genus Streptomyces; species Streptomyces sp. NPDC030798. The sequence continues at coordinate 138,098 of NZ_JBVIDR010000012.1, read as the reverse complement.
ACGCACCGACCCGATGCCCCGCCTCACGCAGGATCCCCAGCACATCCGTCAGGTACTCCTCACCCTGACTGTTGTCCGTACGGACCTTCTTCAGCGCCTCGGCCAGCAACTGACCGTCGAACGCGAACACACCACTGTTGATCTCCCGGATCGCCCGCTCGGTGTCACTCGCGTCCTTGTGCTCCACGATCGCGGTCACCGCACCCGTCGCCCCGTCGCGCACGATCCGGCCGTACCCGGTGGCATCCGGCACCTCCGCCGTCAGCACCGTCACCGCGTTGCCGTCCGCGTGGTGCGTCGCGGCGAGCTGCTGCAGCGTGGCCCCGGTCAGCAGGGGAGTGTCCCCGCAGACCACCACGACCGTGCCGTCCACCGACCCGCCCAGCTCCTCCAGACCCATCCGCACGGCGTGCCCCGTGCCGTTCTGCTGCTCCTGCACGGCCGTGCGGGCGGCGGGGTCGATGCCGGCCAGGTGCTCGGCGACCTGCTCACGGGCGTGGCCCACGACGACGACCAGGTGCTGAGGGTCCAGTTCGCGGGCGGCGGCGAGCACGTGGCCCACGAGGGAGCGGCCGCAGATCTGGTGCAGGACCTTCGGTGTGGCCGACTTCATACGGGTGCCCTCACCCGCTGCAAGAACGACGACGGCTGCCGGGCGAATGGCGCTCACGGGGTTGCCCTTCGGCTCTGGATGGGTGGGGGTGACAGCCGCAGGATACCGGGGCGGGTTTTGGGGGGTATGGGTGCGGGCCCTGACGCTGGGGTCAGGGCCCGCTGTTCTTGGGCTCCCGGAGAAGGAATCGAACCCTCATTCAACGGACCAAAACCGTTTGTCCTACCTTTAGACGATCCGGGAAAATGTGCGAGCTATGTCCGATTTTGCTGATCGGCCTCGCGCACGGACTCCACTATGCCGTACCAAGAGCCCTCGATGCGACGGTACAAGTCCGCCCCGTTCAGGACTTTGATCACCAGGCAGCCGCGGTAGTTCTCGCCGGTGTTCTTGCGGACCGTCTTGGGGTTGTGCCTCTTGAGGGTCGTCTTGTTGAACAAGGGGTTGGGCCCTACCAGATCGGCCCAGTACTGTTCGGCGGCCGCAACGTCGGCCGTTTCATGGATCATTACGGTGAAGCGGAGGCGTTCGCGCTCGACTCCCAGCAGGTCGAGCCAGGCCAGGAAGACCTCGATCATGCCGGGGTCGCTGTTGATGAACGCAACGACTTCGCGGCGCGCGTAGGGCTTGTCCTTGCCGCCCTCGGCCCAGTAGAGGCCGACGCCCACCAGAAACAGCTCGCGGTTCGACAGTCTGCCGATCGCCTGACGGGCCTCCTCCTTTGTGCGCCTGCGCTCCTCCTCGCGAATCTGCAGCTTCGCCTCCCAGCCCCTCCGGGCGATCGCTGCCGCATCGTCGTGACTGCGCCTGCGCTCCGGCCTCGGCAGATCCCGCACCCACAGCGAGATCGAACTCTTAGAGCACCCGAGCGCCACCTGGATCCGGTCGTGAGTCCACCCCTGCAGCCGCAGCTCCCGCGCCCTCTCGCGCAGCTCGTCCTTGGCCCTCGGCCGCTTGGTCCAGTCCGGTGGCGGCTCCCCCTTCACCAGTTGGTTGAGGATGTCGTTGTTGAAGATCTTCAGCTCGTCCCGGATCTGCCGGAGGCTCAGCCCCGCCCGCCGCAAGGCGACCGCCCTCTCGCGCAGCGTCTCGAAGTCCGCGTACTTGCCCGGTGCATGTGTCATACGGATACCGTCCGGCCGGAATGCCGCATTCCGGGCTCGAGCAGGGGACGTTCAGCAGTTCGAGGGATAGGGGGGAGTTTCGAGGTCGGTCGGTCACGGAGTGTGCTGCGCGCGGGTGGGCGAAAGTCACCGGAAATGGCGCGGGTCCCGCCCGTAGGCTGGGGGCATGACCACGACGGGGGAAGAGCATGCCAGAGGCCTGACCGGCCCCTGGTGGTGGGCCAGGTGGCGCAGTGCGGTGCTGGACGGGGGTCTCGCGCTGGTGTCGGCCGTGGAGTGCGGGGCCGAGGGGATTCCGTTCGCGAGGGATGCGGGGATCCCGGTCTCGGTGGGGATCGTCTTCGGGTTGGTCGCCGGGTCCGTTCTGCTGGTGCGGCGCAAGTGGCCGATCGCCGTCGTGCTGGTCGCGATCGCGATCACGCCGGCCCAGATGGGTTTCCTGATGGGCATCGTCGGTCTGTACACGCTGGCGGCGTGCGAGGTGCCGCGGCGGATCATCGGGGCGTTGGCGGGGATGAGCCTGCTGGGCACGATGATCGTAACGTTCGTCCGGGTCCGGCAGGACATGGCGCGGGGGGATCTGACCCTCGGTGACTGGTTCGTGCCGTTCGCGTCGATCACGACCTCGTTGGGGCTGACGGCGCCGCCGGTCCTGCTGGGGTTGTACGTGGGGGCGCGGCGTCGGTTGATGGAGAGTCTGCGGGAGCGGGCGGACTCCCTGGAGCGGGAGCTTCAGTTGCTCGCGGAGCGGGCCGAGGAGCGGGCCGAGTGGGCGCGGGGTGAGGAGCGGACGCGGATCGCCCGGGAGATGCACGACGTGGTGGCGCATCGGGTGAGTCTGATGGTGGTGCATGCGGCGGCGCTGCAGGCGGTGGCGCGGAAGGATCCCGAGAAGGCGGTGCGGAATGCGGCGCTGGTGGGGGACATGGGCCGGCAGGCGCTGACGGAGTTGCGGGAGATGCTCGGGGTGTTGCGGGCGGGGGAGGACGCGGGTCGGCGTGCGGCGTCGGTACCGCCGGCCGCTGTGGGGGTGGCGGCGGCGCAGGCCGTGTCGCGGGTGGCCGAGGACGGGGAGGGGCCCTGTCTGTCGGAGCTGGAGGAGTTGGTCGGGCAGTCGGCTGCCGCGGGGATGGTGGTGGATCTGTCGGTCGAGGGGGCTGTGCGGTCGTACGGGCGGGAGATCGAGCAGACGGCGTACCGCGTGGTGCAGGAGGCGTTGACGAACGTGCACAAGCATGCGGCGGGTGCGAAGACGTATGTGCGGCTGGCGCACCGGGCGGCGGAGATCGCGATGCAGGTGGAGAACGAGCCGCCGCCGGAGCCGGGGTCGGCGTCGGCGGCGCGGTTGCCGTCGGGTGGCAATGGTCTGGTGGGGATGCGGGAGCGAGTCGTGGCGCTGGGCGGGGTGTTCGTGTCGGGGCCGACCGATGCGGGGGGTTTCCGGGTGTCGGCGGTGATTCCGGCCGCCTGATCGTGGGGCCTCAGGCGGTGGTGAGGCGTACGGGGGCGATGCCGGCGATGAGGGTGGACAGGGCGTGGTCGATGTCGGGGCCGACGTACCAGTCGCCGGTGTGGTCGAGGGTGTAGACGCGGCCTTCGCTGTCGATGGCGAGGAGGGAACCGGTGTCGGTCTCTTCGCCGAGGGGGCTGACTTCGGTGCCGAGGGCGCGGCCGAGGTCGCCGAGGGTGCGGGCGAGGTGGAGGCCGTGGAGGGGGTCGAGGTGGAGGCCGGCGGGGGCTACCTGGCGGCCGGGGCCGGCGGGGGTGATGCGCAGGCCGCCGAATTCGGCCCAGGCTTCGACGGCGGCGGGGAAGACGGTGTGCCGGTGCCCGGCGGGTGAGGTGTGGTCGCGGAGGGTGTCGGCCCAGATTTCTGCCTGTTTTATGTCCCAGCGTCCGGGTTGCCAGCCGGCGGTGCGCAGGGCCGCGTCGACGGGGACGGGGAAGCGCGATGGGGGTGCCCCGGGTCGGGCGAAGCCGGGACTGGGGGAGGAGGCGCGGTCGGGGTGCATCTGCCCTTCGATCGTCGTGCGTGCGGGGTGGTTCCGTGAGTGCCGGGTGTCAGGCGTCGGTGGCTGTGGGGTCGACGATGCGGACGCCGAAGTGGGCGCTGAGGGCGGTGCAGGCGCGGCAGGGGGCGGCGAAGCTGCCGTGGAGGGGGTCGCCGTCCTCGCGTATGCGGCGGGCAGTGAGTTTGGCCTGTTTGAGGGCTTTGCGCGCTTCGCTGTTGGTCATGGGTTTGCGGGCGGCGCGTCTGCTGCGGGCGGCGTCGGCGGCGGCGATGTGGCGTGAGATGAGGATGGTCTCCGCGCAGCGGCCGGTGAAGCGGTCGCGTTGGGCGCTGGTGAGGGTGTCGAGGAAGTCCTGGACGAGGGGGTGCAGGGGCGGGGGCTGGTCGCCGCGGGCGGCGGTGCCGGTGAGGGTGGCGCCGCGGACGGAGAGGGCGGCGGCGACGGTGGGCAGGATGCCGTCGCGGCGGTGGTGGAGGGTGGGGGCGGCGGGTGTGTCGGTGCCGCTCCAGCCGATGCGGGGGTCGCCGGCCCGCATGTCGGAACCTCCGGTCCGCAGTGTGTTGTTCATGCTCGTGTTTCCCCTCCCGGGCATCCCCCCGAAGGACACAGAGTGCCAAATGTCGTGGCTGGTGCGGAAGCTGGGGCGCCGCGACACGCCCGGGTCGGGGCAGGTGGTGACGATGGGGTGACGGCTGGTCACGGTGGCGGCGGCGGGAAGTGGAGGGGTGGGGTGGAGGCCCGGTGACCGGGGTGCGTGTACCGCATAGGCTGTCGGCATCCGCGATCGACAGCGCCGTTCAGGCCAGAGATGACGCCTCAGGGGGCAACCGCCATGACGACAGGTCGGCTCGGGCAGCAAGCCGCGCCGCCGAACGCGGCCTATGCCGGGCAGGTCGTGCACTTCCCGGATCCGGTCCGGGCGGCACGTCACCCGAGAGGGGTACGGGTCGATGAAGGTGGTTACCCGGATTTCTCACCCTATGCGCGTGCGGCGGCGGAGATCGCCGAGCCGCCGGAAGGTTTCGGTGTCGATGAGTTGCGGCTGACGGACTATGTGTCGGCGAACGCGGCGCTGGCGGCGTCGGGGCACGAGTTGTGGGACACGGTGCCGGATGTGGCGACGCCGCACGGGTGGACGTGGCATCACGTGGTGGGTGCGCGGCGGTTGGAGTTGGTTCCGGTCGAGGTGAAGGCGTTGCTGCGGCATCACGGTGGGGTGGCGACGGCGCGGGTGGATCAGGGCAAGCGGGGGACGCGGCCGTTGCAGGAGACGCGTCCGGCGCATTTCGGGCTGCCGAAGTCGGGTGTGGCGGTGACGGAGGCTCAGGTGCAGGGGGTCGAGGAGGACCTGGGGTACCGGTTGCCGGGTGCGTACCGTTCGTTCCTGAAGGCGGCGGGCGGGTGTGCGCCGGTGGGTACGGCGCTGGACGCCGAGTTGGGCCTGCTGCTGGACCAGCCGTTCTTCACGGTGCGGGACGAGGCGGCGGTCAACGACCTGGTCTATGTGAACAAGTGCCTGCGGGACCATCTGACCAAGGACTATCTGGGTGTCGGTTTCGTGCAGGGCGGTCTGCTCGCGGTCAAGGTGAGGGGTGAGCGGGCCGGTTCGGTGTGGTTCTGCGCGTACGACGATGCGCGGGACGTGGATCCGGCGTGGTCCCCGGCGGAGCGGGTGGAGCGGTTGCTGCTGCCGTGCGGTGAGGATTTCGACGCTTTCCTGTCGCGGCTGGCGGGCAGTCCGCCGGAGTTGGAGACGGTGGCGAACCTGATGGTGGACGGTGGTTTCGCGCGTGCCGTCCCGGTGTCTTCCGGCGCGGTGGGGGAGTGAGCTTCGAGCGATGGTGACCTTCGCGCAGGCGCAGGAGCGCGCCGAGGAGTGGATCAACGGGGACGTCCCGGCGTACCAGCATCGTGAGGTGCGGGTGCGGGAGTTCGAGCTGGGCTTCGTGGTGTGGGGTGAGGACCGTGCGGAGGGCCCGCGTTCGGACGCGGGCGGGCAGCGGCTGGTCATCGCCCGGGACAGCGGTGAGGCGACGTTGTGGCCGGCGCTGCCGGTGGGTGAGGTGATCCGCCGGTACGAGGAGGAGTACGGCCGGGGTGACGCCATCGAGGACGCGGTGCCGGCGCCGGCGGCGGCCCGGGTGGATCTGAACCAGACGTCGTTCCTGCTGAGTCCGCCGGAGTGGTTGCAGGAGGCGGCGGACAAGCTGGGGATTCCGGACCGGCGCGCCGGCGCTGCGGACGCCGCCGGTGCGGGTGCCGGACCGGGTGCGGGAGTTGGTGCTCCCGGTGCCGGTGCTGGTGCTGGTGCTGGTGCGGGCGTCGGTGCTGGTGCGGGTTCGGCTTCCGGTGGGCTTGCCGAGACGCAGGCCGGGGTGCCGGTGCGGGCGGATGCCGCGGCTCCGGCTGACGCCGTGGGTACGGCCGGGGGGTCCGGGAGCGGCGCGTCGTGGCCGGCGTCCGGTGCCGGGGAGCCGCAGGACCGGGTGCCGGGTGCGCCGGAGGTTCCCGCGGGGGCCACGCCGTGGGCCGGTACGGACACCAACGCCGATGCCGGTGAGGACCGTTCGGTGCCGTTGCCCGAGACGGTGTTCGCGCCGCCGCTGAGCGACCCGGACGGCGAGCCGCCGCGGCCGCCGCTGGCGACGCCGGACGCGAAGACGGCGTTGATGTCGGGCGGCAGCCAACTTCCGCCCACGGCGGTCGCCCCGGCTCTCGACACCTCGCGGACGCCGGGCGCGCAGGGTGGTGTGCCGGGTGGTCCGGCCGGGCCCGGGGCTCCGCAGGGGAGTGTGCCCCCGCCGCCGGGTGCGCAGTCGTACGGCTATCCGTCGGCGCCTCCTGCGGCTCCGGGGACGCCCCCGCCGGGTGCGCCTGCGGGTACGGGTGCGCAGGGTGGTCCCGGTGCTCCGCAGGGCAGTACGCCTCCGCCGCCTCCGGCGGGTGCGCCGTCGTACGGGTATCCGCCGCCTCCGGGTGGTGGCCCGCATGCGCCGCAGCCTCTGGCGGGTCCGGGCGGGCCCGGGCGGCCGCTCGCGCCGCATGCCGGGGACATCGCGGATGCCGCGACGAGCAAGGCCGCGCCACCGCCGCGGAAGGGGCGCGGTGGGCTGGGCGCGCCGCCTCCGCCGCCGGGCGCTCCGGGTACGCCGGGTGCGCGTCCGGGGACGCCGCCCCCGCCGCCCGCGCCGGGCATGCCTCCGGGCGGGTACGTGCCGACGCAGATGGTGTCGGCGCTCGGGCCCGAGGGGCCCGAGGGGCCGGGCGGACCGGGTGCGCCGCAGGTGCCGGGCGCGCCCCAGCCGCCCGCTGCGCCGGGTGCTCCTGGGGGCACGTCCCCGGGCAATGTCCATCACGCGGCCACGGTGTTCGCGGATCCGGGGCTGGGTGTCCCGCAGCCTCCGGGTGCCCCTGGCGTTCCGGGTACGCCGCCCGGCGCGCCCGGTGTCCCGGGCATGCCTCCGGCCCCCGGCGCGCCCCAGCCGCCCGCGGGTCCGGGCGCCCCGGGTGCCGTGCACCATGCGGAGACCGTGCTGGCCGCGCCCCCCGTGGGCGGCCCCGGCGCGCCGTTGCCGCCGCCGGCCCCGGGTGCCCCCGGCGCTCCGGGCATGCCGCCCGGTGCCCCTGGTGCTGCGCAGCCCATGCCCCCCGGTGCGATGCCGCCGCCCGGTGCTCCGCTGCCGGGGCAGCAGCCGGCGTACGGGTATCCCCAGCAGGGGCAGCCCACGGTCGGTCCCGGGTATCAGGCCGTGCTGCGCTACCGCGCGCAGGACGGTTCCGAGCAGCAGCTGATCCGGCGTTCGGCGCCGGGTACGCCGCACCCGGAGTGGCAGATCTTCCACGAGCTGCGGGCGATGAACGTGCCGCCGGACCAGGTGCTGGAGCTGCACACGGAGCTGGAGTCGTGCGAGCTGCCGGGTGCGTACTGCGCGCGGATGATCCGGGAGCAGTGGCCGCAGGCGCGGATCACGTCCATCGCGCCGTACGGCACGGATCACGCGAGCCGGCAGCAGGGTATGCAGCAACTGCTGGCGCACCAGGGCGAGTTGCACCAGGTGGCGGACGGTCCCGCGCGGCCGGCGCCGGTGCGGGCGCCGTTGCCGCCGGTGCAGGCGGCGCCGCCCGCCGCGCCGGAGGCGATCGGGCAGGAGCTGGCGGCGGTGTTCGGGCCGGGGGTGTTCCGGTTCGAGCAGCAGGCGGTGTCGCGGCAGGGTGTGCCGCCGATCGTGGCGCACACGCTGGTGGTGGCCGGGCTGCCGGTGGACCTGGGCCCGTTCTTCTGGGCGCAGGCGCAGCCGGGCCGTCCGGTGCCGACGCTGGCGGAGCTGGCGGCCGAGCGCGGGGTGCAGCCGGCCTCGGACGCGGGGTCGTACCTCGTGATGGGCACGGACTTCGGTCGGGCGCTCTGTGTGCAGTACGGGACGGCGAACATCGTGGCGGTGCCCGTGGAAGCGGGTCCGGGCGGTGCGCCGGTGCCGCCGCAGTTCGTGAACAGCGGGCTGCCGGAGTTCGCACGGTGCCTGGCGCTGCTGGGCCGGATGTGGCGGCTGCGGTACGGGCTGAACCAGGAGCAGGCGGGCCGCTGGACCGTGGACTTCCAGGCCCAGCTGGCCTCGCTGGACCCGGCGGCCCTGGGTTCGCCGGAGAGCTGGTGGTCGGTGCTGCTGGAGCAGATGTGGGACGGGCTGCTGTAGCGGCCGCGCGAGGCGAGGCCTGACCTTTCGTGCCCTTCACGCGCGTGCGTGGAGGGCACGAACTGTTGGGGCAGCCCTGCGTTCCATGGAGTTCCGCGCGTTCCACGTGTCCCTGCGTTCCACGTGTCCCCTGTGTCCCGTCGGATTTCGACCGTGACGTGTCTGCGGAGTGTCGCGTTATGTCCGCTTGTGCCCGATCCATCAAGATGTGCGCGAAATCATCCTGTCGTGCAGGTCTGCCGGAGAGGGGTTCCCAGGGTGAGCAGCGCATCGATGACGCCGCACGGCCTCGTGACCGTCCGGGGGCGCGGCTATCGCCCCGGGCAGGTCGACGCGTTCCTGGAGGCGCTGTCGCAGGACCGGGACGCCGCCTGGGAGCGTGCGGCGCGGCTGACCGTGCTGGCCAAGGACATGGAGGCAGAGCTGAGGCGGCTGCGCGAGGCGGTCGCGCGGCTCGCGCCGCAGACGTACGAGAGCCTCGGGGAACAGGCGCGGCGCCTGTACCAGCTGGTGCTGAAGGAGGCTGAGGAGGTCCGGGAGCGGGCGCGCAGCAAGGCCGAGGAACAGGTGGCGCAGGCCGAGGCGCGCGCCCATGAAGTGCGCCGGGCGGCGCAGGAGGCGGCCGACGCGCTGCGCGCGGACGCCGAGGAACGCGCCCGGCAGTGCCTCCTCGCGGCCCGCGCGGAGGCCGACGACCTCCGTGTCGGCACCCGGCGCGAGGTGAAGGAGGGGCGCGGGGAGGCGCTCGCCGCGTTGCGTGACGTACGGCAGCGCACCACCGGCATGCTCGCCGAGCTGGCCCGGGAGCACGCCGAGCGGTGGGCCGCGCTCGAGCGCGAGGAGGCCGAGCAGCTGGCCGCGCTCGAGGCCCGGCACACCGAGGAGGTCACGCGCGCGGAGGAGGCCGTGTCCGAGGCGAAGCGGGCGCTCGGCGAGGCCGAGGAGTCGGCCCGCCGCTGCCAGGAGGAGGCACGCGCGCGTGCCGCCGAACTCCTGGCCGCCGCACGCCTGCACCAGGAGCGCATGGCCCTGGAGACTGAACGGGTCCTGCGCGAGCACGGTGAGACCTGGGACGACGTCCAGGCGCACATGGACTCGGTGCGCGACAGCCTCATCTCCCTGAGGGGCCGGGCGACGTCCGAGTAACCACACGCACAGCCACCCTGCCGGGGGTCGCCCTCACCCGCCCCGGCGCACCGCCCCCGCCAGGATCCACCCCTCCACGGCCTCGTACTGCCGCCGCTGCTCCTCGGCCTTGCGGCGGCCGGAGGCGACCGTGCCGAGCCAGCCGAAGAGGAAGCCGGCCGGGATGGAGACGATGCCGGTGGTGGTGAACGGGAACCAGTTGAAGTCGGCCTCCGGGAAGGCCGAGAGGGGGGAGCCGGAGACGAGGTTGGTGCCCGGCATCAGCAGCAGCACGGCCAGCGAGCCGCCGATCAGCGTGGCCATGAGGCCGCTGCGGGTGTAGCGGCGCCAGAAGAGGCTGTACACCAGGGCGGGGGCGAGCGCGGAGGCGCCCAGGCAGAAGGACAGGGTCACCAGCGGCTGCAGGCTGTGGTGCTGGACGAGGGTGGCCAGGAGGATCGTCGGTATGCCGATGGCGAGCGCCGACAGCCGGGCCAGGGCCATCTCCCGGCGGGCCGGCATCTCCTGCACGCGGGCGGCGAAGACGTCGTGGGCGAGGGAGTTGGCGCAGGCGAGGATCATTCCGGCCACCGAGGCGAGCAGGGTCAGGAAGATCGCCGTGGTGACCAGGGTGAACAGGAAGGTCTCCGCCGTGGACACGTCGGCGCCGAACACCGCCCGGGAGCCCAGCAGATAGGCGGTGTTGCCCTGCGGGTCGGCCGCCGCGATCGTCGTACGGCCCACCAGGGCCGTGGCGCCGAACCCGACCACCGTGATGACGAGCACGAACAGCGCGACCATCGACACCGCCCAGGACAGCGAGCGGCGGACCTGGCGGGCGCTGGAGGCGGTGTACATGCGCATGGTGATGTGCGGCAGGCAGGCGCCGCCGAGGACGACGGTCAGCTCGGAGGCGATCATGTCGAGGCGGGACCTGCCCGAGGTGCCGAACTCCAGCCCGGAGTGCAGGAAGGCGGGGCCGGCCCCGCTCTGCCGCGCGGCCGCGGTGAAGAGGGCGCCCGGGTCCCAGTCGAAGCGGCGCAGGATCAGCAGGGCGACCACGGAGCCCGAGCCGACCAGCATCACGATCTTCAGGATCTGGATGAGGGCGGTGCCCTTCATGCCGCCGATCGCCGCGTAGGCGATCATGAGCGCGCCGAGCCCGATGACGCAGCCGGTCTTCAGGGACTCGCCCGAGAAGCCCAGGATGAACGCCATCAGCTGTCCGGTGCCGGCGAGCTGGACCAGCATCAGCGGCACCAGCGCGGCGATGGTGACCGCGCACGCCGTGATCCGTACGCTGCGGCCGGGCATCCGGCGGGTCAGCGCGTCGCCCATGGTGAACCGGCCCGCGTTGCGCAGCGGTTCGGCCAGCAGGAACATCAGCAGCATCAGCGACAGCGTCGTACTGAGAGCGAGGACGACACCGTCGTAGCCGCACAGGGCGATCACCCCGCCGGTGCCGAGGACGGTGGCGGCGGAGATGTAGTCACCGGCGATGGCCAGGCCGTTGCGCAGCGGGGACAGGGAGCCGTAGCCGGTGTAGAACTCGTCGAGGTCGTCGCGGTCGGGGCCGGTCATCACGCACAGCAGCAGGGTGAGGGTGGCGACGGCGGAGAAGGCGACCAGGGCCATCTCCTGGGCGGAGCCGCTGAACACGATGAGGGGGACGGGGGCGGTCATCGGGTGGCTCCTCGCCGCGCGTCCAGTGCGGCCTCCTTGCGGATGCGCTCCGCGAGCGGGTCGACCTGGCGGCGCGCGGTGTGCTCGTACAGGGCGATCGCCAGCCAGGTCACCGGGAGTTGCAACAGGGCGAGCAGCAGGCCCGCGGGTATGCCGTCGGTGACCGTGCGCGTCATGACGCCGGGCGCGAACGCGGACAGGGTGAGGAACAGCGTGAAGTAGCCGAGCGCCGTGAGCGTCGCGGTGCGCCGCTGCCAGCGGTAGGCGCTGCGCAGCACCCGCAGGTCGCTGTGGTGCCCGAGGGGTTCGCGGGGCGGTGCGCGGTGCGGGCGGGGCGGTTCGGGCGGTGGCGGCTGCCAGGGGTAGGTGAGGTGGGACGACTGGTGCGGCGGGTCGTAGGACATCCCGGGCTCCTTGCGCGGCTTCGGTCCGTGGCGGCGGACCGCAGGGAGGGGGCGGCAGGCGAGTCACGCACGCTACTCGCGGCCTCGGCGCCGTGCGGGGTTTTCACCAAACTAGCCAGTCGGTATGCGCTTACTACACGCATCCGTGTCCCGGAGGATGCCCGGGCGGTGCGGTGGTGGCATGGAAGAGGCCGTTCCTCAGGGCCTGTTGCCCGACTGACGCGTGTTCCCCGTCCCTTCTCCCCGCTCAGTCCTGCAGCACCGGGAACCGTCGCGGAGCCACCACCAGCAGCACCACGAACGCCAGCGCCGCCGCGCAGGACGCGCCGGCGTACACCGCGTGCACCGCGGCGGCGATCGCCCGGCGTGTCGACTCCGGGGCGGTGCCCGCGTCCAGGGCGCGGGTGACGGAGTCCAGGTCGCCCGCGCCGCCGAGCCGGGCGGACAGCACACCGTTGGCGACGGCGCCGAACAGGGAGGCGCCCACGGTCTGTCCGGTCTGCCGGCAGAACAGCACCGAGGCGGTCGTCGTGCCGCGCTCCGACCAGCCCACCGTCGACTGCACCCCGATGATCAGCGGCAGCTGGAACAGGCCGAGGGCCCCGCCGAGCAGCAACATCAGCAGCATGGGCTGCCACCAGGACCCGGGGTAGGGGAGGAAGGGGAACGCGAGGAGGATGAGCGCGCCCAGTCCGATGCCGAGCAGCGCGGTGTCGCGGAAGCCGATGCGCCGGTACACGTGCTGGCTGAGCGCCGCCGACCCCGACCAGGTCAGCGTCCACACGCACAGCACCAGCCCGGCGGCCGCCGGGCCGAGCCCGAGGACCGACTGGGCGTAGGTCGGCAGGAACACGCTCGGCGCCACCATCAGCAGTCCCAGCGCGCCGAGCGCCAGATTGACGGCAGCGATCGTACGGCGCCGCCACACCCACCCCGGGATGATCGGCTCGGCCGCCCGCCGCTCCACCCACACCACCGCACCGGCCAGCGCGAGCCCGGTGCCGAACAGCGCGAGCGAGGGCGCCGACAGCCACGCCCAGGCCACCCCGCCCTGCACCAGCGCGGTCAGCAGCACCCCGCCGCAGGCGAACACCGCGAGGGCGCCGGCCCAGTCCACGCGCGCGTGGGCGGCCTTCTCCCGCTCGGGCTCGTGGAGATGACGCACGATCAGCCACAGCGCGGCCGCCCCTATGGGCAGGTTGACCAGGAAGATCCAGCGCCAGCCGGCATAGGCGGCGAGCACTCCGCCCAGGCCAGGTCCGGCCACCGCCGACACCGCCCACACCGTGGACAGCCTGGCCTGGATGCGCGGCCGCTCGGCGAGCGGGTACAGATCGGCGGCCAGCGTCTGCACCGTCCCCTGCAGCGCCCCGCCGCCCAGGCCCTGCACCACCCGGAACGCGATCAGCGCCGCCATGTTCCACGCCCCGGCGCACAGCAGCGAGCCCAGCAGGAACACCGCGGCGCCCGCGACCAGCACCGGTTTGCGGCCGAAGGTGTCGGCGAGCTTGCCGTAGACGGGCAGGGTGACGGTGACGGCGAGCAGATAGCCGGAGAACAGCCAGGAGAAGACGGAGAACCCGCCGAGGTCGCCGACGATCTGCGGTACGGCGGTGGAGACGATCGTGGCGTCCAGCGCGGCCAGCGCCATCGACAGCATCAGCGCGGCGACGACCGCGCCCGACCCGCGGGTGCGCCGCTGAGCGGCGGCCCCGTCCCGTGTCGCGGGTGTCGTACTCCCCACCGGATCCCCTCCCGTGTCCCGTGAAACTCCATGTCCGGCAACCCGTGCCCGGTACCTCTGCACCGGTACGACAGCTTCCCACGCGGGCCTCGGGTTGACCCTGACGCGACGGGAGGGTGGAGGCTTGCCGGGCCGGAGGGTGGAGCGGACCCCGAGAACGTCTCCACCCGGCGGTGGAGGCCCCCTAGGGGTTCCTCCGTACTACGGCTCGGGGAGGGCTCGTACCGCCGGAGGACGAGACGGACCGGGTGTCTTCCTTAACCTGGCTTTACGCCGCCGGGGGGCGGCTGACCGAACCGGCGGGGGTGGGGTTTTCCCCCGCACAGGAGGGGGCTGCGCACCAGCGCGCGGTGCGTCCGCCGCACGCGAGACTGGGCGGCACACACCACCACGACGCCTCGGCACACCGGGGTTGCACCGACCGACTTGCCAACCGACATAGGAGACATACCGTGACTTCGGCTGTGACCATTCCCAGGCACGGGGGTACTGGAGGGACTACGGCCGTTGCCGCGCGGGCGCGGCAGGTCGTGAAGGCGTACGGGTCCGGGGAGACCCGTGTCGTCGCGCTGGACCACGTCGACGTGGACATCGCCCGCGGGCGGTTCACCGCGATCATGGGGCCCTCGGGGTCCGGCAAGTCCACGCTGATGCACTGCCTCGCCGGCCTCGACACCGTCACGTCCGGGCAGATCCACCTGGACGAGACCGAGATCACCGGCCTGAAGGACAAGAAGCTCACGCGGCTGCGCCGGGACCGGATCGGGTTCATCTTCCAGGCGTTCAACCTGCTGCCGACGCTGAACGCGTTGGAGAACATCACGCTGCCCATGGACATCGCCGGCCGCAAGCCCGACAAGGCGTGGCTGGACCGGGTGGTGGAGACCGTGGGCCTGGCCGGCCGGCTCAAGCACCGCCCGACCCAGCTCTCCGGCGGCCAGCAGCAGCGCGTCGCCGTGGCCCGGGCGCTCGCCGCCCGCCCGGAGATCATCTTCGGGGACGAGCCGACCGGAAACCTCGACTCGCGCGCGGGCGCCGAAGTCCTCGGCTTCCTGCGCCGCTCGGTGGACGAACTCGGCCAGACCATCGTGATGGTCACCCACGACCCCGTCGCCGCCTCCTACGCCGACCGCGTGCTCTACCTCGCCGACGGCCGGATCGTCGACGAGATGCACCAGCCGACGGCCGATCAGGTCCTCGACCGGATGAAGGACTTCGACGCCCGGGGGCGCACCTCATGACCGTCCTGAAGACCTCGATGCGCAACTTCTTCGCGCACAAGGGCCGCATGGCGCTCTCGGCCGTCGCGGTGCTGCTGTCGGTGGCGTTCGTCTGCGGGACGCTCGTCTTCACCGACACCATGAACACCACCTTCGACAAGCTCTTCCAGGCCACGTCCTCCGACGTCCAGGTCAGCGCCCAGGGCGCCTCCGACACCGGCGAGACCACCTCCACCACGGGCAAGCCGCCGGTCATGCCGGCCTCCGTGGTCGGCGAGATCCGGGGGGCCCGGGGCGTCAAGGCGGCCCAGGGCACGGTGTTCTCCACCTCGGTCACCGTCGTCGACGGCGACCTGGACAAGCTCTCGCCCACCAGCGGCGGACCCACCATCGTCGGGAGCTGGAACAGCAACGACGCCCGCACCATGAAGATCACCTCCGGTGCGGCGCCCCACGGCTCCGACGAGGTGATGATCGACGCGGACACCGTCAAGAAGCACCACCTCGAGCTCGGTGACGACATCGGCATCCTCACCGCCGTCGGCACGCACCACGCGCGCGTGTCCGGCATCGCCACCTTCACCGTCACCAACCCCGGCGCGGCGATCTTCTACCTGGACACGAAGACCGCCCAGCAGACCCTGGTCGGCCGGACCGGCGTGTACACCAACGTCAACGTCACCGCCGCCAAGGGCGTGACCGACGCGCGGCTGAAGAAGAACGTGACCGCCGCACTCGGTCACGGATACAAGGTGCAGACGGCCAAGGAGGTCGCCGACGCCAACCAGAAGGACATCGCGAGCTTCCTGAACGTCATGAAGTACGCGATGCTCGGCTTCGCCGGGATCGCCTTCCTGGTCGGCATCTTCCTGATCATCAACACCTTCTCCATGCTGGTCGCCCAGCGCACCCGGGAGATCGGCCTCATGCGGGCCATCGGCTCCTCCCGCCGCCAGGTCAACCGCTCCGTGCTCCTCGAGGCACTGCTGCTCGGCGTGATCGGGTCCGCGTTCGGTGTCGGTGCGGGTGTCGGCATCGCGGTCGGCCTGATGAAGCTCATGGGCAAGATGGGCATGCACCTGTCCACCGACGACCTGACGATCGCCTGGACGACCCCCGCGCTCGGCCTGCTCCTCGGTGTCGTCGTCACCGTCCTGGCGGCCTATCTGCCCGCCCGCCGCGCCGGCAAGGTCTCCCCGATGGCCGCACTGCGCGACGCCGGCGCACCGACCGACGCCAAGGCCGGTGTCGTACGGGCCCTGATCGGCCTGGTCCTCACCGGTGCCGGCATCGCGAGCCTGTTCGCCGCGGCGGGCGCCGACCAGGCCAAGGCCGGCTCCGGCTGGCTGGGCCTCGGCGTCGTGCTCACCCTGATCGGGTTCGTCGTCATCGGCCCGCTGCTGGCCGGCGGCCTGGTGCGCGTCCTCGGCGCGATCATCCTGCGGGTCTTCGGCCCGGTCGGACGGATGGCCGAGCGCAACGCGCTGCGCAACCCGCGCCGCACCGGCGCCACCGGCGCCGCCCTGATGATCGGCCTCGCCCTGGTGGCCTGCCTGTCGGTGGTCGGCTCCTCGATGGTCGCCTCGGCCACCGACCAGCTCGACAAGACCGTCGGCACCGACTTCATCATCCAGGGCGACAACGGCCAGCGCATCAAGCCACCGGCCGTCCAGGCCATCAAGAACACGCCGGGCCTGACGCACGTCACCGAGTACCGGCCGACCACCGCGGACTTCACCACCCCGGACGGCGAGACGCTCAAGGACACGGACATCACGGCCGCCGACCCGACGTACGCCACCGACCTGCGCAAGAAGACCGTCGCCGGCGACCTGAAGGACGCCTACCTGCCCGACTCGATGTCGGTGCACGAGAAGTTCGCCAAGGCGCACGGCATCCACATCGGCTCCAAGATCACCGTCGCGTTCTACAAGGGCACCACCGCCCACCTGACCGTCCGCGCCATCACCAGCAGCGACGACCTGATCGACCAGGGCGCCAAGTACATCTCCATCGCCACGCTCGCCAAGTACGTGCCCGCGGGCAGCATGCCGCTCGACCAGCTGGTCTTCGCCAGCGCCAAGGACGGGCAGCAGGACGCCGCCTACAAGGCGCTGAAGGCGGCCGTGCACAAGGACCCGAGCGTGACGGTGCGCGACCAGACCGACTACAAGCAGGAACTGAAGGACCAGATCGGCCAGCTCCTCAACATGATCTACGGCCTGCTCGCCCTGGCGATCATCGTCGCGGTCCTCGGCGTGGTGAACACCCTCGCCCTGTCGGTGGTCGAGCGGACCCGGGAGATCGGCCTCATGCGGGCGATCGGCCTCTCCCGCCGCCAGCTGCGCCGCATGATCCGCCTGGAGTCCGTGGTGATCGCGGTCTTCGGCGCCCTCCTCGGCCTCGGCCTGGGCATGGGCTGGGGCGCGACCGCCCAGCAGCTCCTCGCCATGGAGGGTCTGAAGGTCCTGGACATCCCCTGGCCGACGATCATCGGGGTCTTCGTCGCCTCGGCCTTCGTGGGCCTGTTCGCCGCCCTGATCCCGGCGTTCCGGGCGGGCCGGATGAACGTCCTGAACGCGATCGCCACCGAGTAGGGCCTGTCCGGCGGACCAGGTCGGCTTCGAGCAACGGCTCCATGTCGGCGCCGGACAGGTCCTGGCCACCAGCCACCGCACACGGGGGTTGCGGGGGAGAAACCCGGCGCCGGGAAGTCTTGGGGGACTTCCCGGCGCCGGTTGCTGTCCGCCCCTCGGCCCGGGCGTTCCCCACGAGCGTTTCGAGTGGGCACCGGGGCCGGGGGCGGAGCCGCGTTCGGGTTGTCCACAGGCCCCGCCACCACCAGGTTCCGCGTCGTAGGCTGGTCAGCGTTGCCCATCCCCGGACGGAAAGCCCTCCATGAGCCTGCACGGTCTGCTCGACGCCGTCGTCAAGGACCCCGCCCTCGCGGAAGCCGTCACCGCGGCCGCGGACGGCAACCGCATGCACGTCGACCTCGTCGGCCCCCCGGCAGCCCGCCCCTTCGCGGTGGCCGCCCTCGCCCGCGAGGCCGCCCGCCCGGTGCTCGCGGTCACGGCGACGGGCCGCGAGGCCGAGGACCTGGCGGCCGCCCTGCGGTCGCTGCTGCCCTCCGAGGGCGTCGTGGAGTATCCCTCCTGGGAGACCCTCCCGCACGAGCGGCTCAGCCCGCGCAGCGACACCGTCGGCCGCCGCCTCGCCGTCCTGCGCCGCCTGGCCCACCCCCGCCCCGACGACCCCGAGACCGGCCCCGTCTCCGTGGTCGTCGCCCCCGTGCGCTCCGTGCTCCAGCCCCAGGTCAAGGGTCTGGGCGACCTGGAGCCGGTGTCCCTGAGAACCGGGCAGAGCGCCGACCTGAACCAGATCGTGGAGGCCCTCGCGGCCGCCGCCTACGCGCGCGTGGAGCTGGTCGAGAAGCGCGGCGAGTTCGCCGTACGCGGCGGCATCCTGGACGTCTTCCCGCCCACCGAGGAACACCCCCTGCGCATCGAGTTCTGGGGCGACGACGTCGAGGAGATCCGCTACTTCAAGGTCGCCGACCAGCGCTCCCTGGAGGTCGCCGAGCACGGCCTGTGGGCGCCGCCCTGCCGCGAGCTGCTGCTGACGCCGGACGTCCGCGCACGCGCGCGCACCCTCGCCGAACAGCACCCGGAACTGGGCGAACTGCTCAACAAGATCGCCGAGGGCATCGCGGTCGAGGGCATGGAGTCCCTAGCCCCGGTCCTCGTCGACGACATGGAGCTGCTGCTCGACGTGCTGCCCAAGGGCGCCATGGCCGTCGTCTGCGACCCCGAGCGCGTCCGCACCCGCGCCGCCGACCTCGTGGCCACCAGCCAGGAGTTCCTGCAGGCCTCCTGGGCGGCCACCGCCGGCGGTGGCGAGGCGCCCATCGACGTCGGCGCGGCCTCCCTGTGGTCCATCGCCGACGTCCGCGACCGCGCGCGCGAGCTGGACATGATGTGGTGGTCGGTGTCCCCGTTCGCCGCCGACGCCGACCTCGACGCCGACACCCTCCAGCTCGGCATGCACGCCCCCGAGACCTACCGGGGCGACACCGCCAAGGCGCTCGCCGACACCAAGGGCTGGCTCGCCGACGGCTGGCGCACGGTCTTCGTCACCGAGGGCCACGGCCCGGCCGCCCGCACGGTCGAGGTGCTCGGCAGCGAGGGCATCGCCGCCCGCCTGGACGCCGACCTCGGCGCACTGAGCCCCTCCCTCGTGCACGTCTCCTGCGGCTCGATCGAGTACGGCTTCGTCGACCCGGCGCTGAAGCTCGCCGTGCTCACCGAGACCGACCTGTCCGGCCAGCGCGCCACCGGCCGCGACGGCGCCCGCATGCCCGCCCGGCGCCGCAAGACGATCGACCCGCTCACCTTGGAGGCGGGCGACTACATCGTCCACGAGCAGCACGGCGTCGGCCGCTACATCGAGATGGTCCAGCGCACGGTCCAGGGCGCCACCCGTGAGTACCTGGTCGTGGAGTACGCCCCCGCCAAGCGCGGCCAGCCCGGCGACCGCCTCTACATCCCCACCGACCAGCTGGAGCAGATCACCAAGTACGTCGGTGGCGAGGCCCCCACCCTGCACCGGCTCGGCGGCGCCGACTGGACGAAGACCAAGGCGCGCGCCAAGAAGGCCGTCAAGGAGATCGCCGCCGACCTGATCAAGCTGTACTCGGCCCGCATGGCCGCCCCCGGCCACGCCTTCGGCGCCGACTCGCCCTGGCAGCGCGAGCTGGAGGACGCCTTCCCGTACGCGGAGACCCCCGACCAGCTCACCACCATCGCCGAGGTCAAGGAGGACATGGAGAAGTCGGTCCCCATGGACCGCCTGATCTGCGGCGACGTCGGCTACGGCAAGACCGAGATCGCGGTGCGGGCCGCCTTCAAGGCCGTGCAGGACGGCAAGCAGGTCGCCGTCCTCGTCCCCACGACCCTGCTGGTGCAGCAGCACTTCGGCACGTTCAGCGAGCGCTACGCGCAGTTCCCGGTGAACGTGCGGGCCCTGTCGCGCTTCCAGACCGACACCGAGGCCAAGGCGGTCCTGGAGGGGCTGCGCGAGGGTTCGGTGGACGTCGTCATCGGCACCCACCGCCTGTTCTCCTCCGAGACCAAGTTCAAGGACCTGGGCCTGGTCATCGTCGACGAGGAGCAGCGCTTCGGCGTCGAGCACAAGGAGCAGCTGAAGAAGCTGCGCGCCAACGTCGACGTCCTGACCATGTCCGCGACCCCGATCCCCCGCACCCTGGAGATGGCGGTCACCGGCATCCGCGAGATGTCCACGATCACCACGCCCCCGGAGGAGCGCCACCCGGTGCTGACCTTCGTCGGGCCGTACGAGGAGAAGCAGATCGGCGCCGCCATCCGCCGTGAACTGCTGCGCGAGGGCCAGGTCTTCTACATCCACAACCGGGTCGAGTCCATCGACCGCGCGGCCGCGCGCCTGCGCGACATCGTCCCGGAGGCCCGCATCGCCACCGCCCACGGCCAGATGTCGGAGTCGGCGCTGGAGCAGGTGGTCGTCGACTTCTGGGAGAAGAAGTTCGACGTCCTGGTCTCGACCACGATCGTCGAGTCCGGCATCGACATCTCCAACGCCAACACCCTCATCGTCGAGCGCGGCGACACCTTCGGCCTCTCCCAGCTGCACCAGCTGCGCGGCCGCGTCGGCCGGGGCAGGGAACGGGGCTACGCCTACTTCCTCTACCCCCCGGAGAAGCCCCTGACGGAGACCGCGCACGAGCGCCTGGCGACCATCGCCCAGCACACCGAGATGGGCGCGGGCATGTACGTGGCGATGAAGGACCTGGAGATCCGCGGCGCGGGCAACCTCCTCGGCGGCGAGCAGTCCGGCCACATCGCCGGCGTCGGCTTCGACCTGTACGTCCGCATGGTCGGCGAGGCCGTCGCCGACTACCGGCGCCAGCTGGAGACCGGGGAGATCGAGGAGGAGGCCCCTCTCGAGGTCAAGATCGAGCTGCCCGTCGACGCGCACGTCCCGCACGACTACGCACCCGGCGAGCGCCTGCGCCTCCAGGCGTACCGTGCCATCGCCTCGGCCAACTCCGAGGAGGACATCAAGGCCGTCCGCGAGGAACTCGCCGACCGCTACGGCAAGCTGCCGGAACCGGTGGAGAACCTCCTGCTGGTGGCCGGCCTGCGGATGCTGGCCCGCGCCTGTGGCGTCGGCGAGATCGTCCTGCAGGGCACCAACATCCGCTTCGCCCCGGTGGACCTGCGCGAGTCCCAGGAACTGCGCGTCAAGCGCCTCTACCCCGGGACGGTCATCAAGCCGGCCGTCCACCAGCTTCTGGTCCCCCGCCCGAAGACCGCGAAGGTCGGCGGCAAGCCGCTCGTCGGCCGCGAACTACTGGGCTGGGTGGGAGAGTTCCTGGCGTCGATCCTGGGATCGTAGAAGCCGGGCGGTAAGACCCTGTCGCTCACGCCGCCGGGGCCGGCCCCCGGCTCCGGCGGCGAGGGCGACCCGAATGCGCCCCAACTGGCGCACCCTTCACGCCGAATGCCCCCTTTGCGGCCCATATTGCCCCTTCCGCAAGCCCGTTACCGTGGACGCAACGAACGATCCGCCCGCGTCGACGGGCCAAGGCGAGCAAGGGAGACGCGTCGTGAGGCGTCTGAGGGGTGGGGCGGTCGCCGCCGTGGCCGTCATGGCGGTCACCGTGACCGGCTGCAAGAGCGACCAGGCGGCCAAGGGGGCTTCCGGTCCCGAGGAGACCGGACGCGGGGGAGCGGCCCTGGCCGCCGCCGACGCACTCACCGTCAAGGGCCGCGCCCCCAAGACCGGCTACTCCCGCGCCCGTTTCGGCTCCGCGTGGGCGGACACGGACTCGAATTCCTGCGACACCCGGGACGACATACTCAAACGCGACCTGAAGAACGTGAGGTTCACCGGCGGCACCTGCAAGGTCACCTACGGGCTGCTGGAGCCGGACCCCTACTCCGGCAGGGACGTCACCTACCGGCGCGGCCGCAGCCAGGTCGACATCGACCACGTCGTCGCCCTCTCGGACGCGTGGCAGAAGGGCGCCAAGTACTGGGACGCCGGCAAGCGGATAGCCCTGGCCAACGACCCGCTCAACCTGCTGGCCGTCGACGCGAGCACCAACCGCGGCAAGGGGGACGGGGACACCGCCACCTGGGTCCCGCCCAACAAGGCGTTCCGCTGTACGTACGTGGCCGCGCAGGTGGCCGTGAAGAAGAAGTACGGCCTGTGGGTCACCGCCGCCGAGAAGGCCGCGATGAAGAAGGTCCTCGCGGGCTGCCCGGACCAGAAGCTGCCCACGGGCGGCAATCCGACCGAGGCACCGGAGCGCTTCCACGCCCGCTGACCGGCCAATTCGCTGTGCGGACCGGCCAACGCCCTCTACCGTGACCGGCATGGACGTCAAGGTGAGCAGCATCGCAGAGCGGCCCGACCGGCTGCCGGCGGTGCAGGAGATGGCCGACACATGGCCCGAGTTCGTGACCAACGACCCCGTCGGCACCGCGCACTACGGCCGTATCCCGGCCGAACTGCCCGAGTACGCGCTGTTCGCCGAGGACCAGCACGGCGAGGTCGTCGCCCACGCCTACAGCGTGCCGTTCTCCCTCGCCGCCGAGGGCCGCGGCACGCTGCCCGCCCGCGGCTGGGACCAGATCCTGCTCTGGGCGTTCGCCGACCTGCGCCGCGGAACCCGCCCCGACACGGTCAGCGCCGTCTCCGTCGTCATCGCCCCGCACGCGCAGGGCCGCGGACTGTCCGCCGTCCTGCTCTCGGCGATGCGGGACAACGCCCGCGCCCGGGGCTTCAGCGAGGTCGTCGCCCCCGTCCGTCCGAGCGCCAAGCACCGCGAACCCCGCACCCCCATCGCCGAGTACGCCCACCGGACCCGCCCCGACGGCCTCCCCGCGGATCCCTGGCTGCGCGTCCACGCCCGTGCCGGCGCCACCATCGACTCCGTCGCCCCCGCCTCCATGACCGTGGGCGCGTCGCTGGAGGAGTGGCGCCGCTGGACCGGGCTCCCCTTCGACACCCCGGGGGACGTCGAGGTACCCGGCGCGCTGGTCCCGGTCCGCTGCGAACCGGAGCGCGGCTACGCCGTCTACGTCGAGCCCAACGTGTGGATGCGGCATCCGCTGTGAGGTATGAGTGAGCCGCGGACCCGGGGACGGGTCCGCGGCTTCGCTCCGGCGGCGGGCGGGTGCGCCGCCCCGGTGGATCAGGCGGTCTTCTTGGCCTTCAGGGAGTCCACGAGCTGGGCCGTCAGCTTCTTCGCGGTCGCGGCGCCGTTGTCGCTGCCCGCGGTGGACAGCACGGTGACGACGGCGCTGCCGGAGCGCGCCGCGACGAGCGTGGTGCCGTTCTCCCAGGCGCCGCTCGTCAGGGTGATCGTGTAGGCCTCGTCACCCAGCCCGGCCGTGGACTTGCCGGTGGTCTTCACCTTGGCGTGGGTGTCCGTGTCCGTGAACGTCGCGCACGTGGCGGCGACGGAACGCACCTGCTCCATCACCGACTTCGCCGTGGTGCCCTGGAACTCGTCGATCTCCTGCGCCAGTTCCTCGGTCTTGTCGTGGGTGACATAGTCGTTCTGCGCGAACGACACGCCCCCCTGGTACCCGGTCACCTGGATCCAGGACGTGCCCTCCAGCCGGGTGCAGTCCGGCTTCGCGGTCTTCCTGCTGGACGGGGAGAGGAAGTCGCCCGCGCTGTCCGAGGCGCCGTCGGCCTCGATGGTGAACCCGGCCGGGAAGGCCGACGCGGGCGCCAGGACCCGCTTGAGCTGCGTACCCGTGAGCAGACCGGCGTTCGGGTCCTTCGCCTTGGCCGGCTTCGCGTGCGCGCCGGTGTCGGAGGAACCGGAGGAGCAGGCGGACAGGGCCAGCGGGAGAGTCGCGACGGCGAGCAGCGTGACGACACGGGACGAGAGACGCATGACAGTCCTTCGAGGGATGAGTGGTACGGGGGATGTGTGAGCGGGTGCGTACGGCGTCCGCGGCTCGCAGGGCAGAGCCGGGCGACGGCACCGGGGTGACGGCGTCGAGGGACGGCCGTCCGGGAGGCCGCGGTGACGGCGTCGGGGTGACGACGTCAGGGAACGCGGCGTCGGTCTACGGGGTGTTGTGCCGCGTGTGCCGCCACGGCGGTGTGGCGTCCGGTGCGCGCTCGTGCCTGTTGCCCATGGCGGGACCCCTCCCCGATGCGGCGGCTGCCCTTCCGGCTGGCCGCTCGTTCGCTGGGTCAATAAGATCAGAGCTTGTGAACCGAGTCAACACGGTTCACGGAATCGAGCCGGTACACGGCGTGAATGCCGGGATCTTGTGTACGTCGGTATGCTCGGCGCACACATGACGAGGGGAGCGGGGCCTGTGCAGGACAACGCGACTGAGGTGACCGCAGCCGGCATCGCGCGGCTCGCCGGTGTGGGCCGGGCCGCCGTCAGCAACTGGCGACGCCGGCACGCCGATTTCCCCAAGCCCGTCGGCGGTACCGAGACCAGCCCCTCCTTCGCCCTCGCCGACGTCGAGGCCTGGCTGCGCAAGCAGGGGAAACTCGCCGAAGTGCCGTTGCGCGAACGGGTCTGGCAGCAGCTCGCCGGGCACCCCGAGGGGCCGGTCACCGCGTTGGTGCACGCCGGCTGCGTGCTGCTGCTCATCCACGAGCGCCCCACCGTCTGGCTCGACATGAGCGCCGGCTCCGACGAGCGGCTGGCCGCGATGCTGCCCGGCGCGCTGGACCAGGTGCTGGGGCCGCGTTTCGGCACCACGCACGGTCACGGTGTTCACAGGGGGAGCCGGGGGGACGGCTCGCCGACTGTGAACCGACCGCTTTCTGTGAACTCCGGGCCGGTGGCTCACGCGCAGACCGGGGCGCAGGCCTCGGCCCCGGTGAACCCTGCGCCTCCGGTGAACCCTGGGTCCCCGGTGAACCCCGCGCCTCCTGTGAACCCCGCGCTCCTCGCGAACGCCGGTCCGGCAGCTCACGGCGCTCCCGCCGGCCCCCACGCTCACCCCACCCCGGCCGTCCACACCCCCACCGGCCCCCAACTCCTCCCCTCCGTCCCCCTCCTCCGCGGCGCCGCCGAGCTCGCCGCCGAGCTGGGGGCGCGGCAGACCTTCGAGTTCCTGCTGGGCCGGCACCTGGACGCCAACCCCCGCCAGTACACGCTCACCCCGGCCGAGCTCGCCCGCCTCATGGCCGACCTCGCCGGCCCCGCCCGCACCGTCCTCGACCCCGCCTGCGGCACCGGCGCCCTGCTGCGCGCCGTCGACACCCGCCCCGGCCAGGAGCTGTACGCCCAGGACAGCGCCCCCGACCTCGCCGCCCTCACCGCGCTGCGTCTCGCGCTGCACGCCCGCGCCACCGTGCGCGGCGCCGTCGGCGACACCCTGCGCGCCGACGCCCACCCGGAGCTGCGCGCCGACGCCGTCCTGTGCCATCCGCCGTTCAACGAGCGCAACTGGGGGCACGACGAACTCGCCTACGACCCCCGCTGGGAGTACGGCTTCCCCGCGCGCACCGAGTCCGAGCTGGCCTGGGTGCAGCACGCGCTGGCCCGGCTGGCCGACGGAGGCACCGCCGTGCTGCTGATGCCGCCCGCCGCCGCCTCCCGCCGCTCCGGGCGCCGGATCCGCGCCGACCTGCTGCGCCGCGGCGCGCTGCGGGCCGTGGTGGCGCTGCCGGTCGGGGCGGCGCCGCCGTACAACATCCCGCTGCACGTGTGGGTGCTGCGCCGGCCCGACCGGACGCCGGCGGCGCCCGAGGTGCTGCTCGTGGACACCGGGCGGTTCGCGGCCGAGGGTCGCGGCGGGCCGGACTGGCAGGCGGTCCGGGACGCCGTCCTCGACGCCTGGCGCTCCTTCGCCCGTGCCGGGCGGCTGGAGGAACGGCCGGGACTGGCGCGCTGCGTGCCGGTCATCGAACTGCTCGACGACGACGTGGACCTGGCGCCCGCCCGCCATCTGCCGCCCCCGGCGGTCGCCGACGGCGCGGAGGCGCTCACGGTGGTGCGCGAGCGGCTCGGCGCGACCCTGCGGCTGACCGCCGACCTCACCCCGCCGCCCGCCGACCCGGTGCCGCCCGCGCGGTGGCCGCTCACCACCGTCGGCGAACTCGCGCGCGGGGGCGCGCTGCTGCTGCGGACCGGCGGAAACGGCGGCCACGCGCGCGTGCCCGTGCTCACCGACCACGACGTGCTCGCCGGCACGGCACCCTCCGGGACGCTTCCGGAGAGCGAGGAGGAGGCGGTACTGACCGAGCCGGGCGACGTGGTCGTACCGGTGCTCGGCGGCGGCTCGGTGGCGCGCGTGATCGACGACGCGACGGCGGGCGCGGCCCTGGGGCGCAACCTCGTGCTGCTGCGCCCCGACCCCGCGGCGCTCGACCCCTGGTTCCTCGCGGGCTTCCTGCGCGGCACGGCCAACCACCGCCAGGCCAGCAGCTACGCCTCCACGGCCACCCGCCTGGACGTGCGCCGCCTGCAGCTGCCCCGGCTTCCGCTGGACGAACAGCGGCGCTACGGCGCGCGCTTCGGCGCCCTGGACGAGTTCGAGCGGGCGCTGCGCCGTGCGAGCCGGCTCGGGGAGCAACTCGTCCGCGGGATGTACGACGGGCTCACCGACGGGAGCGTCGCGCCGGATTGACGCAGGCGGCAGGACAACGGTTCGGTACATCCTGAACCGCTTGTCCGTGCCGGGCCATATGCTCGGAGCGACCTCGCACGAACGGTGCCGGCCGCCCGGCCGGGCACTCCCGGGCGGGCCCGTACGTCCCTTCCAGGCACACAGGAGCAGCCATGCAAGGCCACGGCTACGCACAGCCGGTGAAGCAGCCGCCGCACCCCGCGTGGCTGGTCTTCCTGCGCGTGCTGTTCGTGGCGGTCGCGGTCCTCAGCATCGGCTTCCTGGCCTGGGTCCTGCTGCTGCGGCTGGCCGTCGTCACGCGCAAGTCGCTGGACTGGGGTCTGTTCGTGGCCGTGCTGGCCGCCGACCTGCTGAGCATCGTGCTGCTGGGCTCCGAGCCCGGCGACGACGTCCACACCCCCGGCGGCTACCTGGGCATGATGCTGCTGCTGGGCGCGCTGGCCGTCGCGGTCGTGTACTACCTGGCGGCGGACGTCCGGCACTTCCAGTCGCTGCGGCAGCGGTACGCGGGCGCGCCGGGGTACGGCTATCCGCAGCCTCCGGCGCCGTTCGCCGCGACGACCGGGGGGCACACGCCCGTGCCGGGGCAGGCGCCGCCGGTCGGCCCGCTGATATCCCACGCCCCGCTGTCCCACCCGTCGCTCACCACCCCGCCGCCGCAGCGCCCCGCGCCCGCGCGGATCGACCAGGTGCGCGCGGAGCTGGACGAGCTGAGCGACTACCTGCGCCAGCACGACGGCCACCACGACACCGGCCGGGACACCGGCGGCGGCACCGGTCACGGCGGCACCCACGACGGCAGGCAGGACGCCGGCCACGAGGGCGGACGGTGACCGTGGCGACAGGACGCGTCGTCGCCGGCCGGTACGAGCTGTCCACGCTCATCGGACAAGGCGGCATGGGCCAGGTCTGGACGGCGTACGACCAGCGGCTCGACCGGCGCGTGGCGGTGAAGCTGCTGCGCCCCGACAAGGTGGCCGGCCAGGAGGCGGACGAGCTGCGCCGCCGCTTCGTGCGCGAGTGCCGGGTGACCGCTCAGGTCGACCATCCGGGCCTGGTCACGGTGCACGACGCGGGCAGTGAGGGCGAGGAGCTGTTCCTCGTCATGCAGTACGTCGACGGCGCCGACCTCTCCGACCACCTCGCCGAGCACGACCCGTACCCGTGGCAGTGGGCGGTCGCGGTGGCCGCGCAGCTGTGCGCCGTGCTGAGCGCCGTGCACGCGGTGCCGATCGTGCACCGCGACCTCAAGCCGCGCAACGTGATGGTGAAGCAGGACGGCACGGTCACCGTGCTCGACCTGGGCGTGGCCTCGGTCATGGACACCGACACCACGCGCCTGACCCACACCGGCTCACCCATCGGCTCGCCCGCCTACATGGCGCCGGAGCAGGCGATGGGCGGCGCGGTCGGCCCGTACACCGATCTGTACGCGCTCGGCGTGCTGCTGCACGAACTGCTCAGCGGCGACGTGCCGTTCGCGGGCTCCACGGCGCTCGGCGTCCTGCACCGGCACCTGTACGAGCCGCCGCTGCCGGTGCGCCGGATCCGCCCCGAGGTCCCCGAGGCCCTCGAGACGCTGGTGCTGCGCCTGCTGGCCAAGGATCCGCAGCACCGCCCGGCCTCCGCGCAGGAGGTGTACGAGCACCTGGCGCTGCTGCTGCCCGCGCGCGGGACGCCCACCGGGGCGCCGCTGGACCCCACGCGCCCCTTCCTGCGGCCGCACGCCCCGTGGCCGGACCGCGCGCGGACCCCCGCGCCGCAGCCCGCGCCGGTGGCGCCCGCGCCCGCCGTGGCCGAGAAGCCGGACGTGGCCGCCGCCGTCGACGAGGTCAAGCGGCTGCTGGGGGAGGGCCGCATCACCCAGGCCGTGGACATCCTCGGCGCGATCCTGCCCGCCGCGGCCGAACAGCACGGCGAGCACTCCCCGGTCGTGCGCACCCTGCGCAAGCAGTACGCGGCGACCCTCATGGACGACGGCCAGTACCGGCGCGCGCTGCCCGAACTGCGCCGCCTCGCCGACGAACGCGCCGCCGAGGCCGGCCAGGCCGACCCGCAGTCCCTGCGCTTCCGCTACGAGGCCGCCCAGTGCCTGGAGCAGCTCGGCGAACCGGCGGCGGCGCTCGCCGAATACCGCGCGCTGCTGCCGTACTACGAGAACCAGTACGTCTCCGGCGACCCGCAGCTCGCCCACGACGTGCGCCGGCGCATCGGCCATCTGCTGCTCGCCCTCGGCGACCGTCCGGCAGCCCACGACACCCTCGCGCGGCTGCTGATGGACGTCGAGCGGCTGAACGGCCCCGGTCACCCGCTGGCCAATGACATCCGCCGGACCCTGCAGTGGCTCGGACAGGTGCGCGGCTAGACTTTGCCGTTCCCTGAGTGACTGTTGTGCACTCAAGGGGCTGGAGTTTCCCGAAGGCAGGACCGGCGCCGATACGTTGCGCTTCCTTCTGCCAGGTGACGAACGATCAGGGGTGGGGCAAGTGGCCGGCCATCGGCAGTCCAGGAAGCGCAGATACGTCACGTGGGCGGTGACCGGGGCGGCCGTCGTCGCCGGTGCCGGGATCGCCGCGCAGACCTCCATGGCCGCCACCACCTGGCCGGCGCAGAAGACGTACACCGGCCGCGCCTTCGACACCTGCGCCGCGCCCTCCAAGGCGACCATGAAGGCCTGGCACACCGGCTTCTACGGCGCCGCCGCCGTCTATGTGGGCGGCAAGAACCGCGGCTGCAGCCAGCCCAACCTCACCTCCTCCTGGGTGTCGTACGTCAGCGGCCTCGGCTGGAAGCTCGTTCCGATCTACGTCGGCGCCCAGCCGCCCTGTCAGTCCGGCTCCAACCCGGAGAAGCTGACCGCCTCCACCGCCACCTCCCTCGGCACCAGCGACGCCAAGGACGCGGTGGCCAAGGCCTCGGCGCTCGGCATGAAGGCCGGCAGCGCGATCTACCTCGACATGGAGCCCTACGACATCACGAACAAGTCGTGCAACGACGCGGTGCTCGGCTACGTCCGCGCCTTCGACAAGGAGCTGCGCGCCAAGACGTACCGCGCCGGCTACTACGGCTTCACCAGCTCGAGCGCCAAGGCCATCGCCACCGCGAGCGACAAGACGGACCTGCCGGGCAACCTCTGGTACGCGCTGTGGGACAAGAAGAACACCACGACCACGGACTGGCCGTGGGGCGCGAGCCAGTTCACGCCGCACAGCCGGGCCCACCAGTACATGGTCAACAGCAAGGAGTCGCACGGCGGCGTCACCCTCACCGTCGACCGTGACGCCTGGGACGCCCCGGTGGCCATCACCGGCTGATCCGAAGCACTCCTGCCGGGACCGGCGCGACGGTGCCCGAAGCGGGCGCGAATCGTTGGTCGAATGGGTTGGCCACAGCCTGCCCACTGCCTACCATCGATCACCGCAAGACCTTGTGCACCGTCGCACAATCTCCCCTGGAGGTTTCCTTGCACCGCCGCCGTCGCACCGCGCTCGTCCTCTCCGCCGCGATCGCCGCCGCGGCCCCTCTCCTGACCGCCTGCGGAAGCGGCGCGCACCCGGGCGCGGCCGCCGTCGTCGGCGGGCAGCGGATCACCGTGGCGCAGTTGGAGAACCGGGTCGACGAGGTGCGCCGGGCGCAGCGGGCCGCGGTGCCGGAGGAGACCCAGTACCGGCAGGTCCTCGCCTCCACCAGCAGCCTCACCCGGGACACCCTGCACAACATGGTCCTGGACCGGGTGCTGCACCGCGCCGCGCAGGACGCGGGCGTCACGGTCAGCCGCCGGGAGGTCGTGCAGCTGCGCACCGGCCTGGAGCAGCAGGCCGGCAGCGCCAAGGCCCTGCAGACCGCCTGGCTGCAGAAGTACGGCGTCGCCCCGGAGCGCCTGGACGAGAACCTCCGCCTGCAGCTGGAGGCGCAGAAGCTCGCCGCCCGGCTCGGCACCGACCCGAGCCGGCCGGCCTTCTGGAAGGCGCTGTCCCAGGCCTCCAAGAAGCTCGACGTCGACCTGAACCCGCGCTACGGCGCCTGGGACGTGCAGAAGAGCAGCCGCGTGGACGCCAAGACGCCGTGGGTCCGGGAGGTCACGGCAACGGGATCGCAGCAGCAGACGGCGTAGGGGCCGGGGTTTCGGAGGTGCCGTAACGGTACGGCAGCGGGGTCCGAAGGACGACCGGTCATACGATCACACGTTGCCCCCACCCCTGTGGACAACCGGTCTCGTCCGTCGGCGCCGTGGGTTACGTTCGGATCGTGAACGCCACCAGCCCCGAACCCAGCAGCCCCGAACCCACCGGCCGCGACGCCGTCGGTCAGGACGCCTCCGGTGCCGCCCCCGGCCGGATCGTCCTGCTCACCACCAGCCACCGGGTCGCGCCCGGCCTGCTGTCCTGGCCCGCCTGGCAGGCCCTGCGCGGCGCCGACGCGGTGCTGTGCGCGGACGGCGCGCATCCGCAGCTGCCGTATCTGCGCGAGGCCGCGATAGCCGTGGCCGAGGCGTCCCCCACCGCGCAGGAGCTGGTGGACGCCTGCGCCGGCGGGCGGACGGTGGTGGTCGTGGCCACGGGGGAGGGAGAGCCCGCCCTCACCGACGGCCTGGCCCGCCTGGCGGGCACCGGCCGGGTCCGGATGCCCGAGCTGGAGCTGCTGCCCGCCTCCTACGACCTGCCCGGCGCCCGCCTGCTCGACCTCGTCCAGGTCATGGACCGCATCCGCGCCGAATGCCCCTGGTCCTCCCGCCAGACCCACCAGGGCCTGGCGAAGTACGGCATCGAGGAGGCGTACGAGCTGGTCGAGGCGATCGAGGCCGGCGACCGCGAGGAGTTGCGCGAGGAGCTGGGCGACGTCCTCCTCCAGGTCGTCTTCCACTCCCGTATCGCCGAGGAGCACCCCGACACCCCCTTCTCCATCGACGACGTGGCCGGGGGCATCGTCGCCAAGCTGATCCACCGCCACCCGCACGTCTTCGGTGAGGAGCAGGCCGAGACCCCGGAGGACGTCAAGGAGCACTGGCTGCGCACCAAGGCCGAGGAGAAGCGGCGCACCTCGGTCACCGAGGGCGTCCCCCTCGGCCAGCCCGGCCTCGCCCTCACCGCCAAGCTGGCCTCCCGCGCCCGGACGGCCGGCCTGGAGGTGCCACTCCCGCAGGGCGACGGCATCGGCTACCGGTTGCTGGCGCTGGCGGCCCGCGCCGAGGCCGAGGGCGTGGATCCGGAAGCGGCCCTGAGAGCGGCGGCCCGGGCGTACCGGGACGCCATCCGAGAGGCCGAGGGCGCAGCGCCCGGCGCGATACGCGCGGCCGACGGCGACCGCCACCGGGACGCGGAGGCCCACCCCGCGCCGGATACCGTCGAGGAGTGACCGACCAGCCCCTGCCCGACAGCACCGCTCCCGAGCTCTTCACCTGGGAGTTCGCCGCCGACCCCTACCCCGCCTACGCCTGGCTGCGCGAGCACGCGCCGGTGCGCAGGACGAGGTTGCCGAGCGGGGTCGAGGCCTGGCTGGTCACGCGGTACGCCGATGCCCGGCAGGCGCTCGCCGACCAGCGGCTGAGCAAGAACCCGGAGCATCACGACGAGCCCGCGCACGCCAAGGGCAAGACGGGCATTCCGGGCGAGCGCAAGGCCGAGCTGATGACCCATCTGCTCAACATCGACCCGCCGGACCACACCCGGCTCAGGCGGCTGGTGAGCAAGGCGTTCACGCCCCGCCGGGTCGCCGAGTTCGCGCCGCGCGTGCAGGAGCTGGCCGACGGCCTCATCGACGGGTTCGCGGCGAGGGGTCGCGCCGACCTCATCCACGAATTCGCCTTCCCGCTGCCCATCTACGCCATCTGCGACATGCTCGGCGTCCCGCGCGAGGACCAGGACGACTTCCGGGACTGGGCGGGCATGATGATCCGGCACGGCGGTGGCCCCCGGGGCGGGGTCGCCCGCTCGGTGAAGAAGATGCGCGGCTACCTGGCCGAGCTGATCCACAGGAAGCGCCGGGCCCTGCCCGCCGAGCCCGCCCCCGGCGAGGACCTCATCTCGGGTCTCATCCGCGCCTCCGACCACGGTGAGCACCTCACCGAGAACGAGGCCGCGGCGATGGCGTTCATCCTGCTGTTCGCCGGGTTCGAGACGACGGTCAACCTCATCGGCAACGGCACCTACGCCCTGCTCACCCATCCCGGGCAGCGGCGCCGGCTGCAGCAGTCCCTGGCCGCCGGGGAGACGGGCCTGCTGGAGACCGGCGTCGAGGAACTCCTGCGCTACGACGGCCCGGTGGAGCTGGCCACCTGGCGGTTCGCCACCCGGCCGCTCAGCATCGGCGGACAGGACATCGCGCCCGGCGACCCCGTCCTCGTCGTCCTGGCCGCCGCCGACCGGGACCCGGAGCGGTTCGCCGACCCGGACCTCCTGGACCTCGCCCGCCGGGACAACCAGCACCTCGGCTACGGCCACGGCATCCACTACTGTCTCGGCGCCCCGCTCGCCCGCCTGGAGGGCCAGACCGCGCTCGCCACCCTCCTGACCCGGCTCCCGGACCTGCGGCTCGCGGCCGATCCGGCGGAGCTGCGGTGGCGCGGCGGGCTCATCATGCGCGGCCTGCGCACGCTCCCGGTGGAGTTCACCCCGGCCGCCGGGAAGACCGTACAACCGTAAACATGAAAGACGTTCAACTCTGTGATCTTCACGTGATCTGCGCGGCATTAACTTGTGACAAGTGATCGTCTGCGGATACGTTCACCCATCAGCGTGGCGGCGAGCGTCTCCCGCCGCGCCGCTCCTGCTGTCGCACGAAAGGCTTCCGCATGCTCTCCGGGAACGGTCGTCACCGTCGCCCCCGTCAGGCCCCGGCCCTCCTCGTCGCGGCGGGAGTGACCGGCTCCGCCATCGCCATCCCGCTGCTCGGCGCCGCGAGCGCCAACGCGGCCGACGGCACCACGTGGGACAAGGTGGCCGAGTGCGAGAGCGGCGGCTCCTGGAGCGCCGACACCGGCAACGGCTACTACGGCGGCCTGCAGATATCGCAGGACGACTGGGACAAGTACGGCGGCACCCAGTACGCCGACACCGCCGACCTGGCCAGCCGTTCGCAGCAGATCTCCATCGCCGAGAAGATCCTGGCCGACCGGGGCACCACCCCCTGGGCCACCTGCGCCCTGACCGCCGGCCTCACCTCCAACTCCGGTTCCGTGGACGTCGACACCGGCCTCGGCGGCTCGGACTCCGGTTCCGACTCCTCGCATGCGGGCGGACAGGACTCCGACTCCGGCACCGCGGGCGGTTCGACCGACAGTTCCGACTCGTCCGGCCTGCCGGATTCGTCCTCCTCGTCCGACTCCTCCTCGGACACGGCCACCACGCCGTCCCCGGGTGCGAGCAAGGACTCCGGCTCCACCAAGGACTCGAGTTCCGGCAAGGGGGCAGACGCCCACAAGTCCGACAAGTCCACCTCGCCCGACTCCGGGGGCGCGCAGGGCGACGGGTCCGCCGCCACGGATCCCACGACGGACGACTCGGACAATTCATGGCAGAGCGGAGGTTCTTGGAGTCTCGTCGACACCGGCGCGCTCAGCAGTGGCGGACGTCACCGGGGTGATCGTGCGGACGAAAGCGTGACAAACGGTCAGAATGCCACCTCCTCCGGCCGTCACGCCGCCACCGACGCGAGCGCCTACACGGTCCGCGAGGGCGACACCCTCGCCTCCATCGCGGACTCCCTTGACGTCGACGGCGGATGGCGCGCGCTCTACGACGCCAACAAGAGCGTCATCGGGACCGACCCGAACCACATCAGTGCCGGTCAGACCCTGCGAGTCGGTGCCGAAACGGGCGATAAGCAGAGGTAGTTGACGCCCTGATTCGCGCCTGATGTCCGATTTGGCGAAAGTGTGGGATGAGTCTCAGAAGCCCTGATCGTCTTTGAAATTCCCTCGATCACGTGTCTACGGTCAGGACCGCTCGTCACCACGAGCCCCGGCAGCCGCAACGCCGAATCCTGCCAGCGGCCGCCCGGGAACAGTCGTCGCATCATGCGCCGTAGGCAGGAGCGGGGGACCCAAGGTAGGTGCCGGGCCCAGCGGTTGACGCTGGACC
This sequence comes from Streptomyces sp. NPDC030798, assembly GCF_055572275.1. Classification (NCBI taxonomy): domain Bacteria; kingdom Bacillati; phylum Actinomycetota; class Actinomycetes; order Kitasatosporales; family Streptomycetaceae; genus Streptomyces; species Streptomyces sp. NPDC030798. The sequence goes on along the minus strand of NZ_JBVIDR010000012.1, from coordinate 103,744 downwards.
GGCTAGGGGTGGAGCCGTGCCTCACACGAGGGGCACGGCCGGGCAACTCAACCGGCCCGAACCCGACAGCTCACCTCGCAGGCGTCGGTGAGGGGATCGATCCATGCTGTTCACCGGCAAGGGCAAGCACCGTCGTCCGTCCAAGGCCACCCGGGCCATCGCGCTCGCCGGCGTCACCGGCGCCGCCGTCGCCGCCCCGCTGATGGCGGCCGGCAACGCCTCCGCCGCCACCGCCTCCGAGTGGGACGCGGTCGCCCAGTGCGAGTCCGGCGGCAACTGGTCCATCAACACCGGCAACGGCTACTACGGCGGTCTGCAGTTCTCCGCCTCCACCTGGGCCGCGTACGGCGGCACCCAGTACGCCCCCCAGGCCAACCAGGCCACCAAGGCCCAGCAGATATCCGTCGCCGAGAAGGTGCTCGCCGCCCAGGGCAAGGGCGCCTGGCCGGTCTGCGGCAAGGGCCTGTCGAGCGCCGCCTACAACGGCTCGGCCGCCACTCCCTCGACGAACACCACCAGCCGCTCCACCGACCAGCAGGCCGCCTCCCGCTCCGCCGAGCGCCCGGCCGCGAGCAGCAGCAAGACCGTCACCACCCCGACCGGCAAGAAGGTCAAGAAGGGCGACGGCGAGTACAAGGTCGTCAAGGGTGACACGCTCAGCACCATCGCCGCCGCGCACCACGTCCAGGGCGGCTGGAAGAAGCTGTTCGAGCTGAACAAGGACATCGTCCAGGACGCCGACCTCATCTACCCCGGCCAGCAGCTGCACCTGAAGTAAGCGGCGGCCGCCCCGCCCGTCCCCCACGGGCTCCCCGCCCCGGCGCGTGTTCCCCCGTACGCGCCGGGGTGGGGTCTTTTTTTCCGGGTTCCTTCATGGGCCCTCCCGCGGCCCCTCCGTGCGACCCCCGCATCCCCCCTTTGTTCCGACCGGGAACAATAGGTACGGTCTCTCTGTCCACGGGACGGTCGGTCGGTGGCCGACGCCCCCGGGACGGTTAGGCTCTAGTCGCACGGCACACCAGCCGCGCACTCTCAGCGTCACATCCAAGAAGGAGATGCTCGTGCCGTCCATCGACGTCGTCGTAGCCCGGGAAATCCTGGACTCCCGAGGCAACCCCACGGTCGAGGTCGAGGTCGGCCTCGACGACGGCAGCACCGGGCGTGCCGCCGTCCCGTCCGGCGCCTCCACGGGCGCCTTCGAGGCCATCGAGCTCCGCGACGGTGACCCGAACCGCTACCAGGGCAAGGGTGTCGAGAAGGCCGTCCTCGCCGTCATCGAGCAGATCGGCCCGGAGCTGGTCGGCTACGACGCCACCGAGCAGCGCCTGATCGACCAGGCCATGTTCGACCTGGACGCCACCGACAACAAGGGCTCCCTCGGCGCCAACGCCATCCTCGGCGTCTCCCTGGCCGTCGCCCACGCCGCCTCCGAGGCCAGCGACCTCCCCCTCTTCCGCTACCTGGGCGGCCCGAACGCGCACCTGCTGCCGGTGCCGATGATGAACATCCTGAACGGCGGCTCGCACGCCGACTCCAACGTGGACATCCAGGAGTTCATGATCGCCCCGATCGGCGCGGAGTCCTTCTCCGAGGCGCTGCGCTGGGGCACCGAGGTCTACCACACCCTCAAGAAGGTGCTGAAGGGCCGCGGCCTGTCCACCGGCCTCGGCGACGAGGGCGGTTTCGCCCCGAACCTCGACTCCAACCGCGCCGCCCTCGACCTCATCCTCGAGGCCATCAAGGAAGCCGGTTACGTCCCCGGCGAGCAGGTCGCCCTCGCGCTCGACGTCGCCGCCTCCGAGTTCTACAAGGACGGCAAGTACCTCTTCGAGGGCAAGGAGCGCTCCGCCGCCGAGATGACGGAGTACTACGAGGAGCTCGTCGCGGCCTACCCGCTCGTCTCCATCGAGGACCCGCTGTTCGAGGACGACTGGGCCGGCTGGAAGGTCATCACCGACAAGCTCGGCGACAAGGTCCAGCTCGTCGGCGACGACCTGTTCGTCACCAACCCCGAGCGCCTCGCCCGCGGCATCGAGGAGGGCACCGCCAACGCCCTGCTGGTGAAGGTGAACCAGATCGGCTCGCTCACCGAGACCCTGGACGCCGTCGAGCTCGCCCAGCGCAACGGCTTCAAGTGCATGATGTCCCACCGCTCCGGCGAGACCGAGGACGTCACCATCGCCGACCTGGCCGTCGCCACCAACTGCGGCCAGATCAAGACCGGCGCCCCGGCCCGCTCCGAGCGCGTCGCCAAGTACAACCAGCTGCTGCGCATCGAGGAGATCCTCGACGACGCGGCGGTCTACGCCGGCCGCAGCGCCTTCCCGCGGTTTCGCCCTGCGAACCAGTAGGCACAGCAGGGGGAACGTCCAGATCCCCAAGGGCTGAGCCGGCCCGGGCCACGTCATGGCCAGTCGTCCGTACGTCCCCGCACCCGGTCCCGTACCGTGTGCGGGGACGTACGCGCGTGTGAACGGGAGGCGGGGAAGATGGCCGTGAAGGACCGTGACCGGTTCTCCACCGCGACCCGGCTGCGGCTGCTCGGCGAGCAGACGGCGGCCCGGGTCTATCGCTCCCAGACCAAACGGCAGGCCCGCCGCTCCCGGCTCACCGGGCGCGCCGCGCTGCTCGCGCTCGTGCTGTGCTCGCTGATCGTCGCGCTCGCCTACCCGATGCGGCAGTACGTCTCGCAGCGCGCCGAGATCGCCGACCTGCAGCGCCAGCGGCAGCAGGCGCGCGCCCGGGTCGAGGAGTTGCGCGACCTCAAGGCCCGCTGGCAGGACGACGCCTACGCCGAGCAGCAGATCCGGCGCCGGCTGCACTATGTGATGCCCGGCGAGACCGGTTACGTCGTCATCGACCCCGGCGCGGCCAAGCAGTCCCGCGCCGACCTCCGGGCCGCCCGCCGGCCCTGGTACACGAACGTCTGGGACGGGGTCGACAAGTCCGACGCCTCCGACCAGTGAACCGACAGAAAGCCACGCGAGAAGCAGTCATGGAAACCCCTCCGCCGCCCACCCCGCGCACCGAGCCCACCGACGCGGACGTCGAGGCCTTCAAGCAGCAGCTCGGCCGCCCGCCGCGGGGCCTCAGGGCCATCGCGCACCGCTGCCCCTGCGGTCAGCCGGACGTCGTGGAGACGGCGCCCCGGCTGCCCGACGGCACGCCCTTCCCGACGACGTACTACCTGACGTGCCCGCGCGCCGCCTCGGCGATCGGCACGCTGGAAGCGGACGGCGTCATGAAGGAGATGACCGAGCGGCTGCAGCGCGACCCCGAACTGGCCGCCGCCTACCGCGCGGCGCACGAGGACTACATCCGGCGCCGGGACGAGATCGAGGTGCTGGCGGGCTTCCCGAGCGCGGGCGGCATGCCGGACCGGGTGAAGTGCCTGCACGTGCTGGTGGCGCACTCGCTGGCCGCCGGCCCCGGCGTGAACCCGCTCGGCGACGAGGCGCTCGCGATGCTGCCGGAGTGGTGGCGCAAGGGCCCGTGCGTGACGCCCGCCGGCCCGCCGTCCGGCGAGGACTGGCAGGTCGAGACGACGGAGGACGGCAAGGGCCACTTCGCCTCCAGGCCGGTCGAGGGGGACGCCCGATGACCCGCGTCGCCGCGATCGACTGCGGCACCAACTCCATCCGCCTGCTGGTCGCGGACGCCGACCCGGCGACGGGTGACCTCGTCGACCTGGACCGGCGGATGACCATCGTGCGGCTCGGCCAGGGCGTCGACCGCACCGGCCGGCTCGCCCCCGAGGCACTGGAGCGCACCTTCGCCGCCTGCCGCGCGTACGCGCGGATCATCAAGGAGCACGGCGCCGAGAAGCTCCGCTTCGTCGCCACCTCCGCCTCCCGGGACGCGGAGAACCGGGACGAGTTCGTGCACGGCGTGCTCGACATCCTCGGCGTCGAGCCCGAGGTCATCACCGGCGACCAGGAGGCCGAGTTCTCCTTCACGGGCGCCACGAAGGAACTGACCGGCCGGGACCACCTCGCCAGGCCTTACCTGGTGGTGGACATCGGCGGCGGCTCCACCGAGTTCGTCGTCGGGGACGACCACGTCCGGGCCGCGCGGTCCGTGGACGTCGGCTGCGTGCGGATGACCGAACGGCACCTGGTGCACGAGGGGAAGGTGAGCGACCCGCCGACCGAGGAGCAGATCGCCGCCATAAGGGCCGACATCGAGGCCGCCCTGGACCTCGCCGAGCAGACGGTCCCGCTGCGCGAGGCCCGCACCCTGGTCGGCCTGGCCGGCTCGGTCACCACGGTCTCCGCGATCGCTCAGAACCTGCCGGAGTACGACTCCGCGCGCATCCACCACTCCCGCATCTCCCACGACCGGGTCCGGGAGATCACCGGGGCGCTGCTCCACTCCACGCACGCCGAGCGCGCGGCCATCCCCTCCATGCACCCCGGCCGTGTCGACGTCATCGGCGCGGGCGCGCTGGTGCTGCTGGCGATCATGGAACGCATCGGCGCGGAGGAGGTCGTCGTCAGCGAGCACGACATCCTCGACGGCATCGCGTGGTCGGTGGCCGCCGGGGCGCGCTGAGAGCCGGATCCGGGTGCGTCGCCGCGGTGACCGCGGTCTCATTCCGGCCTGTTCGCTACTCATCGGTAGCCTCTGTTGAGCAGGTTGGATAACGTGTGAGCGGCGCACCCGGCCACCCCGGAGCGTGCCTGATGACAGCGCGTCGGGAAAGTTCGTGAAGTTCTTCACAAGGAATCGGCGCCCCGGCGTCCCCGAAACGGTGTCCGTCCACCCTTCCGGGGCCCCATCAGCCGTTTGAACATGTTCAGACGGAAGGTTCACGACACCCGTCGAAGGTGATGCTCCGGCCGTGTTGCGGGACCCTCACGACCGCCCCGGCCGGCCAGAGAGGCAGCTCACGCGCCCTTGACAACGGGTCGAACCGCCCCGGGGCGCCCCTCCACGGCCATGCCCTGCGTCACGCGGGCCGCGGAGTTTAGCACAGGGGCTGCCCGAGCTTGTGAAGGGGCGCACGAGCACCCCTCCAGACAGGGGTGGATACTCGATGGCATGAGCACCACGGAGCGTCCCAGGATCCTCGTAGTAGGCGGTGGGTACGTAGGCCTGTACGCAGCTCGGCGCATCCTCAAGAAGATGCGCTACGGCGAGGCGACCGTCACGGTCGTCGACCCCCGGTCGTACATGACCTACCAGCCCTTCCTCCCCGAAGCCGCCGCCGGCAGCATCTCCCCTCGCCACGTCGTCGTCCCGCTGCGACGCGTGCTCCCGAAGGCGGAGGTCCTCACCGGCCGGGTCACCACCATCGACCAGGACCGCAAGGTCGCCACGATCGCCCCGCTGGTGGGCGAGGCGTACGAGCTGCCGTTCGACTACCTGGTCATCGCGATGGGCGCGGTCTCCCGCACCTTCCCGATCCCCGGCCTCGCCGAGCAGGGCATCGGCATGAAGGGCATCGAGGAGTCCATCGGCCTGCGCAACCACGTCCTGGAGCAGCTCGACAAGGCCGACTCCACGAACGACGAGGAGATCCGCCGCAAGGCGCTCACCTTCGTCTTCATCGGTGGTGGCTTCGCCGGCGCCGAGACCATCGGCGAGGTCGAGGACATGGCCCGGGACGCGGCCAAGTACTACAAGAACGTCTCCCGCGACGACATGCGGTTCGTCCTCGTCGACGCCGCCGACAAGATCCTGCCCGAGGTCGGCCCCAAGCTCGGCCAGTACGGCAAGGAGCACCTGGAGAGCCGGGGCGTGGAGATCTACCTCTCCACCTCCATGGACTCCTGCGTCGACGGCCACGTCGTGCTGAAGAACGGCCTCGAGGTCGACTCCAACACCATCGTGTGGACCGCCGGCGTCAAGCCGAACCCGGCGCTCGCCCGCTTCGGTCTGCCCCTCGGCCCGCGCGGCCACGTCGACTGCGAGCCCACGCTCCAGGTCAAGGGCACCGACTACATCTGGGCCGCCGGTGACAACGCCCAGGTGCCGGACCTCGTCGGCCGCAAGGCGGGCAACGAGAACGCCTGGTGCCCGCCGAACGCCCAGCACGCGCTGCGCCAGGCCCGGGTCCTCGGCGACAACGTGATCTCCGGCATGCGGGGCTTCCCGCAGAAGGAGTACGAGCACGGCAACAAGGGTGCGGTCGCCGGTCTCGGCCTGCACAAGGGCGTGGCGATGATCGTCATGGGCAAGGTCAAGATCAAGCTCAAGGGCCGCCTCGCCTGGTACATGCACCGTGGCTACCACGGCCTGGCGATGCCGACCTGGAACCGCAAGATCCGCGTCTTCGCCGACTGGACCCTCGGCATGTTCCTCAAGCGCGAGGTCGTCTCGCTCGGCGCCATGGAGAACCCCCGCGAGGAGTTCTACGAGGCCGCCAAGCCGGCGCCGGTCGCCGCCGCCAAGACCGAGGAGAAGGCCAAGGCCTCCTGACCCGTAGGTCACCGTTCCACCCCGAAGGGGCCGCCCGCCATCCGTGGTGCGGGCGGCCCCTTCGGCATACCCGCAGGACATCGCCCTCGGGGTGCGCGGCCGCGCCGCTCGAGGAGGCGGCGGGCCATCCGCGCGGCCGGCCGCATCCCGTCCCGGTCACCCGCGACGGCCATCAGCGGCGCCCCGATGTCCTCCCCCGCGACACCGACCCGCCCCCCGCGACACCCGGCCCGCCCCGTCCCCCGGCGCGCCGAACAGGGCGTGCGGGGGCGGCGGTCGGGGTGTTTGCCGAGATGTAACGCGCGTGGGGGACTGTCACCGGGCCGCGCAGGTGTTTACGTGGTGACAGACATCCGGGATCAATCGTCACGGAGGTGTGCACCATGGCCGACGCCGCGCCGCGGCTCGTCAGACTGCTGGAACAGTTGCTGGGAATCCCGCTGCCGGTGCGTATCCGCGCCTGGGACGGTTCGCAGGCGGGGCCGCCCGGAGCACCGTTGCTGGTCGTACGCAACCGCCGCGCGCTGCGCCGGTTGCTCTTCAAGCCGGGTGAGCTGGGCCTGGCCCGGGCCTGGGTGGCCGGGGACCTGACCGTCGAGGGCGACCTCTACGCCGCCCTGGACCTGCTGGCCGGCCTGGTCTGGGAACGTGACGAGGACGCCCGCGGCCTCGTGCGGGCACTGCGCGACCCGGAGGTCCGCTCCGCCGCGCGCGGCCTGCTGCGGATGGCCGGCCCGCCGCTGCCGCCCGCCCCGCCCCCCGAGGAGGTCCGCCGCCCGGGCCATCTGCACACCCGGCGCAGCGACAAGCGGGCCATCAGCCACCACTACGACGTCGGCAACGACTTCTACGAGCTCGTCCTCGGCCCGTCGATGGTCTACTCGTGCGCCTACTGGGAGCAGGACGGCACCCTGGAGACCGCCCAGCGCGACAAGCTCGAACTGGTCTGCCGCAAGCTCGCCCTGAAGCCCGGTCAGCGGCTGCTGGACGTCGGCTGCGGCTGGGGCTCGATGGTCATCCACGCGGCCCGGGAGCACGGCGTGAACGCCGTCGGGATCACGCTGTCCCAGGAGCAGGCCGTCTACGCCCGCAAGCGCGTCGCCGACGAGGGCCTGACCGACCGGGTGGAGATCCGCGTCCAGGACTACCGGGACGTCGCGGACGGCCCCTACGACGCCATGTCCTCCATCGGCATGGCCGAACACGTCGGCGCCGAACGCTACCTGGAGTACGCGCGCACCCTGCACGACCTCCTCGCCCCCGGCGGACGGCTGCTCAACCACCAGATCGCCCGACGCCCGCAGCGCGACGAGACGACGTACGAGGTCGACGCCTTCATCGACGCCTACGTCTTCCCCGACGGCGAACTCGCCCCCATCGGCACCACCGTCACCCAGCTGGAGCGGGCCGGGTTCGAGGTGCGGGACGTGGAGTCGCTGCGCGAGCACTACGCCCGCACGCTGCGCCAATGGGTGGCCAACCTGGAGTCCGGCTGGGACCGCGCGGTGCGTCTGACCAGCCCCGGCCGCGCCCGGGTCTGGCAGCTGTACATGGCCGCCTGCGCGCTCGCCTTCGAGCGCAACCGCATCGGCGTCAACCAGGTCCTGGCCGTCCGCACCCCCGAGTCCGGGGCCTCCGGCCTCCCGCTGCGGTCCCGCACCTGGACCGTCTGACCGTACGAAGGGGCCCCGTTCCGCCGACGGAACGGGGCCCCTCCGCAGGGTCGTACGGCTACTCGGCCTTGATCGCGGCCAGCATGTTCAGCCGGGCGGCGCGCCGGGCCGGCCACAGCGCGGCCAGGACACCGACCACCGCCGCGAGCAGCAGGAAGAGGGCCATCCGGCCCCAGGGCAGGACCAGTTCGTACGTCGCCATCTTCGTGCCCAGCAGCTCACCGGCCGCCCAGCCGAAGAACACGCCCAGGCCGATGCCCAGCACCCCGCCGAACAGGGAGATCACCAGGGACTCGAGGCGGACCATCCGCTTGACCGACCGGCGGTCCAGGCCGATCGCGCGCAGCATCCCGATCTCCTGGGAGCGCTCGAAGACCGACATGGCCAGGGTGTTGATGACCCCGAGGACCGCGACGATCACCGCCATGCCGAGCAGGCCGTAGACCATGTTCAGCATCAGCGTGAACATCTTCGCGATGTCGTTGGAGATGTCCTGCTTGTCCTGGACCTGGATCGCCGGGTTGTTCCCGAGGGCCTTCTCCAGCCGGTCCTTGGTGGCACTGCTCGCGCCGCCCGAGGTCTTGACCATGACCTGCATGTCGGCCGGGTCGCTCAGGTGCGGGGTGAGGACCTTGTCGTCTAGCAGGATGCCGCTGATCAGGTCGTTGCCCTCGTAGACACCGGCGACGGTGAGCGTGCGCGCCTTGCCGTCCTCGAAGTGCGCGGTGAACCGGGAACCGGGCTTCCAGTGGTGCGAGGTGGCCCGGTCCTTGTCCACGACCACGTGCGTGCCGTCCACCCGGAAGGTGCCGTCGTCCACCTTGAGGTCCGTGAGGTCGCCGATGGCGGAGCCGGTGACGCCGGTGAGGAACTCCGTCTCGCCGCCGATGCGGGACTCGCCGCCCCGCAGCGGGCTGAGGGCGGTGACGCCGTCGGCGGCGGCGAGCTTGGTCGCCACGTCCGGGGAGAGCGGGGAGCGGTTGGCCATCGACACCACGTAGTCCGCGCGGATCGAGGCGCTGGCCATCTTGTCGATGGACGTCTGCAGGCTGCCCGCCATCACCGTCATGCCCGTGATCAGGGTCAGGCCGATCATCAGCGCGGACGCCGTGGCCGCCGTGCGGCGCGGGTTGCGCACCGAGTTCTGGCGGGCCAGCTTGCCCGAGACACCGAACACGCGCAGCACCGGGGCCGCGGCCGCGATCAGCGGGCGGGACAGCAGCGGGGTCAGCACGAACACGCCGATGATCAGCAGCACCGCACCCAGGCCCATCGGCCCCTGGGCGGAGTCGGCGTCCATCGAGGTGGCCGCGAGCACCACGGTGACACCGGCCGCCGAGAGCAGCGCTCCCAGCGTGTTGCGCAGCACCAGCGACTTGGTGGTGGCCTTGGCGTGGACGCTGCTCATCGCGGCCACCGGCGGGATCTTCGCGGCCCGGCGGCCGGGCAGCCAGGCGGCGAGCACGGTGATGAGGACACCGACCGCGAGGGCGGCGACGACGGTGCCCGGGGTGATCACCAGCGGCCCGTCGGGCACGCTCGCGCCGAACGAGCCCAGCAGGCTGCGCAGCCCCGCGCCGATGCCGATGCCGGCGGCGAGGCCGGTCACGCCGGCGACGGTGCCGACCACGAGCGCCTCGATGAGCACCGACCGGGTGACCTGGCGGCGGGAGGCGCCGACCGCGCGCAGCAGCGCCAGCTCCTTGGTGCGCTGGGCGACCAGCATGGTGAAGGTGTTGGCGATGATGAACGTGCCGACGAACAGCGCGATGCCGGCGAACACCAGCAGGCTGTTCTTCAGCCCGCTCATCGACGAGGAGATCATCTGCGCCTGGTCGTCGGCGAGCCGCTTGCCGGTGGTGGTCTCCACCAGGTGCGACGGCAGGGCCTTGTCGAGAGCGGACTTCAGAGCGGCCTGGCTGGTACCCGGCGCCGCCTCCACGTCGATCTCGTCGTACGTGCCCTTCTTGCCGAACAGGGACTGCGCGGTCGGCGTGTCGAACAGGGCGAGGCTGCCGCCCGCGGCGACGTTGCCGTCGTCGGTGGTGAAGATGCCGGCGATCGTCGGCTTCAGGACGGGGCCGTCGACCGAGAGGCGCACGGTGTCGCCCACCTTGTACCCGGCGCGCTCGGCGGTCCTGGAGTCGATGAGCACCTCGCCCCGGCCGTGCGGCGCGTGACCGTCGGTCAGCGGGTAGCGGGCGTCCTTGGTGCCCCAGTAGTTGCCGCCCTCGGACTGCCAGCCGTCGCCGAGCAGCTTGCCGTCCTTGCCGGCGATGGCGGTGAAGCCGGTGACGACACCGGTGGCGGAGGCGGCGCCGGGCACCTTGCCGGCCTTGTCCAGCAGCGCCTGGGTCAGCTCGGCGCTCTTGCCGACCCGGTCGCCCTTGGAGTCCTGGTACTTGGCCCCGACGGCCACGTCGACGTGGTCGAAGCCCTTGGCGGAGCTCTTCTGGTAGGCGTCGGAGATGCTGTTGGTGAACACCAGCGTCCCGGAGACGAACGCCACGCCGAGCATGACGGCGAGCACGGTCATCAGGAGCCGCGCCTTGTGCGCGGCCACGTTGCGCAGGGCAGTGCGGAACATCAGGAGGTACGGCCCTTCGCGTCGAACTCGGGGGTCTGGGGGTTTCCCCCAGGAAAACTGCGCATCAGGTCGAGCACGGAGTCGGCCGTCGGGCCGTACATCTCGTCCACGATCCGGCCGTCGGCCAGGAAGATCACACGGTCCGCGTACGCCGCCGCCACCGGGTCGTGGGTCACCATGACCACGGTCTGGCCCAGCTCCCGCACGGAGTTGCGCAGGAAGCCCAGCACCTCGGCGCCGGAGCGCGAGTCGAGGTTGCCGGTCGGCTCGTCACCGAAGATGATCTCCGGCCTGGCGGCGAGCGCCCGGGCGACGGCGACGCGCTGCTGCTGGCCGCCGGAGAGCTGCGCGGGGCGGTGGCTGAGCCGCCCGGACAGGCCGACCATCTGGATGACCTGGTCCAGCCACGCCTTGTCGGCCCTGCGGCCCGCGATGTCCATCGGAAGGGTGATGTTCTCCAGCGCGGTCAGCGTCGGCAGCAGGTTGAACGCCTGGAAGATGAAGCCGATCTTGTCCCGGCGCAACTTGGTGAGCTGCCTGTCCTTCAGGGAGCCCAGCTCCGTGTCGCCGATCCGCACGGAACCGGAGGAGAAGCTGTCCAGACCGGCCACGCAGTGCATCAGCGTGGACTTGCCGGAACCGGACGGGCCCATGATCGCGGTGAACTCGGCCTGCCGGAAGTCGACCGAGACGCGGTCCAGGGCGACCACCCGGGTCTCGCCCTGGCCGTAGATCTTGGACAGTTCCGTGGCGCGTGCGGCCACGGAGGTGGTCCGGCCGGCGGTGGGTGTGGTGGTCACGGGAAGGTGCTCCTGTCGGGACGACGTGTACGGCGACGACGTGTGCGTCTTCGTTCGGGGGACGCGTCCCATCGTTCCGCCCGCCGGCGCCCGTGTAGTCAGTCGCTGTTCCGGTTCCTGGGGGCGACTGCGGTCGGACGGAAGCCGGCCGTGTCATACCTGGGGAGGACGGCCGACCCTGAGACCGAGGTGGCCGAGAACAGGTGGGCCACCCTCGTTCGGTAGGTGAAATTCCGTCATTCCGCGTACGCGCGCACCCACGCCCCGTCACGCTATTGGCAAGTGCTGATGGCCCGTTCCGTGGGCTGATGCACCCTCAGACGTCAATAAAATAAGACAACATCGGGCCATCACTTCCGCTGTTCGAGGGAGGCGTCCCGATAGGCTCGGAGCCTCTTAGCGGAGCCCATGGCCTGCCCGGATGGTGGAATGCAGACACGGCGAGCTTAAACCTCGCTGCCCCTTCGCGGGCGTGCCGGTTCAAGTCCGGCTCCGGGCACCAACCGCTGCCTCACCGGCGCGGCACGCAAGGGCAGTCCCGCCCCTGAGCCTCTTTCAGCCCTCGTACACCGTCAGCACCGCTCCCCCCACCTCGATGCGGCGGCCCGCGCTCATGCCGTTGCGGCGAAGGGTGCGCAGGCAGGTGTGGAACAGGGCCAGCTCGTCCGCGTCCAGGATCGCGGCCGCCAGGTCCAGCAGCTCGACGACCGCCCCCTCGGTGAGCACCTCGGGCAGTTCCCCGGAGAGCAGGACGACCGATTCACCGGCGGGCCCCCTGACCACCGCGGTGGCCGGCCCGCCATGCACGAACAACACGTTCCCCCCAAGAGCCCGGGGTCGTGCGGCTCTCGCTCCTCGGGCAGGACGAGAGACTAGCGGGGGATCTCTGCGGTTTCGGGTGGGTGTGAAATCTTTTTCCGAGTTGACGGAAGCGGCACGCATCCTGGGCCGACCGGTGGTCGGACCGGTGTTCGGTCCGGTCGCTGAGGACGTCTCAGGTCACTGCTTGTCCGTCGAGCGGCCCAGCAGGGACTCCACCAGGGCGGCGACATGCCGGCGGTCGTCGGCGGACAGTTTCTGGACGCTGGCGATGAGCAGGTCCACCTCGGGGTCGGCGCTCCGGGAGGCCACGGCGTCGCTCTCCGGGCCGGCCGGGGTGCCGTACACGTGGATGCCGCAAGCCTCCGCCGCCGCCCGCCGGACGGTGTCCAGCGGCAGCTCCAGGCCCTTGGCCAGGCCCTCCAGCGTGGCCGCCTGGGGCATGCGGACGACCCGGTCGGTGGTGGCCAGATGGTGGACGGTGGAGCGGGGGACGCCGCCGCGGCGCGCCACGTCGCCGTAGGACCAGCCGTTGCGATCGAGGCGCTCGCGGATCAACTGCTGCAGTGCGTTGGCCACCGTTGGTCACTTCCTGCTCGCCGCTCGGCCGGGAACCTCCCTGTCGGGGGGATTCTACGGGCGGGTAGGTGCTGGGCCGAAAGGGTGATTCACGAAGAGGGTTGCGCGGCGGCGCCCCTAGGCCCTAGTGTCCAATCTCGTTGGACAGCCCGTCCGACCAAGTTGGACAGAGTCCGGGGGGAACCTGACTCGGTCCGACCGGAAATGCCCATTTCCCGAGGGGGAATTGATCATGATGGACGCCCACGAGCTCGAGGCCGAGTCCGCCGAACTGCTGCCGGGTCGCGAGGCCCTCGGCCGGCTGAAGTTCAGCTTCGGCAAGACCGTGAACGTCACCAAGCACGTCGCGAACATCTCCGCGCACAACGAGTCCGCCGCCCTGAACGACCACTCCTCGTGGTCCGTGGCCGACTCCGGTGCCGCCCAGAGCATCAGCGTCGTCCAGTAACGCTCGCGCACCACCCCACCCACCGAAGAACACCGAGAACAAAGGGAAAGGACCCCCATCATGAGCATGGACATGCGCGAGCTGGACGGCGAGTCGGCGGAGCTGCTGCCGGGCCGTGAGGCCCTCGGCCGGCTGAAGTTCAGCTTCGGCAAGACGGTCAACGTCACCAAGCACGTCGCGAACATCTCCGCCCACAACGAGTCGGCCGCGCTCAACGACCACTCCTCGTGGTCCGACGCCGAGTCGCAGGCCGTGCAGTCGATCACGGTCCAGCAGTAGCGGCGGCACCGCCGCGACGACGGCCCCGGGGGCGGACCGCACCCACACATGCGGCGCGGTCCGCCCCTTGGGGCATGCCGGGGGGACAGCGGTGAGGACGTGGGGGGAGACCACACATGACGGTGCTGGGAGACGGCACCACCGCGCTGTACGACACCGGCCCGGTACCCGGGCCCGGTGGCAGGCCGGTGACGTACGAGCAGGTGGCGACGGGCACCCTGCCCGTCGTCGGGGCGCCGGCCCGCCCGGTGCCCCGGCTCAGCGCGGGACTGCGGCTGCACGGCGAGTACCAGGGTTCGGGCTTCACCGACCCCAAGTACATCGCCCGTCGGGGGGACGGGCAGGTCGTGCAGCTGTCACGGCTGCTGTACCTGGTGGCGTCGTCCGTCGACGGGGTCCGGGACGTCGACACGATCGCCCACCGGGTCAGCGCGCGCTTCGGCCGTGAGGTCAGCGGCGAGAACGTCCGCTACCTGGTCGAGAACAAGCTGGAGCCGCTCGGGGTGACGGTGCCCGAGGGCCAGGAGGACGACGAGGTCGACGCCCCGCGCTCCGACCTGCTGCTGGCCCTGAAGGGCCACCGGGTGATCTTCAACGAGCGTCGGACGGCGAAGATCGCGCGGACGTTCGCCTGGCTGCACCGGCCGGCCGTCGTCGCCGCCGTACTGCTGTCGGCGGTCGCGATGGACGTCTGGCTGTTCGGCTTCTTCGGGGCGATCGAACCGGTCCTGGAGGTCCTGGACCAGCCGCTGCTGATCCTCATCGTCTTCGTCCTCACCGTGGCCTCGCTCGTCTTCCACGAGTTCGGCCACGCCTCCGCCTGCCGCTACGGCGGCGGCCGGCCCGGGTGCATCGGCTGCGGGCTCTTCCTCATCTGGCCGTCGATGTACACCGACGTCACCGACGTCTACCGGATCAGCCGCGCCGGACGGCTCCGCACCGACCTGGGCGGGGTGTACTTCAACGTCGTCTTCATGCTGGCCATGGCCGGGGCCTACTTCGCCACCAAGGCGCAGTTCTTCCTCGCCGCGGTCTACCTCGGGCACTTCGAGATCCTCGAACAGCTGATGCCGGCCGTCCGCCTGGACGGCTACTACATCCTGGGCGACCTCGCCGGAGTGCCGGACCTCTACGGCAAGATCCGCCCGATCCTGCTCTCCCTGGCGCCGGGAGCGCGGGGGCGGGCGGCCCGCACCGAGGTCGCGGGGCTGAAGAAGTCGGCGCGCACCATCGTCGCCACCTGGGTGCTGACCATGGTGCCGCTGATCGTCGGCGAGATGGGCTACGCCCTGTGGAACCTGCCGCGGATCCTCACCACCATGATCCGCTCGCTCACCGAGCAAGTCCTCGGCACCGGCTCGGCGTTCGTCCACGGCGAGGTCGTCGCCGGGCTCGTCGGGGTGATCGGCACGGTGATGCTGCTGTGCCCGATGGCCGGCGTCGTCTACCTGTCGGTGAAGATCGGCGGACGGCTCTTCCGGGCGGCGAAACGCGCCACGGCCGGCCGGCCCCGGCTGCGCCTCGTCGTGTGCGCGCTCGCCGTCGTCGGGCTGGGGGGCCTGAGCTACGCGTGGGTGTCCGGAGTGACCCCGCAGCCCCTGCCGAAGAAGCCGCCGATCGCTCCGATCCTGCAGCCGGGGGTGCCCACCACGGCGCCTCCCTCGCCGGACGCCTCGACGCCCGGCGGCGACCCGGACGGTGCGGACGACGGCACCGGCACGGCCTCCGCCTCGCCCTCGGCCCTGCCGGGGGCACCGTCGCCCGGGGCGTCCGGCGGGCCGTCGGCCGACGCGTCGGGCAGCGCCTCCGCCTCGGCCGCGCAGACGACCGCCACGTCGTCCGCACCGGCGAAGAAGCCGACGAGGAGCGCCACGCGGACACCGGCCTCCTCCGGCGGAGGTTCGGCGGGCGGCCCGGCACCGGCGTCTTCCGAACCGGCGCCCGAGTCCTCGCCCACCCCGTCGGAGAGCGTCCCGGCCTCACCCCCGCCCAGCCCTTCGGACCCACCCCCGACCGACTCGCCGTCCGCAGCCTCCCCCTGAGGAGCCGCCCGGGCAGACCGGCTCGGCCCACCGACCGGCTCGGCCCGGCTGACCGTTCCACCCGGCCGACCCGGCCGACCGGCCTCCGTCCGGCGGCACCGGCTCGGTGTCGTCCCGGTCGCCCTGACACCGTCCTGCCCGGTCCGGTCGGACCGCGCGGCGTGGCCGCGCATCTCACCCCATGTCATTCATCCTTCAGGAGACCCCATGAGCAGCCATCGCAAGGCACGCTCCAGCAACCGTCCCTTGACCCAGCGTGCCGTCCGCATAGGGCTCTTCGCCGCGTCGGTCGCCGGCGTGGCGACCGCCGTCCCGGCGCAGGCGGCGACCGGTCCCGCGCACGCCGCGGTCGTCTCGGACCACGTGTTCTCGCACGCCGACCGGGCCCACCACACCCAGGCCCGCGACTCCTTCACCATCCGCCAGTTCGGCACGGTGAACGCCGCCGGTGTCCGCAATCAGGCCAACGCGGTGTCGGCCGGCTGCTCCGCCGACGACCACTGCCGCTCGGTGGCGCTGTCCTTCCAGATCGTCACGGTCGCCGGTGAGCACACACACCTGAACGCCGTGAACCTCAGCGACGCCGCCAACAAGAAGTGCACCGGCTGCCAGACCCTCGCCGGCGCCTACCAGTTCGTCGTCTCCACGCCCACCCCGCTCGACCTCGACGCGAACGCCCGGCGCCAACTGACCGACATCCACCGCCGGCTGGACGCGCTGACCCGCTCCTCGCTGCCCGCCGCCGAGCTGAGGACACGGGTCGACGCCCTCGCCGGCGAGGTCTCCGGAGTGCTGCGCGACGCCGTGGCCCACGCCCCGAAGGGCGAGGCACAGCCCGACGTCACCCTGCACCGCCACCTGGACGGCTGGCCGGGCCACTGACCGCGCCCTGACCGTCCCACCCCGGCCGGCCGCCGGGTCCGCGAGCGCCTCCCGCGGACCCGGCGGCCGGCCTCATGCCACCTCACCCATTGACACCGTGTGCCCCCCGACGCAGACTCAACGCCCGTAAGTTGGTGAACAGAACTTCACCACGCGAACAATATGAGTGAGCGTCGAAGGGACAGGCCGATGCGCACCACCGTCGGAATCATCGGAGCCGGTCCCGCGGGGCTGCTGCTCGCGCGGCTGCTGCACCGCGCCGGCATCGACTCGGTCGTCCTGGAGAGCCGCGACCGCGCCTACGTCGAGCACCGCCAGCGCGCCGGGATCCTGGAACAGGGCACCGTCGACGTGCTGCGCGCGGCCGGGGCCGCCGAGCGCATGGACCGCGAGGGCCTGCGGCACGACGGGATCGAGCTGCGCTTCGACCGGCGCCGCCACCGCGTCGACTTCCCCGCGCTCACCGGCGGGCGGTCCGTGACGGTCTACGCCCAGACCGAGGTCTGCACGGACCTCATCGCCCTCCGGCTCGCCGACGGCGGCCCGCTGCTGTTCGAGGCGGAGGCCCTGGCGGTCGAGGGCGCCGACGGCGACCGGCCGCGGATCCCGTTCCGGCACCAGGGCCGCGAGGACGTGCTGGAGTGCGACTACGTCGTCGGCTGCGACGGCTTCTGGGGCGTGGCCCGCCGGGCCTTCCCCGCCCCGCTCTCCCGGGTGTTCGAGCGGTCGTACCCCTACGCCTGGCTCGGCATCCTCGCCGACGTCGCGCCCTCGCACGACGAACTCGTCTACACCCACCACGACCGCGGCTTCGCCCTCCTCTCCATGCGGTCACCGTCCGTCTCCCGCCTCTACCTCCAGGTCCCCGCCGACACCAAGGCCGAGGAGTGGGCGGACGACGAGATCTGGACGGAACTGGAACGCCGCTTGGAGACCGACGACGCCTGGACGCTGCGGCGCGGGCCGATCACCCGGAAGTCGGTCACGCCCATGCGCTCCTTCGTGCACGAGCCGATGCGCCACGGCCGTCTCTTCCTCGCCGGCGACGCCGCGCACATCGTGCCGCCCACCGGCGCGAAGGGCCTGAACCTGGCCGTCGGCGACGTCGTGACCTTCGCCCGCGCTCTCGTCCACCAGAAGGAGACCGGCTCCGCGGACCTCCTGGACGCCTACTCCGCGACCTGCCTCACCCGCGTCTGGCAGGCCGAGCGCTTCTCCTACGACATGACGACCCTGCTGCACCGCGCCCCGGACGCCACGCCCTTCGACCTCCGCCTCCAGCTCGCCCGCCTGGACCGCATCGCCACGTCCCGCGCGGCCGAGACCGACCTGGCCGAGGCGTACACCGGGTTTCCTTTCGGGTAGGTCCCAGGTTCGTCATGGAATGCGATCGTCCGTGGCGGGGAATCAGAGGGCCACGTAGCGTGTTGCGCAGCACGGCGAGGGAAAGATCCTCCTCAAGTATTACGGTCGATCCTTTGCCAATCCATTACTCTTGAGCCAAGGCTGCGCACGGCAGCCATGGAGGAGTGAAATGAGGAGCAGCAACCCGGTCTTCTCGCGACGGGGGTTCAGCCGCGACAGCGGCTACGCCGGCTTCAACACCGCACCGCAGGCCGGGTACGCACAGGGCAACCCCTACGCGCAGAATCCCTACGCCCAGCAGGGCGTGCAGTACGGCGCCCCGCCGCAGGCCCCGGCCACCACCGACCGGATGACGATGGACGACGTCGTCGTCCGTTCGGCCCTCACGCTCGGCACGGTCGCCCTCGGCGCCGTCCTGGCCTGGGCCCTGCTGCCGGTCTCCGCGACCAGCTACGGCCTGGCGTTCGGCGCCGCGATCATCGCGATGGTCCTGGCGCTGGTGCAGAGCTTCAAGCGCACCCCGTCACCCGCGCTGATCCTCGGGTACGCCGCCTTCGAGGGCGTCTTCCTGGGCGTCATCAGCGAGATGTACAACAGCCAGTGGCACGGCGCCCCGTTCCAGGCGGTGCTCGGCACCATGGCGGTCTCCGCCGCGACCCTGCTGGTCTACAAGGCCGGCTGGGTCCGCGTCACCGCCCGCTACGCCCGCATCGGCATGGCCATCGCCATCGCCTTCGTGCTCGTCATGGCGGTCAACCTGCTGCTGGTGGCGTTCGGCGTCGCCGAGGACGGCGGACTGCGCAGCTTCGGCCCGCTGGGCGCGATCGTCGGCATCATCGCCATCCTGCTCGGCGCGTTCTTCCTGACCCTCGACTTCAAGCAGATCGAGGACGGCATCGCCTACGGCGCCCCGCGCAACGAGTCCTGGCTCGCCGCGTTCGGTCTCACCCTCACGCTGGTGTGGATCTACGTGGAGATGCTGCGCCTGGTGGCGATCTTCAGCAGCAACGACTAGCCGGTGACGGCTGGACGGACCCAGTCGTGTGAAAGGGCCCCGGGCTGACGCAGCCCGGGGCCCTTCCCTCATCTAGAGCAGCTTGCGTGCTGCCCGGCGCAGGTCGTACTCATGGACGATCGCCTTCGCGTGGCCGTACGCGAGGTCGTACTCGTGCCGGAGCCAGCTGACCTTCTCCTCGAAGCGGAACAGGGCGGGGCCTTCTTCAACGGTGCGCAACCAGTCGGAGACTTCACGACCGGTGCAGTGCGGGATGCGGGCGAGCAGGTTGCGGTGGGTCTCCTCGGAGAAGAGTTGGGACATCGGCGCCTCCGAACGCAAAGGGGATGTAAGCCGGTCCTTCACGTCACCGTGCCTGAGCGTTCGCGTATTGGCAACAGTGCGGCACGTTACGCTCGGCGCGTGCTTGATACGACGCCCTTGATCCGAGCAGTTGATCACTTCGCGGACCGCCTGAGGGCCGCTCCGCAGAGCCGGCTCCAGCGGGGCGCCGCCGCCGAGGCCCTGGCCCTGGCGCGGGAGATGTCCCGGCGGGCCCAGCTCGCGGAGGAACCGGCCGCCGAGCCGCACGAGATGCCGGATGCGGGGATGTTCGCGGCCGCCGACCAGATCCTGGTGGCCGCGCACGACCTGGCCCTCGTACTCGAGAGCGAGGACCAGGTCACCGAGGCGGTGGAGCTGGTGGAGGAGTCCCGCAAGAGGGCGGGGGTCTGAACGCCCCCGGGCGGGTGGCCGTCAGAGCGAGGCGATGACCCTGTCGGCCAGGATGTAGACCGTGTCCTCGCCGCACGCGAACGTCAGCGTGTACGCACCGGAGATGCCCGAGCCGCCGAGCAGGTACGGCGACTCGCCCTCGCGCAGGGCCGCCGCCAGCCGCTCGGCCGTCTCCCGATGGCCCGGGGTCATGCACAGGGTGGTGCCGTCGGCGAAGACGTAGACGTCCAGCGTGCCCAGCGGGCCGGGCCGGACGTCGGCGAGCTCGGTACGGCCCGCGGCGAGCTCTTCGAGCGTGGTGACGGTGCGCTCGTGGTCGCCCACGGCCCGGGACTGCACCGGGACGAAGTCCGGATGCGAGGGATGGCGGCGGCGCGCCGCGGCCAGTTCGGGGGACTCCCCGGCGAACTCGTCGGCCTCGGTGGCCGCCTCGGCGACCGGCTCCAGCGGCTCCATCCCCGCGAAGTCCGCCTGCCGGGGCAGGAACACATCGCTGTCGGCGAGGCCCAGCAGCGAAGGGGCGTCGGAGGCGTCCCGCGCCTCCTGCGCGGCCCAGAAGGCGCGGGCCTCGGCCAGCTCCCGCTCCCGCTCCTCGGCGAGCGCCTCGGCCACGGCCGCGCGTATCTCCTCCGCGTCCGCGGTCGTACGGGCGGCGGGCAGCAGCGCGCCGACGGCGGCCTGGTCCCCGGCGAGCTGGGCCTGCAGCTCCCCGAGCTGGCGGCGCAGCTTCAGGACCGTGCGCAGGACGGCGACGCCCACGGCGCCGGTGGCGGCCGTGGTGAGCAGCAGGGCGATCGGCATGGCGCTCACTGACGTACTCCCAGGTTCAAAGTCGACCCCCGACTTCCTACATCAGCTTGAAGGGCGGACTAACCAGCTGTCAGTGCGTAACGTCACGAAACGGACAGGACTTTGGTCTCCGCGTTTCCCGGGCGACGGCACTGACCTGCACTGACCAGCATTGATGCCGTCGGCGAGGGAGGTAGGTCACATCCTGAGGGAGATTGGATCACAAAACGGCCCAGAATCCAGGCGTTTCCCGGGTTCTGGGCCGTTTCCTGACGTGCTGTGCCGTACCGGCTACCGAGGGTGTGCCGACGTCAGCTGAGGCGCTCGATGACCATGGCCATGCCCTGGCCGCCGCCGACGCACATCGTCTCCAGGCCGAACTGCTTGTCGTGCCACTGCAGCGAGTTGATCAGCGTGCCGGTGATCCGGGCGCCGGTCATGCCGAAGGGGTGGCCGACGGCGATGGCGCCGCCGTTGACGTTCAGCTTGTCCAGGTCGATGCCGAGGTCGCGGTAGGAGGGGATCACCTGGGCGGCGAACGCCTCGTTGATCTCGACCAGGTCGATGTCGCCGATGGTCAGGCCGGCGCGCTGCAGCGCCTGCTTGCTGGCCTCGACCGGACCGAGGCCCATGATCTCCGGGGAGAGGCCGGAGACACCGGTGGAGACGATGCGGGCGAGCGGGGTCAGGCCCAGCTCACGGGCCTTGGTGTCGCTCATGATGACGAGCGCGGCGGCACCGTCGTTGAGCGGGCAGCAGTTGCCGGCGGTGACGAGTCCGTCGGGGCGGAAGACCGGCTTCAGGCCCTGGACGCCCTCCAGGGTGACGCCGGGACGCGGACCGTCGTCCTTGCTGACGACCGTGCCGTCCGGCAGCGACACCGGGGTGATCTCCCGCTCCCAGAAGCCGTTCTTGATGGCCTGCTCGGCCAGGTTCTGCGAGCGGACGCCGAACTCGTCCATGTCCTGGCGGGTGACGCCCTTGAGGCGGGCGAGGTTCTCGGCGGTCTGGCCCATCGCGATGTACGGGTCGGGCAGCAGGCCGTCCTCGCGCGGGTCGTGCCAGGAGGTGCCCTCCTGCTCGGCGACGGCGGCGGTACGGGCCTCCGCCTCGGCGAACAGCGGGTTGTGCGTGTCGGGCAGGCTGTCGGAGTTGCCCTTGACGAACCGGGAGACCATCTCGACACCGGCCGAGATGAACACGTCGCCCTCGCCGGCCTTGATGGCGTGCAGCGCCATGCGGGAGGTCTGCAGCGAGGAGGAACAGTAACGGGTGATCGTGCAGCCCGGCAGGTGGTCCATGCCCATCTGCACCGCGACGACCCGGCCGAGGTTGTTGCCCTGCTCGCCGCCGGGGAGGCCGCAGCCGAGCATCAGGTCGTCGATGTCCCTCGGGTCCAGCTCGGGAACCTTCGCGAGGGCCGCCTGGATGATCGTGGCGGCGAGGTCGTCCGGTCGCAGGTCCTTCAGGGAGCCCTTGAAAGCGCGGCCGATGGGGGAGCGGGCGGTCGAGACGATGACGGCTTCGGGCATCACGGCTCCAGTGCGAGGGGTTGTAGGGCCGGTTGGGAAGTTACCGGTACGTATGGATCGGGTCACCGGTGTCGCGGTGTGACACTGGCCGCAATTTACTAAGCGCTTGCTTGGGGCTCCGCTTCCGAGGCGGTCCGCACCTCCAGCTTTCCACGCGGAGCCCCGGGACGGTCACGCCGACGGACGCGCCGGCTCCGCCTCCGGTACCCGGCGCCGCCGCCTCCGCTTCAGCAGTGCCCAGGGCCCTCGCGGCCCCGTGGGCATCGCCGCGGTCACCTCCGTACCCGCTTCGGACGCGGCCTCCGCCGCAGCACGGGCGACCGGCAGGAACCCCTCGCGCCGGAACACGTCCGGCCGCTCCTCCTCCGCCGGCCACAGCCCCAGCGCCGCACACACCGTCGGCAGCACCGCCATCGCGGCGGTCGCGTACCCCTCCGCCGAGGGGTGGTAGTTGTCCGGCCCGAACAGCTCCCGTGGATTCGCCTCGAACTCGGGACCGAGCAGATCCCCCAGCGACACCGTCCGCCCGCCCTGCTCCACCACCCCGATCGTCTGCGCGGCCGCCAACTGCCGCGAGGCCCGCCGGGCCAGCCAGCGCAGCGGCTGCTGCACCGGCTCGATGGTGCCGAGGTCCGGACATGTGCCGACGACCACCTCGGCACCGGCCGTGCGCAGCCGCCGTACCGCCGCCGACAGGTGCCGTACCGACTGCGTCGGCGGCATCCGGTGCGTGACGTCGTTGGCGCCGATCATGATCACGCAGATGTCGGGCACCGGGTGCGCGGACGACAGCACCAGCGCCACCTGCCGGTCCAGGTCGTCCGACTGGGCCCCCGGCTGGGCCACGTTGCGCAGCTCGACCGGCCGTTCGGCCACCGCCGCCAGGCCCGACGCCAGCAGCGCGCCCGGCGTCTGGCCCGCCCGGTGCACCCCCTGCCCCGCCGCCGTGGAGTCGCCGAGCATGGTCAGCCGCAGAGGAGGTTCCCCGGGAACGTCGTAGGCATGGCCGTACACGCCGTCGGCGACCGGTACCCGGCCGCCGCTGCCGTTGCCCACATGGCGCCGGGCCAGTTGCAGCTCGGCCAGCAGCAAGCCGACCGCGGCCGCACCGACCAGTCCGACCCCGCCACCGCCGTACGCCGCTCCGGCCGCGATGCGCCGGGCCACTCGCGCCCTCGACATGCTCGTCATGCGTCGCCGCCACCTCCTCGTAGCCGTATCCACTCCTTGCCCCGTACAGCCCGTTCGCCAATCTCCACAGGGAGTGAACGCCCGCCCGGGTTCACCCCGGGGCCTTAGGCTGGCGGCACCACTACGACCACTGTTTTTTTGCAGCAACCGGAGACAACGGTGCAATTTCACGACTCGATGATCAGCCTCGTCGGCAACACCCCGCTGGTGCGGCTCAACAGCGTGACCCAGGGCATCCGGGCGACCGTCCTGGCCAAGGTCGAGTACTTCAACCCGGGCGGTTCCGTGAAGGACCGCATCGCCCTGCGCATGATCGAGGCGGCCGAGCAGAGCGGGGAGCTGAAGCCGGGCGGCACGATCGTCGAGCCGACCAGCGGCAACACCGGGGTGGGACTCGCCATCGTGGCCCAGCAGAAGGGCTACAAGTGCATCTTCGTCTGCCCCGACAAGGTCAGCACCGACAAGATCAACGTGCTGCGGGCGTACGGGGCGGAGGTCGTCGTCTGCCCGACGGCGGTCGCGCCCGAGCACCCGGACTCGTACTACAACGTCTCCGACCGCCTCGTCCGCGAGACGCCGGGCGCCTGGAAGCCCGACCAGTACTCCAACCCCAACAACCCGCTCTCGCACTATCACTCGACCGGCCCCGAGCTGTGGAAGCAGACCGAGGGCAGGATCACCCACTTCGTGGCGGGCGTCGGCACCGGCGGCACCATCTCCGGCACCGGCCGCTATCTGAAGGACGCCAGCGACGGCAAGGTCAAGGTCGTCGGCGCCGACCCCGAGGGCTCGGTGTACTCCGGCGGCTCCGGGCGGCCGTACCTCGTCGAGGGCGTCGGTGAGGACTTCTGGCCCACCGCCTACGACCGCACCGTCGCCGACGAGATCGTCGCCGTCTCCGACAAGGACTCCTTCCAGATGACCCGCCGTCTGGCCAAGGAGGAGGGTCTGCTGGTCGGCGGTTCCTGCGGCATGGCCGTGGTGGCCGCCCTGCGCGTCGCCGAACGCCTCGGCCCGGACGACGTCGTGGTCGTCCTGCTCCCGGACAGCGGGCGCGGGTACCTCTCGAAGATCTTCAACGACGAGTGGATGGCCGACTACGGCTTCCTCGAGGACGAGGGCCCCAGCGCCCGCGTCGCCGACGTCCTCAGCGACAAGGCGGGCGGCTCCATCCCCTCCCTGGTGCACATGCACCCGGAGGAGACCGTCGGTCAGGCCATCGAGGTCTTGCGCGAGTACGGCGTCTCGCAGATGCCGGTCGTCAAGCCGGGCGCCGGCCACCCGGACGTGATGGCGGCCGAGGTCGTCGGCTCGGTCGTCGAACGCGAGCTGCTGGACGCCCTGTTCAGCAAGCGGGCCTCGCTGGAGGACCCGCTGGAGAAGCACATGTCCGCTCCGCTGCCCCAGGTGGGTTCCGGTGAGGCGGTCGCCGACCTGATGTCGGTGCTGGGGGCGGCGGACGCGGCGATCGTCCTGGTCGAGGGCAAGCCGACCGGAGTGGTCAGCCGGCAGGACCTGCTGGCCTTCCTGGCCAAGGGCGGGAACCGGTAGCGAACGCCCGGTGAACTGCCGGTGCCCCCGGCTGACTTGGGACGATGCGGGGTTCGCGGAAGTGGTACGAGGGTGTCACGTGCGCGCAGCACTCGCTTAACACGGGTCCGGCAGATTAGGGGTGTCGGCAAGGGCGGGAGCGGCTCCCCGCCCGGGTCGGCGACGTACGGCGCCAAGGACCTCCGGAGCGGCTCCCGGACCTCCAAGGACGCCATGGACGCGCAAGTCCGGCTCCGGCCGGCCCGCGTCCCTCGCGGGGACCGCCGTCGTCCCGCCCCCCGGCAACGGGGGTGCGGCGGTCCCCGCGCATGTCTGCCGGCTCAGCGAGTGCTGCTCGATTCCCAACTGCCCAGCAGCGCGAGGCGTTCCGCCGTCTCCGAGCCCGGTTCCGGGGTGTAGACGACGATCGTCTGGTCCGGGTCCGCCGGGGCGGTCAGGGTCTCGTACGGGAGGGTCAGCAGGCCCGCCACCGGGTGGCGCACCTTCTTCACGCCGTACGCGCACTCCTTGACCTGGTGGTCGGCCCACAGGCGGCGGAAGTCCTCGCTCTTGAGGGAGAGTTCGCCGACCAGGGCGCACAGGCCGGGGTCGTCGGCGTAGAGGCCCGAGTTGAGCCGCAGGTGCGCGACCGTCTGGGCGGCCACCGCGGCCCAATCGGGGTACAGCTCCCGGCCCGCGCGGTCGAGGAAGACCTGCCGGGGCACGTTCGGTGTCCCTGTCGTGCGGCTGAAGCCGTTGACGGCGTCGCCGAGCGCGTTCCACGCCAGAACGTCCATGCCGCGGCCGAGCACGAACGCCGGGCTGCGTTCCATGCCGTCCAGCAGGGCCTGGACGCCGGGCCGGACGCGGGGCGCGGCCGGCTGCTGCTTCGTGCCCCGGGCGCGCCGGGGGCGGGCCACCGTGCGCAGGTACGCCTGTTCGGTCTCGTCCAGCCGCAGCACCCGGGCGATCGCGTCCAGCACGGCGTCCGACACGCTCGTGCCCCGGCCCTGTTCCAGCCGGATGTAGTAGTCGACGCTGACGCCCGCGAGCTGGGCGACCTCCTCGCGGCGCAGGCCCGGTACGCGGCGCCGCCCGTGGACGGGCAGCCCCACCTCCTCGGGCCTGATGCGGGCGCGGCGTGAGCGCGGGAAGCCGCCCACTTCTCCTTCGATCCGGTCCCCGTCCATGGAGTCGATCGTAGGCCCGGCAGGGGCCGCCGTCCTGGTACTGGCAGACCCAGGAAAAGCGCATCCCTGGGTAGCGCCGCCGCTCGAGGCGAGGGTGGTGTCAGCGCCGGGGAACAGCCCCGGCCGGCAGTCCGAGGGGGACACCCATGTCGTACGAGAACCTGTCCGGCCGTACCGCCGTCGTCACCGGGGCCGCCAGCGGCATCGGCGAGGCCGTGGCGGTGCAGCTCGCCGCGCGGGGCGCCCGGGTGGCGCTGTTCGCCCGGCGCGCGGACCGGCTGGAGGCCCTGGCCGAGAAGATCCGGGCGGACGGGGGCGAGGCGCTCGCCGTGGTCGCCGACGTCACCGACGACGCGTCCGTCGAGGCCGCCCGCGACCTGGTCCACGCGGCGTACGGGCGCGTCGACCTGGTGGTCGACAACGCCGGTGTCATGCTGCCGAACCCGGTGGAGGAGGGCCGGCTCGACGAGTGGCAGCGGATGCTCGACACCAATGTGACCGGGGTGCTGCGGGTGATCCGGGCCTTCTCCGCCGACCTGGTGGCCGCCGCGGCCGAGGGCGGCACCGCGGACCTGGTGAACGTGTCGTCCATCGGCGCGCACATCGCGTTCCCGAACTACGCGGTGTACGGCGCCACCAAGGCCGCCGTCACCCATCTCTCCCAGTCGCTGCGCACCGAGTTCGGGCCGCGTGACGTGCGGGTCACCAACATCGAGCCGGGGCTGACGGAGACCGAGCTGAAGACGCACGTCGGCAGCGCGCAGCTGTCCGGGCAGCTGGACGACATGATCGGCGCGATCGGTGCGCTGTCGGCGCAGGAGGTGGCCGATGTCGTCGTCTACGCCACCAGCCGCGCCCGGCACGTCAATCTGCGCCAGATCGTGGTGCTGCCGACCCGGCAGGCGTGAGCCGGGCCGGTCCCCCCGGTCAGTCGTCCTGGGGGGATCGCCCGGACCGGCGCCGCCCGGCGAGCAGTTCCGGATTGACGCGCACGGCCTGGGCGAAGTTGACGCCGACGATGCCCGCCCAGACGACCGCGAGGCCCGACATCCCGGCCAGGGCGCCGCTGATCGCGGACAGCGGGATCGCCAGCACCAGGGTGATGACGGCGAAGCCGAAGCGCTCCGCCCAGCTGTCGCCGCTCTTGGGGCGCCGGGTGCCGCGCACGTCGGTCATCCGCTGCTCGGCCAGGTGCCGCCGCACCCGGCGGTCCACGGCGTCGTCGATCCGCTGCTCGACCTTCTCCAGGAAGGAGTCGACGAGCGCGGACTCGTATTCCTCGCCCAGTTCCCGGCGTGCCCGCACGGTGGCGTTCAGATCCTTGCCGAAGTCGGCGTCCCGCGAGTCCAGTGCGCTCATGCGGTCCACCGTAGGGATGCGGCGGGGTGCTCCGCACTGGGGACAACCCCCCTCTTGGCCATGCGGTCGCCCCCTCCCCGGCTGTATAAAGGTATGCAGAGATGCATTGCCTGAATGGACGGGCGGTGTGGGTGAAGGCCTCGGCGCTGTACTCTCCCGGGGCGGCGAGGACATCTGGAGGGGGAGTACGTCATGAGCGCGACCGACAGCCCTGCGACCCGGTTGCAGGCGCTCTTCGAGGGGCACCGGCTCACGCCGACCCAGCGCCGCATCGCGCACAGCATGGTGCGGCGGGCCGCCGACGTGCCCTTCCTGTCCAGCGTGGAGCTGGCCGAGCTGGCCGGGGTCAGCCAGCCGTCCGTGACCCGGTTCGCGGTCGCCCTGGGCTTCGACGGCTACCCCGCCCTGCGCCGCCATCTGCGCGAGGTCGTTCCCGCCGAGCCGGCCGCTGCCGTCGAGGCGGGCTCGTACAACGAGTACCAGCAGGCCGTCGAGGCCGAGATCGAGAACCTGAGGCACCTGGCGGAGCTGCTGGCCGATCCCCGGCCGGTGCAGAGGGCGGGGCGGCTCCTCGCCGCGTCCCGCCCGCTGCCGGTGCTCGGGCTGCGCGCCGCCGCCTCCCAGGCGTACGGCTTCGCGTACTTCGCCGCCAAGGTCCACCCGGACGTCCGGCTGCTCAACGAGGGCGGCACGATGATCCACGACCGCATCGACGCGGCCGTCCGGGCAGGCGCCACCGCGCTGCTGTGCTTCGCGCTGCCCCGGCATCCGCGCGAGGTCGTCGACACCCTCGGCTACGCGCAGGAGGCCGGACTGACCGTCGTCACGGTGGCCGACTCCGCCTTCGCGCCCGTCGCCAAACATTCCGACCTGCTGCTGCCCGCCGCCGTGGGCACCGGGCTGGCCTTCGACACCGCGTGCGCGCCCATGCTGCTCGGGCGCGTGCTGCTGGAGGCGATCTGCGACGATCTGCCCGAGGCCCAGGCCCGGTTGGAGGAGTTCGACGCCCAGGCGGCGGCCCGGGGTCTGTTCGTGGAGTGACCCGCCTGTCTCTCAGACTCGTCTCACTTTCTGCCGCTAGCGTGCCGGTGAGAACAGGCATCTGGTGACGTGACACGGGAGGCTGACGTGGCGCGCGGAGGACAGGGGCTGGCCCGGGTGGCCGTGGTCGTACGGGCGGGGGCCGCACCGCTCGGGTGGCTCGGGGTGATCGCTACGGGGATCGGGGTCTTCGTGCCCGGGGTGACCGGGCGGCGGATCGGGGTGCTGGCGGGTGCCGCGCTGTTCCTCGTCACCGCGGCCGTGGTGGCGCTGGTGCGCCGCGGGCGGTACGCCGGTCTGGTGCGCGGTGCCGCCCGTGCGGGCAAGTACGACGTACTGCAGGACCGGGCCGTGACGGTTCGCAACTGGCGGCGCGGGCACCACTGGTGGCTGCTGCTGGCCTTCGCTGCGGCCTTCGGCAGCTCCTTCGCGGTGCCGGCGGCCGGGGGCATGCTGCTCGCCGGGGCCGGCGCCGGGTTGTGGCTGAAGGCCGCCTGGATCGGGCGCCGGGAGCGGGCGGCGCAGACGCTGCTGTGGGTACGGGTCGACTGGCTCGACCGGCGCGGCGGCAGCCCGGCCGGCAAGGCCGTGCAGGCCCTGCGGGGTACGGGCATCGCGGCCGGCGACGCGGCCCCGGGCGGGGCCCGCCGCCGTACCGCCGCTCTCGTCCGGGCCTGAGGGGCGGCCCGGGGGTCAGACCTCGAGTTCCTCCTCGATCTTCTTCAGCTGGTGCCGGGCCATCGCCAGGTTGGCCCGGGAGGCGTCCAGCACCAGGTAGAGGAACAGACCGTTGCCGCCGCGGCTCTTGAGCAGGCGGATCAGGTGGTACTGGTCCGACAGCGTGATCAGGATGTCCTCGATGTCGCCCTTGAGGCCCAGCATCTCCATCGTGCGCATCTTGGCGCGGATCACGTCGGTGTTGCCGGCCGCGGCCACGTTCAGGTCGAACGTCTTGCTGCCGCCCATCGTGCCCAGCGCCATCCCGCTGGTGTAGTCGACGAGCGCGACGCCGGTGGCGCCCTCGATGGAGGTCAGCGCCTCTTTCAGTGCCGTCTCGGTGTTGGCCATGGTGGGTCCTTTCGCAATGCTCAACTGTCGGTTGCGGTGTGCGCTTCGGTGGCCGTGGTGCGGGCCGCGCGCGTGGTGCGGGTTCGTACGGGGGTGGTCCGGGTGGCCGGGCGCGCGGCCCGGGCGGCGGCCTCGGCGGCGTCCAGCAGTTCGCCGATGCGGGCCCCGGCGCGGCGGCCCTCCAGGTGCAGCCGGCCGACGTTGACCCGGTCCTGGGCGAGCAGTGTCAGTACGGCGGTGCGGCCGGCCGCGTAGGTGGCGACATAGCCGTGCTCGCCGCGCACCAGCAGTTCGCGGAAGCCGCCGTTGCCGGTGGCGTCGGCGACCCGGACGGCCACGCCGAGCGCGGCCGCGGTGAGCGCCGCCAGGCCCTCGGGGTCGACACTGGGGGTGTCGTGGGCGACGACGAGGCCGTCGACGCCGGCCGCCAGGGCGCCGGTGAGCTGCGGCACCCGGGTGCGCAGCCGGCGCAGCTCGTCCAGGACGGTCTCCAGGTCCTGTTCGGCCACCATCAGGTCTGTCCTCTCGGTGGGGCGGTGCCGTTCAAAGCGCCTCCAGCGCATCCCTGAGCCTCTTCAGCAGCGCGATGTCGGGGTCGGTGACCGTGAGCGGGAGTGTCGGGGGTGCCGGGCGCGGGGGCGGGGCGGGGGCGACGGGCACCGGCCGCACCAGCCCGGCCGCGGCGAGCCGGCGGACGTCCACCAGCGTGTGGAAGGCCTGCCGGCCCAGGTTGCGAGCGATCTGGGCGGCCGTACGGACGCCGTCCACCCGGTCCAGGACCGCCCGTCTGCGTGCGGTGACCGGCACCGGTGCGACCGGGTCGGCCCTGATCAGCGGGGCGCTGTCGGCGGCCGGGTCCGGCCAGGTGCGGTGCAGCAGGAGCCGGCGGCGCAGCGTCTCGCGTTCCAGTGCCACGACGGGGACCGAGGGCAGCGAGCCGGTGCGCGGCGGCGGGCCGTAGCGGAACCGGCCCGGGGCGCTGCTCGGCGCCAGCGCGAAATATCCGGCGTCGTACAGCGTGTCCAGGTGGCACAGCTCCAGGGCGCCCGCCGGCAGCAGCCCGGCCTCCAGCAGCAGGCGGGCCGCCTCCGCCGGGCCGTCGGCCTGCCCGGCCGCCTGCTGCCAGGCGGCCGCCGCGAGCGTGCCGTGGGCCGTGAGGAGCACGTCGAGACCCGGGGCGTGGGGGCTCTCGGCGTGCACCACCCGGCCCTCGGCCAGGTACAGGGTGCCGTGCTCACGGACCAGGACGCCGGTGGCCCGCTCCTCGGCGAGCCGCCCGAGCATGGGTGACAGCGCGCCCGCGGTCCGGTCGCGCCCGGCCTCCCGGTCCCGCACGGGAAGCGGCGGGGGTGTTTCGACTCTGGTCATCCGAGCACCAGCCGGGCGGCCATCTCGCCGAGCCGGATCCGCGCGAGGGCGAGGTTGCCCTCCTCGCGGCCCAGCCACAGGTGCAGGAAGACGCTGCTGTCGAAGGACGTGTCCACGAACCGCAGCAGGTGGTAGCTGTCGCGGTTGCTGACGATCACGTCCTCGACCGGCGGCTGCCCGTCCGCGCCGCCCCCGGCCGTGAAGGCGCCGTGCTCGGCGGCCAGCCGGGCCAGCTCGGCGGCCTCGGCCGCGGTGGTCTCGTGGTCACCGCCGGGGGCCTCCCCGACCGTGCCGAGGGCCAGTCCGCTCGTCCAGTCCACCAGCGCGGCTCCCCGGGCACCGGGCAGGCGCATCGCTTCCAGTAAGCACTCGTCGATTCCGGGCACCGTGGCTCCCCTCCCGCCTGGGACTCCGGCTGAGTGACGACGACACTACGCAACGTGTGCGCGAGGAGTGAGGCCTTTGGCATTTTCCGGTGGAACGTGCGTCCGGCGTACTAGTGTGGGTCAACTGACGACTGTTTCCCGGCAGTTGATCCATTTGTTCGAGAGCGGGCAGGGGTGCGTCAACGGCTCCCGGAAGCGGCCAGGGTGGTGAGCGCCGAGGCGTGCGCCGCTCCCGACTCCGCCACCACCTCGGCCACCGTCTGCGCCTCCCGCACGGTCGCGAACGCCACGCCCCCCGACCCGTCCGGCGCGAAGCCGTGGACGGCCGGGCGGGCCAGGGAGTTGTAGGCGTAGTGGTGCGCGAAGCCGTACGCGCCCGTGTCCAGCGCCGCCGCGTAGTCGCCCTGCTCCAGCAGGGGCAGGGCGCGCCCCTCGGCGAGCAGGTCGCCCGAGAAGCAGGCCGGGCCCGCCACGTCCTGCACCACCTCCGGGCCGGGCTTGGGTCGCCCCTTGGCGTCGTACGCGGCGATCCGCAGCGGCCACGCCCCCGGCGCGTACACCGTCCGCGTCGCCACCTGCACGCCCGCGTGCGTCACCGCGATGCGCCGCCCGCCGGAGCTCTTGGCGTACTCCACCCGGGCCACCAGCGTGCCGTGCCGGGCCAGCAGCGACCGCCCGAACTCGGTCACCAGCCCGTACCGCCCGTCGAACAGCCCCGGCACCTGCTCGGCCAGCAGCCGCGCGTACTGCGCGTGCGTCGGCCCGGCCGCCTCGGCGGTGAAGTCGACCGGCAGCCCGCCGCCGATGTCGAGCGTGTCGACCTGCCGCCGCCCCACGCGCGCGTTGATCTCCTCCGCCAGCGCGTACGTCTCCGCCACGCCCCGCGCCATCAGCGGCAACGGGATGCCCTGCGACCCGGTGTGCGCGTGCAGCCGGGTCAGCCACGGCCGGTCCGCGTACGCCCGGACCACCCATGCGCGGGCCCCCTCGTCGCGCAGCGCCACGCCGAACTTGGAGGTCTCCGTCGCCGTCGAGGTCGCCCCGATGCTGCCGCCGCCCACCTGTGGATTGACCCGGATGCCGAGGGGCGGGCGGACGGGCGCGGAGCCGACGAGCGCATCGAGCCGCTCCAGCTCCTGCGGGTTGTCGGCGTTCACGGCGATGCCCAGCGCCAGTGCCTCGCGCAGCTCGGCCGTGGTCTTGGCGGGCGAGTCCAGCACGATCCGCTCCGCCGGCAGCCCCGCCGCCCGCGCCAGCGCCAGCTCGCCGGGGCTCGCCACCTCCGCGCCGATGCCCTCTTCGTGCAGCAGGCGCAGCACCGGCACCAGCGGGGCCGCCTTCACCGCGAAGGCGTGCAGCACCGGGGTCCCCGGGGCGGTGACCGCCTCGAAAGCCGCCCGCAGGGCCGCCGCCGATTCCCGGATGCCGGTGACGTCCAGCAACCCCACCACGGCCGCGTCCGGCCCCAGCAGGCCCTGCTCCACCGCGGCCCGCACCGCCTCGTCCCGCCGGGCGGCCCGCTCCCGGGCCGCGCGCTCGATCTCCCGCTCCACGGTTTCTCCCTTGTGTCCGCCTTCGGGTACGTCCAGCCAAGCACCGGCGGCGCGCGGACGGAGCCGGCCCGCCGTATTGACTAGTTCTATTCAGAGAGCCAGGATGTGAATAGACGCAGTAACAGGAGGAGGCAGACGATGTCGGGACCCCGCCCCGTACGAGCACCGCGCGGCACGGAACTGAGCGCCCTGGGATGGCAGCAGGAAGCCGCCCTGCGGATGCTGCAGAACAACCTCGACCCCGAGGTCGCCGAGCATCCCGACAAGCTCGTCGTCTACGGCGGCACCGGCAAGGCCGCCCGCGACTGGCGCTCCTTCGACGCCATGGTCCGCACCCTGAGGACCCTCAAGCAGGACGAGACCATGCTGGTCCAGTCCGGCCGCCCGGTCGGCGTCATGCAGACCCACGAGTGGGCCCCGCGCGTCCTCATCGCCAACTCCAACCTCGTCGGCGACTGGGCCAACTGGGAGGAGTTCCGCCGCCTCGAGGCCCTCGGCCTCACCATGTACGGCCAGATGACCGCCGGTTCCTGGATCTACATCGGCACCCAGGGCATCCTCCAGGGCACCTACGAGACCTTCGCCGCCGTCGCCGCGAAGAAGTTCGGCGGCACCCTCGCCGGCACCATCACGCTGACCGCCGGCCTCGGCGGCATGGGCGGCGCCCAGCCGCTCGCCGTGACCATGAACGACGGCGTCGCGATCTGCATCGACTGCGACCCGCGTGCCATCGAACGCCGCATCGAGCACCGCTACCTGGACGTGAGGGCCGACTCCCTCGACCACGCCCTCCAGCTCGCCGTCGAGGCCCGGGACGCCCGCCGCCCGCTGTCCATCGGCGTCCTCGGCAACGCGGCCGAGCTGCTCCCGCAACTGCTCGCGATGAACGCCCCCGTCGACATCGTCACCGACCAGACCTCCGCCCACGACCCGCTGTCCTATCTGCCGGTGGGCATCGCCTTCGAGGACATGGCCGAGGCCGCCGCCAAGGACCCGGCCGGCTTCACCACCCGTTCGCGCGAGTCCATGGCGAAGCACGTCGAGGCGATGGTCGGGTTCATGGACGCCGGCGCCGAGGTCTTCGACTACGGCAACTCCATCCGCGGCGAGGCCCAGCTGGCCGGCTACGACCGGGCCTTCGCCTTCCCCGGCTTCGTGCCGGCCTACATCCGCCCGCTGTTCTGCGAGGGCAAGGGCCCCTTCCGGTGGGCGGCGCTGTCCGGCGACCCGGCCGACATCGCCAAGACCGACAAGGCGATTCTGGAGCTGTTCCCGGAGAACGAGTCGCTGGCCCGGTGGATCAAGATGGCCGGGGAGCGGGTCCACTTCCAGGGGCTGCCCGCGCGCATCTGCTGGCTGGGCTACGGCGAGCGGGACAAGGCCGGTGAGCGCTTCAACGACATGGTGGCCTCCGGTGAGCTGGCGGCTCCGCTGGCGATCGGGCGCGACCACCTCGACTGCGGATCCGTCGCCTCCCCGTACCGCGAGACCGAGGCCATGCTCGACGGGTCCGACGCGATCGCCGACTGGCCGCTGCTGAACGCCATGGTGAACGTGGCGTCGGGTGCGTCGTGGGTGTCCCTCCACCATGGCGGTGGCGTGGGCATGGGGCGGTCCATCCACGCCGGGCAGGTGACCGTGGCCGACGGTACGAAGCTGGGGGGCGAGAAGATCCGGCGCGTGCTCACCAACGACCCGGGGATGGGCGTGATCCGGCACGTGGACGCCGGGTACGACATCGCGGAGTCCGTCGCCGAGGAGCGGGGGGTTCGGGTGCCGATGCGCGAGGGTGGCGAGGCGTGAGCCAGGGTTCTGGTGAGCCGAGCGGCGACGGTTCGGCGCGGGCCGGTGTCTCGTCGCCGTCTGCCGCTGCGGCTGTGCCCACCCGTTCCGCCCTGCGGAACGACCGCCCACAGCCCGTACGGCCTGCGGGTTCGAGCGGCGACGCGGTACAGCCCGTGCGGGACGGCGGCTCGCAGCCCGGCGGGTCCACCGCTCGCAGTGCCCCTTCCTTCCAAGAGATGTGGCGCGAGTTGCTGCCCATCGGGCGGCACCCCGAGTCCGGTGGGTATCGGCGATACGCCTGGAGTGGGGCCGATGCCGAGTGCCGGGCCTGGTTCGAGCAGCAGGCACAAGCCCGTGGGCTGGCCTGCGAGGTGGACCGGAACGGGAACCAGTGGGCCTGGCTGGGGGACCCGGCCGCCGGGGACGCCGTGGTCACCGGGTCGCACCTGGACTCCGTGCCCGACGGGGGGGCCTTCGACGGGCCCCTCGGGGTCGTCTCCTCCTTCGCCGCCCTCGATGAACTGCGCGGCAGGGGAGCGGAGTTCACGAAGCCCCTGGCCATTGTCAACTTCGGTGACGAGGAGGGCGCGCGGTTCGGGCTCGCCTGTGTCGGGTCCCGGCTCACCGCCGGGCAGCTGAGCGTCGAGCA
Organism: Streptomyces sp. NPDC030798; assembly: GCF_055572275.1. NCBI lineage: Bacteria > Bacillati > Actinomycetota > Actinomycetes > Kitasatosporales > Streptomycetaceae > Streptomyces > Streptomyces sp. NPDC030798. The sequence goes on along the minus strand of NZ_JBVIDR010000012.1, from coordinate 68,680 downwards.
GGCGCACCGGCTCACCGATGGGGACGGGGTCACCCTCCCGCAGGCCATGGAGGCCGCCGGGTACGACCCCGAGGCCATCGGGGCCGACCCCGAGCGGCTGGCCCGGATCGAGGCCTTCGTCGAGCTGCACGTCGAGCAAGGCCGTGCGCTGGACCTGTCCGGCGACCGGGTCGGCATCGCCAGTGCCATCTGGCCGCACGGACGGTGGCGGTTCGACTTCCGCGGTGAGGCCAACCACGCCGGCACCACCCGGCTGGTGGACCGGCGCGACCCGATGCTGTCGTACGCCGAGACCGTGCTCGCGGCCCGCCGCGAGGCCGAGCTCGCCGGTGCCGTCGCCACCTTCGGCAAGATCTCCGTCGAGCCGAACGGCGTCAACGCCATCCCCTCCCTGGTGCGCGGCTGGCTCGACTCCCGCGCTGCCGACCAGGAGAGTCTCGACGCCGTCGTCGGCGGCATCGAGAAGGCCGCCCGGGAGTACGCCGACGCCCACGGCATCGACCTGGACGTCGTCCGGGAGTCCTTCACCCCGGTGGTCGAGTTCGACCACGCCCTGCGCGACGAGCTCGGCCGCATCCTCGGCCGGGACACCGGCCTCACGGTGCCCGTGCTCGGCACCGGAGCAGGACACGACGCCGGGATCCTCTCCGCGCGCATTCCGACCGCCATGCTGTTCGTGCGCAACCCCACCGGCGTCTCGCACTCCCCGGCCGAGTTCGCGGCCGAGGACGACTGCCTGGCCGGGGTGCACGCGCTCGCCGACGTACTGGAAGGACTGGCCTGCAGGTGACCAAGGGGACCTACTGGTTGGAGCACGCCTGGCTCGGCGCCCACGTCGAGCCGGGAGTGGTGGTGGAGACCGCGGACGGCCGCATCACCGCCGTCCGCACCGGCGTGGCCGCCCCGCCGACCGGCGCCGAGGTGCTGCGCGGCCTGACCCTGCCCGGCCTGGCGAACGCCCACTCGCACGCCTTCCACCGGGCGCTGCGCGGCACCGTCCAGGTGGGCAGCGGCACCTTCTGGACCTGGCGCGAGGTGATGTACTCCGTCGCCGACCGGCTGACCCCGGAGACCTACCACGCCCTCGCCCGCGCGGTGTACGCCGAGATGGCCCTGGCCGGCATCACCTGCGTCGGCGAGTTCCACTACGTCCACCACGCCCCCGGCGGCACCCCCTACGCCGAGCCGAACGCCATGGGCGAGGCGCTCGTCGCGGCCGCCGCCGAAGCCGGGATCCGCATCACCCTCCTCGACACCTGCTACCTCTCCTCCGGATTCGGCGAGCCCCCCAACGCCCACCAGCTGCGCTTCTCCGACGGCAGCGCCGAGGCCTGGGCCGAACGCTGTTCAGTTCTCAAGGAACGGGATCACGCGCGGATCGGGGCGGCGATCCACTCCGTACGCGCCGTGCCGGCCGGGCAGTTGGCGACCGTGGCGGAATGGGCGCAGGAGCGGCGGGCGCCGCTGCACGTGCACCTGTCGGAGCAGACCGCCGAGAACGAGGCCTGCCTCGCCGCCCACGGCCGCACGCCCACCCGGTTGCTCGCCGACCACGGCGTCCTCGGCCCGCGCACCACCGGCGTGCACAACACCCACCTCACCGACGAGGACGTCGCGCTGCTCGGCAACTCCCGCACCGGCACCTGCATGTGCCCGACCACCGAACGCGACCTGGCGGACGGCATCGGACCGGCCCTCGCCCTCCAGCGGTCGGGCTCCCCGCTGTCCCTCGGCTCCGACAGCCACGCTGTGATCGACCTGCTCGAAGAGGCGCGCGCGATGGAGCTGAACGAGCGGCTGCGCACCCGCTCCCGGGGCCACTGGACGGCCGCCGCGCTGCTGCGCGCCGCCACCGCCGACGGACACGCCGCGCTCGGCTGGCAGGACGCCGGCACCATCGAGACCGGCGCGCTCGCCGACCTGACGACGATCGCGCTCGACTCGGTCAGGACGGCAGGGCCGCTGCCCCGGCTGGGCGCCGAGACGGCCGTATTCGCGGCGGGCGCGGCCGACGTACGGCACACGGTCGTGGGCGGCCGGCACGTCGTGCGCGACGGGGAGCACGCGCTCGTCCCCGACGTGCCGCGGGCGCTGGCCTCCGCTGTCGAAGCCCTGCGCGGCTGACCCCCATCGCCCCCCACGAGGACACCATGAGCAGCAGCACCGTCATCACCAACATCGCCACGCTGGTCACCAACGACCCCTCCCTCGGTGACGGGTCCCCCCTCGGCCTGGTCCAGGACGCGGCCGTCGTCATCGACGGCGACCGGATCGCGTGGGCCGGTGAGTCCAGCAAAGCACCCGCCACCGACAACCGGGTCGACGCGGGCGGCCGGGCGGTGCTGCCCGGCTTCGTGGACTCCCACTCCCACCTGGTCTTCGCCGGTGACCGCACCCAGGAGTTCAACGCCCGCATGTCCGGCCGCTCCTACACGGCGGGCGGCATCCGCACGACCGTGGCGGCCACCCGGGCCGCGAGCGACGCGGAACTGGAGGCGAACCTCACCCGTTACCTCGACGAGGCGCTCCGCCAGGGCACCACGACGTTCGAGACCAAGTCGGGCTACGGCCTCACGGTCGAGGACGAGTCCCGCGCGCTGCGCCTCGCGGCGCGGCACACCGACGAGGTGACGTATCTCGGCGCGCACATCGTCTCCCCGGACTACGCCGACGACCCGGCCGCCTATGTCGCCCTGGTCACCGGCGAGATGCTGGACGCCTGCGCGCCGCACGCCCGCTGGATCGACGTGTTCTGCGAGAAGGGCGCCTTCGACGGGGACCAGGCCCGCGCGATCCTCACCGCCGGCCGCGCGAAGGGCCTGCACCCGCGCATCCACGCCAACCAGCTCTCCCACGGCCCCGGCGTCCAGCTGGCGGTCGAGCTGGACGCGGCCAGCGCCGACCACTGCACCCACCTCACCGACGCCGACGTGGACGCCCTGGCGAACAGCCGTACGGTCGCCACCCTGCTGCCCGGCGCCGAGTTCTCCACCCGCGCCGCGTGGCCGGACGCCCGGCGTCTGCTGGACGCGGGCGCGACGGTCGCCCTCTCCACGGACTGCAACCCGGGCTCGTCCTTCACCTCGTCCGTACCGTTCTGCATCGCGCTCGCGGTGCGGGACATGCGGATGACCCCGGACGAGGCGGTCTGGTCCGCCACGGCGGGCGGCGCGGCAGCTCTGCGCCGCACCGACATCGGCCGCCTGAGCCCGGGGGCCCGCGCGGACCTGCTCGTCCTCGACGCCCCCAGCCACGTCCACCTGGCCTACCGCCCGGGCGTGCCCCTGGTCGGCGGGGTGTGGCGCAAGGGCGTCCGGGCCGTCTGAGCGGGCGCGCGGGGCGGACCCGGCCGGTGTGCCCCGGCCCGCCGGTGTGCCCCGGCCCGCCCGGTCAGGCGGCGCCGGCCCGCCAGTGCTGGGTGCTGCCGCCGTTCACGGGCTGGAAGACGACCCCGTCGCCGCCGTCCGGGGTCACCGCCGTGTCGGGGGCGACGGCCGGGCGGATGGTGCCGTCGGGGTCGACGGTGAAGCGGAGGTTCTGGCCGTTGCGGCCGTAGACCGAGCCGCAGCTCCAGATACCGACCCCCCGGTAGGTCGAGCCGCGGCTGTCGAGGCAGAAGTCGGGGTCGGCGGCCGAGCGCAGGACGCCGAGGTCCGCTTCGACGCGCCAGCGCTGGGTGGGGGAGGAGGTGCAGGGTGCCGTGACGACGTCGGTGCCGTTGGACAGGTAGCCGTCGCGGATGTCCAGGCAGCGGCCCGTCGCCGCGTTCACGACCTGTGCGAAGGCGCTGCCCGGCGGCGAGGGCGTGGGGGACGGGCGCGGGGTGCGGCGCGGCGTCGGGGACGTCGTCGGGCGGTGGGACGTCCTGGTGGGGGACGGGGACGGGGACGCGGAGGTGCGCGACGGGCTCGGGCTCGGGGTGGGTGACGGGGAGAGGGAGACCGTCGCCGTCACCGTCACCGGCGGGGGCGCCGGGGTCGCGGCCGCCGTCTGCTGCCGGCCGGGGCTGCGCGAGGTGGTGAGGGCGAAGACCAGGAGGGGGGTGAGCGCCACGGCCAGGGCCGTCGAGGCGAGCAGGTAGGGGCGCCGGGGGAGCCGTCCCGGGCGGTCGGCGGCTCGCGGTGCGGGTACGGGGAGCGGGTCCTCGGCGCGCAGGTACGACGTGCCGTTCCAGGGCAGCAGGCCCTCCGCCAGGGTCTGGCGCGGGGAGTCCCGCAGCGCGGTCAGGTCCTCGAACGCGGCCGTGCAGGACGGGCAGTGCACCCGGTGGGCGTCCAGGTCGGCGCTGTAGCGGGCGCCGTCCTGCCGTACCGCCTCCTCGATCAGCCGGCGGAAGTCGGCGCAGCGCGGGTCGTCGGAGGCGGCCAGGCGCTGTCTGAGGCAGGCCTGGGCCAGCGCCTTGAGGGCCGGCGCGGTGCCGTGGGCCACGTCGGCGCGGGTCAGGCCGAGGAAGGCGGCGGTGCGTTCGAGCGGTTCCGCGTCGAGGGCGCCGTACCAGATCAGACCCTGCGTGCGGGACGGGAGCGTCCGGTACGCAGGGAGCAGGGGCGGGGTCGGGCCCTCGGGCAGGCCGCTGGAGTTCAGGACCAGCAGCAGGGCCGGGTCGACGCCGGCGGAGCGGTCGCCCATGGCCCAGGCGGCTGCCAGCCGCGCGGTCAGCAGCAGCAGCCAGTGGCGCAGCGGCGCGTTCGGTTCCCGGCCGCGGGCTGTCTCGCGGGCCGCCGTGGTGAAGGTCTCCGCCGCCAGCCGGCGGGCCGCGGCCTCGCTCGCGGCGCACAGCCGGGCGTAGGCGAGGACGGCCGGGTGGTGCCGGCGACGCAGTTCCTGCAGCGCGGGGTAGGCCGTCGCGGTGGGGGAGCGGAGCAGTTCGGTCAGCCGATCGTCCGGCGCGTCCGCGAGGCCCGTGTCCGCCTCGGCCGAGCCGCCCGTGTCCGCCCCGGCTCCGTCGCCGCCCAGCGCCATGACGCGCCCTCCGTCCCCGTGCCTGTCGCCGAACCGTCTGACGTACCAGCCGGTTCGGGGGCCCATGGTGGAGGAGGGCCGCGGTTCGGGAAAGACGTTTCCGCGGGTAACCGCATAACGGTTCGCGCTCGGGCCGGCATGGGAGCGATCACGGCGGGTACCGGCCAGCCGGTGCAGTCCGCCCGGGCACGGCGAAGCGGCCCGGCATCGTAGGCCGGGCCGCTCCACGCGCGCGTGAGGGAGGCTCACTCCTCCACGGTCAGCCCCTTGCGCAGCCGCGCCAACGTCCGGGACAGCAGCCGCGAGACATGCATCTGGGAGATGCCGAGTTCCTCGCCGATCTCCGACTGGGTCATGCCGGCGACGAAGCGCAGGGACAGGATCTTCCGGTCCCGGGACGGCAGTTCGGCGATCAACGGCTTCAACGACTCGACGTACTCGATGCCTTCGAGCCCGTGGTCCTCGTACCCGATGCGGTCCGCGAGCGCGCCTTCGGTGTCGTCCTCCTCGGGCTGGGCGTCCAGCGAGGAGGCGGTGTACGCGTTCGAGGCGGCCATGCCCTCGACGACCTCGTCGTTGGTGAGGCCGAGCCGCTCGGCGAGTTCCGCGACGGTGGGGGCGCGGTCGAGCTTCTGGGCCAGCTCGTCCCCGGCCTTGGCCAGGTCCAGCCGCAGTTCCTGCAGCCGGCGCGGTACACGCACCGACCACGAGGTGTCACGGAAGAAGCGCTTGATCTCGCCGATGATCGTCGGCATCGCGAACGTCGGGAACTCCACGCCGCGCGAGAGTTCGAAGCGGTCGATCGCCTTGATCAGGCCGATGGTGCCGACCTGGATGATGTCCTCCATCGGCTCGCTGCGCGAGCGGAAGCGGGAGGCGGCGAACTTGACGAGCGCGAGGTTGAGCTCGACCAGCGTGTTGCGGACGTACGCGAATTCGTGCGTCCCTTCCTCCAGCGACTCCAGTCGCTCGAAGAGGGTCTTGGACAGGGCCCGTGCGTCGACGGGACCGACCTCGTCGAAGGGGGGGATCTCCGGAAGTCCCTCGAGGGGGTCGAGGGTATCGATCGGATCGATGGGATCGACGGGATCCAGTTGTTCCGGTGGGGGTGTCGACGTCGCCCGGTGGGTATGCGATGCGTCGAGCCGGGGTGACATGGGTGTCCTCCATCGTTCTCGGCATAAGGCTGCCGAAGCCAGTACGTGCACTGCGGTGTGCGGCGCCTCCGAAGCCGGCGTGTAGGGATGTGTGTCTTTACTAGCCCTACCTGCTTCCCGGACCCGGTCGCAAGTGCGTTCTGTAACCATATGTCCGTTTCTGTGAGGTTGTTCGGGTGTCGGAGTGCGGATGGAAGGCGTAATGTTCGAGGGCATCAGCAGCCACGACCTCGGGAGAGAGACGGCATGGACCACGGGACGGTCGGCAGCGCACAGTCGGGCCGGCTTCTGGTGGAGGTGCGGGAAGAGGGCTCCAGCGCCGTAGTGACACCGGCGGGTGAGCTCGATCACCACACCGCCGATCTTCTGCGCGAACCCCTCGACGACCTCCTGGACAAGGGATTCGCACGCCTTGTCGTGGACTGCTCACGGCTGGAGTTCTGCGACTCCACGGGCCTGAACGTCCTGCTCGGCGCGCGACTGAGGGCAGAGGCCGCCGGTGGAGGCGTGCATCTGGCGGGGATGCTGCCAGTGGTCGCGCGCGTGTTCGAGATCACTGGCGCCGAGGCGGTCTTCACCGTCCATGACTCCGTCGAGGCCGCTCTGGCCGGCGACGCCGAATGAACCCGTGTCCGGTCCCGTCTGTACGGGCCGGTGCCTGTACGGTGCACCGGTCATGCCCGAAGCAGGGGTGTCCCGGCCGATCGGCCGGGCAGGAGACATGCTGAAACCCGTCGGCCGCGGACCCGGTCCTGGGAACCGGCGAGCGGCCCGGGTGCGACGTATGTGCGAAGGGCGGATGCGGGCGGACCGGCCGGTGTCGTGCCTTTGAACTGGAAATTCCGTGAACTCGTGAAATTCGTGAACTCGTGAATCGGTGAATCGGTGAGGTGAAGCGCTGATGAGCACCACCCGGCCTTGCTCGCCGGGCGACCGCGGCCCGGAGCCGAGCGGCGCTTCCGGGGCGTCCGAGGAGGGTGCGCCGACCGGCGTGTCCGCGGGGGCTGCCGCGCCGTCCGTGCCGACGTCCGTGCCGTCCGGGCCCTCCGAGGGCGGGGACGAGCCACGGGGGCGGCAGGTTCGCACGCTACGGCTGGACGGCGCGAGCGGGGTCGTGCCGCTCGCCCGTGACTTCACCCGCCAGGCGCTGTACGCGTGGGGGTGGCTGCCGGCCGCCGGCGCCGACCAGCGGGCCGCCGCGGAGGACGTGCTGCTCGTCGTGTCCGAACTCGTCACCAACGCGTGCCTGCATGCGGAGGGGCCGGACGATCTGCTGCTCACCTGCGACAACAAGGTGATCCGGGTGGAGGTCACCGACCGCGGCACCGGTCAGCCGGCCCCGCGCACCCCCCACCGCGCCGGCCGCCCCGGCGGCCACGGCATGTTCATCGTCCAGCGCCTCTGCCTGGACTGGGGCGTCCTGCGCACCCCGGGCCGCTCGGGCAAGACGGTCTGGGCAGAACTGGGCGCCCCCGCTTAGGCCGGCTGCCCGGAGTGACGCGCACGGCGCCTCGCTCGCCGTCCCAGGTGCGCCGGCCCGGCGTTCCCGTCCGCTCCGGGCCGTCCCGCTCGCGCCTCGGCCGCCCGGCAGGACTCGGGTCCCGGGCCGCCCCGCTCGCCGTTTCCGATCGCTCGGCCCGGTCCACGGGCCGTCTGACCCGGCGGTCGCGGCCGTGCCGCCGGACCCGACGGCGTGCCTCCCGTGAGCCGCGCTGCCGCCGCGCGCTTCCGGCGCCGTCCCTGGCGCGGCTCGGCCGCCTCCCTCGGCCTACGTCGTCGCCCGAGGTCTGCGAGGAGCGCCCACTTCCGGCCGCTCGGATCCCCCCTCCGGCCACCCCTGCCACACCCCTCCTCCACCCAACTCCCTCCCCCGCCCCCCCGGATCACCACAACTCCGGCGTGTGACGTGTCTTCCTTCCTTTCGGTGCCCGGCGTACCTTGACGGCCGAATCTGATGTGCCGTCAGGAATGAATGGGGTGGACCGACCGTGTCGTACCCGAAGCGAACCGCCGCGCTCGTGTCCGCCGCGGCCCTGGCCGGCTCGGCGCTGCTGCTGGCCGCGCCGGCGGCCCACGCCGACGTCGTCGACGTGAACTACCACTGCAAGACACCGATCGGCGACAAGAGCGCCGTCTCGCCCATCGACATCAGGGGCGCCAAGAGCGGCACCGGCTACAGGATCACCATGTCCTGGCAGAAGGGCGTCTCCTCCAGCCCCGTCGAGCTGGGCAAGGGCGCCATGAACCCGAGCGCCACCATCAACCTCGGCGGCGCCGACAGCGGCACCCTCGCCGTGTCCGGCCCGGCCAACCAGGCGGCGATTCCGGCCAACACCCCCATCAAGATCTCCGACCTGAGCGGCACCTACACGCCGAAGAAGTCCGGCAAGGTCACCTTCACGGCGGGCACGCTCACCATCAAGGCGCTCGGTACGACGACCACCTGCACCCCCACCAACAGCCCCAAGCCGTCCCTGGCCCTGGACGTCACGGCGGCCGGCGGCGCAGGCACCGGCTCCTCCACCGGCACCACCTCGCAGAGCAGCACCGGCTCCGGCGGCGGGCTGCCCAGGACCGGCCCCGAGGACTCAGCCGTCGCCCTGGGCACCCTCGGCGGCACCGTCCTCCTCACGGGCGCGGCGGGCGCCCTCTGGCTGACCCGACGGAACCAGGCCGTACGCCGCTGAACGTCCCGGCCAACGACCGCTGGAGCCGCCCATGCGCCCCGCCATCCGCCCCCCGGCCCCCCACCGGCACCTTCTCCCGGCCCTCACCCTCTGCCTGTTCGCCCTCCCCGCCGCCGCAACCCCGGCCTTCGCCGCGGGAGGATGGTCCGTGGCGCCCTCCGGCGCCGGGCGGCCGTCGTTCTACGCGGAGGGGCCGCCCGGGGCGGTCCTGCGGGACACGCTGTCCGTGACCAACCCCGGGCACGCCCCCGTCGTCGTACGGCTGTCCGGGACCGGCGTCCGGATCGCGTTCGCCGACAGCAGCGTCCGCGTTCCCGCCCGCACCCGCGCCGACGTGCCCTTCACGGTCACCGTCCCGGCCGGCGCCGCGCCCGGTGACCGCGCGGGGGCGGTCGTCGTCCGCGACACCGACGGCCGGACGCGGACCGTACGGCTGCGTCTGCGCATCGGCGGCCCGGCGCTCGCCGCGCTGACCGTGGAGCACGTGGCCGTGCACACCGACCGGATCACGTACGAGCTGGTCAACCGCGGTACGACCGTCCTCGCGCCGAGGCTGGCGGTGCACGCGGACGGAGTCCTCGGCCGGGTCCTGGACCGCGCACCGCGCACCCTCCCGGTCCGCCTGCGCCCCGGCACGCGCGTGACGCTCGCCGAGCCGTGGCCGGACCACCCGGCGCTGGACGCGGTCGACGTGACCCTCACCGTCACCGCGCCGGGCGGAGCGCACGCCTCGGCGACGGCGGCGGCACGCTTCGTGCCCTGGGAAGCGGCGGCGGGGGCGACCGGCGCGCTGGCCGCGGGCACGGTGGGCGCCGTGATCGCCGTGCGGCGGCGGGGGAGCCGGCGCGCCGGGACCCCGGCGGCCGAGCCGACGAGGGGAGCGGCCGGGTGAGCGGCGCGGTACGGGCGCTGCGGCTGCCCACGTGGGCGGCGGTGCTCGCGCTGCTCCTGCTCCCGCTCACGCCCGCGTCGGCGGCCGCCGCGGACGGGCCCGTCGTCAAGCTGTCCGCGTCCCAGGCCGGTACGGGCGGTTCCGTGACCGTCAGCGGCAGCGGCTGGCGGGCGCACACGCTGCTGATGATGCTGATCTGCGGACGCGCCACCCCCTCCCGCGGAGTGATCGGCGGCACCAACTCCTGCGCCAACGGCGACGGCAGGGCCGTGACCACCGACGCCCACGGTGCCTTCGCCACCAAGCTGCCGGTCGCCGAGCCGCCGGTGCCGTGCCCCTGCGTGGTGCACGTGGCCACGGTGACCGGCGCGAAGGCCGAGGCGGACGTCGTGCTCCAGGTCGCCGGGCATCCGGTGGCCCCGCTGCCCACCGCGTCGCCGGGCGGCCGGCTCTCGATCCTCTCCGACACCCGGCTGGCCGGCTCCAGCGGTCTGCTGACCTGGTTCGGGGCCCCGCCGAGCCGCACGCTGGTCTTCACCGCGGGCAACGTCGGCTCGACCGCGATCAAGGACCCGGTCTTCCGGGTCGGCACCGCCCACGGCGTCTTCGCGCCCCAGTGGGACGAGCAGCAGTGGCGCGGCACCCTCGCACCGGGCAAGAAGGCGCAGATCAAGCTGCCCGTCGAACTGTCGGCCGGGGCGCACGGTGACTACACCGTGTCGCTGGAGTACGGCGGCAGAGTCCTCGCGGAGCAGCCGTGGGGCGTGGGCCGCCCCTGGGGTGTGACGCTGTTCTGGATCCTGCTCTGCGTGGTCGTCCCGGCCGGGCTGTTCCGCGCCGGGATGGCCGTGGTCGACCAGGTACGGCCGCGCCGCGCCGGCGGCGTCCGCCACCGGCGGCTCACCCGGCCCGTTCCCGCCCTGAGACCCCACCGCCGCTCGCCCGAGCCGACTCCCCCGACTCCGACCCTGCCGTGGTTCGCCCCGGACTCCGCTCCCGGCGGCCCGGCCGTCCGGCTCTCCGCACCGCACGACCACAGCCCGACGAGTCCTACGACTCCCACCACGAAGGGACCCCCGTGAGCATGCGAAGGAGAGGCACACCGGCCCGCAGGGCGGGCGCCGCCGGCGCCGCACTGGTGCTCTGTTCGGCGGCCCTGCTGCTGGGCGTGGCCGCCACGCCCGCGCAGGCCGCCCAGGTGTCGTTCGCCACCCACTGCGTGCCGCCCGCCGGCATCGACCCGGTCGACGGCACCACCAAGGTCGAGATCACCGCGCCGGCCACGGCCAAGGTGGGCGACACGGTGGACGTCGTGTGGAAGTTCGTGCAGGCGGCCTCGAAGAACCCGGACATCATCGACCTGCCCGCCAACTCGGTGCAGCCCTCCGGCGTCCTGAAGGCGGCCGGCGCGCAGACCGCCGACATCGCCATGCAGGGGCCCCGGCAGAACCCGGCGATCCCCAAGGGCGCCCCCATGGTGCTGTCCGACATGAAGGGCAGCCTGAAGCTGACGGCGCCCGGTGAGGTGACGTTGACGCCGGACGCGTACACGGTCAACGCGATGTCCACGGACACCAAGTGCACGCCGAAGGAGACCGTGCAGAAGGCGGCGACCATCGAGGTGACCGCGGGCGGCGGCAGCTCCTCGAGCACGTCGCCGTCCCCCACGGCCTCGGCGTCACCCACCCGGTCCGGTTCGCCCAGCTCCTCCGCCTCCGCTTCCCCGTCGGCGAGCGGCGGCGGCACCGGTCGGACCGACTTCACCGGCAAGGAGGTCCAGGTCCCCTACGCCTGCAAGACGCCGATCGGCGACAAGAACGCCATCTCGCCGGTGCAGATCAACGCCAGGAGGAACGGCGGGAGTTACGACCTCACGGTGCAGTTCAAGAAGTCGGTGATGAACAGCCCCGCCGAGATCCCGAAGGACTCGGTGAAGCCGTCGATGGAGGTGGTGCTCGGCGGCGCGGACAAGGGCACCGTGCACGTGGAGGGGCCGACGAACGCCAATGCCATCAAGGCCGGCGACCCGATCGAGATCCCGGATCTGACCGGCACCTACAAGCCGGGCGCGAGCGGCACCTCGACCCTGGCGCCGGGCGTCCTCGTCATCAAGGCCCTCGGTACGACCACGACCTGCACGCCGACCAGGACCGAGGTGTCCCTCACCCTGGACACCACCCAGCAGCCGGGCGGCGCCTCGGGCGGCACCTCGACGTCGGGAGGCTCGGCGTCCGGTTCGGCGTCGGGCGGCAGCGGGGGCTCGGGCGGCCTCGCCGAGACCGGCGCCGGTGACCACGGGGCGCTCAAGGCCCTGGGCCTGGTGTCCGGCACGGTGATCCTGCTGGGCGCGGCGGTGTTCACCTTCATGCCGCGCAGGCGCACCCGCTGAGCCGCCCGCACGGACGGAGGGCCACCGCATCGCCATGACGCGGTGGCCCTCCAAAAGCTCCGGGCGGGGTCAGTGCACGCTGCCCATCAGCTTCTTCACCTTGTTCCGGTACATCCACACCGCCGCACCGGCGACCACGGCGAGCACGGCCTCCAGGGCCACGAAGCCGGTCCTGTCCAGGTTGACCCCGCCGACGGCCGGGTTGGACAGCAGCGCGGTGATCGAGTCGCCCGCGGTGACCGCGAGGAACCAGACGCCCATCATCTGCGAGGCGTACTTCGCCGGCGCCATCTTCGTCGTCACGGACAGACCCACCGGCGACAGCGTCAGCTCACCGATCGTCTGGACGAAGTAGATGCCGACCAGCCACATCGCCGCGGCCTTGTGACCGCCCTCGGCGATCGACAGCGGGGCGAGGAAGAGGACGAAGGACGCACCGATCAGCACCAGGCCGGCGGAGAACTTCACGATCGTGCTCGGCTCCTTGCCGCGCCGGTTCAGCCACAGCCACAGCCAGGCGAAGACCGGCGCCAGGGCCATGATCATGACCGGGTTGACCGACTGGTACCAGGAGACCGGGAAGTGCCAGCCGAGGATCGAGTTCTCGGCCTTGCCCTCGGCGAACAGCGACAGGGTCGAACCGCCCTGGTCGTAGATCATCCAGAACACGGCGGCGGCGACGAAGAACCAGATGTACGCCGACACCTTCGACTTCTCGGCCGAGTCCAGGTCCTTGTCCCGCAGGATCCGGCCGATGACCAGGATCGGGACCAGCAGGCCGATGAGGGTGAGCGGGATCAGCGCCCAGTTCAGCGTGAAGTGGCCGGTGAAGCCGACGAGGCCGTAGAAGACGACGGCGATGGCCAGCCAGACCAGGCCCTTGCGCAGCGTGACGGCCTTCTCCGCGGGGGACAGCGGCGTGGGGACGACGCTGCTCTGCTCGCTCAGGTGGCGGCTGCCGAGCAGGTACTGGGCCAGGCCCAGCGCCATGCCGAGCGCGGCCAGCGCGAAGCCGAAGTGCCAGTTGTAGTTCTCACCGACGGTGCCGATGATCAGCGGCGCGGCGAAGGCACCCAGGTTGATGCCGATGTAGAAGAGGGTGAAGCCACCGTCGCGGCGCGGGTCGTCCGGGCCCTTGTACAGGTGGCCGACCATCGTGGAGATGTTGGCCTTCAGCAGGCCCGAGCCGATGGCGACGAGGCCGAGGCCGACGAAGAAGCTGACGGCCGCCGGCAGCGCCAGGCAGAGGTGGCCGATCATGATGATCAGACCGGAGACGGCCACCGTCTTGCGGGGGCCGAGGACGCGGTCCGCGAACCAGCCGCCGGGCAGGGCGAGCAGGTACACGAGCGACACGTACACCGAGTAGATCGCGGTCGCCGTGCCCGCGCTCAGGTGCAGGCCACCCGGGGCCACCAGGTACAGCGGGAGCAGGGCCCTCATGCCGTAGTAGGAGAAACGCTCCCACATCTCGGTCATGAAGAGAGTGGCCAGTCCGCGGGGGTGGCCGAAGAAGGTCTTCTCGGAACCGGGGGTGCCCGGGCGGACCGAGTCCTTCGTCAGGCTGGACGCCATGGTCGTTCCTTGCTGGGTCGGGACGCGCGTAGAGCACTGCGCCCGGTGGGGGTGTCGGCCGGCACCGGCGGATCGGCAGTCCGCCCCCACGCCCGAGGGGGTCCGCCCCGGATCGCGGAGCGGTGGACGGCGACCACCGGGATCCACGCCCCACGACGCAGCGGTGCGCGTCCGGAGCCCGGCCAGAGGTCATTCCTTCAAGGGCTGATCTTCATCAGCCCGCACACAAAAGAGACCCTCAGCGACAACTGCCCGCCAAAGGTCCCCGGTGTGCTAGAGGCGTTCACGTCACTGTACGTCAGGACACTGCCGGATATGGAAGGACTTGAGACGCGGATCACAGGTGTCGCGGGAACCACAGCCCCTGATTCGAAGGTCTCTTCTAGGGTCCCATCCCCAGGACAATGGTTCGTACCAGAGGTCGGGGAAGGTAAGAATCCCTCGAAGCGATCACACCCCAGCACGGTGCGCGGGCGGTCTACCATCACTTCATGACCCGTGTACTGCTCGCCGAGGACGACGCGTCCATCTCGGAGCCGCTGGCCCGCGCCCTGCGCCGGGAAGGTTACGACGTCGAGGTGCGCGAGGACGGTCCCGCCGCGCTCGACGCCGGAATGCAGGGCGGCGTCGATCTGGTCGTGCTGGACTTGGGCCTGCCCGGCATGGACGGCCTGGAGGTCGCCCGCCGGCTGCGCGCCGACGGCCACACCGTGCCGATCCTCATCCTGACCGCGCGGGCCGACGAGGTGGACACCGTCGTCGGCCTGGACGCGGGTGCCGACGACTACGTCACCAAGCCCTTCCGGCTCGCCGAACTGCTCGCCAGGGTCCGGGCCCTGCTGCGCCGCGGCGCCGCCGAGCCGCAGCAGCCGCCGGCCACGCACGGGGTACGGATCGACGTCGAGTCGCACCGGGCGTGGATGGGCGACGAGGAACTCCAGCTCACCGCCAAGGAGTTCGACCTGCTGCGGGTGCTGGTCCGGGACGCCGGGCGGGTCGTCACGCGCGACCAGCTGATGCGCGAGGTCTGGGACACCACCTGGTGGTCCTCCACCAAGACGCTCGACATGCACATCTCCTGGCTGCGCAAGAAGCTCGGCGACGACGCCGCGAACCCGCGGTACATCGCCACCGTGCGCGGGGTCGGATTCCGGTTCGAAAAGAGCTGAACCCCCGCCCGGGGTCCGGCACCACCTCAGGTAACAGGACGACATGCGCCGACGTCTCATCCAGTCCACCCTTGCCGTCGTGCTGGTCGTGATCGCCGTCTTCGGCGTCTCCCTCGTGATCGTCGAGACACGGACCATCAGCAACAGCGCCCAGGAGCGGGTGGAGTCCGAGGCGGTCCGGCTGGCCAGCATCGTGGACAGCCGGATCCTCGCCTCGGAGAAGGTCGACGCCGACGTCCTGCGCAACCCGGTCAGCAAGGACCAGTACGCGGTGATCCGCATGCCCGGGCAGGCGCCGATCGAGATCGGCACCCGGCCGGAGGGCGACGTCATCCACTCCACGCAGACCGGCGAGGAGGGCGAGACGGTCACCGTGCAGGAGCCCCGCTCCGCGGTGACCCGCGAGGTCGGCCGGACCCTGCTGATCATCGGTCTGGTGGCGCTGCTCGCCGTGGTCGCCGCCGTGCTGCTCGCCGTACGGCAGGCCAACCGGCTCGCCTCCCCGCTGACCGACCTCGCCGAGACCGCCGAGCGGCTCGGCTCCGGCGACCCGCGCCCCCGCCACAAGCGCTACGGAGTCCCCGAGCTGGACCGGGTCGCCGACGTGCTCGACTCCTCCGCCGAGCGCATCGGGCGCATGCTCACCGCCGAGCGGCGCCTGGCCGCCGACGCCTCCCACCAGCTCCGCACGCCGCTGACCGCACTGTCCATGCGGCTGGAGGAGATCACCCTCACCGACGACCCGGACACGGTGAAGGAGGAGGCGAACGTCGCGCTCACCCAGGTCGAGCGGCTCACCGACGTCGTGGAGCGGCTGCTCACCAACGCCCGCGACCCGCGCACCGGCTCCGCCGTCACCTTCGACCTCGACGAGGTCATCCAGCAGCAGCTCGCCGAGTGGCGCCCCGCCTACCGCAGCGCAGGCCGGGCCATCGTCAGCTCCGGCAAACGGCATCTGCAGGCCGTCGGCACGCCCGGCGCGGTCGCCCAGGTGCTGGCCGCGTTGATCGAGAACTCCCTCATGCACGGCGGCGGCACCGTCGCCCTGCGCACCCGGGTCACCGGCAACCAGGCCGTCGTGGAGGTCACCGACGAGGGACCCGGTGTCCCGGCCGACCTGGGCGCCCGGATCTTCGAGCGCACCATCAGCGGGCGCAACTCCACCGGGATCGGCCTGGCCGTGGCCCGTGACCTCGCGGAGGCCGACGGGGGCCGCCTGGAGCTGCTCCAGGCCCAGCCGCCGGTGTTCGGCCTGTTCCTGTCCCGCACGCCCCCGGCCCGCAAGCCGGAGGAGGAGCTGCCGACGGTCCGCTGACGGCCGCCCGTGCCGGCCGGCGGCTCGTTACGGCACGCGCTGCTCGGGCGCCGGCTGCCGCGACTCCTGCTCCAGGATCGACTCCGCGCCCGCCACGGCCTCCCGGGCGGGCAGCGCCCGGAACACCCAGCTGCGGTACGACCAGAAGCGGAACAGGGTCGCGACGCCGATGCCGACGAACTTGAAGACGTTGCTCTGCAGCGGGCTGTCCCAGCCGAAGCCG
The DNA here is from genome assembly GCF_055572275.1 of Streptomyces sp. NPDC030798. NCBI lineage: Bacteria > Bacillati > Actinomycetota > Actinomycetes > Kitasatosporales > Streptomycetaceae > Streptomyces > Streptomyces sp. NPDC030798. The sequence continues at coordinate 52,311 of NZ_JBVIDR010000012.1, read as the reverse complement.
TACGTCGCCAGGTACAGCACGCCGTTCTCGATCACCAGGCCGATCGCGCTGAACAGCAGGAACAGCGTGAGTTCCTTGGTGCGGCCGCTCTTGTCGCGGTCCCGGTACGTCCAGTAGCGGAAGCCCACGTAGTTGAAGGCGATCGCGACGACGGTCGCGATGATGCTGGCGCGCACCACCGGCAGGTCGGAGACGTGCCGGACCAGGTTGAACACGCCGAGATTGACAAGGACGCCGGCGCCGCCGACGGCGCCGAACTTGGCCACCTCGCGTACGAGTCGTCGCAGCCCCGAGGAACGACGTTCCATGGCTGTACAGCCCCCGTCCGTAGGTTTCGTCACCCAGCCATGCTAGCCAGGCGCCCCGGCCGCCGCCCGCGGACCAGGGCACAGCTTGGGAACGGGTCGGAAAGAGCCGGGAAAGTCCCGGGTAAGAGCCGGTGAGAGGGACGCGATCCGGCCCGGCCGGCGCGGCCGATACGCTAGAGGGGTGACGTTCCCGGTAGTCGGCATGGTCGGCGGGGGGCAGCTCGCGCGTATGACGCACGAGGCGGGCATCCCGTTGGGCATCAGGTTCAAGCTTCTCAGTGACACCCCTCAGGACTCCGCGGCGCAGGTCGTGAACGATGTCGTCGTCGGCGACTATCGCGACCTGGACACGCTGCGTGACTTCGCGCGGGGGTGCGATGTGATCACCTTCGATCACGAACACGTGCCCACCGAGCACCTCAGGGCCCTGGAGGCGGACGGCATCCCCGTGCGCCCCGGTCCCGACGCGCTGGTGCACGCCCAGGACAAGGGGGTGATGCGCGCCAGGCTCGACGCCATCGGCATCCCCTGCCCGCGCCACCGCATCGTGACCGACCCGGCCGACGTGGCCGCGTTCGCCGCCGAGGGCACCGGCTTCCCCGTGGTGCTGAAGACCGTCCGCGGCGGCTACGACGGCAAGGGCGTGTGGGTGGTCGACTCCGCCGAGGAGGCGGCCGACCCCTTCCGCGCCGGCGTCCCGGTCCTCGCCGAGGAGAAGGTCGACTACGTCCGCGAGCTGGCCGCCAACGTCGTCCGCTCCCCGCACGGCCAGGCCGTCGCCTACCCGGTCGTCGAGTCCCAGCAGGTCAACGGCGTCTGCGACACCGTGATCGCCCCCGCCCCCGACCTGGAGCGCTCGCTCGCCCTCGAGGCCGAGCAGATGGCCTTGACCATCGCCAAGGAACTGGGCGTCGTCGGGCACCTCGCGGTCGAGCTGTTCCAGACCCGCGACGGCCGCATCCTCGTCAACGAACTGGCGATGCGCCCGCACAACTCCGGCCACTGGACCCAGGACGGCGCGATCACCTCGCAGTTCGCCAACCACGTCCGCGCCGTCCTCGACCTGCCGCTCGGCGACCCCCGCCCGCGCGCCCCGTGGACGGTCATGGTCAACGTCCTCGGCGGCGACTTCCCGGACATGTACTCCGCCTACTTGCACTGCATGGCCCGCGACCCCAAGCTCAAGATCCACATGTACGGCAAGGACGTGAAGCCCGGACGCAAGGTCGGCCACGTCAACACCTACGGCGACGACCTGGACGACGTGCTGGAGCGCGCCCGTCACGCTGCCGGCTACCTGAGAGGGACGATCACCGAATGAGCCCGGTCGTAGGCATTGTCATGGGGTCGGACTCCGACTGGCCCGTCATGGAGGCCGCCGCCAAGGCGCTGGACGAGTTCGAGATCGGCTACGAGGTCGACGTCGTCTCCGCGCACCGCATGCCGCGGGAGATGATCACCTACGGCGAGCAGGCCGCCGACCGAGGGCTGAAGGTGATCATCGCCGGTGCCGGGGGAGCCGCCCACCTGCCGGGCATGCTCGCCTCCGTCACCCCGCTGCCGGTGATCGGCGTGCCGGTGCCGCTGAAGTACCTCGACGGCATGGACTCGCTGCTGTCCATCGTGCAGATGCCGGCCGGTGTCCCGGTCGCCACCGTGTCCGTCGCCGGCGCCCGCAACGCCGGCCTCCTCGCGGCCCGCATGCTCGCCGCGCACGACGAGGAACTGCTGCAGAAGATGCGCGACTTCCAGCAGGACCTGAACGACCAGGCCACGGAGAAGGGCAAGCGGCTGCGTTCCAAGGTCGAGGGCGCGGGCGGCGGCTTCGGCTTCGGGAAGTGAGCCCCGTGACCTCTCTGGAGGACGCCCGCGCGCTGCTGCGCGAGTTCCCCGTCGTCGACGGGCACAACGACCTGCCGTACGCGCTGCGCGAGCAGGTCCGCTACGACCTCGCCGCGCGCGACATCGCCGTACGCCAGGACGCCCATCTGCACACCGACCTGCCCCGCCTGCGCGAGGGCGGGGTCGGCGCGCAGTACTGGTCGGTGTACGTGCGCTCGGACCAGCCGGGCGCGGTCCCGGCCACCCTGGAGCAGATCGACTGCGTACGGCAGCTGATCGACCGCTACCCCGGGCAGCTGCGGGCCGCGCTGACCGCGGCCGACCTGGAGGCGGCCCGCGCGGAGGGCCGTATCGCCTCCCTGATGGGAGCCGAGGGCGGCCACTCGATCGAGAACTCCCTCGGCACCCTGCGCGCCCTGTACACGCTCGGCGTGCGCTACCTGACGCTCACCCACAACGACAACGTGGACTGGGCGGACTCGGCGACCGACGAGCCCAAGGCGGGCGGCCTGACCGCGTTCGGCCGCGAGGTCGTCCGCGAGATGAACCGGCTCGGGATGCTCGTCGACCTCTCCCACGTGGCGGCGACGACCATGCGGGACGCGCTGGACGCCTCCTCCGCGCCGGTGATCTTCTCGCACTCCTCCGCCCGTGCCGTCTGCGACCACCCGCGCAACGTCCCGGACGACGTCCTGGAGCGGCTGCCCGCCAACGGTGGCATGGCGATGGTGACGTTCGTACCGAAGTTCGTGCTCCAGGCCGCCGTGGACTGGACGGCCGAGGCCGACGAGAACATGCGGGCGCACGGCTTCCACCACCTCGACACCACCCCCGAGGCGATGGCGGTCCACCGCGCCTTCGAGGAGCGCACCCCGCGCCCGGTCGCCACGGTGGCCACGGTCGCCGACCACCTCGACCACATGCGCGAGGTGGCGGGCATCGACCACCTCGGCATCGGCGGCGACTACGACGGCACCGCGTTCACCCCGGACGGCCTGAACGACGTCTCGGGCTACCCGAACCTCCTCGCCGAACTCCTCGACCGCGGCTGGTCCAAGGCCGATCTGGCCAAACTGACCTGGAAGAACGCGGTCCGGGTGCTCGGCGCGGCGGAGGACGTGGCCCGCGAGATCCAGTCCGTCCGCGGCCCGTCCCACGCCACCATCGAGTCCCTGGACGGCTGACCGGGCCGGCAGCGGCCTCTAGGCGATCCCGTCCGGGTGCTCGATCCTGCACAGGCAGAACGGGTGCCCGGCCGGGTCTGCGTACACCTGGAAGTCCTTCTTCTCCCGGTCCTCCAGGTCCAGCGGCCGGGCGCCCAGCGCCAGCACCCTCTCGTGGGCCGCGTCCACCTCCTCCCAGGTGGCGCCCGCGTCGAGGTCCAGGTGGAACTGCTGCGCGTCCCGGTCGGCGCGGGGCCACTGCGGCGGGGTGAAGCCCCGCACCCGCTGGAAGGAGAGCCGCGGCCCGTCCGGCACCTTCAGCACCACCCAGTCGTCGTCCTCGGCCTCAGGGGTACCGCCGGCCACGGCCGCGTAGAACGCGGCCAGTGCCCGCGGGTCGGGGCAGTCGAGCACGACGGAGCGGATGCGGGCGACAGCGGGCATGGGCCCTCCCTGGATCAGCCGGCGCCGGGCGCCGGACGGGTCAGCAGGCGCACAGGCAGAACGGGTGCCCGGCCGGGTCCGCGTAAACCCGGAAGCTACTGCTCTCCTGCCCGGCCAGGGGCTTCGCGCCCAGCTCCAGCACCCCCTTCTCCGCCGCGTCCAGATCCTCCACCACCAGGTCCAGGTGGAACTGCTGCGAGTCCCGGTCGGCCCGGGGCCACTGCGGCGGGGTGAACCCCGGCGCCCGCTGGAAGGCCAGCGCCTGCCCGCCGTCCACCTTCAGGTCCACCCAGTCCCCGTCGCCCTCCACCGTGCCGCCCAGCACCCCGGCGTAGAAGCCGGCCAGCGCCCGCGGATCCGGACAGTCCAGGACGACGACACCCAGCTTGGCGAGAGCCATGACTTCCTCCTTGTGTCACACCTGTGGCGTTCCCTCGTTACCCATAAAGGCGGGTAACCGGTAACCGTTACTGCATGCTGCCCCATAGGAGGTAACGTCGCAAGCATGAGTGAGAGATCGGCCGCACCCGGAGCCCTCGCCCTGGTCGAGGACCTGGTGAACACGCTCGACATCGAGTCCGGCCGCGACTCCCTCGACACACCGGAGGGCCGCGCCCGCTTCGGACTCACCGAGGACGAACTGCCGTCCGCCCGCACCCTGCGCGAGTCGCTGCGCACCGCGCTGCTCGCCCACGCCGGCCACCCGCCGCACCGCCGGGTCCCCCCGCTCGGCGAGCTGCTCGCCCAGGCACCCCTCTACGTCGCCGTCGACGAGCAGGACGGCTCAGCGGCCCTCACCCCGGCCGACAGCGGCCCCCTGCTCTCCCGGGTCGCCGCCGCCGTCGCCGAGGCCCTGGTCGCGGGCACCTGGACCCGCCTGAAAGCCTGCGAGGCCGACACCTGCCACTGGGCCTACTACGACCGCAGCCCCGCCGGACGCGGCCGCTGGTGCTCCATGCAGGTGTGCGGGGCACGCGCCAAGATGCGCCGGTACCGGGCGAAGGAGCCGTGAACCACAGGGACTTCATCGGCCACGTATGTGTCCGGTGGTGCAGAATGCGAGAAGACGCCGGTTCGGCCGACTGAGCCTCGGCCGAACCGGCGTCCCCGTGACGCGCCCCGCGGGGCCGCCTCCTAGGCGTTCGGACGGCCCATCGCCCGGTACGTCCACCCGGCCCGCCGCCACAGCTCCGGGTCCAGCGTGTTGCGCCCGTCCAGCATCACCCGGCCCGCCACGACCTCACCCAGCGCCGCCGGGTCCAGCTCACTGAACTCCCGCCACTCCGTCAGGTGCAGCACCACGTCCGCGCCCCGGGCCGCCTCCAGCGCCGACTCGGCGTAGCCCAGGGTCGGGAACACCCGCCGGGCGTTGTCCATGCCCTTCGGGTCGTACACCGTCACCTGGCCGCCCTGCAGATGGATCTGCCCGGCCACGTTCAGCGCCGGCGAGTCCCGCACGTCGTCCGAGTCCGGCTTGAAGGTGGCACCGAGCACCGCGACCCGGCGGCCCAGGAACGAGCCGCCGCCGAGCGCCTCGCGCGCCATCTCCACCATCTGGCCCCGCCGGCGCATGTTGATCGAGTCGATCTCCCGCAGGAACGTCAGCGCCTGGTCCGCACCCAGCTCACCGGCGCGCGCCATGAACGCCCGGATGTCCTTCGGCAGACAGCCGCCTCCGAACCCGATCCCCGCGCGCAGGAACTTGCTGCCGATCCGGTCGTCGTGCCCGATGGCCTCCGCCAGCTTCGCCACGTCACCGCCGCCGGCCTCGCACACCTCCGCCATCGCGTTGATGAACGAGATCTTCGTGGCCAGGAAGGAGTTCGCCGCCGTCTTCACCAGCTCGGCCGTCGGGAAGTCGGTCACCACGAACGGCGTACCCTCGGCGACCGGAGTGGCGTACACCTCCCGCAGCAGCTTCTCGGCCCGCTCGCTGCGCACGCCGACCACGATCCGGTCCGGGTGCAGGGTGTCCTGCACGGCGAAGCCCTCGCGCAGGAACTCCGGGTTCCACGCCAGCTCCGCGTCCGCGCCGGCGGGCGCGTGCTCCGCGAGGTAGGCGGCCAGCCGGTCCGCCGAACCCACCGGCACGGTCGACTTGCCGACGACCAGCGCGGGGCCGCGCAGATGCGGGGCGAGCGAGGCGATGGCCGCGTCCACGTACGACATGTCCGCCGCGTACTCACCGTGCCGCTGCGGCGTGTTCACGCACACGAAGTGGACCTCGCCGAACTCGGCGACCTCCGCCCAGTCCATGGTGAACCGCAGCCGTCCCGAGGACCCCTCGAAGCCCGCCACGTGCCGGCGCAGCAGCTCCTCGAGCCCCGGCTCGTACATCGGCGTCTCGCCGCGCTCCAGCAGAGCGATCTTCTCGGGTACGACGTCCAGCCCGAGCACCTCGAAACCGAGCTCGGCCATGGCCGCGGCGTGCGTGGCGCCGAGATAGCCGGTGCCGATCACGGTGATCTTCAGGCTCATGGGTGCTCCAGGGGGTACGCGTCAGGTGCGAGGGCGAGCATAGCCAAGGCATGCGCGAGGCCTTGAGCGGGCAACTTTTCCGCTGTCGCCAACCTCACGTAGGCGCGTCCTCTGAGGCCCTTTAAAATTTGAGTTACTTAACGGTAATTAGCGTCAGTATCACTGCGTCTTTGGAGCGTGAGAGACCGTGGCCGGATCGGCTGACTTCGACCTGTACCGCCCGTCCGAGGAGCACGACATGCTCCGCGACGCCGTCCGTTCCCTGGTCGAGGCGAAGATCGCGCCGTACGCCGCTGCGGTGGACGAGGAGGCCCGCTTCCCGCAGGAGGCGCTGGACGCCCTCGTCGCCAACGACCTGCACGCGGTGCACGTCCCCGAGGAGTTCGGCGGCGCGGGCGCCGCCGCCCTCGCCACGGTCATCGTGATCGAGGAGGTGGCCCGCGCCTGCGTCTCCTCCTCTCTCATCCCGGCCGTCAACAAGCTGGGCTCGCTCCCGGTGATCCTTTCCGGCGGCGAGGACCTGAAGAAGAAGTACCTGACCCCGCTCGCCAAGGGCGACGCGATGTTCTCGTACTGCCTGTCCGAGCCGGAGGCGGGCTCCGACGCGGCCGGCATGAAGACCAAGGCCGTCCGCGACGGCGACCACTGGATCCTCAACGGCGTCAAGCGCTGGATCACCAACGCGGGCGTCTCCGAGTACTACACGGTCATGGCGGTCACGGACCCCTCGAAGCGCTCGAAGGGCATCTCGGCCTTCGTCGTGGAGAAGTCCGACGAGGGCGTCTCCTTCGGCGCCCCCGAGAAGAAGCTCGGCATCAAGGGCTCCCCGACCCGCGAGGTCTACTTCGACAACGTCCGCATCCCCGCCGACCGCATGATCGGCGAGGAGGGCACCGGCTTCGCGACGGCGATGAAGACCCTGGACCACACCCGCATCACCATCGCCGCCCAGGCCCTCGGCGTCGCCCAGGGCGCCTTCGACTACGCCAGGGGCTACGTCCAGGAGCGCAAGCAGTTCGGCAAGCCGATCGCCGACTTCCAGGGCATCCAGTTCATGCTCGCCGACATGGCCATGAAGATCGAGGCCGCCCGCCAGCTCACCTACGCGGCCGCCGCCAAGTCCGAGCGCGGCGACAAGGACCTCACCTTCCAGGGCGCCGCCGCCAAGTGCTTCGCCTCGGACGTCGCCATGGAGGTCACCACGGACGCGGTCCAGCTCCTCGGCGGCTACGGCTACACCCGGGACTACCCGGTGGAGCGGATGATGCGGGACGCGAAGATCACGCAGATCTACGAAGGGACCAACCAGGTCCAGCGCATCGTCATGGCGCGCAACCTGCCGTAGTCGGCGGTGGGTTCACGCTCTTCGGGAAGGCGCCCTGCGGGGCGCCTTTTCGTCCGTCCGGTGCCTCCCGACCGGTCGGTCACATGCGGGGGCGGGCCGGTGGGCGTAGGACGGAAGCACGCAGGGGCCCGTCCGGGGCCCTTGAGCTTCGAGGAGGAGCCATGACCCAGCCCGGAACCATGACCCCGATGAGCAAGGAGATGCAGGACTGCGTCGAGGCCTGCATGACCGCGCACACCATGTGCGAGGAGACCATGAGCTCCTGCATGCAGATGGGCGGCCAGTCCCAGATGCAGATCATGCGGGCGCTCATGGACTGCTCCGAGATGACCCGGATGTGCGCGGACATGATGATGCGCCGCTCACCCATGGCCCAGGAGATGTGCGCGATGTGCGCCAAGGCGTGCGACATGTGCGCCGAGGCGTGTATGTCCATGCCGGACGACCAGCAGATGATGCGCTGCGCGGAGGCGTGTCGCCGCTGCGCGGAGATGTGCCGGACGATGGCGGGCGCCAGGATGTGATCCCGCGCGCCTGAGGGCGGTCGAGGGCACCCCCTGCCGGGTGCCCTTGATCGTTTGTGCGGCATGCTGGGGCGCATGACCGAGACGGATGCGACGACGGCCTTCGACGCGGCCGAGCGGGCCATGTGGGCGGGGCGGGCGGAGGCCTACGCAGGGAGCTTCGGACGCCTGTGCGCCCACCCGGTGCCCGACCTGCTGGACGCCGCCGGGGTCGGCGCGGGGACACGGGTCCTCGACGTCGGCACCGGGACCGGCACGGCCGCGCTCGCGGCGGGCGAGCGGGGCGCGCGGGTGCGGGCCGTGGACGCCGAGGCCGGCATGGTCGCCGAGGCGCGCCGGCGGGGGATCGCGGCGGAGGTCGCCGTACTGCCCGAACTGCCTTTTGCTGACGGGGAGTTCGATGCCGTCGTCGGCAACTTCGTGCTGAACCACGTGGGCCGGCCGCGTGCCGCCCTCGCCGAGCTGCGCCGGGTGCTGCGGCCCGGCGGCCGGATCGCGGTGACGCTGTGGGGCGCCCGGCGCCGGGCGGGTCAGGAGCTGCTCGGCCGGGCGTGTGCCGAGGGCGGTGCCGTACCGCCGTCGTACCTTCCGCGTCTGGCGCCGGACGAGGACTTCGAGCGGACCCCCGAGGGCCTGGCCGGGCTGCTCGTGGCGGCCGGGTTCGGCGACGCCGAGGGCCGGGAGCTGGAGTGGGACCACCGGGCGACCCTCGAGGAGTGGTGGAGCGGGGCGTCCGGCGGGGTCGCCACCGTCGGTCTCGTCGTGACCTCGCAGGACGCCGGGACCGCCGGACGCATCCGGCGGGCGTACGAGCGGCTGGCCGCCGCCTTCGCGGACGGGGAAGGGCGCCTGGCCCTTCCCCACGCGGCGCTGCTCGCCTCGGCGGCGGTACCGGCGGGCTAGTGCCGCATCAGGCAACGTTTGCCCTGTCCACGAGGGCGCGTGGGCGCCGGTCGTCGGCGTGATGGTTTCGCCAGATGATGTAGCGGCGGATCATGCTGCCCTGTTCCTTGTGGCCGGCGTGGTCGGTGCCGTCAGCCCAGGCTCGGCGCAGCCGGCGGGTGGGTCAGTTGCCGGCCCATCCGGTCGGCCTGGCGCGCGGCCCGGGCCACTGACCGGCTGCGCGGGCGGGCCGGGCCCGTCGTGGTGTAGCTGCCAAGGTGTCCTCGGTCGGAGGGCATGATTCCCCGAAGGTCGCCTGCACCTACGGCAGTCACCACCCAGGTGATCAAGTCCGAGAGCGCATTCGACCACCGACGTCAAAGATCAAGTCAGTGTGGTCGTGGCAGGAACGGTGAGTACTCGACGGGGCCGAAGCGGAACGGGACGCCGCGCCGGGTGTGGACGGCACGGTCGATGACGAAGTCGACCGTGCCGGGAGCAGCCGAGGTGAGAGGCGTGCGCACAACGGTTGCACGACCGGTCAGCTGGAGCAGGTCGCCCGTGTCGAAGCAGGTGATGGTGAGGCCTGCTCGGCTGTCCAGCTCGAGGTTGCCGAGCGTGTTGAACATGCCGTTTCCGGGATAGTCGGCGAACTGGACCACCCTGCCGCCTCCCAGGCACCGAAGGAAGCCGGGAGGACCGCCGCGGTGGGACACATCCGCTCCGTGGCCTTCGGCGATGGTGGCGATGAAGGCCGTGTCGGCGGCACGCAGGAGGTCGATCTGCTCGGCGGTGACGCGGTCTGTCTCGGCGACGACGACCGGGGTGGGTGGCTGGTCGCCGAAGCCCAGATTCTCTCGGCGCTGGATGTACTTCATGCAGTTGGGGTAAGCCCGCTCGACGCTCATGACCACTCCGCCGGCGTCATGGCGGAGGGTGCCGTTGATGCGAGCCCGGTTGCGACGGCCGAGGTCGATGGCCAGCAGGCCGGCCGGCTGTCCCGCCGGCCGGTCTGCCAGGTTCCGCAAGGGATCGCTGGTCCCAGGGAGCGCGTCGATCCGTACGGTCGTCTCGTCGGCGGCACGCACGAAGCCGGGTGCGCCGACTACGGGCGACGCCCATACGCGGCCTGCGGTGTCTGTGGCGCCCACGATGATCCAGCGCTGCGTGGCAAGGAATCTCATCAACGGTGCGGGCAGGCTGGTGCGGAACGTACGGGCCATGGCCGCGGCCTGATCGACCGTGCCCGCCCGTGCCTGTACCGCCAGTTCACCCTCGTGGTAGTGCTGTGGCATCAGAAGAAACCACAGCTGGGTGCGCCGCCCTCAAGGGTGGGGAGGTGCTCGAGTCCGGAGGCGGTGCAGATCTCGATGCGGATGCCGTCTGGATCGGTGAAGAAGATGCCGCCAGATGCCAGGCCGGGCATGTGGGCCAGAATCCTGTCGTAGATCAGGGGCGTGCCGAGTTCCTGAAGACGGGCTACAGCAGCTTGGACGTCGTCCAGCGTGGGCACGTTGAACGACAGATGGTGCAGTCCGGACCGATCGGCGGCGAAGCCGTCACGACTCTGCTGCCACAGCGTGAGCACGAGTTGATCGCCACGGCCGAGGAAGGCGTAGCGGCGGTCGTCCTCGGTGCTCTCGCCGAGCAGGTCGAAGCCGAAGACCCGCTGGTAGAAATGGATCGAACGGGTCACGTCGGTGACGTTGAGCCCGACATGGCCGGTGGCGGCTGCGGTCACCGGACCTGGCGAGGCCTGGGTCGTGGTCATGGTTCTCCTTGGCAGAGGGATCCTGGACGGGATCGGGTCGGGCGACCCTGAGGTGGGGTGAGCCGGCACGCACCGGCCCTGCCCCGTCATTCGTCTCGGCGACCGAGGGCCGGACGGCCGAGCGGAAGGCCGCGCCCGAGAGTGGCGGGTGGGTGATGGACCGCGGCGGTGTGGCGGCCGCCGTGTCGTGGATAACTTTCATGCCGCATGGTTGGCGGAAAGTTGGCGCCCGCCACGCACGCCCAGCGGCATGTGCCGCCGGGCCGCCGGGCTATGCGGCCACGATGCCCTCCGCGCGGGTCGCCGATCCGGCTGCTGATCCCCGGATGCGCGGAGTGCTGCTGGACGGACACATGTCCACGACCGGGGCAACGTCGCTTGGTGACCTCCCGGCGGAGGTAGCTCGCCGCCGCGCAGTCCGGCGCCCGTCGAGCGGTTGCAATCCGGCCCCGGTCCGGGCTGACGATCGCGATCCTCACCGTCGGCGGATAGAGCGTGCGCAGGTAGCGGCAGAACTCCAGGAACTGGGTGCGCTTCTTGACCGGCTTGGTGTGGCCGTAGAGCTTGTCCTTGGCCAGGTCCAGGGCGGTGGCCGAGTTCGGGCCCCTCAACCTGATGCCCCACCCGGGCCGGCAGTGGGCCGAACGCGGCGGCAGGCAACAAGGATCCTGACCGCGAAGCGCGCCGCAGGCGGCGGGCGACCTACAACCGCTGCGGCGGAGTGCGGCACCGACTTCGGGCTCGCCCTCCTCAGGTATGACCTCGCCGTCGGCGATCGCGTAGAGGTGTTCGACACGGGCCTTCTTGGCCGCTTAGTCGGGGTCGCGGGAGGTCTTCCAGGTCTTCAGGCGTTGAAAAGAGACGCCTTCCTCGCGGAGCAGGATGCGCAGGCCCTCGTGGCTGATCTCGTCGACCACATCTTCTTGATCTCGCGCCGCTCAGGCAGGGTGAAGGTCTTCGGCCGACCGCCCTTGTACTTCGGACACAGGGAGTCGAAGCCGTCGGTGTTGAAGTTGTGGATCACATCGCGGACCCGGTCATCGCTGGTGAACGTCACTTCGGCGATCTTCGCCACCGGCATGCCCTGCGCGGACAGCAGGATCATCTGGGCCCGCCGCCAGGTCACTACCGACCCGGTGCCCCGGCGGATGATCCGAAGCAGCCGTCTGCCCTCGTCATCGTCGATCTCGCGTACACGTACTCGTTCCGCTGCCCGGACAGCGTGAAGGACCCGCGCCGCCCGGCACAGCACCGAGGCGGCGCGTCACATCACCACAGGGCAAACGTTGCCTGATGCGGCACTAGTTCCCGGAGACGGTGACCTTCTGGTCGTTGTTCAGCTCGTTCACCAGCGTCTTCACCTTGGCCTTGTCCCAGACGAGGTTGCCGCCGACGGAGCCGGAGATCGGCATGTTCAGGGACGTGCCGTCACCGCCCTGGACGCCCTTCATCGCCCAGAACATCGAGGCCAGGTCCCACAGGGACATGTCCTTGTCGACGATCAGGGAGTCCAGGCCCGCGCCCATCACCGGGTAGAACTTGAACGGGTTCAGGACGGTCGAGGGGGTGGCGACCTGGTGGGCCAGCGCCGACAGGAACTTCTGCTGGTTCTTGGTCCGCTGCAGGTCGGAGGCGGCGAAGGCGTGCCGGGTGCGGACGAAGGCGAGGGCCTGCGCGCCGTTCAGCGTCTGCTTCCCGGCCTTGAAGTCGGCGCCGGAGTAGGAGTCCTTGAAGCCCTTGTCGATGTCGATGGTGACCCCGCCGACCGCGTCCACGATGTTGGCGAAGCCCTGGAAGCCGATCTCCACGTAGTGGTCGATGTGCAGGCCGGTGTTGGCCTCGATCGTGCGGACCAGCAGGGTCGGGCCGTCCTCGGCGTAGGTCGCGTTGAGCTTCTCCTGCCGGCCGGTGGCCGGGTACATCTTCCCGGAGGTGCCCTTGAACGACGGGACGGTCACGTTGGAGTCGCGCGGCAGTGAGATCAGCGTGTCGCCGTTGTCGCCGACGTGCAGGATCATCATCGAGTCCGTGCGCTTGCCCTGGGCGGAGCCGGTGTGCAGCTTCCTCTCGTCCGCCTTGGACATGCCCTCGCGGCTGTCCGAGCCGACGATCAGGTAGTTGGTGCCGGAGCCCGAGGCGGGCCGGTCGATGACCGTGGCCAGGTCGACCTCGCGGCGCAGCTTGGAGTCGGCCCAGAAGTAGGTCGCGACCGAGGTGACGACCATGACGGTCGCCAGGGTGATCGCGGTCCACTTGATCCGGCGCCGCCAGTTCGGGGCAGGGCGCGGGCCTCTCGTGCGCGACCCCTCCGGGCCGCCCGGGCCGCCGCCCGAGCCGCCGTAGACCTGGCCCGTGTTGTAGCCGCTGTCGTACTCGCCGTAGCCGTCGTCGTAGCCCTGGCCGTCGACGTACGACGGCTGCTGCGGGACTCCACCGCCGTACGGCGGTGCCGACGGGCCGGGCCGGCCGTAGGAGCGCTGGCCGGGCGGTACCGCCGGGCCGCGCTGCACCTGGCGCATCACGCGGGCGCCTTCCGGCTGCGCGCCGGCGCTGCCGCGTCCGTAGCGCGGGTCGCGGTTGTCGTCGGACCATCCCTGGGGCCAGTCATTCATGCGCCCCAGTGTGCAGGGCGCCGACTGGTGTCTTACAAGGCTTGTCGGAAAATCAGGGCGCCGCTGTTGCGAACCCGACACAAATTCCGCGATTGTCGCTTCGGCATAAGGTAGGGGCCATGACAGACCTGGCCCCCGACGCGGAACCGGACATTCCCGGAAAGCCGACGTCCGCCTCCCGCACCACGCTCAGCCACATCATGACCCACAACGACACCAACCTGCTGGGCACGGTGCACGGCGGGGTGATCATGAAGCTGGTGGACGACGCGGCGGGCGCGGTGGCCGGACGGCACTCGGGCGGGCCCGCGGTCACCGCGTCGATGGACGAGATGGCCTTCCTCGAGCCGGTCCGCGTCGGTGACCTGGTCCATGTGAAGGCCCAGGTCAACTGGACCGGCCGGACCTCCATGGAGATCGGCGTCCGGGTCCTGGCCGAACGCTGGAACGAGTCGGCGCCGCCCACCCAGGTCGGCTCGGCCTACCTGGTCTTCGCGGCCGTGGACGCCGACGGCAAGCCGCGCCGGGTGCCGCCGGTCCTCCCCGAGACCGACCGCGACCGCCGCCGCTACCAGGAGGCCCAGATCCGCCGCACCCACCGCCTGGCCCGCCGCCGCGCCATCCGCGAGCTGCGCGAGAAGCGGGTGGCGGAGGGCTTCGAGGACTGACCGCGGGTCCGGCTCGTCACGAGCACACGACCTCGTTGCCGCGCACCGCGGCCTGGTCCGGCCGCGCCGGGTTCTCGACCTTCACCTGGCGCACCCGGCGCGCGTCCAGGAAGTCCGCCCCGGCGGTCACCTTCAGCAGCGGTCCCATGCCGGGTACGGCGCGCAGCTCGCTGCCGGGCAGGGCCGCGGCCAGGCTGCGGGCCGAGCGGTCCCAGCGGGGGTCGTAGGAGATCACCGTGCGCCGCGCGTTGTGGACGGCCGCGGTGGTCGGCTGGTGGGTGACGGCGAAGCCGGCCGTGCCGAGCGCCGCGTCGAGCCGCTTGGCGACCCCTTCGGTGGCGGTGCCGTTCTCCACCTGGACCCGGATCCGCCGCGGGTCGACCTCGACCGGCGCCGGCACCGGGCCCCGCGGCCGCGGGCGGTCGACGGTGAGCGGCTTGTCGTCGCGCAGGGAGGCGAACAGCCGGGCGGCCGCCGCCTGGTCCCACTTCAGGGTCGAGCCGAGGCCCTTGACCGGGAAGTTCATCTGCCCGATGGGCACGGTGGCGAACTCGGAGGAGGACAGCGAGAAGTTCCGCATCGCCCGGCCGAGGTCGAGCAGTTCGTCGGTGCCGAAGCCCTCGTCCGCCCGGACCGAGCCGAGCACCGCCCGGGTCACGTCCCGGAACTTGATCGGGTTCAGCAGCACCCCGGAGGAGGTGGCCCGCTCGATCAGCGCGGCCAGGAACCGCTGCTGGCGCCTCATCCGGCCCAGATCGCTCGCCCCGTCCACGTGCCGGGCGCGCACGTACTGCAGCGCCTGGCCGCCGCCCAGGGTGTGGGTGCCGGGGGCGAGGTCGAGACCGGTGTACGAGTCCTTCAGCGGTGTCGGGGTGCAGACCCGGACGCCGCCGAGCACGTCGACGGTGCGCATGAAGGTGGTGAAGTCGACCTCCAGATAGTGGTCGATCTTCAGGTGGGTCATGTTCTCGACGGTGCCGATGGTCAGCCGGGGGCCGCCCTCGGCGTAGGCCGCGTTCAGCTTGACGGCGTGCGCGGGGTGCCGTCGCCCGGTGCCGGCGTCGACACGCTCGGGCACCTCGGCGTAGGAGTCGCGGGGCAGACTCACCACACTGGCCCGCTCCCGGTCCGCCGAGATGTGCACGATCATCATCGTGTCGGTGCAGTGGCAGGGCTGGCCGCCGAGCCGGAACGCGCGCCGCTCGGCCTCGGTGATCCGGTCGCGGCCGTCGGTGCCGACCAGCAGGACGTTCATGCCGTGCCCGGCGCGGGGCCGGTTCTTCATGTCCTTGAAGGCGTCGACCCGGGCGATCCCGGCGTCCAGGCTGGAGACGACGGCGTGGCCGATGCCGGCCGAGGCGAGCACCACGACGGAGAGCGTGGTCACCGCCCGCATGGCCCAGCGCGGACGCCGGCGCTGCGGGCGCGGTGCGGCCCGCTCGGGCGGCGGTGGCACACGGCGGGGCGGCTGCGGTCGGCGCTGCGGCCGGGCAGGGGACCGTGGCGGGCTGGGCAAAGGGGACACCTCCGGACGACGGCCGTACGTGGGATCCGTGAGCACGGTAGGCCGATACGACCTTCATCCCGCGTCGCAGCCCCGGCGGCGCGCACCGCTGTCCCCCGTTCGCGGTAACGTGAGCCCCCTATGAACGCCAAGCCCGACGTGCGGCTCCCCGCCGTTTCTGTGATCATGCCCGTCCTCAACGAGGAGCGGCATCTGCGCGGAGCCGTCCAAGCGATCCTCGAGCAGGAGTACGCCGGCGAGATGGAGGTCGTGATCGCCCTCGGTCCGTCCACGGACCGCACGGACGAGATCGCCGCCGAGCTCGTACGCGAAGACCCGCGCGTGCACACCGTTCCGAACCCCACCGGCCGCACCCCCGCCGCGCTGAACGCCGCGATCAAGGCGTCGCGCCACCCGGTCGTGGTCCGTGTCGACGGCCACGGCATGCTCTCGCCGAACTACATCGCGACCGCCGTACGGCTCCTGGAGGAGACCGGCGCGCAGAACGTCGGCGGCATCATGCACGCCGAGGGCGAGAACGACTGGGAGCACGCGGTCGCCGCCGCGATGACCTCGAAGATCGGGGTGGGCAACGCCGCCTTCCACACGGGTGGCGAGGCCGGCCCCGCCGAGACGGTGTACCTGGGGGTCTTCCGTCGCGAGGCGCTGGAGCGGCAGGGCGGTTACAACGAGGAGTTCATCCGCGCCCAGGACTGGGAGCTGAACTTCCGCATCCGTGAGGCGGGCGGCCTGATCTGGTTCTCGCCGGAGCTGAGGGTGTCGTACCGGCCGCGGCCGAGCGTGCGCGCGCTGGCCAAGCAGTACAAGGACTACGGCCGCTGGCGTCATGTGGTCGCCCGGTACCACGAGGGCTCCATCAACCTGCGCTACCTCGCCCCGCCGACGGCGGTGTGCGCGATCGCGGCCGGGATCGTCGTCGGCGCGGCGCTGACCCCGTGGGGCTTCGTGATCCCCGGCGGCTACCTGGCGGCGATCGTGGCGGGCTCCGTCCCGGCGGGCAAGGGACTGCCGCTCAAGGCCCGGCTGCAGATACCGGTGGCCCTGGCGACCATGCACATGTCGTGGGGGTGGGGGTTCCTGACGAGCCCGAGGTCGCTGGCGAGGAAGGTCATCGCCTCGCGCCGGCCGGCGGTGCGGGCGGACGTCCCCTGACAGGAGCGGGACCCCGTCACCCTCCCGTCACGACTTGTCGGCCCCGACGGCGGCGGCGTTGCGGACCGCGACGTCGATGCTGTGCCTGATGCGCTGCATCGTCTTCAGGCTGGCTTGGATGTCGCGCTTCTCATAAGCCGATTCGACGGCGAACCACGTTCCCACGACGTTGTTCTTCTTTTTGCACGCGACGTCGGCCGAAGCGGTGGCCAGCTCGTGTTTCGACGGCTTCGGGGAGTTCCAGGCCGGGTCCTTGACCGCGGCTTCGGGGGTCGCGTAGGTGAACCCTTTTTCCTTCATGCAGGCCGACCACGCGGAGAAGGCGGCCCTGAGCCGGGCGTCGGCCATGGACCGCACGTAGTCGTTGAAGTTGATGTCGACCGCTGCGGGGGCATCCTGGATGATTCCTCCGCCTGCGGTCAGTCTTGCTTCCGCCTCTCCCATGCATCCGCCCTTGGGGATCCGGATGCCGTGGTACTTGCCGTCGGCCGGGGGAGTGGCCGCTCCCGGTGGGGTCGGTGCGTCCAGGCCGTGGCCCATGACGATCTCCATGTCCCGGGACAGGGGTTTCCGGGACGGCTTCGACGCATTCTGTGTCAGGCGCTGGGGACCGTGATAACCGTGGCGCGCGGCGAGGACGGGATCGGTCGGGTCGTACCGGTGGGAGGTCTGGTTCCGCTTCTGCCCGTAGTCCGTGGCCGCCGGCTTGAACGTCAACCCGAACCGCTTCATGCACGCGGTCATGAGGGCCGATCTGGCGCCTTCGATCCGGGCGTTCTCCTGCGGGCTGATCAGGTAGTTCTCGATGGGCAGCCGCTGATCGCGGGTGCTGTCGAGCATGGGCACGGCGCCGACCCGCACCGTGGCCGCCGTCCGCTGTGCCGGGGACTTCGGTGTCGCCGACGTACAACCGGTCACCGTGCTGCTCAGCGCTGCGATGACGGCGAGGACCGCGAGTGTGGTCGGGCGTTCCGAGGGCATGTGGGGCGTCCTTCGTTGCTGTTGTGCCGGCGGCGTGCGGGTAGCGGCGCCCCGCCCGAACCGGCGGGGACGCCGCTACCTTCTTGGCTGGTCCTGCAAGGAGCCCTTACGGGCACACGGCATAGAAGTCGAAGCACTGGGACGCGTTGTTGTTCTTCAGCGTGGAGTTCAGGTTGGCTCCGGTGCCGCGCTTGATGTACTGGCTCGGGCCGCTGTTGTTGGAGTTGTAGTAGATCGTCACGCTGTAGTTGGTGTCGAAGTTGTAGACGGATGCGGCGTTGTTCTTGACGTACAGGCCGGCACCGTTTCCGCCGGAGAACTTGTACCAGTTGGGCGCGCCGTAGTTCTCGGGCGTCCGGCTGTTTCCGGCGCCGTCCCAGAACGTGGCGCCCTGGAAGTTGGAGTTGTAGTAGATGCAGGCGCCGATGGTGCTGTTGCAGGTGTCCGCCTGGGCGGCGGGGGCCGCTATGAGACCGACTCCGAGTGCTGCTGCGGTCAGCGCACCGGCAGCGATCTTGTTGCGGATGCCCATGGATTTCTCCTTCATCAAAGGTGGAATTGCGTGGCTGTTGCTTCGGCTAGAGGCGTTCGCCCGCTTGGCGCACTGCCAGTCCGCCACCGCCACGGTGATCTCCCGGGAGGTGGCGGCCGCCGGGTAACAAGTCCGATGCCCGCACGCCGGTCGTGGGGGGAAGGGGGCAGCCGGAGGCACGGTTCAGCCGGCGCCGATCCCGGCCCCGGAGGTGTGGCCGCCGGCCTGTGAAGGTGTGGCGCGGCCGAGAACGGCGATGCCCGCGATGCCGACGGCGAGCAGCTTCGACTTGATGCGCATGTGTGGGGGGCCTTCCCTGCCGGTGTCCTGGATCCGTATGACAGCGCGTCGACTCTGACAGCGGGCGATCCGATCACACGTCTGAATGCACGTCAACTACGTTTGCTCATGGGACCGTTGGTTTCCGCCGTGTCCAGAACGCCGCAGGTCCGCAGCCGATCGGGCTCGGGGGCATCTGATGGGGAGGAAAGCGCGTTAGGTTGCACATCCCGGAAGGGAATCGTAGCAACGGGCTTGTCCCGAAAGGCAGTTGACACCCTGGCAGGTGCATGATCGGATGCGCAAGGGTTTGTCCTGTACGCCCGCGGCAAGCGGTTGCGGGCGTTTCCACTTGCATGGGGGAGAGGGCCAAGTGCGTTCCACAACGCGTCGTCTGGCACGTGCCGGGGTCGTGGTCGGGGGAATCGGCCTTGCGATGGTCGCGGCCACCGGCGTCTCGAATGCCTACACCTACGACGGCAGCGACCCGTCCGCGACGGGGTGCGCCGGCGGCGCCACGACCGTGGAGTCCGCGACCGTCAAGAACAGCCGCGTCACGCTCGGCACCATCGAGCTGCGCTACAGCACCGCCTGCCACACGGCTTGGGCCAGGCTGACGCTCAACCACACTCAGGGCGCCTGCGGCAACGCATCCGCCGGCTACGACTGTGCGCACGCCTTCGTCACCCGCAACAACGACGGCCGCACCTACAGCTGCACCATCTCCGAGGGCCAGACGCAGTGCTACACGCCGATGGTCTACGACAAGGGCATGACCTCGTTCGCCCAGGCGGGGATCGACAACGTCTACGGCTACGCCGACACCCGGACCGCCGCTTACTGAGTCCGCGGACCGGACTCCGGGCCGGACGCCGGCGTCGGTTGCCGACATCGGCCGGTGCCACCACCGCACACGCAGAACGCTCGGCCGGGAGTCCCCGGCCGAGCGTTCGCATGTGACCCCCGGCGTGCCGTGGCGCGCCGGAGGTCAGCCCCCTACCACTGGTAGGGCTTGTACACCGGCATGCACTGCCCCTTGTCCGCGCCGTTGATGGCGTCGGAGTTGCTGGGCAGGTCACCGTCCTTCGGCGTGGACTGCTTCGGGTAACTCGTCCCCGTGCGCCAGTCGGTGCCCACGACCACGGTGACACCGGACACGCCGGTGGACTTCGCCACGGAGCTCATCGGAATGCCGAGCGCCTTGGCGACGGCCTGCGCGTCGCCCTCGAGATCCGCGCTGGGATACCGCACCAGGGTCTCGTTCTCCGACAGTCCCGTGGCAGCGGTGTCGGCCGCCGCCCGGGCGTACCCGTGCTGCTGGAGCGCGCCGGCGATCGCTCCGGCCCGGAGGGGTACCGGGGGCTTCGAGGAGTCCCCGGTGGCGTTCTGCACGAGCACCCCCAGCCGCCCGGCGGGCGTCGAGGGCGTCTTGGCCGGCACGGCCGACGCCGTCTTCTTCTTGGCGGCCGGCTTGCCGTGCTTGTCGAAGGGCACGTCGTCGCGGAGCATCTGCCACATCCTGTCGGCGTTGGCGCCGTCCGGTACGACGTGCTGCTTCGGGGCCTCGGGGTCCGGTACCCAGGGCATCGTCGTCATGGTGATGCGGTCCGTCGGCACCGACTTGAGCTCCATGCCCAGGTCGTAGAGCTTCTTGACCGAGCCGAGCTCCTGCGAGACCCGCAGCGACTTGGTGGCCGCCTCGGCCAGATTCATGAGCCGGCCACTGTCGGTGAAGACGTTCTGCTTCTTCAGCGTACGGAACATCGAGTTCAGGTACATGTGCTGGGCCCTGGCGCGCAGCGGGTCACTGCCCCAGGCGTGCCGCGTGCGCAGCCACTGGAGGGCCTGCTTGTGTTTGATGTTCCACGTGCCGGCCCTCAGCTTCAGGCCGGAGCCGCCGGGCTCCTCCGGCGTCGGCCGGTCCCAGACGTTCTCCTTCACACAGACGTCGACGCCGCCGATGGCGTCCGCCATGTCCACCACGCCCGCGAAGTCGACCATCATCCAGTGGTCGATGTAGACCTTGGTGAGGTTCTCCCAGGCGGCCACCGTGCAGCCGGGTCCGCCGCGGCCCAGTGACATGTTGATGGGGGCGTTGACCGGCGGGTACTTCTGGCCCGTCTTCGGATCCCTGCACCGGGGGATGTCGACCCGGGTGTCGCGCGGGATGCTGACGAACGCGGCGCTCTTGCGGTCCGCGGAGAGGTGGATGAGCATCTGCACGTCGGCGTGCGGCGGGGTGCCGCGGTTCTCCCTGGCGCCGCCGAGCTTCACGTCCTCGTCGCTGTTGCGGCTGTCGGAGCCGATCAGCAGGATGTTCATCGGCGTCTGCCCGGCCGCGTTCGGCTTGGGCTTCTTCGCCTTCGAGTCGCCGCTGAGGAGCTCGCCCTTGCGGATGTTGCCGTTGAGGTGCTGAAGGTAGAGATATCCGGCGCCGGCCGTCCCGAGTATGACGACCGCGAGCACGATCGCGGACCATCGCAGCACTCGCCGTCTGCGCTGCCGCCGAGCGGTCTTCGGGCTCCCCCTGCGCCGTCGGCCGCCGTGCTGTGCGGGCCCTTCCGACGTGTCCGGGCCCCGTCGGCCGCGTTGCGCCGTCTCCTGGTCCGAAGGAGCTTTGCCCCGCACGTTGCTCCGCGTCAACTCCCTGCCCTCCCCACCCTGTGTGTCATGTGACGGGCCCGTCCCGCGCCCAGTTAGACGCACGACGGACCCATTGGGTTACTTGCGAAGTGAACTTGGCGACGCCCGGTGAGAGTCATCCGCGCGAGCAGCCGTGACCCGGCCGCCCGGACTCATGCGATCTTGAGCGCCCCGTCATTGTCCGGTCGGCGGGTAAGAGCTTTCTGAGAGACGCCAGGACGCCACAGACGCAGAGACACCAGAGACACCAGAGACACCAGAGACGCCGGAGACGCAGGAGACAAAGGAGACGCAGGAAGGCCGGAGACCGCGGAGACCTCAGAGACAGAAGAGAGCCGAGTGAGGCAAGGAAGGCAGGAGCCGCACCGGGTCACCGGACGTCTGCGCACAGGGAGGGAGACGTCGTCACCGGCACCCGGTTCGGGTGAGCGTCGGTGCCGCCGACGGTGCCTCGACCGGCAGAAGCACGATCACAGGCACCGTCGCGGCCGCCGGCTCAGCTGGCGCACTTGACCTCGTTCGCCGTGGTCTTGCCGTTGACCCGCGGCGGCTTCCGCGGAGCGGAGAAGGAGACTCCCGCACCCTTGAAGTCCTTGCCGAGGGTCAGCGTGATCTCGGGCAGCCCCTGGGAGTTGGTCACGCTCTTGCCCGGCTTGAGGGCCGATCCCGGAAGACCCATGAGGGCGGCCAGCTCACGGGCCTGGGACGCCTGGGCGGGCGCGTACTCCAGGGTGGTCTTGGCCAGCGCCGCCGGAGCGTTGCCCGCGTTCTCCGACTTGAGCACGCCCTTCTCGTTCTGCAGCCACTGCAGGGTCTCCTGCGCGCTGCCGCTGTCGGCGCCGCCGTTGAGGATGCGCACCCGCACCTCCGAGGCGGCGGACCTGCTGCCCTTGAGGCGCGCGGCCTGGGCGTCCTTGACCGCCTTCTCCTTCTTCTTCACCTCGGTGAAGGAGACGTCGTTCTTGATGGCGTCGAAGACCTGCGGCGCCGCGTTCGGGTCGACGATCACCGTCTTGTGGTGGATGCCGTCGGCCGGGTTGTCGAGCACGGGCACCGTCACGAAGGAGATGTTCTTCGTCGGCACCTTCTTCAGCTCGAGCGCGACATCCTTGAGCGTGCTCACCTTGCCGATGCCCTTGTCGACGGTGAGCGCCTTGGTGGCCGCGTCCGCGAGGTTGAGCAGCTTGGACGGGCTGCTGAGCGTGTCACCGGAGGTCATCTTGCGCATCAGCGAGGCCAGGAACTGCTGCTGCACCTTGATCCGGTCCAGGTCACCGGCGTTGCCCCAGCTGTGACGGGTGCGGACGAACGCCAGTGCCTGCTCGCCCTCCACCTTCGACTTGCCCGCGGGCAGTTTGAGATGCGAGTCCGCGTCGTTCACCGCGTGGGCGAGGCACACGTCGACGCCGCCGACCGCGGTCGTCAGGGTCTTCACGGCATTGAAGTCGACCATCACGAAGTGGTCGGGCGTGATGCCGGTGACCTCTTTCACGGTGCGCATCGTGCACCCGGGGTCGCGGCCCTCCTGGCCCAGGCTCTCGTTGAAGCGCACCTGGTTGGACCCGGGGATGACCTTCTGGGAGCCGTCGGGCTGGATGGTCTGGCAGTCCGGGATGTCCACGACCAGGTCGCGCGGGATGCTCATCGCCGTCGCGTTCGTCCGGTCCTTCGAGACGTGCAGCAGGATGTTGGTGTCGGCGTGCCCCACGCTGTTGGCGTCGCCGTACCCCTTGTTGCCCTTCCCGGTCCGCTTGTCGGTGCCGATGATCAGGATGTTGAAGGCGTCGTCCTTGCTGAAGCCGCTCTTGGCGGCGTTGCCGACGTCCGTCGTGGTGACGTTGCCCTCGAGGTGCCTGAGGTAGAGGTAGCCGGCCGTGCCGACGGCGACCAGCACAAACGCCGTGCCGCCGGCGGTCCACACCAGGACCTTCTTGACCTTGGACTTCTTCTTCACCGGCCGTCGGCTGCGCCGACCCTGCGGCGGCTCCGGCTCGCCGCCCCGGCGTCGGGCCGACCGCGGCGGCGGTACGGTGCCGCCGCGCGAGGGGCGCGGGGCGCTCGTCCCGCCGGGCGCGGAGTCGCTGGGGCGGCGTGGCGCCGCGGCGCCTTCTCGGGAAGCGGGTCTGCGGGGGCCGGGAACCGATTGTTGCGGTGTGGAAGGGCCCAGTCGCAGTTCGTATTCGCCGGTGTTCGGATTGAGCACCCACTGGTCTGCGGGATCGATGTTGTCCGCCCGCCCACGGCCTTGCGCGTCCACGGTTGTCCGTATCCTCCGTCGGGGCCACGCGGCGCCTTCCCCCTCAAAGGCGCTCGGGTCTCGGTGAATCAGTGCACGACCCCAGGACTGACCTCGCGGCCGGGTGCACCGGATCACTCACACTATCCGCCCAGTGCAGCGTCAAGCGACGCCGGTGACAAATTCCACCTTCCTACAAGTGGGCAATCCCCCTCATATTCCTGAACAGAAGTTCGCCGACTTGGTGAACGCCTTACGCACAGATGTGTTCGGCGGCGGTGTTCCCACTGAACGTGGGAGTGGGCGAAGGGGCGTGCGAAGGCCCGTTGTCGGACGTCTTGTCCGGACCGACCTTCGCCACGGCCACCGGCTGGTCCGTGCGCAGGCGGGCGAACAGCTTCTCGGCCTCCGGCTCCACGAGTTGGTCGCGATCGGAGTCGTAGACGTACGACTCCCTGGGCACCGTCAGGAACTGCACATGTTCGGTGGGGATCGTGCGCAGTCCGCGGACCAACTGGTACAAGCCACGCAGACTCGCCAGTTCCGGGTCGGTGGTCAGTGAGGACGTCGCCGCGTCCAGCACCGGATACAGCTTCGCCGGGTTCAGCAGCACGTCGTTGCTCTGCACCTTGTTCACCAGCGCGCCGAGGAACCGCTGCTGGCGCTCCATGCGTTCGGTGTCGCTGCCGTCGCCGAGCGACTTGCGCACCCGTACGTACCCGAGGGCCTGCTCCCCGTCGAGCGTCACCCTGCCCGCGGGCAGCTTCAGCCGGGCCGCCCTGTCGTCGATCGGCTCCTTCAGGCACACCTGGACGCCGTCGACGGCGTCCACCATGTCCTTGAATCCACTGAAGTCGACCACCATGTGATGGTCGATCCGGATGTCCGTCAGCTTCTCGACGGTACGGATCGTGCACGCCGAACCGCCCACCTGGAAGGCGTGGTTGAACATCGCGAACATCGGCCCGCTGCGGGTGCCGTCCTGTTGCCGGCAGCCGGGGATGTCCACCATCAGGTCCCGGGGCAGCGAGACCGCGGTGGCGCTGCGCCGGTCGGCGGCCAGGTGGAGCAGGATCGTCGTGTCCGACCGCTCGCTGCCGACGTCGCGCCCGTACGCGCCGTTGCCGTCCCCGGCCCGTGTGTCCGAGCCGATCAGCAGGATGTTCTGCGCGCCCCGCACCAGCGCGGTAGGCCGTTCCCGCTCGTACCGGGCCAGCTCGGCGGCGGCCGCTTCGTCGGGCGTGATGTTCGCGCTCAGCTTGGCGTACACGGCCCATCCGGCCCCGGCCGCCGCCGCGAGGAGCAGGGCTCCGCCGAGTGCCGTCCCCCTGACCCACCGCCGCCGACGCCGCCGCGCGAGCCCCTCCCCGGTCGCGGAGGACCCGAGACCGGGACCGAGGGGCACACCTGCGCTGTCGGCCACGTCCGGTCCACCCCTCCCTGGCGTACGAGCGTCACGTCCTGCCCTTACGACGATGGCCCGCAGGCGACGGGACGGCGCCCTGTGCTGCTCCGTGTGGGGGACGGGGTGCCGGGTCTCGCGGGCAGGGCGTCGTGACGCCGGGTGCGGGCTTCGGCGGCCTGCCTGCGTGCTCTGGTGGCGAGGGCGGTGCTCCGTGCTGCTGGTCGGGCTCGGGGCTTGTTCGCCCGACGCTGGGCGGCGGGGCCCGCGCCGTGCCGGGCCGGGAGGGTGCGGCGGCCTGCCTGCGGGTGGCGTGGTGATGCTCCGGTGGGGTGGGCCGCCGTGCCCTGTGCTGCTCCGGACGGGCTACGGCGGCTCCTGGCCCCCTCAGTGGCGGGACGCGGTCACCCGTTCGGTCTCGATCCGCTGGGCGAGGCGCTCCTCGTCCAGGTTTTCCAGGTTGCGGCACAGCACCACGGAGCCCCCGACGGCGAGCGGCGCGTACAGCCCCGCGCTGAGCCCTTCCCAGGTGTCGTACGGCAGCCCGGACAGCAGCCGCGAACCGGGCCCCGTCAGGTCGAGCGACGGCGCGTCACCCAGGGCCCGCTCCACCACCTCGGCCGCGCTGAACTCGGCCCCGGCCACGATCAGCGCCGGCTCCTCAGGGTCCACCGGCGCGAACGGCGCGAACCGGTCGCCCTGACCCGGCACTTCCACGGCGTAGTCCACAAACCCGGCCGGGGGCTCGGGAAAACGCCCGCCGAGCGGCCGCAGCGCGAGAGCGACCCGCTCCCCGCGGCAGGCCCGCGCCGCCTCCAGCGCGTCGGGCCCGCTGACGACGACGTCGGCGGAGGCCGGGTCGCCGGCCACGTCCGCCACCGCCCCCACCGACGAACACGCCAGCAGCCACACGGCCGTCTGCCAGTGCGCGGGCAGCAGCAGCGCGACCCGGTCACCGGGGCCGGCGGACAGGTCGCCCTGGAGGAGGTTCGCGGTCTTGGCCACCCAATTGGCGAAGGTGGCCACGGACAGTTCGACGCGTTCGCCCGTGGCGTCGTCGTAGAAGGTCACCAGCGGGCGGCCGGGATCCGCGGCGAGCGCGGAACGCAGCAGGTCGGCAGGGGTGCGATCGGTGGCTTTCACCCGCGCAAGCGTACGCCGCGGCGACCGCTCGCACCGAGCCGCGGGGCCACCGGTTCGGCGGAACGGCCCTCCGACGGTCCGTCAGTTTCCGTTGGCGGGTACGTATGACCATGTCCAAGATCATGGTCATGCGTGGATATTTCAGCCCCTCGACCGGCCCGATCGGCGTCCTCGGCGTCACCGCGATCGGGGTCACGTGCGCGGCCACCCTCGCACTGCCCCTGACCCTGCCCGCGACCGCCGTACCGGGGCAGGCGAACCGGACGGCCGCCATGGGCCGGGCGGCCGCGACGGCCCGGGTCGCGGGCAGCACCCAGTCGCTGCCCCTCGCCCCGCTCTCCCGGGGGCGGGTGCACGGCGGGGCCGCCGAACAGGGCCTGCACCGCGTCGGCGTACGGCACTTCGCGCTGCTCGGCGTGGTCTGGAACGACCCCCGTACCGAACTGCGCGGCCACGTCCAGGTCCGTACCCGCGCCGCCGGATCGGGCCACTGGTCCGGCTGGCAGGACGTCGAGACGCACAACGAGGACCACGGCGCCGACCCCGGATCGCCGGAACGCGCCAAGGGCCGTACGCGCGGAGGCACGGCCCCGCTGTGGGTGGGCGACTCCGACGGCGTGGAGGTGCGGGTCCGGGCGGACACGACCGGGACCGGGAGCCGTGCCGGTGCCGGGCGCGCGGGCTCGCCCCTGCCGTCCGGGCTGCGCCTGGAACTGGTCGACCCCGGGGACGGACCCCCGCCGCCGCCCCGCAGTCCGTCCGGCCCGGGCGGCCCTACGGCTGACGCCGCGGCCGCGACGGCCGCCGCCTACGGCGCCAACACCGACCTCGTGCCCTACGGCGCCCTGCAGATCCCCGAACTGGACCGTCAGGCCACCGAACAGGAGGCGAGCCGTCTCGCGGAAGCGGCGGGAGCAGCGAGTGCCGAGGGGGTCGAGGGTGCTGCCGAGGGAGGCGAGGACGCGGGGGCGCGGGCCAAGCCGTACATCGGGCCGCGCCCGCGGATCGTCACGCGCCGCGGCTGGGGCGCCGACGAGTCACTGCGCAAGGGCGGGTTCGTCTACACGAAGAAGGTCAAGGCGGCCTTCGTCCACCACACCGCCACGGGCAACAAGTACACCTGCGCCCAGGCCCCTTCGGTCATCCGCGGTATCTACCGCTACCACGTCAAGAGCATGGGCTGGCGGGACATCGGCTACAACTTCCTCGTCGACAAGTGCGGAACCCTCTACGAGGGCCGGGCCGGCGGCGTGTCGAAGGCGGTGCTCGGCGCGCACACCCTCGGGTTCAACACGAACACCATGGGCATCGCCGTGATCGGCAGCTATGGCTCCACCAAGCCGTCCGGCGCCGCCGTGACTGCAGTCGCCCGGCTCGCCGCCTGGAAGCTCGGACTCTACGGCGCGAATCCGAAGGGAAAGACATATCTGACGTCGGGAGGTGGCAATCTCTACCCAAAGGGTAAGAACGTACGACTGAACGTGATCTCCGGCCATCGGGACGGGTATGCCACCGCATGCCCCGGCAAGCGGCTCTACGCCAAGCTCGGCACGGCCCGCTCCAGCGCGGCGCGATACCAGGGGCGTTGAGGGCCGCCCCGGGCCGCCGGGGGGTCGGGGGCACGTTCACCGCCGTCGGGGGGACGGGTGGGGTACGGCTGGGGGAAACCGCACGCCGATCTCGCGGGGCACGCGCGGCCATCGAGGGCACCGTCGCACGGTCTGCATACACTGACCGGCCGAAACGAGTAGAACGAGCAGATCGGCCGGTCCCGGCAGGAAGCAGAGACGACAGGTGACAGAAGCGATCCTCCTGGTCGGCGGTAAAGGCACCCGGCTGCGTCCGCTCACGGTGCACACGCCGAAGCCCATGGTGCCGGCGGCCGGTGTGCCGTTCCTGACGCACCAGCTGGCCAGGGCGAGGGCGGCGGGCGTGGAGCACATCGTCCTCGCGACGAGCTACCTCGCCGAGGTCTTCGAGCCGTACTTCGGCGACGGTGCCGCTCTCGGACTGCACATCGAGTACGTCACCGAGGAGGAGCCCCTCGGCACCGGGGGAGCCATCCGCAACGTGGCCTCGCGGCTGCGCTCGGGGCCGGACGACCCGGTGCTGATCTTCAACGGCGACATCCTCACGGGGCTGGACATCCGGGCCCTGGTCGACACCCACGAGTCGACGGGCGCGGACGTCTCCCTGCACCTGACGAAGGTGACGGACCCGCGCGCCTACGGTCTGGTTCCGACCGACGCGACGGGCAGGGTGCTGGCCTTCCTGGAGAAGCCGCAGACGCCGGAGGAGATCGTCACCGACCAGATCAACGCGGGGGCGTACGTCTTCCGGCGCTCGGTGATCGACACGATTCCGGCGGGCCGCCCGGTGTCGGTGGAGCGCGAGACGTTCCCCGAGCTGCTGGCCGCCGGCGCGCATCTGCAGGGCATGGTCGACTCCACCTACTGGCTGGACCTCGGCACCCCGGCCGCCTTCGTCCGCGGGTCGGCCGACCTCGTCCTCGGCCGGGCCCCGTCTCCGGCCGTCCCCGGCCGTTGCGGCGACCGTCTGGTCCTTCCCACGGCCCGGGTGGCGCCGGACGCGAAGCTGACGGGGGGCACGGTGGTCGGCGAGGGCGCCTTCGTCGCCGAGGGCGCGCACGTCTTCGGCTCGACCATCCTCGCCGGCGCCGTCATCGAGCCCGGTGCCGTCATCACCGACTCCCTCATCGGCGCCCGTGCCCGGGTCGGCGAACGCTCCGTCCTCACCGGCACGGTCATCGGCGACGGCGCGGTGATCGGCGCCGACAACGAACTCCGCGAGGGCGCCCGCATCTGGTGCGACGCCCGCATCCCGGCGGGAGCGGTGCGCTTCTCCTCCGACCAGTAGAACCCAGCCCCCCAGCCGACCCCGTGGGCCGTGCCCCGGCCCCATCGACACCCGACCCAGCGACGAGCAACCGCCCCGCCCCGCAGCTGCGACCGCCGCCCCACCGCAGTGGCGACCAGCCGTGCTGCTGGGGCGGCGCCCACCCGGCAGCGGCAGGGCTGCCGTCGTAGCTGCGGGCACTCGTGCCGCTGGGGCGGCGCCCATCGGGCAGCGGCGGCTGTGGTGCCGGAGGGTTGCGGGCAGTCGTGCCGCTGGGGCCGTGCCCACCCGGCAGCGGCCGTACTGCCGACGCAGCGGCGAGCAGCCGTGCTGTTGGGGCGGCGCCCACCCGGCAGCGGCGGCCGTGCTGCGCACGTAGGTGCGGGCACTCGTGCCGCTGGGGCGGCACGGGTGGGCGGTGGGGGGTGCCCCGCTCGAGGGAAGCCGAGCGTGGGGGAGGCACCCTGCTTGCGCGGGCAAGTGACACCCTCCCCCGCCCAGCCACCACCGGGCACGGTAACCGCACCCTCACAGCAACCCGATGTCCACCCGAGGCATCTTCGGCGCCCTCCGCGCCGGCACCTGCCCGCTCAGCAGGATCAACCGCGCCGCCCGATGCCGCTGCCCCGCATACGGCTCGAGCAACTCCAGCATCACGGAGTCATCGGCATACCGATCCCCCGCCAACGCCCACCCCACGATCCCCGGCAGATGCAGATCCCCCACGGTCACCGCATCCGCCGCCCCATGACTGCGCTGCACCACCTCCGCCGACGTCCACGGCCCGATCCCCGGCACGACCTCCAACCGCGCCCGAGCCTCCACCGCCGGCATCCCCACCGCCTGCTCCAGCCGCGCAGCGACCCGCACCGCACGCAGAATCGTCGACGCCCGCTTGTCGTCGACCCCGGCCCGATGCCACTCCCAGGACGGAATCAGCGCCCACGTCCGCGGCGCCGGCATCACCCACATCGGCCGCTCGAACGCTCCCGCGGGCCCCGGCGCCGGCTCCCCGAACCTCCGCACCAGCAACCGCCACGCCCGATACGCCTCGTCGGTCGTGACTTTCTGCTCCAGCACCGACGGAATCAGCGACTCCAGCACCAGTCCCGTGCGCGTCAGCCGGAGCCCGGGCCTGCGGTGGTGCGCCAGTGCCACCACCCGGTGCCGGGGTACGAACGCCCCGGGATCGTCGGCGGCACCGAGCAGCTCGGGCAACTGCTCCAGCAGCCACTCGGCCCCCGGCCCCCACGCCTGCGCGCGCACCTCGCCGCCGTAGCCGTACACCCGCAGCGTGCCGGGCCCGGCGGGCGTCAGGGTGGCGCGCCACACGGAGCCGTCGCGCGTCGCGCGGAACGTCGGATCGGCGGGGCCGCGCCGCAGCGGCCCCAGCACCAGCCCGAGGTCCAGCGGCCCGTCCGGCACCCACCGCCGTACCCGCGCGGGCCCGGCCGCCTGCCGCGGCACCCCGCCGGACAGCGCGACCTCCCCACCGCGCACGGTCGTACGCGTGGGCCGGGGAGCGAAACGTCCTGCCACGGATCACGTCCTCGAGGTGCTGATGTCGGAGTCGATGCCACTGCTGCTGCCCTGCGGCTGCTGCCCGACGGCTGCCGTCCGGCTGCTGCTGTCCTGCGCTGCCCTACGAGACTAGAGGTTGTCCCGTATGGCATGTGAGTTATCGGGTGAGGGCCAGGTTGTGGAGTCGGGCGATGCCGAGCATCGCTTGGTGAACGCCGCGGCCTTTGAGTCGGCAGTCCCGCAGGATCTTCCAGTTCTTCAGCCGGGACAGAGCGTGTTCCACCCGGGCTCGCGCCCGGCGGTGGACGGCGTTCTCCGCTTCCTGCTGTCGGCTGAGGTGCATCTGACCTCGTCGTTTGCGGTGCGGGATGAGCAGGCCGGTGCCCTGGTATCCACCGTCGGCGATGGTCGGTGCACCGCGGCAGGCCCGGTCGACGCCGGACTCCGTGAACGCCCGGCAGTCGTTGCGGCTGCCGGGCAGCGGCAGGCCGATCGCCACCACCAGGCGGCTGTTGGCGTCGATCACGACCTGCAGGTTGGTCGAGTACCGGTAGTTCTTGCTGGACGCGGCCACGCTGCGATCACGGGTGGGCACCAGGGTGCCGTCGACGATGTAGACGGTGTCCTTGCGCGGCCGCCGGGCCGGCGAGATGGCCAGCAAGGGCGCGAGGTGATCGAGGATGCGGTCGGCCGCGGACTTCGAGACCCCGAACAACGGCGCCACCTGCCGCAACGTCAGGTTCGTGCGCCAGTACGTCGCCACCAGCAACACCCGGTCCTCCAGTGGCAGCCGCCAGGGACGGCCGCGCTGAACGTCACCACCGCGACGCCGCACCAATGCCACCAGCCTGGTGAACTGCGACTCGCTCAGCCCGGAGAACGGCTCGATCCACTTCGGATCATCCGCTGAGATCACCCCACCCATGCCCAGCCAACGCACCAACCGCCCCACGGGTTACGGGACAACCTCTAGGCGAGACCAGGTGCTCGCCACGCGCGCGTACCGCTCGTCACCGCACCTCGATGAAGGCCCCCGGGTCCCGCTCCGGCCGCGGTCTCGGCTCCTCCGCCGGGTGTCCGACCGCCACCGCCCCCATGGGGTCCCAGTCCGCCGGCAGTCCGAGCACCTCGCGCACCACGTCCCGGCAGAACATGGTCGACGACACCCAGGCCGACCCCAGCCGCTCCCCGGCCAGTGCGACCAGCAGGTTCTGCACGCCCGCGCCCGTGGCGACCACGAACATCTCCCGCTCGGCGCCGTCCCGCCGCGCGTCGCCGTAGGTGTGCGAGCCGTCCATGACGAGGCAGGGCACCACCAGACAGGGCGCGTTGCGCAGCACGTCACCGCGGCGGACCCGCCGCGCGACGGACTCCTCGCTCTTGCCGTCCCGGCGCAGATCCGCGATCCAGGCGGCCCGCATCGCGTCGAGCAGCCGCACCCGCGACTCCTCCGACTCCAGCAGCACGAACCGCCACGGCGTGGTGTGGTGCGGGGCGGGTGCGGTCACCGCGGCGGCCACCGCGCGGCGTACCGCACCCGGGTCGACGGGCTCGTCGGTGAACGCCCGTACGGTACGGCGCTGGGTCACGGCCTCCCGGACCGCCTCGGATGTGCCGAGGCGGAACATGTCGTCCCGCGCGGAGCGCACCAGCGCCCGCGCCCCCTCGCCGTCCTCCCGCGCCACCACATGGGGCAGCCCCCGCACCACGGCGACCGGCCGGCCCGCCGCCTTGCCCTTGACCAGGTCACCGGCGGCGGCCAGTTCGTCCGCCGTGGCGACCACGGTGGCGCTGAGCGGATTGCCGTGCGCGTCGGTGCCCCCGCGCAGATCGTCCGCCACGCGCACCCCGGCCGCGCCGATTGCCACGTCGGTGAGCCCCGCGCGCCAGGGCCGGCCGAAGGTGTCGGTGACGACGACACCGACGTCGACACCGAGGGCGTCCCGCAGCCCCGCGCGGATCGCGCGCGCGGACGCGTCCGGGTCCGCGGGCAGCAACAGCACGGTCCCGGCAGGGGTGTTGGAGGCGTCGACCCCGGCGGCGGCCATGACCAGGCCCTGCCGGTTCTCGACGATGCGCAGCGGGCCGCGCCGGGCCACCACGCGCACGGTCTCGGCGTCGATCGCCGCCTCCCGGTCGGCGGCCTCGACGATCCGGCCCTCGGCCTTGGACACGATCTTGGAGGTGACGAGCAGCACGTCCCCGTCGGCCAGACCGGGTTCGGCGGCGGCGATCAGCTTCGCCAGGTCGTCACCGGGCTGCACCTCGGGGATGCCGGGCAGGGCCCAGACCCGGTACTCGGGCCGCGGGTCCGGCACCCCGGGGGAGGCTGCCGCGTTCACGCTCCCCGCACCTCCTCGGCCAGGGCCAGCGCCTCCCGCGCCATCTGCGCGGTGGCGTCGACGTCGGTCATCATCAGCGGTACGGCCCGGCAGCGGATGCCGTCCGCCTCGACCCGCTCGACCGCGCCCGCGTCGACGGTGTCGACCAGCCAGCCGTCCAGCAGCCCCGAGCCGTAGTGCTCGGCGACCGCGGCGGCCGTGGACTCCACACCGACGGCGGCGAGCACCTTGTCGGCCATCCCGCGCACGGGCGCGTCCCCGACGATGGGGGACAGGCCCACCACCGGCACGCCGGCTTCCGCGATCGCCTCCCGGACGCCGGGCACGGCCAGGATCGTGCCGATGGAGACGACCGGGTTGGACGGCGGGAAGAGGATGACGTCCGCCTCGGCGATGGCCTCCAGGACACCGGGCGCGGGCTTGGCCTGCTCGGCCCCGACCGGGACCACGGCCTGGGCGGGCACGGAGGCGCGCAGCCGCACCCAGTACTCCTGGAAATGGACCGCCTTGCGCTCGCCGTCGATCTCGACGGCCACGTGGGTCTCCACGCGGTCGTCGGTCATCGGGATCAGCTTCACGCCCGGCTTCCAGCGGTCGCACAGCGCCTCGGTGACCGCGCTCAGCGGATAGCCGGCGCCCAGCATCTGCGTCCGCACGATGTGCGTGGCGAAGTCCCGGTCGCCCAGCCCGAACCACTCCGGGCCGACCCCGTAGGCCGCCAGTTCCTCCTTGAGGTGGAAGGTCTCGTCGGTCCGCCCCCAGCCCTGCTCCTCGTTGATGCCGCCGCCCAGCGTGTACATCACCGTGTCGAGGTCCGGGCAGACCTTCAGCCCGAAGAGGTGGATGTCGTCGCCGGTGTTGCCGATCACTGTGACGTCCGCGTCCGGCACGGCCCGCTTCAGACCGCGCAGGAACCGGGCACCACCGATGCCGCCTGCCAGAACCACAATGCGCATGCGCCAAGTCTTGCAGGCGGGTGCGACAACGCGTCAGCCCGGCACCGGACGTGGCCCGGCCGGGCCCCTCAGGCGGTGATCCGGCGCAGCTCGGTGCGCCCCTCGCAGTGCGGTGCGGTGTGCATGGGCATCTCGGTCAGACCCGGGTAGTACACGTGCAGGCTGACCGCCGGCTCCAGCGCGTCGTTGACCACCTCGTGGACGTACCCCGGGGCGAACACCCGCTGCGCTCCCGCCGCCATCGCGCGCGTGCCGCGCTCGGTGCGCTCGGTCAGGGTGCCCTCCAGGACGGTGAGGACACCGGAGGAGCGGCCGTGGTCGTGCAGCCCGCTGCCCTGCCCCGGCACCCAGGACAGCAGCCACACCTCGTAGCCCGGTCCGGTGCGCAGCCGGTGGTACCAGCGGGTGGTGGCGTCGTAGCGGACCAGATGGGCCCACTGGGAGCGGTCGGCGGCGATGGCGCGGGCGAGGCCCACGAACTCGGCCACGGTGGCCGGGTGCTCGCGCGGCGGCTGCAGCAGGTGCGGCACTTCGAGGATGTCGCCGGCGATCTGGAGGTCGTTGTCGCTGTTCATGGGTGCGGAGGTTCCTCAGCGGAAGAGTGGGGCCCGTGTCGGGGGAGCGGTTCTGCGAAGGAGGGAACGGCCGAGTCGTGGAGGAAGGCTCGGCGCCGGCTGGAGCGGGAGAAGGCTCAACAGCCGGAACAGCAACAACAGCTACAGCGAGACCGGGCAGCACCGTGGGACCCGGCGGTGCGGGTCGAGGTGGGTGCCAAGTTCGCGAGCATGCCCCCTAGGACACCGGTTCACACCCGCAGTGTCAACTCGACGCCCGGTATGTGGGACATGTTTCACCTCTTCCGGTTCCTCTCCCGGGTGAAAGGTTTGCTCACGGGGGTGTCGGGACACATGGGGCACATCCGAGCGGCTCAAACCGCGCGGAACGCGATCGAACGCCGGGGCGTCTCTCTTCGTACAGAGACCTGTACGGGGTCCGACGGCCCTTCCCGGGCCTCGTCTGCGTGTCTGGGTTATGGCGATTTGAACACTTTCCGCACGGCCTTGGTTCCGCAGAGTGAATAACGGGCTCAATAGCAGATCTCGGCTTGACTCGCCCGGAGCAGCACACTTGTAATTTCACTCGTGTCGTTCAGCCGAAATCGGTAACGGCTACGCACGGGGACGTGAAAGACAGACGAGGGGCGCACATGACCGAGCTGGTGCAGCAACTGCTGGTCGACGACGCGGACGAGGAACTCGGCTGGCAGGAGCGCGCGCTGTGCGCCCAGACCGACCCCGAGTCCTTCTTCCCCGAGAAGGGCGGCTCCACCAGAGAGGCGAAGAAGGTCTGCCTCGCGTGCGAGGTGCGCTCCGAGTGCCTCGAGTACGCCCTCGCCAACGACGAGCGCTTCGGCATCTGGGGCGGCCTGTCCGAGCGTGAGCGCCGCCGGCTGAAGAAGGCCGCCGTCTGAGGAACTTCCGGGCATACCGTGCAAACGGCCCGTCGCCAGTGGGTTGTCCACAGGCGGCGGGCCGTCGTGGTGGTCAGCCGATAGTGTGGTCGCTCGTCCGAGACGCCCCGCTGTCCCCTCGCCGCGCGAGGAGGCACAGGCGTCCACCGCAGTCCATCGAACCGGGGCCCGTACCTCGATGTCCGTGCACAGCCATACGGCAGCCCAAGACGGAGCTGTCCTCCCTGAGTTCCCGCGCCATGTGGTGACCGCGGTCCTCGTCTCCCACGACGGCGCCCGCTGGCTCCCCGACGCGCTCGCCGGGCTGCTCGGCCAGGAGCGGCCCGTCCAGTACGCGGTGGCGGCCGACACCGGCAGCGCGGACAGCTCCGCCGAGCTGATCACCGAGGCCCTCGGCGACGACCGGGTGCTGCACCTGGCCCGGCGCACCGGCTTCGGCCAGGCCGTCGAGGAGGCGGCCCGCACCGCGCCCGTGCTCACCCCCGACGAGCTGCCGTACCTCAGGCGTCCCAGCGGCTGGGACCCGGTCACCCGCAGCTGGCGCGACGACGCCTACGACATGCCCGAACTGCCGTACGGCGAGCCCATCCAGTGGCTCTGGCTGCTGCACGACGACTGCGCCCCCGAACCCGACGCCCTCGCCCAGCTGCTGCGGGTCGTCGACAACGAACTCGAGCTCGGCCGGGACGACGTGGCCGTCGTCGGCCCCAAACTGCGCGGCTGGTACGACCGCAGGCAGCTGCTCGAGGTCGGCGTCTCCATCGCCAACTCCGGCCGCCGCTGGACCGGCCTGGACCGCCGCGAGCAGGACCAGGGCCAGCACGACCACGTCCGCACGGTGCTGTCCGTCTCCTCCGCCGGCATGCTGATCCGCCGCGACGTCTTCGAACAGCTCGGCGGATTCGACCGCCGGCTGCCCCTGATGCGCGACGACGTCGACCTGTGCTGGCGCGCCCACCGGGCCGGCCACCGCGTCCTCGTCGCCCCCGAGGCGGTCGTACGGCACGCCGAGGCGGCCGCCCGCGAGCGCCGCACCGTCGACTGCGTGGGCCGCACCGCCGCATCCCCGCACAAGGTCGACAAGGCGGGCGCCGTCTACACCCTCCTGGTCAACACCCGGGCCGGCGCGCTCCCCTGGATCCTGCTGCGGCTCGTCCTCGGCACGCTCCTGAGGACCGTCGCCTACCTCGTCGGCAAGGTCCCCGGACAGGCCGTCGACGAGATCCGAGGCCTGCTCGGCACCCTGCTGCGGCCCGAGCGCATCCTCGCCGGACGGCGCCGCCGCGGCCCCTCGCAGATCGACAAGGCCGAACTGCGCCGGCTCTTCCCGCCGCCCGGCGCGACCGTCCGCGCCACCGTGGAACAGGTCGCGGGCAACTTCTCCGGCGGCTCCGACAGCGACACCACCTCGGCCGGCCGGCACGGCGGCGCCGTGGAGTCCGGACCCGGCGGCGACGACGCCGACTACCTGGAGATCGAGCAGTTCGCCCGGCTCAAGCGGATCGCCCGCAAACCCGGACCGGTGCTCTTCCTGGCTTTGCTCGTGATCTCCCTCGTCGCCTGCCGCGCCCTGCTCGGCGGCGGCGCCCTCGCCGGCGGCGCACTGCTCCCGGCCCCGCCCGGCGCCGGCGACCTCTGGTCGGCCTACGGGGCCGCCTGGCACCCCGTCGGCGCCGGCGGCACCCCCTCCGCACCGCCCTACCTCGCCGTCGTGGCGACCCTTGCCTCGCTCCTGTTCGGCTCCACCGGGCTCGCGGTCACCGTCCTGCTGGTCTGCTCCGTCCCGCTGGCCGGCCTCACCGCCTACTTCGCCTCCCGGCCGCTCGTCACCTCCCGGCTGCTGCGTGCCTGGGCGGCCATCGCCTACGCCTTCCTGCCCGCCGCCACCGGCGCCCTGGCCGGCGGCCGCCTCGGCACCGCCGTCCTCGCCGTGCTGCTGCCGCTCATCGCGCGCGCGGGCATCGCGGCCGGCGGCCTGGCCAACCGCTCCGGCGCTCCCGGCAGTTGGCGCGCCACCTGGGCCTACGCCCTGCTGCTCACCATCACCACCGCGTTCACGCCGATCGTCTGGCCCCTCGCGCTGATCCTCGGCCTCGGCGTGCTGGTCCTGCGGCGCGGGGACCTCGTCGCCCAGGGACTGCGCTTCCTCGCCCAGCTCGGCACCCCGCTGCTGATCCTCGCCCCCTGGTCGCTGACCCTGCTCCCGACCGGCTTCTTCAAGGAGGCCGGCCTGGACTACGGCGCCTCCTCCGCCTCCGCGACCGATCTGCTCGGGGCGAGCCCCGGTGGCCCCGGCACCGTGCACGGTCTGATGCTCATCGGCATCGTCCTCGCCGCCCTGGCCGCCCTCCTGCGCTCCGAGCGGCAGCGGGCCATCCGGACCGCCTGGGCGATCGCCCTGACCGGCCTGGTCTTCGCCGTCCTGTCCAACCACTCCACCTGGGCCGGACCGGCCACCCTCGTCTACGGCATCGCCCTGCTGGCCGCCGCCGCGCTCGGCGCCGACGGCGCACGCGCCCGCGTGGCCGAGCAGAGCTTCGGCTGGCGCCAGCCCGTCGCCGCCCTGCTCGCCTTCGCCTCGGCCGCCGGCCCGCTGCTCGTCGCCGCGGGCTGGATGATCGGCGGCGCCGACGGCCCGCTGGAGCGCCGCGACCCCGCGCAGGTGCCCGCGTTCGTCGCGGAGGACGCCACCACCCCCGACCGGGCCCGCACCCTGATCCTCGACAGCGACTCCACCGCGCGCGTGCGCTACAGCCTCGTCCGCGGCTCCGGCGCCCGCATGGGAGACGCCGAACTCGCCGCCGCCGACGGCGCGAACGCACGGCTCGACAAGGTCGTCGCCAACCTCGTCGCCGGCTCCGGCGCCGACCAGGCCGGCCAGCTCGGCGGCTTCGCGGTGCGCTACGTCCTCGTCCACAAGGGCGCGCCCCGCGAGATCACCCGCGTCCTGGACGCCACCCCCGGCCTGAGCCGGCTCAGCCAGCAGAACGGCAGCGCCCTGTGGCGCGTCGACCAGCAGGTCTCCCGCGCCACCCTCGTGCCCGCGGGCGGCTCCGGCACCGCCGTGCCCGTCGCCGCAGGGCCGGTGGAGATCCACACCACCGTCCCGTCCGGCTCCGGCAGCCGCGTCCTGCGGCTGGCCGACACCGCCTCCGACGGCTGGACCGCCAGCCTCAACGGCAGGCTGCTCACCCGCACCACGGTCGACGGCTGGGCCCAGGGCTTCCGACTGCCCGCCGAGGGCGGCCGGCTGGACGTCACCTACGAGGCGCCGCTCGCCCACACCGCCTGGCTGTGGGCCCAGGGCGCGCTCGCGGTCGTCCTCGTCGTCCTCGCCCTGCCCGGCCGCCGCCGGGACATCGACGACGACCTTCCCGAGGAGCAGCCACTGCCCGCCCAGGCCACCGCAGGCGAGGGCCGCCGCGCCCGCCGCCTGCGTGCCCAGGCCGAGGAACCGGCCGCCCCGGAGGAGCCCGGCGTACCGCCGATGCCCGAGCAGACCCCGGCCGCCGTCCCGCAGCAGCAGTACGGCGAGTGGGACGCCGCCGCCCACCAGGGCACCGACTACGCCGGCTACGCCACCGACCAGCAGCAGCACGCGTACCAGGACCAATACCAGGACCAGTACCGGGCGGCCGGCTACGACCAGCAGGCGTACCAGGGCGACCCGTACCAGAGCGCCCCGTACGACCCCTACGGCTACGGCGGCACGGCCGAGCAGATGCCCTACGACCCGACGGCCTACCCGCAGGGCTACGACCCGGCCCAGCAGCCCTACGGCCCCGGCAGCGAGCGCCCCGACGGGAGCCAGCAGTGAACCGCACCACCCTGTCCCTGATCGCCGGCACGACCGCGCTGGCCGCCGTCACCGCGTTCGCCGCGCTCGACACCCCCTCCGCCTCCGGCGCGGGGCCCGCCGGGGCCGCCGCCGAGCTGCCCGTGGAGCGCACCAGCCTGCTGTGCCCCGCGCCCAGCATCTCCGACATCGCCGACACCTCCTTCACCTCGTTCACGCCGGTCACCAAGGGCGCGGCGAGTGGCGGCAAGGCCGAACTCCGTGCGGCCACCGAACAGGCGTCGGGCGACACCGGCGGCGCCAAGAAGGGGGGCAAGGGCGCCAAGAAGAAGGCCGGCAAACCGGTCCTCACCCCGAAGGAGCCCGGCACCCCGGCCACCGGCGACACCTCCGGCGCGGACACGCCCGCGCTGGTCGGCACCGCCGACGGGAGGTTCGCCCCCGGCTGGACCGTCCAGGAGACCACCGAGGTCGTCGCGGGCACCGGCCGCGGCCTGCAGGGCGTCAACTGCACGGCCCCCGACACCGAGTTCTGGTTCCCGGGCGCCAGCACCGCCGCCAATCGCACCGACTACGTGCACCTGACCAACCCCGACGACTCCGCGGCGGTCGTCGACCTCGAGCTGTACGGCAAGGGCGGTGCGATCAAGTCATCAGTGGCGGACGGCTTCACGATCCCGCCGCGCGCGAGCGAGCCGATCCTGCTCTCCACCCTCACCGACGAGCGGCAGAGCGACCTCACCGTGCACGTCAGCGTGCGCAGTGGCCGGGTCGGAGCGGCCGTGCAGGCACTGGACGACAAGGCGGGCGGCGACTGGCTTGCCGCGGCCACCGACCCGGCGCCCGGTCTCGTCCTGCCCGGCATCCCCAAGGACGCCACCGACGTCCGCCTGATCGCCTTCACGCCCGGTGACGCCGACGCGGACCTGAAGGTACGCCTGGCCTCGCCCGACGGTCTGATCACCCCGGCCGGCAACGAGACGCTGCACGTCAAGTCCGGCATGACCACCTCGGCCGACCTGGGCAATGTCACCCGCGGCGAGGCGGGCTCCCTGGTCCTGACCCCCACCGACCAGTCGGTGCCGGTGGTGGCCGCCCTGCGGGTGGTCCGCGGCAAGGGCAGCAAGCAGGAGACGGCCTTCATCCCCGCCACGTCGCCCGTCGGCCCACGCGCGACGTCGGCCGACAACAGCGGCAGGACGACGACCCTCTCCCTGACGGCCCCCACCGCCACCGCCAGGGTCAAGGTCACCGCCTCGGCAGGCAGTGAAGGCGGGGCCGCGGTCTCGAAGACCTACACCGTCAAGTCGGGCACCACGCAGAGCATCCAGCCCCCCTCGGGCGCGAAGGGCACGTACGCCCTGACAGTGGAAACCCTCTCCGGAGGCCCCGTCTACGCCAGCCGCACCCTGTCGGCCACCGAACAGGGCGTCCCGGGCTTCACCATTCAGACCCTCCCGAACGACAGATCCCTGATCTCGGTCCCCCGGGCAACCCAGGACCTGTCCGTACTCCAGCAGTGACCCACGCCGCCCGCGCCACCCGCCGGTACGTAGCCGCGGGCAGTCGTGCCGCCGGGGGTGGCACGGGTGGGCGCAGCGGCAACCGGAGAGCGCGGGCAAGCGAACGGCGGCGCAAGCCGCGGAAACGCCCTCAGTCCTCCCCGTACCGAGGGTCCACGGTCTCCGGCGTCAGCCCCAACAACTCCGCCACCTGCTCCACCACGACCTCGTGCACCAGCGCAGCCCTCTCGTCCCGCCCCTTGGTCCGGATCTCCACCGGCCGCCGGTACACCACCACCCGAGCCCGCCGCCCCTCCCGCGCAGGAATGATCCCGCCCAACGGCACGGCGTCGTCGCTCCAGGCCTCCACCCCCCGCCCCTCCAGCCGAGGCACCTCGAGCACCAGGAAGTCGACCTCGGCCAGTTGCGGCCAGCGCCGCTCGAGCCGCTCCACGGAGTCCTGCACCAGGTCCGCGAACACCTCGGCACGGCTGGCCGCCAACGGCACCTGGGGCGGCGCGATCGGCCCCCGCATGCCCCGCCCGTGACGATCACGGCGACGGGGCCCGGGGCCGGCGGTACGGGGCGGTACACGGTTGTCCATCACCGGTGAAGCCTAGTCCCCGCACGCCCCGCCCGCCCGGCCCCACGCGGCAGTCACCCCCCGCCGCCCCCTGTCGCAACG
Source organism: Streptomyces sp. NPDC030798 (assembly GCF_055572275.1). NCBI lineage: Bacteria > Bacillati > Actinomycetota > Actinomycetes > Kitasatosporales > Streptomycetaceae > Streptomyces > Streptomyces sp. NPDC030798. The sequence goes on along the minus strand of NZ_JBVIDR010000012.1, from coordinate 11,252 downwards.
TGACCGTTCCAGCCAAGGTGTGGCTCGTTTCCGTAACCCTCCGAGACCGTCGAACTCAAGGCAATTGACGTTATTTGTACCGACTCATGACCGGACGCAGTCCTGCCGCACCCCGGGCCGAGACCCGTACACGCAGGTCAACAGCCCCTGTCCAGAAGGCCATGTGGGGCGTTTCACAGCACGACACGGTGGAGTGACCTGGGGCAGAGTCGTCGCGGCCCGCTCAAGAGTGCGGTACCGTCCAACGTCGTGAGCCCTGTACGTCGCTGTTCGCGCACCGCCTGCGGCCGACCCGCCGTCGCGACGCTGACGTACGTCTACGCCGACTCGACCGCGGTCCTCGGCCCGCTCGCCACCTACGCCGAACCCCACTGCTACGACCTGTGCGCCGAGCACTCCGAGCGCCTCACCGCCCCGCGCGGCTGGGAGGTCGTCCGCCTCCTCGACGGCTCCGCCCCCGCGCGGCCCAGCGGAGACGATCTTGAAGCGCTTGCCAACGCCGTGCGCGAGGCGGCCCGCCCCCAGGAGCGCGCGGCCGAGGCAGGCGGCGGAAGCCGCACCGCGGACCCCATGGAGGTCGCCCGCCGCGGCCACCTGCGCGTCCTGCGCTCCCCGGACAACTGAGCGCGCCCGACCGCCGACCGCGGGACGACCGAGCGCCCCCCCAGCAGCCCGTCACCCGCCTCCCCGGGGCACGCCCGGGCGTCCACCTGGTGTCCGCACACCCGCCCCTTACCCCTGACGGGTAGTTTGTGGGCACCCATAGGACTTTCAGGAGGGTTGGCCGTGGCTGATCTGTCGCAGATCGTGAAGGCGTACGACGTACGCGGAGTGGTCCCGGACCAGTGGGACGAGACACTGGCCGGCCTCTTCGGTGCCGCCTTCGCCGAGGTGACGGGTGCGGCGGCGATCGTCGTCGGCCACGACATGCGCCCCTCGTCCCCCGCCCTGTCCCGCGCCTTCGCGCGCGGAGCGGCCGAGCGCGGCGTGGACGTCACCGAGATCGGGCTGTGCTCCACGGACCAGCTCTACTACGCCTCGGGCGCCCTGAACCTGCCCGGCGCGATGTTCACGGCCTCCCACAACCCGGCCCAGTACAACGGCATCAAGATGTGCCGCGCGGGCGCCGCCCCCGTCGGCCAGGACACCGGTCTCGCGCAGATCCGCGAACTGGTCGAGCGCCGGCTGGCCGAGGGCGCCCCGGAACCGGCCGCCACCCCGGGAACCCTCAGCACACGCGACACGTTGGAGGAGTACGCGGCGCACCTCCGCTCCCTCGTCGACCTGAGCTCCATCCGCCCCCTGAAGGTCGTGGTCGACGCCGGCAACGGCATGGGCGGCCACACGGTCCCCACGGTCTTCGCCGGCCTGCCCCTGACCCTCGTCCCGATGTACTTCGAACTGGACGGCACCTTCCCGAACCACGAGGCCAACCCGCTGGACCCGGCCAACATCGTGGACCTGCAGAAGCGGGTTCCGGCGGAGGGCGCCGACCTGGGCATCGCCTTCGACGGCGACGCCGACCGCTGCTTCGTCGTGGACGAGAACGGCGACCCGGTCTCCCCCTCCGCGATCACCGCCCTGGTCGCCACCCGCGAGCTGGCCCGCAACGGCGGAAAGGGCACGGTCATCCACAACCTGATCACGTCCCGCACCGTCCCCGAGGTGGTGAAGGAGAACGGCGGCACCCCGGTCCGCACCCGGGTCGGCCACTCCTTCATCAAGGCCGAGATGGCCAGCTCCGGCGCGATCTTCGGCGGCGAGCACTCGGCCCACTACTACTTCAAGGACTTCTGGAACGCCGACACGGGCATGCTGGCCGCCCTGCACGTCCTCGCCGCGCTCGGCGGCCAGGAGGGCCCCCTGTCCGCCCTCGTGGCCCAGTACGACCGCTACGCGGGCTCGGGCGAGATCAACTCCACCGTCACCGACCAGAGCGCCCGCCTCGCCGCCATCCGTGCCGCCTACGAGGGCCGCCCCGGCATCACCCTGGACGAACTCGACGGCCTCACGGTCGCGGCCGCCGACTGGTGGTTCAACGTGCGCCCGTCCAACACCGAACCGCTGCTGCGCCTGAACGCGGAGGCGAAGGACGAAGCCACGATGACCAAGATCCGCGACGAGGCCCTGGCCATCATCCGGGCCTGACGCGAGGACCCGGCCTGCCCGGGGGCAGAGAGCCCCCTGGTGGGCCGGCACCCACCCGGCCCGGCCCTCGCGCCCGCGACGGCTGACCGAGCCTCCCCGCCCACCCCAGCGGTACGCTGACCAGCACAAGCCCGCACCCGCCCGAAGGGACACCCCATGCCGCTCGAAGCCGGCCTCCTGGAGATCCTCGCCTGCCCGGCCTGCCACGCCCCCCTCAAGGAGCAGGACGCCGAGCTGATCTGCACCTCCCAGGACTGCGGCCTGGCCTACCCGGTCCGCGACGGCATCCCGGTCCTGCTCATCGACGAGGCCCGCCGCCCGGCGTAACGACGCGCCGCACCTCGTCCCGACGAGGCACCCACCAAGGACCCCCGGCGATCGGAGGCTGCCGCCCATGCTCGACGAATCGCTGCTCGACACCCCGGAGGGCCTCGCCGAGGCCGACCGCCGAGGCCTGCTGCGCGGCGCCGCCGAAGCCGGCGCCCGCGTCCGCACCGCCGTCCGGCACGCCGCCGAGGCCGGCGTCGGCGACCTCAAGCCCGACGGCCGCCCCCGCTCGGTCCTCATCGCGGGCCCCGGCGCCGCCGCCACCCACACCGCCGACCTCATCGGCACCCTGGCCGGCCCCGGCAGCCCCGTCATCCGGCTGGCACCCACCGGCGTGGCCCCGGCCGCCGGCGCCCTGCGCTGGGAGCTCCCGGGCTGGGCAGGCTCCGTGGACCTGCTCCTGATCGCCACCCCGGACGGCACCGAGCCCAGCCTCTCCCTGCTCGCCGAACAGGCCTACCGCCGCGGCTGCTCGGTCGTCGCCGTGGCCCCGCCCCGCACCCCGCTCGCGGACGCGCTCGCCGCCGCGCACGGACTGTTCGTACCGATGGCGACGGCGCCGTACGACCAGGAGGAACCCCTCGCCGCGTCCTCCCCGGGCGTCTTCTGGGCGCTGCTCACCCCGCTGCTGGCGCTGCTGGACCGCATCGGCCTGGTGAACGCTTCGCCGGAGGCCCTGGAGAAGGTCGCCGACCGTCTGGACGGCATCGCCGAACGCTGCGGGCCGGCCATCGCGACGTACAGCAACCCGGCCAAGACCCTCGCGGCGGAACTCGCCGACGCACTCCCCGTGGTGTGGACGGAGGGCGTCTCCGCCGGTCCCGCGGGGCGCCGCTTCGCCGCCGCCCTCGCCGAGCTCGCCGGCCGCCCCGCCCTGGTCGCCGAACTGCCCGAGGCACTCGCCGCGCACAGCGCCCTGCTCGCCGGCCCGCTCGCGGCCAGCGCCGACCCCGAGGACTTCTTCCGCGACCGCGTGGAGGAGCCGCCCGCTCTGCACGCGCGCGTGGTGCTGCTGCGCGACCGCCCGATCAGCAGCCTCAGCGCCGCCCCCGCCGCCCGTGACGTGGCCCTCAGCCACGACACACCGGTCAGCGAGCTCGAACCGGACGAGGGCGGCGAACTGGAGACCCTCGCGGAACTGATCGCCGTCACGGATTTCGCCGCCGTTTACCTGGCGCTCGCTTCCAGCGCCTGATCTTGCTCCGGGCGCCGCACAGGGCCCCGCCCCGGGGTGACCGGGCGCCGCACTCGACCCCGCCCCCGGGCGCCCCGGCGAGGCCCGGCGCCCGCACCGGCACCCGAACCGGCAACGGCGCCGGCCGAGCAGCGTACGTACGGAGACAGAGAAGAGACATGGACCGCCTCGACAACACCGTCCGCCCCTACGCCTGGGGTTCCCCCACCGCCATCCCGCACCTGCTCGGCGTGGAGCCCACCGGAGAACCGCAGGCCGAGATGTGGATGGGCGCGCATCCCGGCGCTCCCTCGCGCACCGCGCGCGGGACGCTCGTCGAGGTCATCGACGCCGGGCCCGAGCGGGAACTGGGCGCGAAGACGGTGGCGAAGTTCGGCCCGCGTCTGCCGTTCCTGCTCAAGATCCTCGCTGCCGGCGCCCCGCTCTCCCTCCAGGTCCACCCGAACCTGGAGCAGGCCCGGGAGGGGTACGCCGACGAGGAGCGCCGCGGCATCCCCGTCGACGCCCCGCACCGCAACTACAAGGACGCCAACCACAAGCCGGAACTGATCTGCGCGCTCACCGAGTTCGACGGCCTGTGCGGCTTCCGGGACCCCGTCCGGGCGGCCGACCTGCTCGCCGGTCTCGGTGTCGACTCCCTCAAGCCCTACGTCGACCTGCTGCACGCCCACCCCGAGGACGCGGCCCTGCGCGAGGTCCTCACGGCCGTGCTCAGCGCCGACCCCGAGGACATGGCGCGCACCGTCGCCGAGGCCACCGCCGCCTGCGTCCGTCTCGGCGGCGACTACGCCCCGTACGCCGGACTCGCCCACCACTACCCGGGCGACCCCGGCGTCATCGCGGCCATGCTGCTCAACCACGTCCGCCTGCAGCCCGGGGAGGCCCTCTTCCTCGGAGCCGGCATCCCGCACGCCTACCTCAGCGGCCTGGGCGTCGAGATCATGGCCAACTCCGACAACGTGCTGCGCTGCGGTCTGACGCCCAAGCACGTGGACGTCCCCGAGCTCCTGCGCGTCGTCCGCTTCGAGGCCCGCGACCCGGGTGTCCTGCGCCCCGAGGCCTCGCCGGACGGCGAGGAGGTCTACGAGACCCCGATCGACGAGTTCCGGCTGTCCCGGTACGTCCTCCCCGAGGGCGGCGCCACCCACGACCTCACCCTGGACACCCCGCAGATCCTGCTCTGCACGGCCGGTGCCGTCCGGGCCGGCGAACACCAACTCGCCCCCGGGCAGTCCGTCTTCGTCCCGGCGGGCGAGAAGGCCGAGGTGTCGGGCGCGGGCACCGTCTTCCGGGCCACTGTGATCGTATGACCAGGGCTGTGGACACCTGACGCGCCGCCGTCCGGCGGGCTGCAAGAATGGCCCACCGGCAAAGCACGGGCAAAGACGGGCACACGCCTGGACGGCGTAGGCGTACGAGGGCGAAGGGACAACGCGGAGACATGAGCGCGTCAGGCGGTACCAGGGCGATCGTGGCGGCACTCGGCGCCAACCTCGCGATCGCGGCATCGAAGTTCGTGGCGTTCGCGTTCAGCGGCTCCTCCTCGATGCTCGCCGAGGGCGTCCACTCGCTCGCCGACTCCGGCAACCAGTTCCTGCTGCTGGTCGGCGGCAAGAAGGCCCAGCGCGAGGCGACCCCGCAGCACCCCTTCGGGTACGGCCGCGAGCGGTTCATCTACGCCTTCCTCGTCTCGATCGTCCTGTTCTCCATCGGCGGCATGTTCGCCATCTACGAGGGCTACGAGAAGATCCTCCACCCGCACGATCTGGAGCACTGGTACGTGCCGGTGGCGGTCCTCGTCTTCGCGATCGTCGCCGAGGGCTTCTCCTTCCGCACGGCCATAAAGGAGTCCAACGAACTGCGCGGCAAGCTGTCCTGGGCGCAGTTCATCCGCCGGGCCAAGGCGCCCGAGCTGCCCGTCGTCCTGCTGGAGGACTTCGGCGCGCTCATCGGTCTGGTCCTCGCCCTCGGCGGCGTCGGCCTCACCCTGCTCACCGGCAACGCCGTGTGGGACGGCATCGGCACCATCTGCATCGGCGTCCTCCTCGTCCTGATCGCCCTCGTCCTGGCCGCCGAGACCAAGTCGCTGCTGCTGGGCGAGGCCGCGGGCCTGGAGGACGTCCAGAAGATCGAGGCCGCCATCGTCGACGGCGCCACGGTCACGCGCGTCATCCACATGCGCACCCTCCACCTCGGCCCGGAGGAACTGCTCATCGCCGCCAAGATCGCCGTCCGGCACGACGACACGGCCACCGAGGTGGCGAACGCCATCGACGCGGCCGAGGCCCGTATCCGCGCCGCCGTCCCCATCGCCCGGGTCATCTACCTCGAACCGGACATCTACAGCGAGGCCGAGGCCGCCAAGGGCCCCGACCCCGAGGCCACCCCCGGCGGCCCCACGCCGCACGCCGCCGGCCACTGAGCGCCACCGCGCCAGGACGGGCCCGGGTCACCTGATCGACGTGAACTGTTCGCGGGCGGACTGGGGGCCGCCCGGCCCTCCGGTGTAGCTTGGGACGGAGCCAGACGTCGCTGCTGATGGCGGTCGGGCGGTCCCGAAGCGGACCACCGAGGGAGAGAGGGCCTCCGACGGACTGCGCTGCGCGTACGTGGGCATGCCTGTGTCCTCTTCGGGCACCCCTGTGCCCGCCGCCGCGCAGACCAGCCGTACCCACCTCGACCCAACCCGAGGAGCAGCCCGCATGACGACTGTCGACAACCGACAGGACTTCAAGGTCGCCGACCTCTCCCTGGCCGACTTCGGCCGCAAGGAGATCACCCTCGCCGAGCACGAGATGCCGGGCCTGATGGCGATCCGCAAGGAGTACGCCGACGCCCAGCCCCTCGCCGGCGCCCGCATCACCGGCTCCCTGCACATGACCGTGCAGACCGCCGTCCTCATCGAGACCCTGGTCGCCCTGGGCGCGCGCGTCCGCTGGGCCTCCTGCAACATCTTCTCCACCCAGGACCACGCGGCCGCCGCCATCGCCGTCGGCCCGAACGGCACGCCCGACAACCCGCAGGGCATCCCGGTCTTCGCCTGGAAGGGCGAGACTCTGGAGGAGTACTGGTGGTGCACCGAGCAGGCGCTGACCTGGCCGGACAGCCCCACCGGCGGCCCCAACATGATCCTCGACGACGGCGGCGACGCCACCCTCCTCGTCCACAAGGGCGTCGAGTACGAGAAGGACGGCAAGGTCCCCGGCCTGGAGACCGCCGAGTCCGACGAGCACCGCGTCATCCTCCAGCTGCTGCACCGCACCCTGGGCGAGAACCCCCAGAAGTGGACCCAGCTGGCCTCCGAGATCCGCGGCGTCACCGAGGAGACCACCACCGGCGTCCACCGCCTGTACGAGATGCAGCGCGACGGCGTCCTCCTCTTCCCGGCGATCAACGTCAACGACTCCGTCACCAAGTCGAAGTTCGACAACAAGTACGGCTGCCGCCACTCCCTGGTCGACGGCATCAACCGCGCCACCGACGTCCTGATCGGCGGCAAGACCGCCGTCGTCTGCGGCTACGGCGACGTGGGCAAGGGCTGCGCCGAGTCCCTGCGCGGCCAGGGCGCCCGCGTGATCATCACCGAGATCGACCCGATCTGCGCCCTGCAGGCGGCGATGGACGGCTACCAGGTCACCACCCTGGACGAGGTCGTCGAGACCGCCGACATCTTCGTCACCACCACGGGCAACAAGGACATCATCCTTGCCTCGGACATGGCGAAGATGAAGCACCAGGCGATCGTCGGCAACATCGGCCACTTCGACAACGAGATCGACATGGCCGGCCTCGCCAAGGTCCCCGGCATCGTCAAGGACGAGGTCAAGCCGCAGGTCCACACCTGGACCTTCCCGGACGGCAAGAAGATCATCGTGCTGTCCGAGGGCCGCCTGCTGAACCTGGGCAACGCCACCGGCCACCCGTCGTTCGTGATGTCCAACTCCTTCGCGGACCAGACCCTGGCCCAGATCGAGCTGTTCACCAAGCCCGACGAGTACCCGACCGGCGTCTACGTGCTGCCCAAGCACCTCGACGAGAAGGTCGCCCGCCTCCACCTGGACGCGCTCGGCGTGAAGCTCACCAAGCTCCGCCCCGAGCAGGCCGCGTACATCGGCGTGGACGTCGAGGGCCCCTACAAGTCGGACCACTACCGCTACTGAGCCCCTGAGGCCGTAGCCCGTGCCCCATCCGCCGGGCGAGCACGCCGGTGCACCGACGCGCCCGCCCGGCGACCGGTCCGCAGCCTCTCCGAGACAGGCCCCCGCACCCCCGTGCCGGGGGCCTGCCCCGTTGGCCGGACCAGCAGCACGGGCCGGACCCGGCAGCCCTGGCCGGACCTCAGCCCGTCAGAACCCAGGACCCCCATGCCCCGCGGCCGCTATTCGCTCCACGATCCGCACGATCACACCCCCCTCGCAGAAGAACACTTCCAGTGCGCCCCCGGCCCGTCCGGCTGGCGCTACGTGTCCCAGCTGACCACCCCCGCGGGCGACCACCGCGGCTCGGTCGACCTCGCCCTGGACGACCTCGGCCGCCCCATCCGGCTCGAACTGCACGCGGGAGGCTGGCAGGTGCGCGGCGCCGCCCTCGACGGCGTCACCTGGGTCCGCACCGACCCCACCGGCACCGATGCCACCGAAGGCAATGTGCGCGCCCACGCCTTCACCGGCACGTCCCCCGCGTTCCTCGTCGCCACCGCTCGTCTCCTGCGCCTCACCCCCTCCCACGCCGCGACCCGCGTGCGCCTCGTCGCCTTCACGGACCCGGTCCTCGCCCCCCGCACCGTGGACCAGTCCTGGGCCTTGGTGAACAGCGAAGCACACGCCACTGACAACGGCCCCCTGACCGTGGACGAATACCAGGTCACAGCCCTGGACACAGGGGAGCGGCACACCGTGCACATCGCCGGAGACGTGGTCCTTGCAGCGCCCGGGATCGAGCTGGAGGACCTTCAGTCACCGCCGTCGGCCTTCGACTGACCGGACGGGACGACAGAGACGAGCAGAACCGGACGAGACACCGGCACGACCGGGCCTAGGCCGGCGGCGCGAACCCCGTGGAGCGGGCTCCCGAGCCGGAGTCGGAGCCGGAGTCCGGTCCGGAGCCGACGGCCGGAGGACCGTACGGCGGTCGCGCCTCCGGCTGAGCCTGCGGCTGCGGCAGCGGCTGCGGCTCGGGCTGAGGCCGGAACTGCGACTGGGGCTGTGCCGGGGACCAGGCAGACGGAACAGGGTTGTGCGGCCCGGGCGCGAAGCCGGAAGGTGCATGGCCCGCCGCGACGGGACCCCCGCCTCCGAACGCCTGCCGCGCCTCCCGCGACTGCCGCTCGTGAACCACCGCCGCCAGGAAGGCGGCCGGGTGCATCCCGTGCGGCACCGAAGCCCCCGTACGACCCGCGACGTCGGCCGCGAGCCGCTGCGCCATGTCCCAGGACACCTGCGGATCGAGCTGCTGCATCCGCGTCAGGTACTGCCGGACGGCGAGCCACAGCCCGTCCGACACGGCCGACAGGTCCAGCGCGGCGAACTGACCGGCCAGCCACGGCGGCGGCGGAGGCACCAGACCGGTCCGTCCGGCCGGAACCCGCTCGCGCACGACCAGCGTGCCCGCGAAGACGTCTCCGAGCCGCCGCCCCCGCGCCGACACGAGCGAGGCGATGCAGGCGACCACCCCGAACGTCATCAGGATCTCGACCACACCGATCGCCCCCCGCACCAGCGCGTGCCGGAACCGGATGGGCCCGCCGTCGTCCCGCACCACCCGAAGCCCGAACGCCAGCTTCCCCAGCGAGCGGCCCTGGCTGAGCGTCTCCACCGCCACCGGCCCGCCGACGAGCACCAGCAGGAAGGTGGCGATCGACAGCGCGACCTGGGCGGCGTCGTCCAGGGAGGAGGTCGACGCGGCCAGCACGACGCTCACGCCGATGTACACGACCACAGCCACGATCAAGTCGAGCAGGATGGCCAACGCCCTGCTCGGCAGCTTGGCGGGCCGCAGTTCGAGCGCCACCGCCTCACCGGTCACCAGCTCACTCACGCCCGCCGTCCTTCCCCTGGTCTGCCCCGAGAACCGCAAGTCTGCCAAGCTGAGGGCGCGCCGCGCCGCAGTAGGACAAGCTGACAGCATCACGAGCATCCACGACGAGCAGTGGACGACCAGCCGAGGAGCAGGCAGACCCGATGGACCTGGACGTCTTCGTCTCCGCCCACCGAGCCGAGTGGGACCGCCTCGACGCGCTGCTGCGCCGTCGGCGCCGCCTCAACGGCGCCGAGGCCGACGAACTCGTCGCGCTCTACCAGCGCACCGCGACCCATCTGTCGCTCATCCAGTCCAGCGCTCCGGACCCGCAGCTGACGGGCCGGCTCAGCCAACTCGTGGCACGCGCGCGCAGTGCCGTCACCGGCACCCGACGCGCCTCATGGCGCGACGTCACGCGCTTCCTCGGACAGGGCTTCCCCGCCGCCGTCTACCGCGCGCGGCACTGGTGGGTCCCCACCGCGCTCATCTCCACCGCCCTCGCGATCCTCCTGGGCTGGTGGATAGGCACCCACCCGGAAGTGCAGTCGACCATCGCGGCCCCCGGCCGGCTGCGCGACCTGACCCGTCCCGGCGGCGAGTACGAGACCTACTACTCGAGCCACCCGGCGGCCGCCTTCGCAGCCCAGGTGTGGACCAACAACGCCCAGGCCGCCGCGATGTGCCTGGTCCTGGGCGTGTTCCTGGGCCTGCCCGTCCTCTGGATCCTCTTCGAGAACATGCTGAACCTGGGCGTGGGGCTCGGCCTCATGTCCTCCGCCGGGCGCCTCGACACCTTCCTGGGTCTGGTCCTCCCGCACGGACTGCTGGAACTGACCGCGGTCTTCGTCGCCGCCGGTACCGGCCTCCGCCTCGGCTGGACGGTCATCGACCCGGGCCCCCACACCCGCCGCGCCGCCCTCGCCGAGGAGGGACGAGCCGCCGTCGGCATGGCGATCGGCCTCGCGCTGGTCCTGTTCGTCTCCGGTGCCATCGAAGGCTTCGTGACCCCCTCCGGCCTGCCCACCTGGGCCCGCATCGGCATCGGCGTGACGGTCGAGCTCGCGTTCCTGGCGTACGTCTTCGTCCTCGGCGGCCGCGCGGTACGCGCCGGGGAGACGGGCGACGTCACGCCGGCCGAGCGCAGTTCCGCCGCTCCCACGGCCGCCTGATGTGCATCGGAGGCCCGTGAGCTGCTACTGTCCTCTTCGCCCCGCCAGACCGGTTGACACGGCCCGGGTGGGGAGGTAGATTCAAACAGTTGCCCGGAGCTGGACAGGTTCGGGTCGATCGTTAGAATCTACGTTGCTTCCAAAGAAGTCGCACATGCGATTTGGAGAAGCGTCCCCCGATTACTCAGAAATGAGTGGCTGGTCAGACCGGCCAAGAACTTCTGATAAAGTCGGAACCGCCGGAAAGGAAACCGCGAGAGCGGAAGCCTGGAAAGCACCGAGGAAATCGGATCGAGAAAAGATCTGATAGAGTCGGAAACACCGAAGGGAAGCGCCCGGAGGAAAGCCCGAGAGGGTGAGTACGAAGGAAGCGTCCGTTCCTTGAGAACTCAACA